>NZ_JBNCKR010000018.1:0-121852 GCF_049841645.1 Micromonospora sp. DT43 | reverse complement strand
CAACCCCAGCCGAACGCCTGGACCACCTCATCGCCGCCTAACGATTGCACTCACCCCTTGACCCCAAGCGGCGTGTCATGGCAATAACTTCATGATCAACCAGCCGGGGGTGGGGGTTAGGGGGTTCTTACTGCTTCCAGGGCCAGTAGGGCCACGTGTAGGGAGAGGCTTGCCTCTACCGAGTCGAGGTCCACGTCGAGGATGCGGGCGATGCGGGCCAGGCGCTCGTAGAAGGCCGGGCGGGACAGGTGGGCGGCCGCGGCGCCGGCGGACTTGTTGCGCCCCTGCTCCAGGTACGCGCGGAGGGTGTCGAGGAGCCGCTCCCGGGGGTGCTGGGCGTCGTACTGCAGCAGCGGGCCGAGTTCGCGCTCCACGAAGGTCTGCAGCCGGGGCTCGTCGCGCAGCAGGTGCAGCAGCCCCGCGAGGCCGACGTGCGGCAGCCGGAAGATCGGCAGGGCCCGCCGGTCCCGCCGGGCCGCTTCGGCGACCTGCCGCGCCTCGACGAGCGACCGCCGCGCCTCGCGCAGATTACTCACACCGGACCCGGCGGCCACGATCACCGCGCCCGGGACACCACCACGCGAGAAGTCGCCGGCTGCCGCGCGGCCGGTGCCGGCGTCGAGGCGTACCCGACGAAGCGCGTGGGCGAACGCGGACAGCGCGCGGTCCTCGGCGGCCGGGTCGGGCAGCGCCAGCAGCGCGCCCACCGAGTTGTCGTCGACCGCGCTGGTCAGCGCGGTGAGCTTGGCCTCCCGCAGTGCCTGGCCGACGGCCTCGGACAGGTCCCGCAGCCGGGCCTGGCCGGCCTCGGGGCCGCCCTCTCCGGCGGGGTCGTCGGCCCGCTGGCGGACCATCACGCCGACGAGGTGCCGCCGGTCCAGCGCCACGCCGAGCGCCTTGGCCCGCAGCGCCACCTCGTCGACAGGTCGGGAGTGGTCGAGCAATGCCGTGAGCAGGGTGCGGTGGAGCTGCCGTTCCAGCCCTTCGGCGTCGCGGCGGATCAACCGGCCCAGCGCGAGGGTGGACGCGGCCCGCTCGATGAGGATGGTGAGCCGGGTCGGTGGGGCGACTGCCGGCTCGCCGGCCCGGGCGCTTGACGCGTCCCCGCCGGCCGGCCAGCGCAGCAGCAGTCGCCCCCAGTCCTGCCCCCGGGCGCCGACGACAGTCACCAGCCAGCCGCTGTCCGGGTCGTACGCGGTGCGCCCGGCCGGCCGGATCCGCCGCGAGTGCTGTTCCCAGCCGTCCAGCAGCAGCTCGGCGCTCTCCCCCGCCGGGTCGTACCCGAGGACCTGCCGGGACAGGTTCTCCAGCACGACGGGGCACCCGGACAGCTCGGCCGCCTGCCGGATCACCTCGGCCGCGTCGGCACCCTCGACGGAGAGCTCGGTGAACCGCTGGTGGATCTCCTCGGCGGCCCGCAGCTCGGTGAGCTGCGCGTCGACGATCAGCGCGTGCACCGCCTCGGTGATCCGCACGAACGGGGTGGCCCGGCGCAGCTCGACCAGGGGCAGGCCGCGCCGCTCGGCGGCGGCGATCATCACCCGGGGCACGCCGCTGACGTAGCGGCGGCCCAGCTCGACGACGAGCCCGGAGACGCCGACGTCGGCGAGGTCGCCGATGAACGCGCGCAGACCCGCGTCGTCGGCCGGCAGCCCGATGCCCGTGGTGAGCACCAACTCGCCGCCGCCCAGCAGGGTGGCGATGTCGGGCACCTCGGCGACGTGCACCCAGCGGACCGGCCGGTCCAGCCCGGCGTCCCCGGCCACCACGCGTGGAGCGCCGTGGCGGACGGGGTCCAGGGCAAGGACCTCACGGACGGTAGGGAACACGGCCGACACGTTACCGTCCGTGACCCCGGACCTCGACGTGCCGGGCGGTCAGTCGACGCCGAACTCCATGGCGGCGCGGTCGAGTGCCTCGTCGGCGGCGGACGTGACACCCCGGGAGGCGATGGCCTCCGCGCCGCCCTCGGGCATCGCGCCGATCAACCCGGTCGAGGCAGCCTGCGCGGCGCCGATCATCCGCTGGGGCGCCGCGCCGCCGACCATGCCGAGGGAGGCGTACTGCTCCAGCTTCGCCCGCGAGTCGGCGATGTCCAGGTTGCGCATGGTGAGCTGGCCGATGCGGTCGGACGGGCCGAACGCCGAGTCCTCGGTACGCTCCATCGACAGCTTGTCCGGGTGGTAGCTGAACGCGGGGCCGGTCGTGTCCAGGATCGAGTAGTCCTCGCCCCGGCGCAGCCGCAGCGTCACCTCGCCGGTGACGGCCGTGCCGACCCAGCGCTGCAACGACTCGCGCAGCATCAGCGCCTGCGGGTCGAGCCAGCGACCCTCGTACATCAGGCGGCCGAGGCGGCGGCCCTCGCTGTGGTAGTTGGCCAGGGTGTCCTCGTTGTGGATGGCGTTGACCAGCCGCTCGTACGCGGCGTGCAGCAGCGCCATGCCGGGCGCCTCGTAGATGCCCCGGCTCTTGGCCTCGATGATCCGGTTCTCGATCTGGTCGGACATGCCCAGGCCGTGCCGGCCGCCGATGGCGTTGGCCTCCAGCACCAGGTCGACGGGGCTGCCGAACTCCTTGCCGTTGATCGTCACCGGGCGGCCCTGGTCGAAGCCGATGGTGACGTCCTCGGTCGGGATCTCCACCGACGGATCCCAGAAACGGACGCCCATGATCGGGCTGACCGTCTCGATGCCGGTGTCGAGGTGCTCAAGCGTCTTCGCCTCGTGCGTCGCGCCCCAGATGTTGGCGTCGGTGGAGTAGGCCTTCTCGGTGCTGTCCCGGTACGGCAGGTCGCGCTCCAGCAGCCACTCCGACATCTCCTTGCGGCCACCCAGTTCGGTGACGAAGTCGGTGTCGAGCCACGGCTTGTAGATGCGCAGCATCGGGTTGGCCAGCAGGCCGTAGCGGTAGAACCGCTCGATGTCGTTGCCCTTGAAGGTCGAGCCGTCGCCCCAGATCTGGACGTCGTCGGAGATCATCGCCCGCACCAGCAGGGTCCCGGTCACCGCCCGGCCCAGCGGGGTGGTGTTGAAGTACGCCCGCCCGCCCGAGCGGATGTGGAAGGCGCCGCAGGTCAGCGCCGCCAGCCCCTCCTCGACCAGGGCGGCGCGGCAGTCGACCAGCCGGGCGACCTCGGCGCCGTAGCTGAGCGCACGGCCGGGCACCGAGCCGATGTCGGGCTCGTCGTACTGGCCGATGTCGGCGGTGTAGGCGCAGGGGACGGCGCCCTTGTCGCGCATCCACGCGACCGCGACAGAGGTGTCGAGGCCGCCGGAGAAGGCGATGCCGACACGTTCGCCGATGGGCAGGGAGGTGAGAACCTTGGACACGGGGAAGATTATTCAACAAGACGCATGGTCATGCAAGCGGATCGTCGCGACCCAGTTCCCAGAACGCCACCGCCGCCGCGGCGGCGACGTTCAACGAGTCCACGCCACGCCGCATCGGGACGACCACCCGCACGTCGCTGGCCGCCTGCGCCGCCGCGGTGAGACCGGGACCCTCGGCGCCGAGCAGCAACGCCGCCCGCGCCCGCTGCGCCGGGGTCAACCGCTGAATGGGCACGGCGTCCGGCGCCGGCGTCATGGCGAGCACTGTGAAGCCCGCGTCCCGCACCTCGTCGAGGCCGGCGGGCCAGCGCTCCAACTTCGCGTACGGCATCGCGAAGACCTCGCCCATGCTGACCCGGACGCTGCGCCGGTAGAGCGGATCGGCGCAGGACGGCGACAGCAGCACGGCATCGACGCCCAGCGCGGCGGCGCCCCGGAAGATCGCGCCGAGGTTCGTGTGGTTGTTGACGTCCTCCAGGATCACCACCCGGCGCGCGGCGGCGAGCACCTCGGCCGCCGTCGGCAGCGAACGGCGGTGGAACGACGCCAGCACCCCCCGGTGTACGTGGAAACCGGTGGCCCGCTGCAGCACGTCCTGGGTGGCGGCGTAGACGGGCGCGTCGCCGGTGTCCAGGTCGGCGAGCTGGTCGACGCGCTTGGCGTCGACGAGGTACGACCGGGCCGGGTAGCCGGCGCGCAGCGCTCGGCGCAGCACCAGCTCGCCCTCGGCGATGAACAGGCCGTGCGGAGGTTCCCAGCGGGTGCGCAGCTCGACGTCGGTGAGCGCGCGGTAGTCGGCGATCCGGTCGTCGTCGGGGTCGGTGATCTGGTGGACGGGCACCCGACGATTCTGCCGGACGGCCGACCCTCACCCCGGACGCCCGTCCGAGGGGGTGTTTTGTCCGGTCAGGAAGGGGAACGACCGGTGCAGCACCGGACTCGACGGGAAGGACCAGCCAGGTGAGCGCAGAGCACACGGCACCGGGCGAAGAGGGCGCCCTGCCCCGACGTCCTACCGTCGCGGACCACATCGTCTCCCGCCTGGCGAGCTGGGGCGTACGCCGCTACTTCGGCTATCCCGGCGACGGCATCAACGGCATCACCTCCGCCCTGCAACGCACGCACGAGCGCGCCCAGTTCGTCCAGGTACGGCACGAGGAAACCGCGGGCTTCGCCGCCTCCGCGCACGTCAAGTACGGCGGCGGGCCGCTGGGCTGCGCGCTCGTGACCAGCGGGCCCGGAGCCATCCACCTGCTCAACGGCCTGTACGACGCCAAACTCGACCACCAGCCGGTGGTCGCCCTGGTCGGGCACACCGCGGTCACCGCCGAGGGTGGCGGCTACTACCAGGAGGTAGATCTCCTCGCCCTCTACAAGGACGTGGCCTCGGCATTCCTGGCCCAGCTCGACCACCCGGCGCAGGTGCGTCACCTCGTCGACCGGGCGTGCCGCACGGCGCTGGCCCGGCGTACCGTCACCGCCCTGGTCCTCCCGTCGGACCTGCAGGACGAGCCGGCCATCCCGGACCCGCCGCACGCACACGGCTACTACCACACCAGCAACGTGCCGAGCAGCACGCCTACCGTGCCGCCGCAGGCCGACCTGCGCCGCGCCGCCGAGGTGCTGCGCGGCGGCGAGAAGGTGGCCATGCTTGTCGGGCAGGGCGCACTCGGCGCCGAGGACGAGGTCCGCGAGATCGCCCACCGGCTCGGCGCCGGGGTGTCCACCGCGCTGCTCGGCTTCACAGTCGTCGACCACCGCGAGCCGTGGGTGACAGGCGCGATCGGGCTGCTCGGCACCCGGCCGAGCTGGCAGCTGATGAGCGGCTGCGACCGGTTGCTGATCGTGGGCAGCAACATGCCGTACTCGGAGTTCTACCCGCCACCCGGGCAGGCTCGCGCGGTGCAGATCGACCTGGACGGCACGCAGCTCGGGCTGCGCTACCCGACCGAGGTGAACCTGACCGGCGACGCCCGACCCACTCTGCGGGCGTTGCTGGACGAGCTGGGCCCCGGCCCGGGCCCGACCGCCTGGCGGGCGGAGATCGCCGAGGCCACCTCGGCGTGGCGACGCGCCCAGCGCGACCTGGCCGCGCAGACCGCCGACCCGGTGAACCCGCAACTGCTGTTCACCACGCTCAGCGACAGGCTCCCCGACGACGCGATGCTCGCCGTGGACTGCGGCACCGCGACCGCCTGGTACGCCCGCCACGTGCAGGTCCGACCCGGGATGCTGTCCAGCCTGTCCGGGACGCTGTTGTCGATGGGCGGTGCCATGCCGTACGCGCTGAGCGCCAAGTTCGCCCACCCGGACCGGCCGCTGATCGCGATGATCGGCGACGGGGCCATGCAGATGAACGGCGTCAACGAGCTGATCACCGTGGCGAAGTACTGGCGCGGCTGGGCCGACCCGCGGTTCGTGGTGCTGGTGCTCAACAACAGGGACCTGGCGTTCGTCAGCTGGGAACAGCGTTCCAGCGAGGGGACGCCGATGTTCCCGGACAGCCAGCAACTGCCGGACATCGGCTACCACAAGTGGGCCGAGGTGCTCGGGCTGCACGGGGAGCTGGTCGACGCTCCCGAGCAGGTGCCCGGCGTCTGGGAGCGGGCGCTGGCCGCCGACCGGCCGGTCGTCATCAACGCGCTTGTCGATCCGGCCGAGCTGATGCTGCCGCCGCACTTCACCGTCGAGCAGGCCCGCAAGACGGCGGCGGCGGTGCTCCGCGGCGACACCGACTGGGCCGGCATCATCCGCCGTGGCCTGCCCGCGACGATCGCCAGCTACCGCCCCCGCCGCCGCAAGGGCTGACCGCGACGTCGCGAGAGGAGCCCTGCGCCTGCGGCGACGGACAGATCGAAGGATTGCCCGAGATCAATCGCGGGTACCTGCCTGTCCGCTCACCCACGGGGGGTGGCACAAGGGAGCTGACGATGAGATCGACGACAGTCCGAGGAAGTGTGCTCGCGTTTGTGGTGGCGGCCCTGCTGAGCGGCTGCGGGGGTGGCGGGGACGACGGGAAGCCGGAGTCGACGGCACCCGTCGACAACGGTGTCGCGGCGCTCGCGCCGAACGAGGCCGTGCAGCGCGCCACGACTGCCGTGCGGAACGCGAAGTCGTACCACCTGGTGGGCGACATCGACAATGACGGCCAGAAGATGACCCTGGACTTCAAGGTGACCGGCAGCGACCTGGGTGGCCGGGTGTCCACGGACGAGGGCAGCGTGGACCTGCTCTCCGTCGCCGGGCAGCAGTACATCCGGCCGGACGAGAAGTTCTGGGCCAAGAACGCCGGCGCCCAGGCGTCGGACGAGATCGTGAAGCTGATGGGCGACAAGTGGGCCAAGGTGTCCGCCAAGGACGACTTCTCCCAGCTGTTCGACGTCGCCAACATCGACAAGCTGCTCAAGCCGGACGGCACCATGACCAAGGGCGAAGCCAAGGAGATCGACGGCGTCAAGACCATCGGCCTCGTCGACGGCGACAAGAGCGGCATGCTCTACATCGCCACCACCGGCGAGCCGTACCCGATGCGGATTGAAGGCAACCAGGACTCACCCGGTCAGATCACGTTCAGCGAGTTCGGCGCGACCTTCGACGACGTGAAGGCGCCGCCGGAGGGCCAGGTGGTCGACTTCGACCAGTTGAAGAACAAGAAGTAGACGACCCGATGGCGCCTCCCCACCCTGCGGTGGGGAGGCGCCGTCGCGTCGCGGGTCAGCCCCGCCGGTCGCTGGCCGGGCTCGACAGGGCTTCCTGCGCGCTCTGGAGGATCTCCTCCGACAGGGGCGTCTGACCCGTCGCGCGGGCCAGCGTGAGCGCACCGACCATCGTGGCGAGGTCGACGAGCGCCCGCCGGCGGGCCTCGGTCCCGTCTCGGCCGGGCGCCTCCGCGAGGTCCGTCATGCGCTTGACGGTCTCCTGAAGACCCAGCGCGTACGACGTGCGGAGCGGGCTGTCGGCGGATGCCCGGGCGGCGTCGGCGGCCAACGCGGTGTTGGCACATCCCGTGCCGGGTGTGTCGCGATGCTCGGGTGACAGGTAGTGCCGCAGCAGCGCGCTTCGCGCTTCCGACCGGTCGGGTAGGTCGTCGGAGAACTGGTCCAGCAGGGCCAGGAGTTCACCGAACGCCGTCGTGGCGGCAATGCCCAGCAACTCGTCCTTGGAGCTGAAATGCTTGTAGAAGCCTCCGTGGGTCAGTCCGGCGGCACCCATGAGGTCCTGCACACTCATGCCCGCCGCGCCGCGTTCACGCAGTAGCCGTGAGGTGACGGCCACCACCTCCTCGCGGTGCCTTGCCGCTTCGGCACGTGACGTTCTGCCCATCGCGCTTCCTCCCTCACGTGCTCACCACTCGACTCCTCGATCATAGAGGACGACCCTAATCCAAAACTTGCCGCAACGGCGAGGCTCGGTTAGATTACGAGCGTCATCTAAAGCACGAGGACTGGAGATCCCCATGAGCACCTACCTGATCAATCACCTGCGCATCCCCGGCGGCATCCCGAACGAGGCGGGGCTGTCGTACCTGGAGCAGGTCGAGGCGACCGTGCGCCCGTACGGCGGCAAGTGGCTCGCCCAGGGTGACGTGGACGTGGTCGAGGGCGCCTGGCCCGGCTCCGTCGTCCTGATGGAGTTCCCCACCCGCGCGGACGCCGAGAACTGGTACAACTCGCCCGAATACCGGGCGATCCTGCCGCTGCGGACGAACAACGCGGTCTCGGACATCATCCTGGTCGACAGCCTGGCCCCGGACTTCACCGTCGCCGGTTTCGCCCAGCAGGTGCGCGCCGCCATCGCGGCAGCCTCCACCAACGGCTGAGATCGGGCCCGGTCGAGTCGCACTCCGAGGTCACCGCCAGGCACGGCAGTGACCTCGGAGTGCGCGACGCCCGCCAGCGGACCTGCGGAAAGAGCACGGCGGCCCGGCCCGAGGTGGACCGGGCCGCCACTGAATCCGGGATCAGCCCCGACGGTCGAGCCAGCGTTGCAGGGCCGAACGCGGATCCTGAGCGGGCTGCTGCTGACGCTCGGGGACGGTCGGGCGCTCCACCGGGCGGTGCGGCTCGCCGGCCAGCTCCTTGCTCGGCGCGGCGAACGCCTTCTCCGGCTGACCCTTCACCGCCGTGGCGATGACTCGGGCGACCGCGTCGATCACCTTGCTCTGCACCGCCGAGCCCACCGAGTCGGCCGGGTCGTCCGGGTTGGCGGCGATGCCGGCAACTGCCACCTGCGGGGTGAAGCCGACGAACGTCTCGGTGGCGTTCTCCTCCGAACTGCCCGTCTTACCGGCCACCGGCCGCCCGCCGAGGATGTCGTTCACGCCGGTGGCGGTGCCGCCATTGCACTGCCCGAACGCCGACTGCTGGCCCACCGGGCACCGAGCGGCGTCGGTCGCGGCACGGGCGACGTCGGCGTCGAGGACCTTCTTGCAGGACGGCTGCCCGACCGGCACCTTCGCGCCGTTCGCGTCGGTCACCGAGACCACCGGCACCGGCGAGCAGTAGGTGCCTTCGGCAGCCACCGTGGCATACGCGTTCGCCAGGTCCAACGGAGTGGTGGCCGCCACGCCGAGAGTGAAGGAACCCCAGTTGGCGGCGTTGTTCTTGGCGAAGGAGGCGTCCGAGTCGGCGCGGAAGGTGATGCCGAGCCGCTGCGCCATCTGCACCACCTTGTCCTGGCCGACCTGCTCGGCCAGCCAGACGAAGTAGGTGTTCACGGAACGACCGAAGCCGTCCCACATCATCCGGTACCCGTCCATCCAGTCCGGGTTGGCGTTCGCCGGGCACCAGTGCCCGTCGCAACTGCCCGGGCCCTCGGCGGCGTACCGGGTGGGTAGCTTGGCGGGCGCGTCGAAGCCGGTGGAGAGAGTACGGCCCGACTCCAGCGCGGCGAGCATGGTGAACAGCTTGAACGTCGAACCCGCCTGGTACCCGTCGACACTGGCCCCACCGGAGATCAACGGGTTGACGGTGTTCGGGTAGTTCGGCTGCCCGGCCGGGTTGTCGGCCAGGCTGTAGTGCCTGTTGACCGCCATCGCCAGCACCCGCCCGGTGCCCGGCTGCACGGCCGCGATCGGCAGGGCGCGCTTGTTGTCGTAGCCGTACACCTTGGTGGCCTGCTGTTGCGCGGTGGCCTGGACCTTCGGGTCCAGCGAGGTGACGACCGTGTAGCCGCCCGAGCGCAGGGCCTGCTCGCGCTCGGCGGCAGTGGCGCCGAAGGCCGGTTGGGTCAGCCACCACTGGCGCAGGTAGTCACAGAAGTAGCCCCAGTCGTCGTGGCCCTGGGCGACGGCGGTGCAGCCGTTGGGCTGCGCGGTCGGGTGCAGGGCCAGCGGCTCGGCCTTCGCCTGCGCGGCCTGCGCGGCGGTGACCGCGCCGGTGGCGACCATCGAGTCCAGCACGTACGACCGACGGGCCAGCGCCTCGTCCTTGTCGCCACCGATCGGGCTGTACGCGTCCGGGGACTGCACCAGGCCGGCGAGCAACGCCGACTGGGCCAGGGTCAGCTTCGCCGGCGCCGTGCCGAAGTAACGCTGGCTGGCCGCCGCGATCCCGTACGCCCCCGCGCCGAAGTAGGCGATGTTCAGGTACCGGTTGAGGATTTCGTCCTTACCGAGGCTCTTGTCCAGCGCGCCCGCGTACCGGATCTCCTGGAGCTTGCGCCCGACGGTGGGGTCGGTGGCGGCGGCGCGCTCCTCCGGCGTGCGGGTGGGGTCGGTCTTGAGGACGTTGCGGACGTACTGCATCGTCAGCGTGGAACCGCCCTGCTCGGTGCCGCCGCCCTTGACGTTGGCGACCAGCGCTCGGGCCAGGCCCCGCAGGTCCGCGCCGCCGTGGTCGTAGAACCGCCGGTCCTCGGCCGCCACGATCGCCTGCCGCATCACCGGGGCGACGTCCGCCAGCGCGACGTCGGTGCGGTTCACGTCGTAGAACGTGGTGAGCAGCGTCTTGCCGTCGTTGGCGTAGAGGTACGAGCGCTGCGGGGTGGCCGGTGTCTTCAGCGAGGCCGGCAACGCGGCGTACGACCCGATCGCGGCACGCGCGGCGAACCCGACCAGCAGGTTGCCCGGGAGCGCGGCGACGGCCAGGGCGAGCCCTGCCAGCACGCCGGCGAGCAACACGGTGAGCAGCCGCGACAGCGGCGAGCGAGAGGCGGCCATGCTCCCCAGGATTGCCACAAAAAACGCCAACCGACCACCCCAACCCACCGAGTGTCACCAACTTCACCCGCTCATCCCCCACCCCCACCCCCACCCCCACCCCCACCCCACCCCGGGGCCCCTACCCACCCCGGTGATCATGGGCTTAGCGGGGGGTTTGATCACAGAACCGCCCGTCAACCTCATGATCACCGGAGTGGGCGGCCGGGATGGACCGGGTGGGTGGGTGGGTGGGTGGGTGGGTGGGTGGTTTAGGGGGTTGGGGTATTTAGGCTGGCTGCGGCGGCGTCTCTGGCGGTTTCTCGGGGCATCAGGCGGCCGGAGCGGTAGCCGATGCCGATGCCGGCGATCAGCACGAAGATCGCGCCGAACGTCTGTAGCGAGCCGATCAGGGCACCGCCCAGGCCGAGCAACGGCGCGGCGATGATCAGCATGACGCCGTCGCCAAGGCTGAAGGTGCCCGAGCGGGCCACCGCCCAGCCGGTGAGGAACCAGCCCACGCTGTAGAACGTCGCGCCGAGCAGGACCAGCGACCGCGCGGTGGTCCCGAAGACGGGCGTCTGCTCCTCCAGGCCGGCGAACGGCAGCATCAGCACCGTCCCGGCGATGCTGACCAGCAGCCCGGCGGCGGCCACCCGGCGGCTGCGCGTGGCGGCCAACAGACCGGTGAGGGCCAGCAGCGCGAGCAGGCCGAGCCACACTGCGGCCACCCAGCCGATCAGGTACACGGCCCGCCCGTCGGCCGGATACGGGTCGTTGCCCACCCCTCCGTCGCTGGCCATCGCCACCGCGCCGTAGAGGATGGCGTACGCGGGCAGCAGCCACACCGCGGCCCGCGCGAACCGGCGTACCGACCAGGCCCAGCTGGCGTTCGTGGCCGGCCCGGCCGGGGTCGGCTCGCCCACGAAGGGGAGTACGCCGAACCCGCCACCGGTGCTCCGGGAGCCCAGTGGGGCGGCCGGGTCGTGCGCGCCGGGCACCGGGGCCGAGGACCACATCCGATTCGCCGGATCCTTCATGCGTCACCTCGCTCGTCCACGAGCGGTGCGGAACGCGCCGGGGCGCCCCGATTGCCTGGTCACCACCCGTCCTAGGACCGATCGTGGCAGGCATCGGAGCGCCCCATGAGTCTTTCTCGCATTCAGGGCCAGCGTCGAAGCCCCTGGCCGGCCGGTCGGCCGGCGAGTACGGATCAGCCGCGCTCGCGCTGGTCGGCCGGGTCCTCGGTCAGGCTGGGCGGAGTGACCGGCTCCGGAGCGGGCAGCCCCTGCGGCTTGTTGCCGCCGGTGGCCTGCGCCTCGGCGACGCGTACCTCGTCGTGGATCTGCTGGGCGGCATCCGCCGCAGCCTGCGCCGCCTCCGCGGCCTCGCGCTCCACCTGGCTCGCGTGGTCGGCAGCCTCCGGCGAGGGCAGGTCCCCCACCATCTGGCTCAGCCCACCGAGCGCGCCACCCATGCCCTCCAGGGCCTTGGTCAGCTCGGCCGGCACGATCCAGACCTTGTTGGCGCTGCCCTGGGCGATCTGCGGCAGAGCCTGCAGGTACTGGTACGCGAGCACCTTCTGGCTCGGGTTGGCCTGGTGGATCGCGTCGAAGACCGTCCGGATCGCCTTCGCCTGACCCTCGGCCTGCAGGATCCGAGCCTGCCGGTCACCGTCGGCCCGCAACACCGCCGACTGCTTGTCACCCTCGGCGGTGAGGATCACCGACTGCTTGTGCCCCTCGGCGGTCAGGATCGCCGCGCGGCGGTCCCGCTCGGCGCGCATCTGCTTCTCCATCGAGTCGCGGATGCTGGCCGGCGGCTCGATCGCCTTGATCTCGACCCGGGTCACCTTGATGCCCCACCGACCGGTGGTCTCGTCCAGCACACCGGAGAGGTGCCTGTTGATCTCGTCCCGGCTGGTCAGCGCCCGCTCCAGGTCGAGCGAGCCGATCAC
This sequence comes from Micromonospora sp. DT43, assembly GCF_049841645.1. Taxonomy (NCBI): domain Bacteria; kingdom Bacillati; phylum Actinomycetota; class Actinomycetes; order Micromonosporales; family Micromonosporaceae; genus Micromonospora; species Micromonospora sp. DT43. Next base: position 109,428 of record NZ_JBNCKR010000018.1, on the reverse strand, counting down.
GTTACGCAGCGTGGTGACGGTGAGCTGCTCGATGGCCTGCAGGAAGCTGGAGATCTCATAGGTCGCCCGGACCGAGTCGACCACCTTGAAGTAGAGAACCGTGTCGATCGAGACCACCAGGTTGTCCGAGGTGATCACCGGCTGCGGGGGGAAGCTGACGACCTGCTCCCGCATGTCGACCTTGGTGCGTACGGCGTCGATGAACGGCACCAGCAGGTTGAGGCCGGGGTTGAGGGTGCGCTTGTACTTGCCGAGCCGTTCCACCACGTCCTGGCGCTGCTGCGGCACGATCCGCACCGCCTTTGCCAGCGTTATCACGGCGATCAACGCCACCGCGATCACCAGCACACCCAATATGGTCATCCCGTTCACCCTCTCGCTTCCGGCAGCTCGCCGGCGGAAGAAACGTCGTCCTGCCAGACCAGGGCGGTCGCGCCCCGGACCTTTATCACCCGAACCCGCTGGCCGGGCTCGAAAGTCTGCGTCGTGTCGTACGGCCGGGCGGTCCACAGCTCCCCGTCGATCTTGACGAGGCCGTGGTCGGCGTCCACCCGCTCCAGCACCAGGGCGCTGGAGCCCTCGATCGCCTCCACGCCGAACGGCTGCTCGCCGCTCTCCAGCGCCGAACGGCGATGCCGCCGAATGACCGGACGGGCCACCACCAGACTCAACGCGGACACCACCGCGAAGACCAGAGCCTGCACGGCCACCGGCGCGCCGAGAGCGGCGGCACCGGCGGCGGCGAACGCACCGAGCCCGAACATGATGAGAAAGAGCGTCGTCGTGAAGATCTCGGCGACCGCCAGCACCACACCCAAAACGATCCACACCACCGCGTCCACACCACGATCGTGACACGCAAACGCACGCGCGGCCTCCCCAGGGAGATCAGTAGGCTCATCGACGCCCTTACCGGCCCGCCGGAACGCCACCAATCGGCGCCCGCCCCGAGGAGGTCCCCCTTGACCCTGCTGCCCGAGACCGCCCGTCAGATCGACGCCCGGGTCGCCCAGGCCCAGGCCGACGGCCATGTCCCCTCGCTGGTGCTGGGCGTGGTGCGCGACGGCACGCTGGCGCACCTGGCCCTGGCCGGAGAGCATCCCCGCCCAGACGTCGATCTCCAGTACCGTCTGGGTTCGATCAGCAAGACCATGACCGCGACCCTGATCATGCAGCTGCGCGACGCCGGCCGGCTCGCCCTCGACGACCCGCTGGAGCGACACCTGCCGGGCACCGGCGTCGGCGCGCTCACCCTGCGCCAACTGCTCGCGCACGCCAGCGGCATGCAGCGTGAACCCGAGGGCGACTGGTGGGAACGCGCGGCCGGCGTGGACCTCACCACCCTGCTCGCCGGGGTCACCCCCGACAAGATCGCCTACCCGCCGCACGCCACCTACCACTACTCCAACCTGGCGTACGGGCTGCTCGGCGGCGTCCTCGAACGACTCACCGGGACGCCCTGGGCCGACCTGCTCGGCGAGCGGATCCTCACCCCGCTGGGCCTGCGCCGCACCACGTACGCGGCCACCGAGCCGTTCGCCCGTGGCTACGTCGTACACCCCTGGCACGACACCCTGCGCGAGGAGCCGCGCACCGACACCGGAGCGATGGCCCCGGCCGGTCAGCTCTGGTCGACGATCGAGGATCTGGGCCGCTGGGCCGCCTTCCTGGCCGATCCCGACCCGTCGGTGCTGGCCGCCGAGACGCTTACCGAGATGTGCTCACCCGTGGTGATCAGCGACCAGGAGTCCTGGACCCACGGCCACGGCCTCGGGCTGGAGCTCTTCCGGGAAGGCGACCGGGTGTACGTCGGACACGGCGGCTCCATGCCCGGCTACGTCGCCTCGCTGGCCGTGCACCGGCCCAGCCGCACCGCGGTCGTGGGCTTCGCCAACTCGTACGGTTTCCGCACCGGCTACCTGGGCGGGCTGAGCCGGCAACTGCTCACGCTCGTGTTGGACGCCGAACCCGCCCCGGTCACCGCGTGGCGACCGGCCGCCGCCCCGCCGCCCGCCGAACTCGCCGAGCTGACCGGCCGCTGGTGGTGGATGGGCACCACCATCGAGGTGTACGTGGACGCCGCCGGCGACCTGCACGCCGGACCGGTCGGCACGCCGAACCTCTTCGTCGCCGAGGGCACGGACCGCTGGCGGGGCCGGGCCGGCGGACAGGACGGCGAGATCCTCACTGTGCGCCGCGACGAGCAGGGCCGCGCGGTCGCGCTGGACATCGCCACCTTCGTCTACTCCCGCACCCCCGACCAGGAGCCCTGAGCGCCTCCCGCGCCTCCCGCCCGCGTCGCACGAGCGGCGCGAGCGGGCGCGGGGCCGGATCAGGCTGGTTCGGTGACGAAGTCGATGAGGCGTTCCATGGCGTTGATCAGTGGAGTCTCGACGTCGGCGAAGCTGTTCACCCGGGACAGGATGTGTCGCCACATGTCGGCCGGCTCGGCCACCCCGAGGGCCGCGCAGACCCCTTCCTTCCACGGGCGCCCCGGCGGCACCACCGGCCACGCAGCGATGCCCAGCGCGGCCGGCTTGACCGCCTGCCACACGTCGACGTAGGGGTGCCCGGTCACCAGCACGTACGGCGAGGTCACCCGTGCCACGATCCGGCTCTCCTTGCTGCCCGGCACGAGATGGTCGACAAGCACACCCAGTCGCCGGGTGGGGCCGGGGCCGAAGTCGCGAACCGCGGCGTCGAGGTCGTCGATGCCGTCCAGGGGCTCCACGACCACGCCCTCTATCCGCAGGTCGTCGCCCCAGATGCGCTCGACAAGCGCGGCGTCGTGGATGCCCTCCACCCAGATCCGGCTGGCCTTGGCCACCTGGGCGCGAACATTGTCCACCGCCACCGAACCGGACGCGGTACGCCGACGGGCAGCCGGCACCGGGGCGCGGCTCGGGCGGCGCAGTGTCACCGGACGGCCGTCGAGCAGGAACGCCGCGGGCAGCAGCGGGAAGTTGCGCCGTTTGCCGTGTCGGTCCTCCAACACCACCGCGCCCGCCTCGAAGCCCACCACCGCTCCGCAGAACCCGGAGTCGGCGTCCTCCACCACGAGCTCCGGTTCGGCATCCACCTCGGGGGTGACCTTCCGTCGCCGCCAGTCCCCCGCCAGCACGTCCTCGCCGTATCGCCCCGCCATGTCGATCACGCTAACCCCACGCCGCCGGCCCGTGTCATCCCGACACACCGTCACCTGCCGCCGCCCCGGGCGGACGAGGCAGGCACCCGAGCGCCGCCCGTCAACTGGCGGGACCCGACGCGTGCCCACGGCTGGGCAGGCAGGGAGCGGATGGGGCGAAGGGGGCAGTTCGGGGCAGGCAGGGCGGCCGGAGCGGCAGTCGAGACAGGGCCACCGATGACCACGTACCCTTTCGGCATGTCCACCCCCGCAACGGGCGCGGCCACGCTTGCGCCGCGCCGGTCGAGCCGGTTCGTTGCCTGGGTGCGCGCGTGGCGCGCCGGGCTGGTGCCGTTCGACGAGGTCGCCGACGCCATCGCCGGTGCGGAGGAGCACCTCGTCGCGGACGCCCCCGGCACCTGGACCGACGTCCCGCTGGGTGCCGCGCTGCCCACCCTGGCCAAGCTCTCCCCCGACGAGATCCGTCTGGTGCTACCCGCGCCGGGTGACCCGCGGGGTCTGCCCGGTCCCGGGGACTTCGCCGGGGCGGCGCTGGTGGCGGGCGAGGCGGTGGTGGCCGGTGGGCTGGGCCTGATCCCGCAGGTCCGCAGCCACACGTCCGGTTCGGGGGACTGTTTCGAGACGGTGCTGTGGCGGGTCTACCCGCTGCCGGCCAACGCCCCGGCCGCCTCGCTGTCGCTGCCCGGCGCCGCCGAGGCGGAGGCCGAGCTGGCGGCCGCGCTGGCCGAGACGACCGCCGCGCTGACCCGTCTCGACGTGGCCCAGTGGCGGCCCGAGTTGGCCGGAGCACTGGCCGCGCTGCGCCGCCCGGACGGTGCCACCGACCTGCCACCGGGCTTCGACCCGCGGGCCCGCCGGCTCTTCGCCCGTGCCGCCGTGCTGGACCGGGTGCTCGCGCTGGCCGGGCACGCCGCTCCCGGTGGCGCGATCAACAACTACGAGGCCCAGCAGCGCGACGCCGCGCTGCGCCCCCTCACCACGGCCTGCCGGCAGGCACTGGTGGCCGCCTGCAACGCCCCCCTACGCCCCTGACCCCACATCGGCGGCGAGCCGCGCGGGGCGTCAGATCTCGTCGAGCAGGTCCGCCACCGAGTTGATGATCCGGGACGGTCGGTACGGGTAACGCTCCGCCTCGGTACGGCTGCTGATGCCGGTGAGCACCAGGATGGTCTCCAGCCCGGCCTCCAGGCCGCAGAGGATGTCGGTGTCCATCCGGTCGCCGATCATCGCGGTGGTCTCCGAGTGCGCGTTGATGGTGTTCAGCGCGGAGCGCATCATCATCGGGTTGGGCTTGCCGACGAAGTACGGCTCCACCCCGGTCGCCTTGGAGATCATGGCGGCGACCGAGCCGGCGGCGGGCAACGCGCCCTCCACGGACGGGCCGGTCACGTCGGGGTTGGTGCAGATGAACCGGGCCCCGTCGTTGATCAGCCGGACCGCCTTGGTGATCGCCTCGAAGCTGTAGGTGCGGGTCTCGCCGAGCACCACGTAGTCCGGGGCGAAGTCGGTGAGCACGTAGCCGACCGCGTGCAGCGCCGTGGTCAGGCCGGCCTCGCCGATGACGTATGCGGTGCCACCCGGCCGCTGGTCGGCGAGGAACTGGCCGGTGGCCAGGGCCGACGACCAGATCGACTCCTCCGGAACGTCCAGGCCCATCCGGCTCAACCGGGCCGTCAGGTCCCGTGGCGTGTAGATCGAGTTGTTGGTCAGCACCAGGAACGGCTTGCCGGAGGCGCGCATCCGGTTGATGAACTCGGGGGCGCCGGGAACGGGCTGGCCCTCGTGGACCAGCACACCGTCCATGTCGGTGAGCCAGCTCTGCACGGGCTTACGGTCATGCATCGGTGCTCCCAGCGGGCGTCGGACGGCGGGTGGGTACGCAGCACACGGTGGGGCAGGTGTCCCACATCGGCAGTTCGCCGAGCCGGCGACGTAGCTGCGCGCCGTCCGGGTCGGTCCGCTCGGTGACCAGCTCCCGGACCATTGTCACGAAGCGCGGATCGGTGCCCGGGGTGCCGGCCCGGACGAAGTCGAGGCCGAGCTGCTTGGCCGTCTCCAGCGCCTCGGTGTCGAGGTCCCACACGACCTCGAGGTGGTCGGAGACGAACCCGATCGGGCTGACCACCACGCTCGTGGTGCCGCCCCGCGCGAGGGCGGCCAGGTGGTCGTTGATGTCCGGCTCCAGCCACGGCACCTGCGGGGGGCCGGAACGGCTCTGCCAGACCAGGTCGTACGCGAGGCCGGGGGCGGCGGCAGCGGCCACCAGCCGGGCGGCCTCGCGCAGTTGCGCCTCGTACCGGCCGCCGTGCGGGCCGGCGTTCGCCGCCATCGAGCTGGGAATGGAGTGGGCGGTGAACACCAGCCGGGTGGTGTCCCGCTTGGCCGGGTCGAGCTGGCCCAGCGCGGCACGGACGGCGTCGACGTGCGGCTCGATGAAGCCGGGGTGGTCCCAGAACTGGCGCAGCTTCTCGATAACCGGGGCGTCCGGGCCGACGGCGGCGCGGGCGGCGGCGATGTCCTCCTGGTACTGCCGGCAGGACGAGTAGCCGCCGTACGCGCTGGTGACGAAGGCGAGCGCTCGGGTCACCCCGTCGTCGCGCATCTGCGTCACGGTGTCGGCGAGCATCGGGTCCCAGTTGCGGTTGCCCCAGTAGAGGGGCAGGTCGAGGCCGTGCGCGGCGAAGTCGGCGCGGACGGCGGCCAGCAGCTCGCGGTTCTGCTTGTTGATCGGGGACACCCCGCCGAAGTGCTGGTAGTGCTCCGCGACCTCGGCCAGCCGCTCGGGCGGCACACCTCGGCCGCGGGTCACGTTCTGCAGGAACGGCATCACGTCCTCGGGCCGTTCGGGCCCGCCGAAGGACACCAGCACCACCGCGTCGTACGCCATGGGGTCATTCTTGCCCCTCGGCCGCGACGGCCCGGCGACGCCCCCTGGTCCGGACGCGTGGATCACGCGGACGGCGGCCAGGGAGCGTCGCGGCGCGGCGTCAGGAACCGATGGCGTGGTAGCCGCCGTCGACGTGCACGATCTCGCCGGTGGTGGCCGGGAACCAGTCGGAGAGCAGCGCCAGGCAGGCCCGAGCGGCCGGCTCCTGGTCGGTGAGGCTCCAGCCCAGCGGCGCCCGCTCGGCCCAGGCCTCCTCGAACTGGTCGAAGCCGGGGATCGACTTCGCGGCGATCGTCCGCAGCGGCCCGGCGGCGACCAGGTTGCTGCGGATGCCCTGCTTGCCCAGGTGCAGGGCAAGGTAGCGGGACGCGGACTCCAGGCCGGCCTTGGCCACGCCCATCCAGTCGTAGACCGGCCACGCCTTCGTCGCGTCGAAGGTCAGGCCGACCACCGCGCCGCCGGCAGACATCAGCGGCAGCGCCGCCATGGCCAGCGACTTGTACGAGAAGGTGGAGACGTGCAGGGCGGTCGCCACGTCCTCCCAGGGCGCGTCGAGGAAGCCACCGCCCAGGCAGCTCTGCGGGGCGAAGCCGATCGAGTGCACGACCCCGTCGAGGCCGTCGACGTGCTCGCGGACCCGGTCGGCGAGGCTGGCCAGGTGCTCGGTGTTTGTCACGTCGACCTCGATCACCGGCGCGGGCTCGGGCAGCCGCTTGGCGATCCGCTCGACCAGGGAGAGCCGTCCGAAGCCGGTCAGCACGACCTGCGCGCCGTTCTCCTGGGCGAGTTTCGCCACCGAGAAGGCGATCGAAGCCTCGGTGATCACACCGGTGACGAGCAGCCGCTTACCGGCGAGCAGTCCGGACATCGCAGATTCCTCCGTAGTCAAAAGGTCAGTGGCCCATGCCGAGGCCGCCGTCGACCGGGATCACAGCGCCGGAGACGTACCCGGCGCTGTCCGAGGCCAGCCAGGTGACCACGGCGGCCACCTCGTCCGGGCTGGCCATCCGGCCGGCCGGGATGGACTTGCGGATCTCCGCCTTGCGGTCGTCGCTGAGGCCGGCGGTCATGTCGGTGTCGATGAAGCCGGGTGCCACCACGTTCGCGGTGATGTTGCGGCTGCCCAGCTCACGGGTGATCGAGCGGGCCACGCCTACCAGGCCGGCCTTGCTGGCGGCGTAGTTGACCTGACCGGCGCCGCCGGAGAGGCCCACCACCGAGGAGATGAAGATCATGCGGCCCCACTTGGCCCGCAGCATCTTGCCGGAGGCCCGCTTCGCCACCCGGAACGCGCCGCTGAGGTTGGTGTCCACCACACCTGTGAACTGCTCCTCGGACATCCGCAGCAGCAGCGTGTCGTCGGTCATGCCGGCGTTGGCGACGAGCACCTCGACCGGCCCCAACTCGGCCTCGACGGCGGCGAACGCGGCGTCGATCGAGGCCGCGTCGGTGACGTCGGCGCGTACGCCGAACAGCCCCTCAGGCGCGTCGCCGCTGCGGTGGGTGACCGCCACCCGATCGCCCTGCTTGGCGAAGGCCTGCGCGATGGCCAGGCCGATCCCCCGGTTACCCCCGGTCACCAGCACGGTTCGGGACACGGTTCCTCCTTGCGAATGGTCAGCACGGACGCGTCGGAGCCTAGGCGTTACCGGCAGGTAAGCGCTAACGGGAGTCGCGTCACACCTTGGTACGACATGGGGATCAACCCCTGGTGGCACGCCCGCAACGGGCTCGGCCCGTAGCCTCCGGGTGGTGAACCGGCATCCGATCGCCACGGCCCTGCGGGCGCTGCGACAGACCCTGTGGGGCCGGGACGCCCCGACCGAAGGGCCGCTGCTGGCCCGTTGGCCCCGGGTGGCCCCGTACGCCACCCCGGTCGGGCTGCTCGCCGCGCTCGGCCTCTTCCTGATCACACTGAACGTGGAGAGCAGCTGGGGCCTGCCCACGCCGGTCGCGGTGCTGTTCTCGGGGATGACCGTGGCGCCGCTGCTGGCGCTGCCCCGGCGTCCGCTGCTGGCCTGGCGGCTCGCGGTACTGGCCCTGCTGATCTGCACGTTCAACGCGCCGGACGACCGGTCCTGGCCGTGGACCCCGCCGCTGGCGCTCGGGTCGGTCGCGGTGCTGGCGGTGGTCGTCGCACGTGTCGACCGGCCGGTGCTGGTCTGGGTGGTGACGATCAGCACGGTGCCGGTATTCGGCCTGGTCCACCCCGACAACCGGATCCCCGTCCTGCTGCTGCTCGGGGCGCTGGCGATCGTCGGTGACCTGATCCGGCGCAACCGGCTGTCCCGGCGGGCGCTGGCCGCGCAGACCGAGCTGAGCGAGCGGGAGCAGGAGCGCCGCGCGGTGCTGGAGGAACGCACCCGGATCGCCCGCGAGCTGCACGACGTGGTGGCTCACCACATGTCGCTGATCGCGGTGCAGGCCGAGACCGCGCCGTACCGGCTGACCGACGTGCCGGCGTCGGCGGCCGCGGAGTTCGGCGCCATCGCCGGCTCGGCCCGCGACGCGCTCACCGACATGCGGCGACTGTTGGGGGTGCTGCGCAGCGAGGCGAGCGGTCCAGAAACCGCACCACAACCCGACCTGGGCGACCTGGGCGCGATGGTGGACGTGGCCCGCCGCGCCGGGCTGCCGGTGACGCTCGACGTCGACCCGTCGGTCGACGGGCGGGTGCCCGCGCCGGTCGGGCTTGCCGCGTACCGCATCGTGCAGGAGGGGCTGGCGAACGCGGCCCGGCACGCGGCCGGCGCCGCGGTGCGCGTCACCGTCCGCACCGGCCGGTCCGGTCTGGGAGTACGCGTCGAGAACTCGCCTGCCGACGCCCGACCGACAGCCGACGGCGGCCCGGGGCACGGGCTGACCGGCATGCGGGAGCGTGCCACCTCGTTGGGCGGTACGTTCACCGCCGGGCCGCTGCCCGACGGCGGTTACGCGGTGGCGGCCGAACTGCCGTACGAGGCGGAGAGCGGAGACGCATGATCAAGGTGCTGATCGCCGACGACCAGGCGATGGTCCGGCAGGGCTTCGGCGCGTTGCTGGCCGCTCAGCCGGACCTGCTCGTGGTGGGTGACGCCGCCGACGGCGCACAGGCAGTCGCCGCCACCCGCCGGCTCGACCCGGACGTGGTGCTGATGGACGTTCGGATGCCGGTCATGGACGGGCTGGAGGCCACCCGCAAGCTGCTCGGCGACCGGTCGGCGCAGCGCCCCCGGGTGCTCATCCTCACGACGTTCGACCTGGACGACTACGTGTACGAGGCGCTGCGGGCCGGCGCCAGCGGCTTCCTGCTCAAGGACGCCCCGGCTGCCGACCTGGTGCAGGCGGTGCGGGTGGTGGCGGCCGGTGACGCGCTGCTCGCCCCGGCGGTGACCCGCCGGTTGATCGCCGAGTTCGCGGCCCGCCCGGACCGGCGCCGGCCCCGCCCCACCGACCTGGCCGGGCTCACGCCCCGCGAGACCGAGGTGCTGCGGTTGATCGCCCGGGGTCGCAACAACGCGGAGATCGCCGGTGACCTGGTGGTGGCCGAGCAGACCGTGAAGACGCACGTCGGGCGGATCCTCGGCAAGCTGGGGCTGCGCGACCGCGCCCAGGCAGTGGTGCTGGCGTACGAGACGGGTCTGGTCGCCGCCGGCGAGTAGTCCCCCGGAGCCACCCGAGAAACGGCTCCCCGGTGCGACGTCCGCGACCCGTACGTCCCCGCACTCTCCTCCGGACGACATACCCGGAGGGAGAACGTGATGCGACGACGAGGTGCCGCCCGTTTCGCACTGAGCGCACTGCTCGGCGTGAACCTGGTCCTGCCCATCCGACCCGAGCCGGTCGCCGCGGCGGGGTTCGTCGAGGCGTACCCGGTCAGCGCGGCGGCGATGCGCGCGGCCGGCCCCCCGTACGCGGACTGGGCGGCCGACGGACGCCGGTTCCTGTTCTTCGACACGCGCGGTGACGGCCGGGCCGTGGAGGTGCTCGGCGACCTGGCCGACGCGGACCGGATCGCGGTGCTGGTGCCCGGGGTGGGCAGCACCCTCGCGGACTTCGACAGCGGGTTGGGCGGGGTGGCCCGGCGGGCGCCGGCGGTGCAGGCCACGCAGCTCTACGCGCAGGTGCGGTCGACCGACCCGACGGCGCGGGTCGCGGTGCTGGCCTGGCTCGGCTACGACCCGCCCGACGGGGTGCTGACCGCCGTCAGCGACGCCAGCGCCCGGCGTGGGGCGGCCGGGCTGGCCGGGCTGCTGCGGGAGTTGGCCGCACGCCGTCCCGCCGCGACGATCACGGTGATCGGGCACAGCTACGGGGCGTTGGTGGCGGCGCTGGCGGCGACGCACGCCCCGGCTCAGGTCGCCGACGTGGTCAGCCTCGGTGGTGTCGGGGCCGGGGTGCAGCGCGCCGCCGACCTGCGCGGCGGACTGCGGTTCTGGGCTGCCGAGGCGCCGTCGGACTGGATCCGCCGGGTGCCACAGGTGCGGCTGCCCGGCCTCGGCTACGGGCGTCGCCCCGGCGATCCGGCTTTCGGCGCCCGACCGCTGCCGGTGGACGGGGTGGCCGGGCATGACGGCTACCTGGTGGCCGGCAGCGCCACCCTGGTCGCGGTCACGGCGGTAGTGCTCGGCAGCCCGGTCGGGGACGCCCGGTGAGCCGCGACCGCGCGGTCGACGCGCTGCGGGCGTACGCGATCGGTGGGGTGGTGCTCGGGCACTGGCTGGTCACCGGCCTGGTGCTGGCCGGCGACGGCGGGCTGCACCAGGCCAGCCCGCTGACCACGATGCCGGACCTGGCCCCGATGACCTGGGTGTTGCAGACGCTCGGCCTGTTCTTCTTCGCCGCCGGCTTCGGCTCGGCCCGGTCGCTGGCCCGGCACCGGGGCGGCACGGGTCGCTGGCTGGCCCGCCGGTTGCGTCGGCTGCTGCTGCCCACTGTGGCGCTGCTGGGCGCCGGCGCGGCCGTGCTGCTGGCCGCCGCCGTGGCGGGCGCGCCCGACGACACGCTGGCCGTCGGACTGCACCTGGCGGTCAGTCCGCTCTGGTTCCTGGCGCCGCTGCTGCTCCTGGTGACGGTGAGCGGCCCACTGCGCGCCGCCGTACGCCGGTGGGGCGTGGCCCGCTGCGTCGTCCCGGCGGTGGCCGTGGTGGCGGCGAGCGACGTGGCGGTGCGCCTGCTGCCGGACGGTGTGGCAGTGGCTCCGGTCAGCGTGGTGGCGGCCTGGGCGGTGCCGTACCTGCTCGGCCTGGCGTACGCCGACGGGCGGTTGGCCGGGCGACGGGCGGCCGGCCTGCTCGCGGCCGGTGGGGGCGCGGTGCTGGCCGCGCTGCTGGCGGTGGGCTACCCGGTCAGCGCGGTCGGCGTGCCCGGGGACGGGGTGTCCAACCTGAACCCGCCGTCGCTGCTTGCGGTGGCCCTGGCCGTCACCCAGGTCGGGCTGGGTCTGCTGGCCCGACCCGGCTGGGAACGGGTGCTGGCCCGACCGCTGCCGAGCCGGGCGGTGACCGCGGTGAACCACAACGCGGTGCGGATCTACCTGTGGCACCAGCCGGTGCTGGTCACGGTGACCGCGCTCACCGCCCGGGGTGGCCTGGCCCTGCCCGGCCTGCACACCACGCCGGTCGGTCCGGGGTGGGTGCTGGCCCGGTTCTGCTGGCTGCCGCTGCTCGCCGCGGTGCTGGTGACGGTCGTGCGCACGGGCCGCCGGAGCGGGTCGACGGACCGTCCCGACCGGTGGCGCCGGCCGGGCGGTGGAGCGGTCGCCGACCGGTCGGCCGAGTGCGTCCGGCCGCCGGCCCAGGTGTACGATCATCAACGTTCCGGCCGGGCCGACTTGCAGGAGGTGATCGCTGTGCGAGATAGCGATCCTCCCAGTCGTGGCCGGGCCGATGGTCAGCCCCGCTGAGCCACGACTCAGTCTGGCGAGCTGACCCCGCTCCGCTCCCCCACCGCCTCGGCTGACGCCGGGGCGCGTGTGCCGCGCCGTCCGATCACCGGACGGTCGTCGGGAGCCGCCCGGTCACGACTTCGTGTGCGCGTCCCCACCCCCTGCGGTCCGCCCCCGCACGCGGACCGTCCCGCCGCCACTCGGAGCCGTCATGAGCCGCTACGTCGCCCCGCTGGGCTTCACCCTCGCCGCCGTCTGGGTGGCCGTCGTCTTCGTCCTGGCCGGCGGCGGCCACTGACCACCGCCGGCCGTTCTCTTCCCTGGTCGCTGCCGTGGCGTCCTCTTCCCTGGTCGCTGCCGTGGCGTCCTCTTCCCTGGTCGCTGCCGTGGCCGGCGATCAGACGATCCGCGACGACCAGAGCAGACTGAGCGCTCCGGCGCACAGCGCCAGCAGCAGCGCCAAGCCCGCGTACCACTGGGTCACCTCGCGCGGCTCGGTGCGGAACCCGATCGAGCTGCCCATGTCCTGGTAGACCTGCTTCAGCTCGCTCACCGAGGCCGCCTCGTAGAAGTAGCCCTCGGTGGTCTCGGCCAGTTCGGCGAGGGCCAGCCGGTCCACCGGCACCCGCTGGAGCTGCCCGCCGATGTCGACCTGACCGGTGTCGGTGCCGAACGCGATTGTGGACACCGGCACGTTCGCCGCCTGCGCGGCGGCCGCCGCTTCCTCCACGGACCGGCCGGAGGTGCGGAACCCGTCGGACAGCAGCACGATCCGCGCCGGTGGGATGCCCGCCGCGCCGTCGGCCGGCACCGACCGGATCGCCTCCAGGCAGGTGAACACCGCCTCACCCGTCGCGGTCGCCTCGGCCAGCACCAGCCCGTCGATGGCGGTGGTCACCGCGTCCCGGTCCTTGCCCGGCGGCACCAGCACGTTGGCAGCCTTCGCGAACGAGACGAGGCCCAGGTTGTAGCTCTCCGGTAGCTCACCGACGAACTGCTTGGCCGCCTCCTGCGCGGCCTCCAGCCGGTTCGGCGCCACGTCGTCGGCCTGCATGGACAGCGACACGTCGATGGCGAGCATCACCGTCGCCCGCTCCAACGGCTCCTTCGTGTCCACCGCCGGACGGGCCAACGCCGTGGCCAGCACCAGCAGGCAGAGCAGGAACGCGGTCGCCGGCACGTGTCGCCGCCAGCCCAGTCCCTTCGGCGCTACGGTCCGCAGCAGGTCCACATTGGTGAACCGCATCGCGTACGCCCGGCGGTGCAGCTGCCGCCACACGTAGAACGCGGTGAGGGCGAACACCGGCAGCAGTGCCAGCAGCCACCACGGTTGCAGAAAACGGATCATCGTGTCGTCCCCCGGGTGCGCGCGTGCCGCTGCGCGGCCACGAAACGCACCATGTCCAGCAGCCAGTCTCGGTCGGTACGCAGACGCAGGTGAGCCGCCCCGGCGCCACGCAGCGCGGCGGCGATCGCGGCCCGTTGGGCGGTGGCGGCCTCGGCGTAGCGCTGCCGCAGCCGCGGGTCGGCGGTCTGCACCTCGTGCAGCTCACCGCTCTCCGGGTCGACCACCGGCAGCACCCCCACGTCGGGCAACTCCAGCTCGCGCGGGTCGACCACCTCGATCGCCAGCAGGTCGTGCCGGACGCGCAGCTTGCGCATCGGCCGGGCCCACTGCTCGGTAGGCGCCAGGAAGTCCGAGACCACCACTGCCACACCGCGCCGCCGGGGCGGGCGGTTGAGCATCTCGACGAGCGCGCCCAGATCGCCCCGGCCGGGTTGGATCGCGGTGCCGGCGACGGCCCGCAACAGGCCCTGCGCCTCCTTGCGGCCGGAGCGCGCCGGCAGTCGGGTGAGCACCCCCGGGCCGACCGGCGGCGGGCCACCCCTGAAGCGTCGCGCCGGCGCGGACGCGCCACCACCGGTGCCGATCACCGCGCCGATCCGGTTGCCGCCCCGGACGGTCAGATGGGTGATGGCGGCCGCGGCGGCCACCACCACCTCCCGCTTGAGCCACTGCCCGGTGCCGAAGTCCAGGCTGGCCGAGAGGTCCAGAGCCAGCCACGTCTCCAGCTCCCGGTCCGCGACAGTGCGCCGCACGTGCGGGGTCGTGGTCCGCGCGGTCACCGGCCAGTCCATCCGGCGTACGTCGTCGCCGGGGCGGTACTCCCGCGACTCGCCCGCCTCGCTGCCCGGCCCCGGGAGCAGGCCGGCGTAGTCACCCTGGAGCAGACCGTCGAGCTTGCGGGTGACAAGCAACTGGAGTCGGGACAGCACAGCCTCGCTGCGGTCGGGGGCGGGACGAGGGGTGGGTGAGGTCACGGCCGCTGCCCGGGCCAGCCGGCGCCCGGCGGCGGGGTGCTCGACGGCGGGGTGGCCTGCTGCCGGGGGGCGACCGCCGGAAGCGGGATGGTCGACATCACCCGGTGCACGATGTGGTCGGCCGGCACGTCGTCGGCGAGCGCGTCGTAGCTGAGCACCAGCCGGTGGCGCAGGATGTCCGGGGCGATGTCCTGCACGTCCTGCGGCAGGGCGTAGTCGCGCCCGCGCAGCAGCGCCAGCGCTCGGGTGGCCCGGACCAGACCGAGCGAGGCACGCGGGCTGGCCCCGTACTGGATCAGCTGGGCGACGTCCGGCATGCCGTGCTCGGCGGGCGCGCGGGTGGCCAGCACCAGGCGCACCGCGTAGTCGACGAGCGCGTTGTGCACGAAGACCTGGTCGGCCTTGCGTTGCAGGGCGATCAGCTCGGGGGTGTCGAAGACCGCCGTCGGCTCCGGGGCGGTAACCCCCATCCGGTAGACGATCTCCCGCTCCTCGGCGTCGGTCGGGTAGCCCACGACGATCTTCATGAGGAACCGGTCCCGCTGCGCCTCCGGAAGCGGGTAGACGCCCTCCTGCTCGATCGGGTTCTGGGTGGCCATCACCAGGAACGGATCGGGCACCCGGTGGCTCTCGCCGCCGATGGACACCTGACGTTCGCTCATGACCTCCAGCAGCGCCGACTGCACCTTGGCCGGAGCGCGGTTGATCTCGTCGGCGAGCAGGAAGTTGACGAAGACCGGGCCCAACTCGACGTCGAACTTCTCACTCGACTGCCGGTAGATCCGGGTGCCCATGATGTCGGCCGGCACCAGGTCCGGGGTGAACTGCACCCGGGCGAAGGACCCGCCGACGACCTTGGCGAGGGTCTCCACGGCCAGGGTCTTGGCCACGCCGGGCACACCCTCGAGCAGGCAGTGGCCGCGGGCGAGCAGCGCGACGAACATCCGCTCGACCATCCGGTCCTGCCCGACGATCACCCGTTTGATCTCGAACAGCGCTTTCTCCAGCAGGGTGGCGTCCTGCGCCGGTGTGGTCACCGGCGCAGGAGTCTCCGGTGCCGCCCCGTTCGGCGTCGGGGCGTCGGGCATGGTCGGCTGGGCCACCGGTCCTCCACAGCGTTTGTCGGTCGTCGCGGCTGGTGCGGTATCAAGACTCGCACGCCTTCCTGAGTGTCGAGGGGGGGAGAAGCCGATTTTCGCCGCGCCGTCCCGGCAGCCGAATCGCGCATCACGGGTGGACAGGAACCGGCCTGCCGTGTGTACGATTCACCCCGTCGCCGGGCGGCTCCCCCCGTGGCCGCCCGGCGCTCAAGCTCTCCGCCCGGCCGCCCTAGACTGGCCCGGATGAGCCTCCCCTCCCCTGCCGACGAGCCCCTGGTCTGCTCGGCCCGCGGTTGTCGCGCCCCCGCCGTCTGGGCGCTGGAGTGGAACAATCCCCGCCTGCACACCGCCGAGCGGCGCAAGACCTGGCTGGCCTGCGCCCAGCATCGCGGCAGTCTCGGCGAATTCCTGGAGCTTCGCGGCTTCCTTCGTGCCGTCAATCCGGTGCCCGGATCGCCTACCCTCGACACGTGAGCGAGCGCAGCGAGCGACCGATGAGGCACGGCAGCGTGGCGCTCCGCGCCGGCGACGGGCAGGGCGAGGCGCACGACGCGCGGCGCGTGCGGCACAGCAGCGCGCGATGCCGCAGCGTGCGGCACGGCAGCGCGCGGAACGGCACCCGTCGGTGAGCGCCGAGGATCGCGTCGACCCGGCGACGCCCCCCGGGCACGCCTCCCCGCCCTGGCCACCCACCCCGGCCCCCGCGCCGCCGCCCGGCGCGTTCCCGGCGCCCGGCACACTCGGTCCGGACCCTTCCCCGCCGGACGTGTCGTCCCCGGCCCCACTGCCGCCGAGCGCCCTACCCCGGCTCGGCGGAATCGACGCCGGATCACCTCCGCCCGACCTGCCGTCCCCCGGTCTGCTGCCGCCCGGCCCCGGCACGCTGACCGGCTCCGGCCCCCAGTCGTCGGGGCGGGGGCCGCTGGAGCCCTGGCCGGACACCGTCCAGTGGCAGCCGATCTCCACCGACCTGATCTGGGTGGAGCTGATCCGGCTCGCCGTCGTGGTGGCCGTCGGCCTGGCGGTGACCGCTGTCGGCTGGGCGCTGAGCGGCCACTGGCTGTTCGGGCTCGCCCTGGCTCTCGTGGTGGTGCTCGGCGTGTGGCGGGCCACGGCCGTCGTCCGCGCCGTACGCGCCTGGGGTTACGCCGAGCGCGACGACGACCTGCTGGTGCGGCACGGGTTGCTGGTCCGGCGGTTGTCCATCGTCCCGTACTCCCGCATGCAGTTCGTCGACGTGAGCGCCGGCCCGCTGGAGCGTGCCTTCGACCTGGCCACCGTGCAGTTGCACACGGCGGCGGCCGCCAGTGACGCGCGGGTGCCGGGCCTGCGTCCGGCGGAGGCGTCCCGGCTGCGCGACCGGCTCACCGCGCTCGGCGAGGACCGGGCGGAGGGGCTGTGACCGCCCGCGGAGGAGACCGTCGGCGCCGCCGAGAGCCGTCCCGATGAGCGACGGCCCCGCCGAGTCGGGCACCCGGCCGCCGCTGCCGGCAGGACCACTCGGCCCACCACACCCCGCCGGACCGCCCGGGGCGGTAGACCCCTGGCCGGCGTCGCCGGGCGGCGGTGACGGGGAGCCACGGCAGCGGCTGCACCCGCTCAGCCCCCTGCTGCACGGTGCCAAGTCGCTTGTCGTGGTGATCGCGGGCCTGTCCTGGTCGACGCTGTCGCGGGTCGGCTTCGGCTGGTTCGCGGCGATGGTGGCGGTGCTGGCGATCGGCGCGACAGTGCTGTCGGTGATCAGCTGGTACAACACCGGCTACCACGTGGTGGGCCGCGAACTGCGGGTGCACGAGGGGCTGCTCTGGCGGCGTACCCGGGCCATCCCGCTGGAGCGGTTGCAGGCCGTGGAGGTGGTCCGGCCCCTGCTCGCCCAGCTCACCGGCCTGGCCGAGCTGCGCCTGGAGGTGGTCGGCGGGGGCAAGACCGAGGCGCCGCTGGCGTACCTTCTGGTGGCCGACGCGGCCCGCCTGCGCGAGCGGCTGCTGGCGCTCGCCGGGCGGACGACGCCGCCACCCCCGCCCGGTGTCACCGCCGTCCCGACGGAATCCGGGACGGCGGCGGCCGCGCCGGGCCGGCCGCTGCACGCGGTACGCAACAAGAACCTGCTGGTCAGTCAGTTGCTCACCCCGCAGGCGTTCCTACTGCCGTTCGGCCTGGCCTTCGTCGTGGTGCAGTTCGTCACCGCAGGCTCGTGGTCGTTCGTCGCGGTGGCGAGCACGTTGACCGCGATGGCCGGTGTGCTGCTGCAACCGATCCGCCGGGTCCTCGACGACTGGAACTTCCGACTGGCCCGCGACGGCGGCATCCTGCGGGTGCACAACGGCCTGCTGGAGACGCGCGCGCAGACCGTGCCGCTGGACCGGGTCCAGACCGTGCGGGCCACCTGGCCGCTGCTGTGGCGGGTCAACGACTGGCTGCGCCTGCGGTTGGAGGTGGCCGGCTACTCAGTGGCGGAGGCCGACGACCGCAACCGGCCGGACCGGCTGCTGCCGGTCGGCGACCTGCCGACCGCCACGATGATCGTCGCCGAGGTGTTGCCGGGCGTACGCCTGGACGCGTTGGCGCTGAGCCCACCACCGCCCCGGACGCGCTGGCTGCATCCACTCGGGCGCGGCGCGCTCGGTGCGGGCCTGTTCGACCGGGTCTTCGCCACCCGGTCCGGACTGCTCACCCGGCAGGTGGCGATCGTGCCGTACGCGCGGATCCAGAGCGTGCGGGTGGTGCAGGGGCCGGTGCAGCGCCGGCTGGGCCTGGCGACCGTACACGCGGACACGGCGGGCGGCTCAGGCGCGACAGCCCAGGACCGCGACCTGTCCGAGGCCTGGGCCCTGGCAGCCGAGCTGACAACCCGCGCGCACGCGGCCCGCGCAAACCCCTAGACCGCGTCGATCATGAACTTATTGCCTCGACACGCCGGTCGGGACGGCAACAACTTCATGATCGACGGGGTCTTGGGCGGGGGGTTTGGGGTGGCGGGGGTGGCGGGCGCGCCAGGCGCGCTCGGCCAGGCCGACGACCAGGTAGGTGAGCCCTACGTACGTCCAGCCCACCAGCACGTCGATCACGTAGTGCTCACCGGAGTAGACCAGGGTGAAGGTCATCGCCAGCGGGTACGCGAGCAGCAGCGGCCACCAGCGGCGGCGGGTGGTGCGCAGGAAGAACAGCACCACGAACAGCGCCCAGGCGGTGTGCAGGGACGGCATCGCGGCGACCGGGTTCGAGGCGATCTGGCCGGCGTTGAGCACGTTGCCGGCGCCGTGCATGCCGAACGCCTTCCAGCCCCGGGTGGAGATCCGGGCGACCTCGGTGAGCAGGCCGTTCTGCGCGGCCCACCAGGGCGGGGCGGCCGGGTAGAGGAAGTAGGTGGCCAGGCCGGCGGCGCACAGGAAACCCCAGCGGCGCATGTACGCGGCCCAGCGGTGCCGATCGCGCAGCCACAGCACCGCGGCGGCGGCCAGCGTCACCACGAAGTGCGAGAAGTACACCCAGCTCGCGGCGACGTCCCACCAGTGCACCTGCGGGCGGTAGAGGTGCTCCTGCAACCAGACGGTGGGCACCTCCCCGCCGGTGGCCCAGCCGAACATGAACCGGTCGGCGACGATCAACTCCATCGCGTGCGGGGTGGAGCCGTTGTCGGCGAACCCGCGCGACAGGTTGTAGACGACGAACAGCAGCACCACCGGCACCCAGTCCCGGGCGAAGCGCAGGTGGCTGCGCCACGGCCGCTCGCTGTTCCAGGCGATCGTCGCCAACCAGATCCAGACGAATGCGTACGCCGGGTCGGTGGGCAGCCCGATCGCGAGCCAGGCGGCGACGAAGGCGACCGCCCAGACCGTCATGGCGACGATGCGCCGACGGCCCCCGTCCGGGGACGCGGGCGGGTCGGTCCGGGCGGGGGGCTGGGGGTCAGTCACGACGGCCATCGCGGTCAAGGTTAACGACGGGTACGGCATCGACAGACGGGGACCACCCGCAGCGGCTGCGCACGGGTGCGCCCGGATCGCCGGGCGCGTGCCCGACGCATCCGGCGAACACCTAGGCTGACGACCATGCAGGAGCAGCCCGAGTCGGCCCTCGCACCGGGTCTGACCGCCCAGGTCGAACTGACAGTCACCGAAACGGACACCGCCCAGGCGGTCGGTTCGGGGGACGTACCGGTGCTGGGCACACCACGGGTGCTCGCGCTGGCCGAGGCGGCCACCGTCGCGGCCACGGCGGCCACGCTGGCGGCCGGATCGACAACGGTGGGCACCCGGGTCGAGTTGGAGCACCTCGCGCCGACAGTGGTCGGGCGCACGGTGCGGGCGCAGGCGCTGCTGGCGGCCGTCGACGGTCGCCGGTTGTCGTTCGAGGTCACCGTCGCCGACGGTGACCAGACGGTGGCCCGGGGCCGGGTCGACCGGATCGTGGTGGACCGGCAACGCTTCGTCGACCGGGCCGGGCGGTCGTCGTGAGCGCCGGGTTCGCCGAGGTCGCCGACCGGGTGTACGTGCTGCGCGAGCCCCTGCTGCGGGTGAACGTCACACTTGTCGTCGGCGACGACGAGGCGCTGCTGGTGGACACGCTCTCCTCCGCCCGGCAGGCCACGGAGCTGGCCGCCGCCGTCGGGCGGGTCACCGACCGCCCGCTGACGCTTGTCAACACCCACCACCACTACGACCACTGCTTCGGCAACGCCGTCCTGGCCGGCGAGCCAACCCGCCCCGTGTACGCGCACGAGCGGGCCGCCGCGGCCCTGCGCGAGGAGCCGGAGCGGCTGCGCCGGGAGGCGTACGAGGAGGTGCGGACGGAGCACCCGGAGCTGGCCGCCGAGCTGGCCGATACCCCGCTGCTCGCTGCGACGCACCCGGTGCACACCGAGACCGCGCTCGACCTGGGTGGCCGGCGGGTGCTGCTGCGGCACCCGGGGCGCGGGCACACCGACGCCGACCTGGTGGTGCACGTGCCCGACGCGGACGTGCTCGTCGCCGGTGATCTGGTGGAGCAGAGCGGCCCGCCCGCCTTCGAGGACTCGTACCCCCTGCAGTGGCCGGACGCGGTCGCGGACCTGCTGCGGCTGACGACCGCGCGCACGGTGGTCGTGCCGGGCCACGGCGACCCGGTGGACGTCGGGTTCGTCCACGCCCAGCACGCCGAGCTGGTGCGACTGGCCTGGCTGATCCGGGCCGCGCACACGGGTGACGCGCCGCCGGAGCGGGTGGCCGCCGAGGCGCCCTTCGGTGCCCGCGCGGCCCTGATCGCCGCCCGCCGCGGCTACGTCGAACTCAACGGCACGCCCTAACGCCCGAAGCGACGGGTGACGTCGGCGCGGGTGGGCATGGCGGTGGCGCCGCCCGGGGACTCGCAGACCAGGCCCGCCACCCGCAGCGCGAAGGCCACCCGTTCGACCCAGACCGCCGGGTCGTCCGGCTCGCCGTCGAGGAGCAGGTCGGCGATGAGCGCGGCCATGACCGAGTCGCCGGCACCGGTGGCGTCGATCGCGTCGACCTTGGAGGCCGGCACCCGTACCGGATCGGCGCCGGCGGCGGCCAGCACCGCGCCGGCCGCGCCGAGCGTCACCACCACCGTGGCCGCGCCCAGCTCCCGCAGGTACGCGGCCACCCCCTCGACCGGCTCGCCCGGGTAGAGCAGCTTGGCGTCGACGGCGCTCAGCTTGACCAGGTGCGCGCCCGCGGCGAACTCGGCCACCACCTCGCGCAGACCGTCCAGCGCGGCCGGCCCGTCGAGCAGGCGGGGGCGTACGTTCGGGTCGAAGACGCGCAGCCCGGCGGCGAGCGACCAGGCCCGGCGAGCGGCGGCCAGGGTGTCGGGGCGAAGCAGCACGACGGAGCCGCAGTAGAGCACGTCCGCGCCCTGGACAAGCGTCACGTCCAGGTCGTCGGGGCCGAGCAGGCCGTAGGAGGGCGGCTCGCCGTAGAAGCGGAAGTCGGGTTCCGGCCCGGCGTACGTGACCACCGCGAGCGTGGTCGACGCCGGCACCGTGACAACACCGGCGACACCGACGCCGACCTCGGTCAGGAAGCCGCGGATGCGCCCGCCCAGCACGTCGTCACCGAGCGAGCCGACGAACTGCGCCGCGCCGCCGAGCCGGGTCACCCCGACGGCGACGTTGAGCGGCCCACCGCCGATCGCCTGCCGGTAGACCCGTTCCCCGTCACGCTCGGTGTCGAGCAGGTCGACGAGCGCCTCGCCGAGCACCACCGCGTACCCCATCGGGAGTCCCCCTCGTCGTCGCCGCCGCCGGCCACGACGGCCGCCTGGAACCAGGCTGGCACAGCGCGCGGCCCGGTGAGCGGCGAAGACGCGGCGCCGCGATCAGCCCGCGTGGTGGATCGGTCCGTCGAGCGCGGACAGGGGCCGGCCGCTGCCGCCCCAGCGGGCCGCGACGATCTGCGCGGCGACGCTCACCGCGGTCTCCTCGGGTGTACGCCCACCGAGGTCCAGCCCGATCGGTGAGGCGAGCCGGTCGAGCTGCTCCGGGCTGAGCCCGGCCTCGCGCAGCAGCTTGTGCCGCTCGTCGTGGGTGCGCCGCGACCCCATCGCGCCGACGTACGCCACCTGTTGGCGCAGGGCCAGCGCCAGCAGCGGCACGTCGAACTTCGGGTCGTGGGTGAGCACGCAGACGACTGTGCGCGCGTCGACCCGGCCAGCGTCGACCTCGGACCGTAGATAGCGGTGCGGCCACTGCACCACCACCTCGTGCGCGTCCGGGAAGCGCCGGCCGGTGGCGAAGACGGCACGGGCGTCGCAGACGGTCACCCGGTAGCCGAGGAACGCGCCGATCCGGGCCACCGCGGCCGCGAAGTCGATCGCCCCGAAGACGATCATCCGGGGTGCGGTGGTGTACGCGGCCACGAAGAGGCTGAGGCCGGCGCCCCGGCGCTGCCCGTGGTAGCCGTACCGGAGCACGCCGCTGTGCCCGGCGGCGAGCAGCCCGAGCGCGTCGTCGGCCGCGGCGTCGTCCAGCCGGTCGTCGCCGAGCGAGCCGGTCACCTGCCCCCCGGTGAGCGCCAGCCGTCGACCCAGTCGCCCCGCCGGGTCGGTAGGCGTCCCGCCCGGGGAGTCACCCGCGTCGGCCGCCACACAGGTGACGACCGCGGCCGGTTCGCCGGCCTGCCGCGCGGCGGCGACCGCGTCCAGCTGCGCGAGGGCGCCGTCGTCGATCCGCTCCACGAACACGTCGAGCATTCCGCCGCAGGTCAGACCCACGGCGTACGCCTCGTCGTCGCTGACGCCGTAGTGGACGAGCTCGGGTACGCCGGTGTCGAGCACGTGGCGGGCACGCTCGTAGAGGTCGGCCTCGACGCAGCCGCCGGAGACGCTGCCGGTGACCGTGCCGTCGGCGGCCACGAGCATGGCGGCACCGGGCGGCTGCGGCGCGGACCGCCAGGTGGCCACGACGGTGGCCAGGGCCACCGTCTCGCCGGCGCGGCAGCGGCGGTGCAGGTCGTCGAACACGTCGGGCACGCGCTGCCGCCTCCTTCGTCTCGTCGCCGGCCGGTCCCGCCGTACGACCGACCCGGCGACGTGCACCGCGTCGAGGTGGGAGATCTACCCGGACGGCAGTCGTCGCCGTGGGGATGCAGACCATCACTATAGGAGAGAACCCGTCGATCCGATCGGGAGACGGGTGAGCCCACGGGCCACACCAGCCGTGTTTGACACATCGAGGATCGACTATTGCGCTGACGGCGGGTGGCGTGATGGGATGACGCGTACCGGGCGGTGCGAGGGCTGCCGCGCCGCCGGTTGCCGGGTTGAGTTCAACGCGAGGGCACCGGTCCAGGACAGGACCGTTGATGGCGTGTGTCCGCTGGCCGATCTTCTGCCGGGGCACGTCACGGTGATCGTCGTATCCGCCCCCGGGGCGCTGCGACACGACACCTCATCCCACCCGATTGCGGCGAGGCGGCTCGGGCTGCACGCCTCGCGAGTCAGGAGAACCCGTGAACCGTTCCCGTACGGCCGCAGTGCTCACCGCGGCCCTTACCCTCGCTCTGGGCGCCGTCGCCCTGGCGTCCAGTCCGCAACCGGCCGCCGCGCACGGCGCGGCGATGACACCGGGCAGCCGTACCTACCTCTGCTGGCAGGACGGGCTCAGCCAGACCGGCGAGGTCAAACCGAACAACCCGGCGTGCTCCGCCGCGGTGGCGCAGAGCGGGGCGAACTCGCTCTACAACTGGTTCAGCGTGCTGCGCTCGGACGCCGGTGGTCGGACCACCGGCTTCATTCCGGACGGGCAGCTGTGCAGTGGCGGCAACCCCGGTTACAAGGGTTACGACCTGGCGCGCACCGACTGGCCGCTGACCCACCTGACCTCCGGCGCGCGGCTGGACTTCCGGTACAGCAACTGGGCGCACCACCCGGGCACGTTCTACTTCTACGTCACCAAGGACAGCTGGAGCCCGACCCGGGCGCTGGCCTGGAGTGACCTGGAGCAGCCGTTCCTGACGGTGACCAACCCGCCGCAGCGCGGCGGCGTCGGCACCAACGACGGGCACTACTACTTCAGCGGCAACCTCCCGTCGGGCAAGAGCGGCCGGCACATCATCTACTCCCGCTGGGTGCGCTCGGACTCGCAGGAGAACTTCTTCGGCTGCTCCGACGTGACCTTCGACGGCGGCAGCGGTCAGGTCACAGGTGTGGGTCCGGGCGGCTCGAACCCGACCACCGCACCGCCCACCACCGCACCGCCGACCACCGCGCCGCCGACGACCGCGCCGCCGACGACCGCGCCGCCGACGACGGCACCCCCGACCACCGCACCGCCGACCACCCCGCCGCCGGGTGGCAGCGACTGCATGGCCGTCTACAAGGTGACGAGCACGTGGCAGGGTGGCTTCCAGGGCGAAGTCATGATCATGAACCACGGCAGTACGCCGTTCTCCGGCTGGACCGCGAGCTGGACCTGGCCCAGCGGGCAGGCGATCAATCAGATCTGGAGTGCCACACAGACGACGTCCGGAGCTTCGGTGACGGCGACAAATGTCGGGTACAACGGCACGATCGCACCGGAGGGCACCACCACGTTCGGCTTCCTGGCCAGCAGTACAGGAACGAACACCCTCCCGACGGTCAGCTGCGCTCGCCGCTGACCGCACACCCCACTAAATGATCAAGAGGTTTGCGTCACCCGGAATCGCTCGGGTGACGCAAACCTCTTGATCGACAGGGTGGGACGGGGTCAGCGGACCATGCTGCCGACCACAGGCTTCGTCAGCAGGGCGGACTGGTTGCGCTGGATGCCCGGGTCGAGCGTCTTGGCCACGAAGATGGCGTGCCAGATGCAGAAGATCAGCACCGTCCACACCTTGCGGGAGTGGTCGGCCTCCTCCCGCTTGTGCTCGTCGAGCAGCCGCAGCGCGTACGACAGGTCGAGCAGGTCGCCCGCGCCCGAGGTGCTGAGCACGTGCCGGGCCCACTCGTACATCTCGCCGCGCAGCCAGACCCGGGTGGGCGTCGGGAAGCCCAGCTTCTTGCGGTTGACGATCGCCGGCGGCACGACACCCTGCAACGCCTGACGCATCGCGTACTTGGTGGCGTCCGAGCGCGGCGGCAGCTTCAGGTCCACCGGGATCTTGGCCGCGACGTCGAAGACCTCACGGTCGAGGAACGGCACCCGCACCTCCAGCGAGTGCGACATCGAGATCCGGTCGGCCTTGACCAGGATGTCGCCGCGCAGCCAGGTGTAGAGGTCGACGTACTGCATCTTGGTGACGTCGTCCAGCTCGGTGCACTCGGCGTAGATCGGTGCGGTCACGTCCGTGTAGCGCACCGAGGGGTCGTAGCGCCGCAGCAGGTGCTGCTTCTCCTCCTCGGTGAACATCCGGGCGTTGCCGTAGTAGCGCTCCTCGATCGGGGTGGTGCCGCGCTCCAGGAAGCTCTTGCCCTTGACCCCCTGCGGGATCGCCTTGGAGACGGCGCGCAGCCCCTTCTGCACCCCACCGGGCAGGCCGTTGACGGTGCCGAGCGACAGCGGCTCCCGGTAGATCGTGTAACCGCCGAAGAACTCGTCCGCGCCCTCGCCGGAGAGCACGACAGTGACGTGCTCGGCGGCCTTCTTCGCCACGAAGTAGAGCGGCACCAGCGCCGGGTCCGCCACCGGGTCGTCGAGGTGCCAGACGATCTTCGGCAGCGCGTCGATCATGTCCTGCGGACCGATCTTGGTGGGGATGGTGGTGACGTCCAGGTGCCGGGCCGACTCCTGCGCGACGTCGATCTCCGAATAGCCCGGCACGTCGTAGCCGACAGTGAAGGTGAGGATGTTCGGGTTGAACTCGCGGGCCAGCGCGACGACAGCTGTCGAGTCGATGCCGCTGGACAGGAACGAGCCGACCGGCACGTCGGAGCGCATGTGCATGCGGACGCTCTCGCGCAGC
Organism: Micromonospora sp. DT43; assembly: GCF_049841645.1. Classification (NCBI taxonomy): domain Bacteria; kingdom Bacillati; phylum Actinomycetota; class Actinomycetes; order Micromonosporales; family Micromonosporaceae; genus Micromonospora; species Micromonospora sp. DT43. The sequence goes on along the minus strand of NZ_JBNCKR010000018.1, from coordinate 83,726 downwards.
GTCTCCCGGATCTCGTGGTACAGCTTCTGCTCGTCGTCGACAGGCGCGGGCCGGAACACCGGCCGGTACCACCGGCGTACGTCGATGCGACCGCCCGGGGTCCAGCTCAGGTACTCCCCCGAGCCGATACGGCTGATGCCCTTGTGCAGGGTGCCGGGCTCCGGAACGTACTGCAGGGTCAGGTAGTGGCTCAGGTTCGCCGCGTCGACGCCCGCGTCGCCCTGGTAGCTGCTGTGCGCGAACGGCAGCAGCGCCTTCTTCTCCGACGCCAGGTACAGGCCGTCGGCGGTCTCCAGGTAGTGCAGCGGCTTGATGCCGAAGTAGTCGCGGGCGCCGAACGCGCGCCGTTCCTGCCGGTCCCAGATGACGAAGGCGAACATGCCGCGCAGGCGGGTGAGCACCTGCTCGCCCCAGAAGTGGTAGCCGGCGACGATCACCTCACCGTCACCGGCGGTGGCGAACTGCGCGCCGAAGTTCCGGACGAGCTCGTCGCGCAGCTCGATGTAGTTGTAGATCTCACCGTTGAAGGTGAGCAGGTAACGGCCGTTCGCGTAGGGCAGCGGCTCGTGACTCGACGCCACGTCGATGATGGCGAGCCGCTTGTGGGCGAACACGCCGTCCGCGTACCGGCCGGAGGCGTCACCGACCACCTCGACCCCTGTCTCGTCGGGGCCGCGGTGGTGCAGGCATTCCAATGCTCCGGCGATGTGGTCGCGGTGCGCGGCGGCGTTACCGTTCGCGCTGAAGAAGGCCAGGAGTCCGCACATGGTGGTCATCTTTCCACGCGGTCTGTCGGCCCGTCGCAGCCGTCCGTCGATCCGGAGCGCTCCCGGCCGCCACCAACGCGAACCGGGCACGCGGTACCGTCGGGACCAGCAACGACGCGGAGGGAGCGGCGCAATGACCGAGGAAAGCACCGACGGTACGCCGACAGACGGCACGGAATCGCACGATCCGGACTTTCCGGAGGCGTTCCTGTCCTTCATGCGGCAGGGCTGGCGGGACACTGAACTCCCGGTCACGCCCCGTCCCGAGGCGCCCAACTACGCCAAGCGCCGCGCCGCGCTCTCGGCGGCCTTCCCCGGCGAGACACTTGTCATCCCGACCGGCGGCGAAAAGGTCCGCGCCAACGACACCGCCTACCCGTTCCGGCCGGGCAGCGACTTCGCCTACCTGACCGGTGACCACGACCCGGACAGCGTGCTGGTGCTGCGCCCGAACGGCTCGGGGCACGACGCGACGCTGTACATGCGGCCCCGCTCGTCCCGCGAGACCGACGAGTTCTTCCGCAGCCGGCACGGTGAGCTGTGGGTCGGCCGGCGGCACACCCTCGGCGAGAAGTCCACCGAGCTGGGCCTGCCCACCGCCGACCTGACCGGCCTGGAGGCGACGCTCGCCGACCTGGCGCCCGGCCGCACCCGGGTCCTGCGCGGCTTCGACGCCCAGGTCGACGCGGCCGTCCGCCCGTACGACGGGGTCCGCGCCGAGGGGCAGCCGCCCCGCGACCGGGAGCTGGCGATCGCCATCTCGGAGCAGAAGCTGGTCAAGGACGAGTGGGAGATCGGCCAGCTCCAGGACGCCATCGACGCCACGGTGCGCGGCTTCGAGGACGTGGCCCGGATCCTGCCGGCCGACCGCGCCGTCTCGGAGCGTCTGCTGGAGGGGATCTTCGCGCTGCGCGCCCGCCACGACGGCAACGACGTCGGGTACGGCTCGATCGTCGGCGCCGGCGAACACGCCACGATCCTGCACTGGGTGCACAACCACGGCGCCACCCGTCCGGGTGACCTGCTGCTGATGGACATGGGCGTCGAGGGACGCAACCTCTACACCGCCGACGTGACGCGGGTGCTGCCGGTCAACGGCCGGTTCACCGCCCTGCAACGCCAGGTCTACGACATCGTGTACGCCTCACAGCAGGCCGGCATCGACGCCATCCGCCCCGGCGTGAAGTTCAAGGACGTCCACCTGACCTGCATGCGGGTGCTCGCCGAGGGCCTGGCCGACCTGGGCCTGCTGCCGGTGAGCGTTGACGAGGCCATGGACGAGAAGTCCTCGGTCTACCGGCGGTGGACGCTGCACGGCTTCGGCCACATGCTCGGCATCGACGTGCACGACTGCTCGAACGCCCGCAAGGAGACCTACCGCGACGGCGCGCTGGGCGAGGGCTACGTGCTCACCGTCGAGCCGGGCCTGTACTTCCAGCCGGAGGACGAGCTGGTCCCCGCCGAGCTGCGCGGCATCGGCATCCGCATCGAGGACGACGTACTGGTCACTGCCACCGGTGCCGTGAACCTGTCCGCCGGCCTGCCGCGTACCGCCGACGAGGTGGAGACGTGGCTGGCCGAGCAGCGCGAGGCAGGCCCCCGCCTGCCCGCCTGACCCGTCCGACCGCAAGCCCCGCCCCTCCCCCGCCCCCGGCCTCCGGGGTGCCGACGGGAGGGGCGCGGCGTTGCCCCCACCCCCCGGCGCTCGCCTAGATCCACTCGGGTTCCTTGAATCCGGGGCTTCCGACCCGCTCGGACAGCGCGCTTCCAGGAACCCGAGTCGATCACGCCCGACCGGCCCGACCGGCCCGACCGGCCCGACCGGCCCGACCGGCCCGACCGGCCCGACCGGCCCGACCCACGGACCAGCCTCGCCGGTGACCACCCCCGGCCCGGGCCGGCCGGCCCCGGACCCACCGGACCGGCCCTGGTCCACAGGGCCAGCCCTCGGCCCACCGGCCAGTCCGACCCAACGGCCAGCCTGCGACCCCACCGGACCGGCCCCCGCCCCCACCGACCCCGGCCCCGGCCCCGGCCCCTGCCCCTGCCCCGGTCCCGGTCCCGGTCCCGGTCCCGGTCCGAGTCTCGGCCCCGGTCCCGGCCGCACCGAATCAGCCCCGACCCCCACGCCCAGCACGCCAGCCAAGATCGACTCGAGCTCCCTGAATCCGGGGCTTCCGACCCGCTCGAACAGCGCGCTTTCCAGGAACCCGAGTGGATCACGCTCGGTGGCAGCGCTCACGCTCGGCGGCGGCGCGTGGCGGCAGCGACGGTCCGAGCGCCTAACGCTCGGTCCGCAGCGAGTGCCGCGACCGCGTTTGGGCTGCTCACGCCCCTTCCTGTCACCCCGGACGGTTACCGAGCCCCTGCCCTAACCTGAGGCATATGCGGGGTTTTCTCGGATACGTCCGCCTCGCGAAGATAGTTCTCATACGGTGGGCATCGGAGGCTGCAACCGATTTGTGGCTGGTCGTGGCGCTGCGGGCGGTGCGACCCCGTCTGGTAGTAGGAAGGGCGGAAGGCTCTGATGTCAAACGACGTAACGAGTACCGACGGCGGGGCCTCGACGGCTCCGCCGACACGACGACGACGGGCCCTGTGGGTTGCCGGCGTCGCCGGCCTGACCGGTGTGGTCGGCCTGGCCGCCCTCGGCGGTGTGGCCGCCAGGGACGACAAGCCCACCTCCGGCCGGGTGTCCGACGCCCAGTCGTCGACCAATCGGCAGAACGTCAGCGACGCCGGCGGGAACACCGATGGTGGCGGGGAGAGCGGCGCCAAGGAGAGCGGCGGCGACGACGAGTGGAGCGGCGACGACTGGAGTGGCTTCGACGACCGCGCCGGCAAGGACGACAAGCGGGACGAGAAGGACCGCACCAAGGAGGTGCCCTGCGACTCGGACAAGCTGATCCAGGCGATCACCTTCGCCAACAACGGCGACGGCGGTGTGCTGGAGCTGGCCAAGGGCTGCACGTACACCCTGACCCGCAACCAGGACGGCAACGGCCTCCCGGTGATCACCGAGCCCATCACGCTCAGGGGCGAGCACACGACAATTGGTCGTGAGGCCACCGCCGACTACTTCCGCATCCTGAACGTCGGCCCGGGCGGGCAGCTCACCCTCAAGGGCCTGAGCATCAAGGGTGGGCAGACCATCCAGCAGGCGATGACCGTGGAACCGGCGACGGTCTGGGGGCCGTACTCGGCCTCCGTCCGGACCTCCGCCGCGACGACCAAGCCGACGGCAGTCACCGCATCCGGCACCGCAGCCAAGCCGGCAACGGCCACGGCAGCGAAGCCTGCGGCGGCCACGGCAGCGAAGCCTGCGGCGACAACCGCCCCGGCCACCGCAGCGGCAACCAAGCAGGCGGCCAAGCCGACCACGGCAACCGGCCAGGCCACCGCAGCGGCAGCCAAGCAGGCGGCAACGACGGCAGCCGAGCCGACGGCAGCCAAGCAGGCAACGGCCAACGCGACGGCCAAGGCGGTGCCGACCGCGCCGAGAGCAGCCAAGGTCGCGGAGCCGACGGCAGCATCCAAGGCGGCGAGCAAGCCGGAGGCAGGCAAGGCGACGGAGCCGACGGCGGCGGCCAAGGCGGCGAGCAAGCCGGAGGCAGGCAAGGCGACGGAGCCGACGGCGGCGGCCAAGGCGGCCACGGAAGCGGCGGCAGCCAAGCAGGCAGTGGCAACGGCCAAGGCGGCCTCCGCCGCGAAGGCAGCGGCGGCCCAGCAGGCAACCGCCAAGCAGGCAGCGGCCAAGGCAGCGACCGCACCGGCCCAGCAGGCAGCGACAATCGCCAAGGCCCCGCCGGCCGCGGCGAGCACGGCTGCGGTCGTGCCGCTGGTGGAGGAGCCCGGGTTCAACGACGGCGCCGGGGTGCTCGTACAGCCCGGTGGTCGCGCGGAGATCCTGGACAGTGAGCTGCTCTACAACCAGTCCGGCGGCAGCGGCGGCGGGCTGGCCAACTTCGGCAGCACCAGGCTCAGCAAGACGACTGTCGCGCACAACACCGCCTTCTTCGTCGGCGGTGGCATCTTCAACGCCGGCGTACTCCAGGTCGACGAGTCGAAGGTCAAGGACAACACCGGAATCATCGGTGGCGGTGGCATCTCCAACGGCGCGCCGGCGATTCGCAGCGAGGGCGTTGTGGGCGGTTCGGTCTGGGTCTACAAGAGCGAGGTCACCGACAACGAGACGCTCGGCTTCGGCGGCGGCGTGCTGGATGTCGAGGGCACCACGACGCTGCACCAGACGACTGTCGGTGACAACACCGCGGTGCTCGAGGGTGGTGGCGTCGCGGTGGCGGACAGCCAGCTCACCCTCAAGGACGCCACGGTGGTCAAGAACAGCGCCGCTCGCGACGGTGGCGGCCTGTTCCTGACCGACGGCAGCGTTGCGACGATCGAGAACAGCAGGATCAAGGACAACACCGCTGGCTTCTCCGGCGGCGGCCTCTTCAACGACGACGGCGTCACCACGCTGCGCGACAGCGAGGTGTCGGGCAACCGGGCCGTCGGTCCGTTCGGCCGGGGCGGCGGCATCGTCAACACCGAGGGGAGCGAGGTCACGCTCCACCGGACGACTGTGGCGTACAACTTCTCCACGCTCGAGCCGGGGGGCATCTTCAACAGCCTCGGCGGCACGGTGTTGCTTGACGACGAGTCCGCGGTCACTGCCAACCGACCGACGAACTGCTTCAACGTTCTGGACTGCTTCGCCTGATCGGGTGGGGCTGAACCACATAGAGGGCGCGCCCCTCCGAGCCGGTCACGGCACGGAGGGGCGTACCCATTTGGGCTGGTCAGAGGCTCGGCGGCCCGGCTTGGGGGCCGCGTGCCCGGCCGGGGGTTCCCGGCCGGCAAACGCGAACATGAACCTAATGTGGGGTTGTTTCGGATACGCCCGCGAGGCGAGGAACATTCTCATACGGTGTTTTTGGGAGCTACAACCGATTTGTAGCAGGGGACGACCGCCTGAGGGCGGCGACCCTGTCTGGTACGAGGAGAGGGCAGAGAGCTCCGATGTCCAACTACCTAACGAACAACGAAGCCTCCGGGCGGGCGACGGCCAAGAGCCGCCGCAAGCTCTGGCTCGCCAGCGGCGTGGCCGGTCTGACGGGCGTGATCAGTCTCGCGGCGGTGGGCGTCGCGGGCAGCGCCGGAGCGGTCGGCCTGAACTGGAACACCGCGCAGGTCAGCAAGGACGGCGACCAGCACGGTGACGAGGGCCGCGACTGGGACAAGGACAAGGACCAGGACAAGGGCAAGGATCGCGACAAGGACCACGAGCGCGGGAAGGAGGTGCCCTGCGACACCGACAAGCTGATTCAGGCGATCGTGTTCGCCAACAACAAGCACGGCGGTGTGCTGGAGCTGGCCAAGGGCTGCACCTACAACCTGAGCCGTAACGACTTCGAGGGCAACGGCCTGCCGGTCATCACCGAGAACATCACGCTCAAGGGTGAGCACACGACGATCGTCCGGGAAGCCACGGCCGACTACTTCCGGATCCTCAACGTCGGCAGCGGTGGGCACCTCACCATCAAGGGCCTGACCATCAAGGGTGGCCAGACCCTCGAACTGTTCGATTCCGTCGAGCCGGCGGCCGTCTGGGCGTCCTACTCGGACTCCGAGGCGATCGCGGCGCAGGTGAAGGCGGGCGTTCCGCTGAACCAGGCGCTCGCGACGCGGCAGGCCAACCCGAAGGCGGGCCTGAAGGCCGCGCCGAAGGTGACGTCGAAGGCCGCGACGAAGGCGGCGCCGGGCGTCGTCACGCCGCTGGTCGAGGAGCCGGACGAGAACGACGGTGCCGGCATCCTGGTCCAGCCGGGTGGCACGGCCGAGATCCTGGAGTCCGAGGTCGTCCTCAACCAGTCGGGCGGCAACGGCGGTGGCGTGGCCAACTTCGGCACCACGAAGATCTGGCACAGCACCGTCACCCGCAACACCGCCTTCTTCTTCGGTGGTGGTGTCTTCAACGCCGGCCTGCTCAAGGTCGAGGAGTCGAAGATCACCGACAACACCGCAGTCGTCGGTGGTGGCGGCATCTCCAACGGTGCCGCGCGGATCTTCGCCGACGACGTCGACGGTGGGACCGTCGAGCTGAAGAAGGCTGAGATCACCGACAACGAGACGCTGGGCTTCGGCGGTGGCTACCTCGACATCGAGGGCAACACCACGGCGTACGAGACGAAGTTCGCCTCGAACACCGCGGTCCTCGCCGGTGGCGGTCTCGCCGCGGCGGACAGCCAGCTCAACCTCTACAACAGCACGGTCGAGAAGAACAGCACCGCCGGTGTCGGCGGCGGCGTGGCCATCGCGTTCGACAGCGCGGTCACGTTCGAGAAGGGCGCCATCAAGGACAACACCGCCGGCTTCTTCGGCGGCGGGCTCTTCAACGCCGGCAGCATCACCACGCTGCGCGACACCGAGGTCGTCGGCAACCGGGCCATCGGTCCGATCGGGGTCGGTGGCGGCATCTTCAACATCTTCGGCGAGGTCAACCTGTCGAAGGCGAAGGTCGCCTACAACTTCTCCACCTTCGAGCCGGGCGGGGTCTTCAGCTTCTTCGGCGAGGTGAACGTGGACGACAAGTCGGCGATCACCGCGAACCGTCCGACGAACTGCCTGGCCATCCCGGGCGGCACCATCGAGAACTGCTTCGCCTGATCACGGCGTAGCGCCAGCACGACGGGCCGGCCCCCTTCCGCAGGACGCGGAAGGGGGCCGGTCGCCGCTCACTTCTGGACGAACACCGCCACGCTGCGCGCCGGCACCGTGAAGGTGCCGGCCGCCCGGTCGAACGACGCCTTCCGCAGCGCCGGATCGGCCGAGTTGACCAGCACCGGGTGCAACGCCACGTCCGCCCCTCGCATACCGGTCACGGTCTGCGTCGCCGCCTCCGGCGTGCTGTTGAAGACCACTGTCAGCGACGTCCACGCCCCGCCCAGGCCACGGGCGTCCAGGGTCATCGTCAGCACACCCGGGGTCTCCTGCTCCCCGGACAGCGGGAACGCCACCCGTCGCTGCACCTGCTCGGCGGTGCTCAACCCGAACACCGGCGAGGACGCCCGGATGCGCAGCAGCTCGGCGTACCGGGCGTCGGTGGTGGTGATCGCCGCGCAGTCGGGCACCAGGGCCGGGTCGGCGAGCAGCGGCCTGGCGTACGGCCACTTGTCCTGGTTGTCAGCCGCCGGCGGCAGGCCGGCGCCGAACCCGTTGCCCCGGGCGCAGTCCCAGCGGATCTGGTTGAACCAGTCACCGGAGTTGAACGAGTTGCGGTCCAACGACTTCGACCGCAGCCGTTCGGTGCCGGCGGTGACGAACCCGGTGCCCTGCCCCAGCACCACGGTGCTCAGCGCCAGCACCTGCATCCGGGCACGGTCCGCAGCGGTGGTGGCCTGCGGCAGCTTGTACGCCAGAGTGTCGTACAGGATCTCGTTGTCGTGCGCGTCGACGTAGGTGACGGCCTCCCCCGGCGCCGCGGTGTAGCCGGCCGGGGAGCCGTTGTAGTCCACCTGCGCGCCGGTGACCTGCCGCCCGGCGGTGTCGGTGAACCGGTAGTCGCGCAGGTTGCCGGTGAGACCCACCTTGATCAGGTCGTGGGCGTGCAGCAGGCGGGCCTTCTGCTCGGCCGCCGACCCGTTCACCGGGTCGCCGTTGGGGTCGGTGTAGAGCCCGGAGGCGAAGCCCTGCACGCGGGGGTTGGCGTCGAACGGTCCGCCGCCGCGCACGGCGTCGCGCAGCCGGTCGTTGAACGTGCCGATGCCGGTGCCGGCCATGTTGGCCTGGGTGGCCTGCACGAACCGGGCGTCATTGGCGACCTCGCCGAAGTTCCAGCCCTCGCCGTAGAGCATGATCGCCTTGCCGTCCACCCCGTCGCGGGCGACGGTCAGCCGGTCCAGCGCGGCGCGTACGGCCAGGATGTTGGCCTTCGGGTGGTGACCCATGAGGTCGAACCGGAAGCCGTCCACCCGGTACTGCTTCGCCCAGGTGACAAGCGAGTCGACGACGAGTTTGCCCATCATCGCGTGTTCCGGTGCCGTGTTGGCGCAGCAGGTGGAGTTGGCGACCGTGCCGTCCTCCAACAGCCGGTGGTAGTAGCCGGGCACGACCTGGTCGAGCACGGACTTGTCGTCGACGCCGGCCGCCGACGTGTGGTTGTAGACCACGTCCATGACCACCCGCAGGCCGGCCTCGTTCACCCCGGCGACCATCCGCCGGAACTCGGTGGTCCGCGCCGCGCCGACCGGGTCGACGGCGTACCCGCCCTCCGGGACTGTGTAGTGCAGCGGGTCGTACCCCCAGTTGTAGCCGTCGGTCTCCGCGACCGCCGCGACGCACTTCTGCTGTTCCTCGGAGTCCGGCGGGAGCGCCGCCAGGTCGCAGGCCGGCTGGCGCTGGTCGGCCCGCCTCTCGGGGATCGTGGCGAAGTCGAACGCCGGCAGCAGGTGCAGGTGGGTGACACCGGCGTCGCCCAACGCCCGCAGGTGGGTCATCCCTGCGGTTCCCGGGTCGGTGAAGGCCAGGAACGTGCCCCGACGTTCCGCCGGCACGGTGTCGTCGGCGATGGAGAAGTCGCGTACCGACAGCTCGGAGATCTGCGCCCTCGACGCCGGCACGGCCGCCGGTTTGCGCAGCGTCCGCCAGCCCGGCGGGGCCAGCGCAGGGTCGTTGAGGTCGACAAGTTGACTGTGCGTGGAGTCCGCGGCGAGGGCCACGGAGTACGGGTCGGTCACCGACGCGGTGACCATCCGCTGCGCGGCCGGCTGCCACGTCTGCACCTGGTAGCGGTAGTACTTCCCCGTCCAGGCGTGACTGCCGCGCACCGACCACACGCCGGTGCGGTCGTCTCGGCGCATCGGCACCGTCTTCGGCGTCGCGGTGGGTGAGTCGAACAGTTGCAGCGCCACCGTCCGGGCGGTCGGCGCCCAGAGCGCGAGACTCGGCGTCCGACCGGCGAAGGTCGGGCCGAGCGTCACCTGGGTGGCCCGGGAGTACACGTCGTCGAGCACGCCCGGGATCTGCACGCCGGTCGCGGCGAGCAGGGCCCCCGACGCGTCGCGCTCGGTGACCAGCAGCTGCCCACGCAGCGCCGCCGGCACCTTCGCCAGGTCACCCCGGTCCAGGGTGAAGGCCCGGTAGGACCACAGGTGCGGGAACGCCGCGCGCTGGGCCTCGGTGAGCCCGTTGCGCTGCGCCCGCAACGGCAGACTGGTGTACGTCCCGGACAGCTCGCCGTCGACGACGCTCACCCCGCCGGTCGGGGCGGCCACCAGGGCGTACACCCGGCCGTCGGTCGGGCCGGTCTGCCACGCCACTGTGGACCTGTCGATCCAGTGCGCCTTCTGTTTGCCGATGTCGGTGTCCCCGCCTGCGCTTGTCGTGGTCGACGGCAGCAGCCGCCCCGGGATGGCGGCGAGCAACCACACCTCCCGGCCGGCGGCGAGGTCGAGCCGCTGGTCGTCGGGCAGATCCTTGGTGTCGCCGTTGTGGATGATGTAGTTCAGCCCGGTGGCCCCGGCCGCCAGCGGCACCCGGAACACCGCGCCGAACGCGTCTGTCGAGGTCGGTTTGAGCGGGGTGGCCCACTCGGTCGGGTTGGCCGCCCCGTCCCACAGGTGCAGGCCCCACCCGTCGTAGTTGCCGTCGGCCCGCCGGTAGTGGATGACCGCGGTGCCCTCCTCGACCGGCGGGTCCGGTTGACCGGTGGCCGCCTGCCTGCTCGGGTAGACCGCCGGGTCGCCCTGCTTGAGCCAGACCTCACCGGTGGCAGTGACGTCGATACTGCGGTCCTGGGCGACGTCCTTCGTGCCGTCGGAGTCCACCACCACGAAGCCCACGGACTTCGCGCCCGGCTTGAGTTTCACCCAGGCGAACCGGCCGTAGGAGTCCTCACCGGCGAACGGCTGCCCCTTCGGCCACTCGGTGACGTACGCCGGGTCGATGTCACCCCACGCGTACAGCGCCCAGTCGTCGTACCCCCCGGCCGGACGCTTGTAGTGCACCACCGCCCACTCCCGGGACCCGCCCCGCTCGGGCGTCCCCACGACGGCGACGGACCGCGCGGTCGCGGTGCGGCCACGGCCGTCGCGGACGACGGCGCGGTACTCGATCCGGGTGCCGCCGGCCAGCCCGTCCAGGTCGTGGTGCACGGTGTACGGCGCGTGGTCGGCGCTGCCCAGCAATGTCCACCTGCCGCCGGCCACCCGGGCCGCCACGGTGACGGTGGCCAGCGGGTCGCCCGTCACCTTCGCGGTGACCGCCGCGCGGGTGGCCACCGACGCGTCCGGTGCGGGAGTGGTGATGGTGACGGCCGGGTTACCCGTCGGCCGGGCGATGGGGGTGCCCGCCCGGTACACGGCCGCCGACAGCGGTGGCACGGTCACGGTGAGCCTGCCGTCGCCGCCGGCCTCGACCGTCGCGGCGCCGCCGTAGATGCCGGTGAAGGTGGCGCCGGCCGACCAGGTGTCCACCGTGACAGTCTGCGCGGTCGCGGCGTTGTTCACCGCAACCACGTACTCGGTCCGGTCGGCGGGGGCGATCCGGGAGGCCGCGAACACGCCGGGGCCGTCGGCGGCGTACCGGGTGACCTGGATGCCGTCGCGCAGCGCGGGGTGCGCCTGACGCAGTCGGCCCAGCTCGGCGATCGTCCGGTACAGCGGGTGGCCGGTGTCGAACTGGTCGCTGGCGTGGGTACGGTCGGTGCCGAGCAGGTCGTCGTCGAGATAGTCGTCGACCTTGGACGCGAACATGTCCTGCCGGGCGTCCTTGTCCCCGCCGGGGCCGGTGAAGCCCTGCTCGTCTCCGGAGTAGACCACCGGTTGGCCCCGGGTGAGGAACATCAGCTGGTGGGCGAGCTGATCCCGGCGCAGGTGACTGGTCGGGTCGGTGCCGCCTCCGGCGATGAACGACCCGATCCGGCCCATGTCGTGGTTGCCGAGGAAGGTGGTGAGCCGGCCCGCGTCGGTGTCCCGGGCGGCGTAGAGGTCGTCGCGGGCGTACACGTCGGCGAGAGCCTTCGCCGAGCCGGCGCCCGCCGTGTAGCCCCGCGCGGCCTCCTGGAACGCGAAGTCGAGGGTGGCCGGCAGGCCGCCCCGGCGGACGTAGCTGGAGCTGATCTCCGGATCGGCGCTGTACACCTCACCGAACAGGAAGAAGTCCTTCTTGCCGGCCTTCTCGGCGGCCCGCTCGACACCCCTGGTGAACTGCGGCCAGAAGTCCATGTTGACGTGCTTGACGGTGTCCAGCCGGAACCCGTCGACGCCTGTCGCGCCGATCCAGTCGCCGTACGCCTTCGTCATTCCCCGCACCACCTCGGGGCGCTCGGTCCACAGGTCGTCGAGGCCGAAGAAGTCGCCGTACTCGCTGTTCTCGCCGGCAAAGGTCGAGTCACCCCGGTTGTGGTACATGGTCGCGTCGTTGAGCCAGGCCGGAACCTTCACTGTGGCGTCACCCGGCTCGGGAAGGACAGGCGTGTAGGGGCCGGAGTTCCGGTCGACAGTCGGGAAGTCCCGGGTGCCGTCGGCGTAGTTGCGGTCCTCGAAGGCCCGCCCCTGCGCGTCCGTGTACGGCGAGGTCGCCTTGTCCACGTACGCGTACGTGTCTTCGGCGTACTTGATCACGTCGGCCGTGTGGTTGACGATCACATCGAGGTAGATCTTGATGCCGCGTCGGTGCGCGAGCGAGACCAGCTCCTTGAGCTGCGCGTTGGTGCCGAAGTGTGGATCGACCTGGGTGAAGTCGGTGATCCAGTAGCCGTGGTAGCCGGCCGAGACGTCATCGCCCGCGCCCTGCACCGGCCGGTTCTTGAAGATCGGGGCGAGCCAGATGGCTGTGGTGCCCAGACCCTGGATGTAGGCCAACCTGTCGATGACGCCCTTGAGGTCACCGCCGTGGTAGAAGCCCTTGTCGGTCGGGTCGAGCCCGGTGCGCAGCCGGCCGCCGGTCAGGCCGCCGGAGTCGTTGCGCCGGTCACCGTTGGCGAACCGGTCCGGCAGGACGAAGTAGAACTGCTCGGCACGCGCGGTGTCCGCGCCGGCGGCCAGCAACGCCTCGGCGGTGGGCTCGTCGCGCCACTGCACGGCGCCGGCCGCGGCGAGGGAGCCGACACCGGACGGTCGGGGGTCGGCGTCGGCGCCGAGGAGACGCACGCCATCCGGCGTACCGACGAGGGTGAAGGTGAGCAGGCAGACGAGCGCGAGCAGGGCGGTACGCGGGATCGGCGGGGGTTTCATCGACGGCCTTCCTCTGGTCGTGATTGGCCGCACGCTAACCCTTGCCGAAACAATCTGCAATACCTTGCAAACAAAGTCGTAACCGAGCAGCATCCTTGCGGAAGCACAGCTCAGAACCCGCCGCAGCGCACCCCGTCGACAGTGCACCCGCGCGGTGTCGTGGACGCCCGCTCCAGGTGGAACCGCAGCGGCACCGACCCACCGGCCGGCACGTCCACCCCACTGACGTACGTGAAACTCCCGTCCGACTGGCGCAGCGTTCCCTGCGGCACCCCCTCCACCCACGCGGTCACCAGCCGCCCACCGGCGAAGTCGAACCGCACCGTCCAACCGTGGGCAGCACCCGACGCGTTGACGATCAGCACCTCGCCGATGAAACCCCCGTCGAAGCTCTGCACGACCCGGTACCGCCCACTCACCGCAGGCGGCCGCTGCGGCGCCCCGGTCGACGGCCGCGCCGAGGTCGACGCCACCGTCGGGCCGACCACAGGTGGCCGCGACATGGCAGGCGTGCTCGGCGGCGGCCCACTCGCCCGCGGCGACAGTCCCGGCAGCGCCGGCGACCGCTCCGCCAGCGGCGTCGACGACGTATCGGACGGCACGACCGGCACCTGCGGCAACGGCAACCCCGCCGGCGGCGGCCCGTCGTCGGGGGCCGGACTACGCCCCCGGTACGCGCCCAGCGCCACGAAGAGCAGAACCAGCATCACGACGAGGCCGGCGCACGCCACGATCCACGGCGACGACGCGATGGCGGCCGGACCACGCGACGGTCGCGACGCGCGACGCATGCCGGACATGTACCTCCCTCAGCGGGCCGTCCGGGCAGCGTAGCGATCGACGGGCCGACCCGGAAGCGCCGACGGTCACCCCGACAACGGTCAGCCGAAGCGGCAGTCCACCCCGTTGACAGTGCACCGCACCGGCCGCTGCGCCGACCCGTCCCACGCCAGCCGCAGACGTACCGTCTGCGTGTCACCCGGATCCAGCGCCACCGAACCGCTCAGCACGAACTCACCGTCACCCTGCGCCGACACCGAGATCCCCGCCTCGCCGCTGACCCGCAGGCCCCGCATGTCGTCCTCGAACGCCAACTCCACCCGCCAGCCCGCCGACCGGGCCGACTCGTTCGTCAGCGACAGCACCGCCTCGGTCGCGTTGTAGCCATCCGTACCGACCTGGTACCGGGCGGACACCGTCCCGTTCGCCGGCGGCACCGCCGCGGCGCTCGTCCGGGCCGGCGACGGCGACCCCGTGGTGGCGCGCGGTGACGGCGTCCGGCTGCTCCGCGAGGGCCGCGGCGACGCCGTGCGCCGCTCCAGCCCACCGGGCGTCGGCGCCGACGACACCGTGGCCGGCACCGTAGGCAGGAACACCGGCGGCGCGGCCTGCGGCGCGCTCTCCCGCTCCCGGGTACGGAACGACAGGAGCGCGACCACCAACAGCACCACAAGCGCGCCGATGCCGAGCAGCACCACGATCCACGGCACCGACAGCAGCACCCGCGCCGTCCGCGGACCCGCCGCGCCCTCCGGCCCCACCGCCATCAGGTCTCCCCTCGTCCCACCGACGCGACAGCGTAGCCAGCGACGGCCAGAACGAAAACCTGGCGGGTACGGATCGGACCGACCGGCCCACGTGGTGCGGAAAACGGCTCAACGCCGTGGACGGTCCGCCCGCGATCAGGCCGTCCGGATGACCGTGCAGATGAGGGGGCCCTCACCCGACGTACGCAGCAGGTAGCGGTACCGCTCCCCCGGCACCGAGTGCCCCCGGCTGTCCAGGAACTCCCACTCCACCGACACCATCGTCAGCAGCGCCGACACCGGCTGCACGTCCTCGATGCGGGCGTGCGCGGCGATGAGCTCCCGGTCCTGGTAGTCGGGCGCCGCGCCCACGAAGGACAGCGCGACGGCCGCCAGCGACGTGAACGAGAAGCTGTACGTGTCGGCCACCACCAACCCCGGCAGGGCGTAACAACCGGCGAGGGACGGCAGGTCGCCCGAGGTCATCGCGGCGCCGTACCGGTCGAAGAAGCCGGTAAGCGTGTCGAGATCCGTAGAGGCGTTCACGACCACAGCAATTGCCGTTCATCCGTCGGGCCAAACCTCAGCGGGGCGGAACCCGCACCTCGATCTCCGCACCCAACTGGGCGCCACCTGTCAACCCCAGATCGTCACCACTCCAGAACCGCCCCGGGTCGTACCAGTTTGGACGCTTCCCGGCGGGCAGCAGGCCCATCGCCTCGTAGGTCACCGCCACCACCTCGGCGCAGTACGCCGTCTCCAACGCCCTCTCCCGCGCGGCGGCGCTGGCCGGAGCGGCGGAGTCGCCCCGGGTTGCCTGGGCGGCCCGCGAGACGGCTCGCAGCGCGGCCCGGCCGGGACCCGGCAGCGACGGCACCCGTCCGCGCACCCACCGCCACGCCAACTGCGCGGTCGACGGGAAGGGCGTGCCGTCCAGCCGCGCGACCGTCCGCAGCACCGCCCGCTCCATCTCCCCGGCGGCCGGCGGGTCGAGCTGCCGCAGCCAGGCCCGCTGCCCGTACCTGTTGGCCCACACGCAGACCGCGTCCCGCAGGTCGTGCAGCTGCACACCGCGCTGGTGCGTGCCCGACCACAGGTCCGGCAGCGACCTGCCCAGCTCCGCGTGCCACATCAGCGGCGGCATGTCGTCAAGCACCACCGCCATCCCGACGTGGTTGACCGGGCTGTTCGTGGTGAACTGGATCGCCCGGTCCGGCACGCTGCGACCCCGGAACACCCACACGTCACCGGTGCGGGTCAACTCGACGGCCTCATCCAGGCTGATGCTCATGAGGGACTAGCCTAGGCCGATGCGGCAGGGAATGCGGTGGTGGAAGGTCCTCGGGCTCGCCGGCCTGGCCGGGGTCGCGGCGTCCGGCGTGGTGATCGCCCGGGCCGAGCGGCGCCGGCGCGCGTACACGCCGGAGGAGATCAGGCAGCGGCTGCTGGAACGGCACGCCCAAGCCGGCGACGCCACGAAACCCCTGGACCCTGCCTGACCCACGAGCCCGCGTCTGCGCGTCTGTCACCGGTAGGGCGCTGTGCCCACGTCAGTGTTCGCTGCCGGCGCGGACCGGCTCGGCGTCGTCGGTGGTGTCGGTCGCGTCGGTCGACGCGAACCGGTGCGCCCGTCGGCGCAGCCACCAGGTGCTGACAAGGCCGGCGAGTACGGCGAGGACCAGTCCCGCCCAGGAGATGTCCTTGAGCCAGTGCTCGGCCGCCCGGCCGACGCTGTACAGCAGGTAGGTGGTGCCGAACGCCCAGACCAGGCCGCCTGCGGCGTTGGCCAGCAGGAACCGCCGGTAGGGCACGTGCAGTGCTCCGGCGAGCGGGCCGGCGAGGATGCGCAGCAGCGCCACGAACCGACCGAAGAAGACCGCCCAGACGCCGTACCGGGCGAAGGTCCCCTCGGCCCGGGTGAGCTGCGCGGGGCCGAGATGGCGCGGGAAACGCCGACCGAGCCTGATCAGCAGCGGACGGCCGCCGCGGCGGCCCACGGCGTACCCGATGGAGTCGCCCGCGATGGCGCCCACGGCCGCCGCGGTGGCGACCCACTCCGGCTCGACCACGCCGGTGGCGGCGAGCAGCGCGGAGCTGACCAGGACGATCTCGCCGGGCAGCGGAACGCCCATGCTCTCCACGCCGATCACCGCCGCGACGATCAGATAGACCGCCAGCGGCGGCAGCGCCACGAGCCAGTGTTGTACGTCGACCATGGCTGTCGTGTCCTCTCCCGGTCGGTCCGCCCTCGAACCCTACCCGGGGTCCGGAGATCCGGGCGTTCCGCCGACCGACCTGACACCTGCCCGGCCCGGTAGGGCGCCCAACCTGCGGTCGGCTCCCGTACACCCACGCCGCGTCCCGCCGGGGGCCCTGGGCGGGCGTGCCCGGCGGGAGCGGTCCGTCACGCGGTGGCGGGGATGTCCGCGCAGCCGCCGAAATGGTGGTCGGCACGGATCTGATAGACGTCGACGATGTCGAAGATCCACCAGGTGGAACCGTTGGTGCAGTCCTGCCGGTACAGGGCCAGGTCCGTCGACCCGTTGCCGTTGTAGTCGCCGGGGGCCGGGATGTCCTTACAGCCGCCGTACTTCAGGCCCGACTGGATCGCTCCGCTCAACCGCAGGTTGTAGATCGACCAGGACGAGCCGTTGGTGCAGTCCTGCCGGTACAGGGCCAGGTCGGTCCACTTGTCGCCGTTGTAGTCACCCGGTGCCGGGATGTCCCCACAGCCGCCGTACTTGAAGCCGGACCTGATCGCGCTGGAGTTCTTCACGTCGTAGATCGACCAGGACGAACCATTGGTGCAGTCCTGCCGGTACAGGGCCAGGTCCGTCGACCCGTTGCCGTTGTAGTCACCAGGCGCGGGGATGTCCTTGCAGCCGCCGTACTTGAAGCCGGACCTGATCGCGCTGGAGTTCTTCACGTCGTAGATCGACCACGACGAACCGTTGGTGCAGTCCTGCCGGTACAGGGCCAGGTCGGTCACACCATCACCGTTGTAGTCACCCGGCGCCGGGATGTCCGCGCAGCCCCCGTACTTGAAATCGGCCTTGATCTGCGTCGTCCTGTCCCGGCCGCTCTTGATCCACCAGGCGGAACCGTTGACGCAGTCGCGGCGGTACAACGCCAGATCCGCCACCCCGTCACCGTCGTAGTCACCCGGGGCGGGGATGTCCGCGCTCCCGCCGTAGTGGTGGTCGGCGAGGATAATCTGCTCGGTGCTGGGGCTCTGCACCCACCAGGCCGAACCGTTCACCGGGTCACGCCGGTACAGCGCCAGGTCGGTGGAGCCGTCACCGTCGTAGTCCGCGAGTGCGGAACTGACGGCCCCCCACAGCGCCGTCGCGAGCCGTTCCCCGTCCGCTGCCTGTGGCTGGTACGCGTCCGGGGTGCCGGAGATCTGTACCGCCTGGCAGATCTCGCCCACCGGTGCGGTCTGCCAGGGGTACCGCTCCATCTTCGTGAGGAAGGAATTGGTCGAGTAGACCGGATCCAGGATCTGCGCCTGCGTGCCCCAACCCGTGCTGGGGCGCTGCTGGTACAGGCCGAGACTGTCCCGGTCGCCGTAGGGGAGGTTCTGGATCGTGCTCTCCACGATCGCCGTGGTCAGCGCGATGGTGGCGGCGCGGACCGGCAGCCTCCGCGCTTTCACCACCTGGACGATCAACCGGGCACAGGCCACCCGGCTGGGGGTGAGGGCGGAACCCCTGAGCTTGCCGGTAAGCGTCGGGCCGACCCGGGCGGCGAACGCCGCGTCGGCGCTGGTGGGGGCGGCCGCCGTACAGTCGGGGATGACGGCGGCCTGGGCGACCGGCACGTCGAAGGCCAACGCGGCGAACGTCACCATGGCGGCGAGGCCGGCGAGTGCGCCGTGGAAACGAAGACGTCTCACACCTTGCTCCTTGCGAAACGGGGGTGGGCGGCGGGGGTGGGGCCGCCCGCGGAGAGCGGAACGGCCCCACCTGAACTGTCAGGCAGTCGCGGGGATGTCCGCGCAGCCGCCCCAGTGGTGGTCGGCGAAGATCTGGCCGTTGTCCGTGATGTCGAGGACCCACCAGGTGGAGCCGTTGGTGCAGTCCCGGCGGTACAGGGCCAGGTCGTTGACGCCGTCCCCGTTGTAGTCACCGGGAGCGGGGATGTCCGCGCAACCGCCGTACTTCAGACCCGACCTGACCGCGTTGGCCGTGACGATGTCGAAGATCGACCAGGACGAGCCGTTGGTGCAGTCCTGCCGGTACAGGGCCAGGTCCGTCGACCCATTGCCGTTGTAGTCGCCCGGGGCCGGGATGTCGGCGCAACCGCCGTACTTCAGGCCCGACTGGATCGCCCCGCTCAACCGCAGGTTGTAGATCGACCAGGAGGAGCCGTTGGTGCAGTCCTGCCGGTACAGGGCCAGGTCGGTCCACTTGTCGCCGTTGTAGTCACCAGGCGCGGGGATGTCCTTGCAGCCGCCGTACTTGAAGCCGGACCTGATCGCGCTGGAGTTCTTCACGTCGTAGATCGACCAGGACGAACCGTTGGTGCAGTCCTGCCGGTACAGGGCCAGGTCGGTCACACCGTCACCGTTGTAGTCACCCGGTGCCGGGATGTCCGCGCAGCCCCCGTACTTGAAATCGGCCTTGATCTGCGTCGTCTTGTCCCGGCCGTTCTTGATCCACCAGGCGGAACCGTTGACGCAGTCCCGGCGGTACAACGCCAGATCCTCGACCCCGTCACCGTTGTAGTCACCCGGGGCCGGGATGTCCGCGCTCCCGCCGTAGTGATGATCGGAGAAGACGCTCTCCCGCGAGTTGGAGCTCTCCACCCACCACGCCGAACCGTTCGTGGCATCCCGCCGGTACAGCGCCAGGTCCGTCTGGCCGTCACCGTCGTAGTCCCCGGTGACCATCTTCGTCGAGGTGGGACTGTCGACGATGTTCTTGTATCGCAGCGGTCGGTTGTGGGTGATGTCGTAGTACGAGATGTCGCCGACCTGGTTGTGGCTGTTCCGGACCGGGCCCTTGGCCCAGTCCTGGAAAGCCGGACCGTTCAAGGAGTAGGTAAACGCGCCCTTGCTGTGGTCGGCGCCGTCCTTCCACCGGGCGAACAACTCGATGTGCCCACTCGAGAGGATCGCGTCACCAGGCTTGAGCGAGTCCGCGCTGATCGAGGTCGTCACCGACCCGATCGAGTTACGGAAGTCGTCTGTCGTCGGGCTGCTGGAAAGGTGCCACGCCATCGAGACCAGGCCGGAGCAGTCCGTCCGGTACTGCTTTCCGGCGGGGTCCGATGACTGCTGGGTCGAGATCACCCTCCCGCTGCCGTCGTAGACCGTGCCGTAGACCACGTTCTTGTCGACCCAGTACTGAGCACGGGCGAGCACCTCGGACCGGGTGATCTGGCCGCCGATGCTGCTGGCTGCCTGGGCCGGAGCGGCGGACGCCACCACCTGAATCGCGGTGAGCGCGGTGGCGGTGGCGGCCAGCGCCAGCGCTCCGGCCACGATGCGACCGGCGCGCTGACGTAACCTCGTTTTGGTCATCGGGATCCCTTCGACTGGCCAATTCCTGCCAGTGACGGTGCCCTGACTCCCTTCAGGAACGCTGCAGCTCGGCGCCTCGGCAGGTACAGCGGATCTGGAGCTCCTCTGCAGCGCACACGGCGCCGAGGCTGGGCGACGGTGGCCGCCGCGCCGCGCCGGTGTGGGTCGACGGATGTCGCCCGCCCGGGCCCGGGTACGTCGAGCCGGTGAGGGCGCCTGCCAACTCGCAGGCCAGATCGTCCAGCCGGTACGCGGCACATGCGGCGACCACCGCGTCGAGCGTCGCGCGCTCCCGGTCGAGCCACAGCGCCGGGTGGGACAGGGCCGCCTGGACGGCGGTGTCGAACGGGGACGCGTCCGCCGGTGGATGCCAGGCGAGGAACTCGCCGGACGGCGCTGGGTGCGACGCCGCGGCGATCAGGTGCAGGCCGCCAACGGCGATCGCCCCTATCCCCTGACGCAGCAGGTCGTCCGGGTCCTCGATCTCGGCCCGTTCGCGCGCGAAGAGCCGAACCAGCTCGTGCAGCCGGTACCGGGGCTGCTCGCGGCTTTCGCTCGGTACGACGTCGACCAGCCAGGCGTCGACGAGCCGGTCGAGCAGTTGCTCTCCCGCCGTCTCGGACAGGCTCAGCGCGGCAGAGACCGTCCACGAGGCGAAGTCCGGTGCCCCGAGAACGGCCAACAGCCGAAGGGCCGCCTGCGCCGACGGGTCCAGGGTCTGGTAGCTGAGGGCGAAGCTGGCCCGAACCTCCTGGTCACCAGCGGCGAGCTCGTCCAGCCGGCGGCGCTCGTCGGCAAGTCTGCGGGCCAGGACCTCCAGCGGCCAGTTCCGCCGGCCCACCAGCCGGGCCCCGGCCACCCTGATCGCCAGCGGCAGGCCGCCGCAATGCTCGACGATGGCCCGTGTCGCCGCCGGCTCCTGCCGGGTACGACCGCTGCCCACGATCCGGTCCAGCAGCTCGGCGGCTTCAGCTGTTTCCAGTACGTCGAGTTCGGTCAACCGGATTCCGTCCAGTCCGCCGAGAGCGGTGCGGCAGGTCACCAGCACGGCGCAACCGGGAGCCGCGGGGAGCAACGGTCGGAGCTGACTCTCGCCGCCCGCGTCGTCGAGCAGCACGAGTAGGCGCCGGCCGGCGGTGTGGGTCCGGTAGAGCTGGACCCGCTCCGCCAGGGTCTCGGGGACCGCCTCGGCCGCGACGTCGAGTGCCCGTAGGAAACCGCCGAGGACGTCGAGAGGTTCGAGCGGAGTGTCGCTGAGGCCGCGCAGGTCCGCGTACAGCTGCCCGTCCGGGTAGTGGTCGCACACCTCGTGACCGACCCGCACCGCCAGCGCGGATTTGCCCACGCCGCCTCTGCCGACGATGACCTCGACCGGCCGGGTGCCGCGGCCGGCCGGCGCGGTGATGGTCTGGACGAGCGACTCCACCACGGCGCGCCGGCCGGTGAAGTCCACGGGCTGCGGCGGCAGTTGCGCGGGACGGATCGGCGCTGCGCGGGCGCCGGTGGGGTGGTTGGTCGCCGCGGTGGTGCTGATCTGCTGCCGCGGTGCGGGGTACGGCACCGGCGGTGACGCCTCGTCCTCGCGCAGCAGCAGTTCGTGGACGCTGCGCAGTTCGGGGCCCGGTTCGATGCCCATCTCCCCGATCAGCAGAGCCCGTGCCTCCCGGTAGAGCGCCAGCGCGTCGGAGCGGCGTCCCATCATGGCCAACGCCGTCATCAGGTGACCGCGCAGCCGTTCCCGGTAGGGGTGGCTACCCACCAGGCTGGTCAGCTCGGTGCACGCCTGTTCGACGTGGCCGAGGGCGAGCTCGGTGGCGACCCGTTCCTCGACAGCCGTCAACCGCAGTTCCTCCAGCCGCAGCGCCTCGCCGGAGAGCGCGTGGTGATCGACGTCGTCGAGGGCGACACCTCGCCAGATGTCATCGGCGGCGCGCAGCCGGCGAACACCCTCGCCGGACCGACCGTGTGCCAGCGCCGCGCGACCCAGCTCCACCTGCCGTTCGAAGACGTCGCGGTCCAGCGTCTGAGGGTCGACCCGAAGGAGGTAGCCGGAGGACTGGGTGACGATCGCCGGCGCCCCGTCCGGGCCGATCAGTGTCCGGCGCAGCGCCGAGACGTACGTTTGGAGGACGCCACGGGCGGTGCCCGGGGGTGCGGCACCCCAGACGGCATCGACCAGTTTCGCGGCCGACACCACCCGCCCATGCTCGACCAACAGTGTGGCGAGCAGAGTTCGTCGTTTGCGTCCGCCGAGCGGTATGAGCCGCCCGTGCCCCAGCACCTCGACCGGTCCAAGCAGACGGAATTCCACGTCAACCTCCCCCGAAGCAGCCGGCGGTAGCCGGGCAGACAGGCTAGGTCCGCAAGGCGCACGGGAGGAGTCCGGCAAGTCGACGGCAGGTGTCGTGATTCCGGCGACGTTCGTCCCGAAACCTGGCCCACGGTTGCGCGAATAGCAAGACGGACGTACGGTTTTGTTGGAGAGCGGAATCGGCGGGTAAGTGTCACCTAACCTCGGCGGCACCCCGGCCGGTGCGACAGACTGCTCAGGACTACTCACGGTCGCTGGTGTGAAGGAGTACGACGTGGCGAGCCTCGACACCTTCGGTGCGAAGACCCAGCTACGCGTCGGAGACGCGAGCTACGAGATTTTCAAGATCGACAAGGTGGACGGCCACGAGCGGCTGCCGTACAGCCTGAAGATCCTCCTGGAGAACCTGCTGCGGACCGAGGACGGCGCGAACATCACCGCCGACCACATCGAGCAGCTCGGCGGGTGGGACCCGACCGCCGACCCGAGCGTGGAGATCCAGTTCACCCCGGCGCGGGTGCTCATGCAGGACTTCACAGGCGTGCCCTGCGTGGTCGACCTGGCCACCATGCGCGAGGCCGTACGTGAGCTGGGTGGCGACGCCACCAAGGTCAACCCCCTCGCCCCCGCCGAGCTGGTCATCGACCACTCGGTGATCGCCGACCTGTTCGGCCGCGAGGACGCGTTCGCCCGCAACGTCGAGCTGGAGTACGAGCGCAACAGGGAGCGCTACCAGTTCCTGCGCTGGGGCCAGACCGCGTTCAACGAGTTCAAGGTCGTCCCCCCGGGCACCGGCATCGTGCACCAGGTCAACATCGAGTACCTGGCCCGCACCATCATGGAGCGCAACGGCCAGGCGTACCCGGACACGGTTGTCGGCACCGACTCGCACACCACGATGGTCAACGGCCTGGGCGTGCTGGGCTGGGGCGTCGGCGGCATCGAGGCCGAGGCCGCGATGCTCGGCCAGCCGGTCAGCATGCTGATCCCCCGCGTGGTGGGCTTCAAGCTCTCCGGCGAGATGCCGGCCGGCACCACCGCCACCGACCTGGTGCTGACCATCACCGAGATGCTGCGCAAGCACGGTGTGGTCGGCAAGTTCGTCGAGTTCTACGGCCCCGGCGTGAGCGCTGTGCCGCTTGCCAACCGGGCCACCATCGGCAACATGTCCCCGGAGTACGGCTCCACCGTCGCGATCTTCCCGATCGACGCCGAGACGATCCGCTACCTGGAGCTGACCGGCCGCGACGCCGCGCAGGTCGCGCTCGTCGAGGCGTACGCCAAGGAGCAGGGCCTCTGGCACGACCCGGCGGCGGAGCCGGCCTACTCGGAGCGCCTGGAGCTGGATCTGGGCACCATCGAGCCGTCGCTCGCCGGCCCGAAGCGCCCGCAGGACCGGGTGCCGCTGGGCGCCGCCAAGACGCTGTTCCGCTCGGCGCTCACCGACTACGTCGCCGACGACTCCGTCGGTGAGCGTGACCTCAAGCCGGGTGTGGCGCGCGAGCAGTTGCCGGTGGGTGCGAACGGACCGGCCGACGAGGCCAGCGCCGAGTCGTTCCCGGCCAGCGACCCGCCCGCCAACCAGTTCAGCGACCCGGCGGACGAGCCGCGCGACCTGGAGACCGCTGCGGTCGGCGCGGGCGGCCGGGCCAGCAACCCGGTCCGGGTCACCGGCGCCGACGGCGTCGAGTACGAGCTGGACCACGGCGCGGTGGTGATCGCGGCGATCACCTCCTGCACCAACACGTCCAACCCGCAGGTGATGATCGGTGCCGCTCTGCTGGCCCGCAACGCCGTGGAGAAGGGCCTGACCCGCAAGCCGTGGGTGAAGACCACCCTGGCGCCGGGTTCCAAGGTCGTCATGGACTACTACGAGCGGGCCGGTCTCACGCCCTACCTCGACAAGCTGGGCTTCAACCTCGTCGGGTACGGCTGCACCACCTGCATCGGCAACTCGGGCCCGCTGCCCGAGGAGGTGTCGGCGGCGGTCAACGAGCACGACCTGTCGGTCGTCTCGGTGCTCTCCGGCAACCGGAACTTCGAGGGCCGGATCAACCCGGACGTCAAGATGAACTACCTGGCGTCCCCTCCGCTTGTGGTCGCGTACGCCCTCGCCGGCACGATGGACATCGACCTGGCCAACGAGCCGATCGGTGAGGACACCGAGGGCAACCCGGTCTACCTGCGCGAGATCTGGCCGAACAGCGCCGAGATCCAGGACGTCATCGCCCAGGCGATCGGCGCGACCGGGTTCAGCGCCGCGTACGCCGACGTCTTCGCCGGCGACGAGCGGTGGCAGTCGCTGCCCACCCCGACCGGCGACACGTTCGCCTGGGCCGACGACTCGACCTACGTGCGCAAGCCCCCGTACTTCGAGGGCATGCAGCCGGAGCCGAGCCCGGTCGTCGACATCTCCGGCGCCCGGGTGCTGGCCAAGCTTGGTGACTCGGTGACCACCGACCACATCTCGCCGGCCGGCTCGATCAAGGCCGACTCGCCGGCCGGCGCGTACCTCGCCGAGCACGGCGTGCCGCGCCACGAGTTCAACTCGTACGGCTCCCGCCGGGGCAACCACGAGGTGATGATCCGGGGCACCTTCGCCAACATCCGGCTGCGCAACCAGCTGGTGCCCGGGGTGGAGGGCGGCTTCACCGTCAACCACCTCACCGGCGAGCAGACCTCGATCTACGACGCCTCGATGGCCTACCAGGAGGCCGGCATCCCGCTTGTCATCCTGGCCGGCAAGGAGTACGGGTCGGGCTCGTCGCGGGACTGGGCGGCCAAGGGCACCATGCTGCTGGGCGTCCGGGCGGTCATCGCCGAGTCGTACGAGCGGATCCACCGCTCGAACCTGATCGGCATGGGCGTACTGCCGCTGCAGTTCCCGGTGGACGTCACCGCCGAGTCGCTGGGCCTGACCGGCACCGAGATGTTCACCATCACCGGGGTGACCGCTCTCAACGACGGCGACACCCCGCGCACGGTGACTGTCACGACCGACACCGGCGTGGAGTTCGAGGCCGTCGTGCGGATCGACACCCCGGGCGAGGCGGACTACTACCGGCACGGCGGCATCCTGCAGTACGTGCTGCGCCGCATGATCGCCAACTGATCGCGTACGGCTGGTCGAAGGCCGCTCCCGCTACGGCGGGGGCGGCCTTCGCCGTGCATCCCCAGGGAGGGCTTGCGGTCAGGGCGCCCGGAGTCGAACGGCACGGGCGCGATGCCAGCTGGTCAGGCCGATCCGCGGCGGGCGGCGTCCGTCGGGGTCGCCCGCAGCGCGGGGCAGGGCCAGTCCTGCCCGCAGGCGTCGCAGATCCACAGGGGGCCGTCGGCGGTGTGCGCGACCGCCGGGCCGCACCGGGAGCGCCAGCGTGCTTCCGGTACGACGTTCGGCACGCGACCCGGGCCACGGTACGGAGGGCGCGGTGGCCCGGCCGGGCCGGCGGTCGGCACACCGGGCGAGGGCGGCCGGTCGGGTCGATTGCCGGCCCGACGGGGGAAGTTGCAGGACCTGTCCTCGGGCAGCATCGGTACCACCTCCGCGCGAAAGGGTCGGCACGCCCGCCTCTTGCCACGAGGCGCGACGCACCCTCTATCTGGCAGCGACCCGTGCCGACTCGATGTCCACCAGGGGCCGCGCCTCACTCCCCACAAACTAGTGCCAGCAGTGCCAGAAGGTCAAGCAGTGCCATAGGTGCAAGCAGGGTCCGAGTGGGTAGGAAGGACCATGACGTCCGTGCCCATCCCGTACACGGCCCGAGAGATCGAGGACGACCTGACTCGACGCATCGCCGCCGGGGAGTTCCGGCCGGGCTCGCGCCTACCTACGTATGACGCGCTGGCGCAGGAGTACGGGTCAGCCCGACGGACCGTCGCCCGTGCCGTGGAGGCTCTCAAGTCCCGCGGACTGGTTGTTGGCGTACCGGGCTCAGGAACCTTCGTCGCGGAGTAGCGCGCAAGCGCAGCTCATCGACAAGGCTGCCGACGTTGCTGAGCTCGACAGACGGTGGGAACGCATCCGCGACGGCGCCCTGTCGCGTGCCCAGTCCCTCAAGCTCCTCACAGAAGCGGCAGCATCATGGACCTGGCCGGCGCTCGCTGGCGCAAGAGCAGCAAGGATGGCAACAACGGCGGCGACTGCGTCGAGGTGGCCGACAACCTCGCGGGCGTCGTCGGCGTACGCGACTCCAAGGACCCGGCCGGTCCGACGCTCGCCTTCGACCCGGCGTCCTGGACCCGCTTCCTGGCGTTGGCCAAGCTCGGCTGACCCCCACCCCGAACGAGCAAGTACGGCTGGGCGAAGGCCGCTTCCGCTCCGCCGGGGGCGGCCTTCGCCGTCCACGCCGGGGTGCGCGCTGGACGGGTAGGTCCCCACTCCCTGCCCGCCAGGGCGATGTGCTGTTGAGCGGTATACCTCAGAGTCATGAATATGACTGTGAGGTATACCGCTCACCACCGCATCCGCCCTCCACGGAGGTGACCGACGGTCACTGCCGACCGGTGGCTGCGCCCACCGCCGCCCCAGCCGGGGTGCCGAATCACTCGTCTAGGGGTGAGTGCTCAGCACAGCCGCAGCGCGGTCGAGCAGGGCACGCCGCTCGGCGGCCGAGTCCACAGCTGCCGCCGCCTCCCGGAACAGCGCGGCGGCACGCGACCTGTCACCCTGCCGGGCCACCAGATCGGCCTGCACCGCCACGGCCACCGGATTACCGTCCAGCCCTCCCCCGGCACGCGCCTCGTCCAGCAGGACCAGTCCGGCCGTCGGCCCGTACGCGTAGCCGTGCGCGACCGCGCGGTTGAGCGCCACCACCGGCGACGGCCGGAGGCCGAGCAGAGCGTCGTAGGCGCGGGCGATCGCCTGCCAGTCGGTGGCCTCGGCGGACTCCGCGGTGGCGTGGCAGGCAGCGATGCGGGCCTGCCACGCGTACGGTCCGTCATCCCGGACCCGGGCCAGCGCCGAGATCCCCTCGGCGACGGCGGCCCGGTCCCAGCGGCGGCGGTCCTGCCGATCCAGGGAGAGCAGGTTGCCCTCGGCGTCGCGGCGGGCGTCGCGCCGGGAGTGCTGGAACAGGACCAGCGCCAGCAGCGCGGCGACCTCGGACTGCTCCGGCATCAACAGGTCGAGCAGCCGGGCCAGCCGGACCGCCTCGTCGGCGAACGCCGGCTCGCCGTCGGCGACGTAACCCCGGGTGAAGAGCAGGTACAGCACGGCGAGCACACCGGGCAGCCGTTCGGCGAGCGCCGGCCCGCTCGGCACCCGGTACGGGATGCCCGCCTCGGCGATACGGGTCCGGGCGCGGGTCAGCCGTCGGGTCATCGTCGACTCGCTTACCAGCAGCAGCCGGGCGATGTCGGCGGTCGGCACCCCGCAGACGGTCCGCAGCGTCAACGCCACCCGGGCCTCGATGGCGAGCGCGGGATGGCAGCAGGTGAAGATGAGCCGCAGCCGGTCGTCCACCACGTCCTCCCCCACCTCCGGCTCGGGCTGACCGTCGGCCGGCGTGAGCAGCGCCAGGTCGTGCAGCTTGCGGCGCTCGACGGCGGCCCGGCGCAGCACGTCGAGCGCGCGGTTACGAGCAACAGTCATCAGCCAGCCGTCCGGGTTGGCCGGCACACCGTCGCCGGGCCAGCGCTCCAGCGCGACGGCCAGGGCCTCCTGCGCGCAGTCCTCGGCCAACGCCCAGTCCCCGCTCACACGGATCAGGGTCGCGACGATCCGGGGGTACGCGTCCACGCCGACGGCCGCGACGGCCTGAGCCGCCGCGGCCGCGCCGACGGGCGCACCGGAAGTGGTGTCGGTGCGGCTCACCCGATCAGGCGGACAGGTCCGCGTACGGGCGCAGTTCCAGTCGCCCCTTACGCGCCATCGGGTGGGTGCGCGCCACCTCGATCGCCTCGTCGAGGTCGGCGCAGTCGATCAGATCGAAGCCCACGATGACCTCCGTGGTCTCGGCGAACGGCCCCTCGGAGACGAGCAGTTCCCCGTCGCGGACCCGGACCATTGTCGCCGCGCTTGTCGGCGCCAGCACGTTGCCGGTGAGGCGGCGGCCACGGGAGTCGTTCTCCGCCACCCACTTGTGGATGTCGGGCAGCTCGGTCGGGTCGGTGTCCGGTGCGGTGTCGGTGCAGACGAACATCATGAACTTCATCTGGCGCTCCCTCGGGTGTCCGGGTGTTTGCCAACATGACGAACGGCCTGGGCCGTTCCGGACAGCCTCCCCGAAAAAACTCCGTCAGTCCGTGCGGGCAGCCCGGCGACGGGCCTCGCGGGTCTTCATGGCGTGCTCCATGAGGGTCACGAGCACCTCCTTGCTGGACTCGCGCTGACGGGCGTCGCACAACAGCACCGGCACGCCCGGGTCCAGGTTCAGCGCGGTCTGCACCTCGTCGAGCCGATACTGGCGGGCGCCCTCGAAGCAGTTCACCGCCACCACGAACGGGGTGCCCCGGCCCTCGAAGTAGTCGATCGACGGGAAGCAGTCGGCCAGTCGGCGCGTGTCGGCCAGCACCACCGCCCCGATCGCGCCCAACGCCAGCTCGTCCCAGACGAACCAGAACCGGTCCTGACCGGGGGTGCCGAACAGGTAGAGCACCAGGTCGTCGCTGATGGTGATCCGGCCGAAGTCCATCGCCACGGTGGTGGTGGTCTTACCCTCCACCCCGGACAGGTCGTCGATACCGACCCCGGTCTCGGTCAGCACCTCCTCGGTGCGCAACGGCCGGGTCTCGCTCACCGCGCCGACCATTGTGGTCTTGCCCACGCCGAAGCCACCGGCGACCAGGATCTTGATCGCGGTGGGCAGTGGCGTCGCTCCCGCCGGCCGGTCAGAGTGCCCGTAGTCCATTGATTACCGCCTCGAAGATGCTGTTGTCGGGAAGACCGGCCGTGGTCTGCGGTTCGCGTACCTGCACGAGGTTGCGGGCCGCCAGGTCGCCGAGGAGCACCCGGATGGTCCCCACCGGCAGGTCGAGGTGGGCGGCGATCTCGGCGACGGACTGTATTCGCTGGCACAGGCCGACGATCGCCAGGTGCTCGGGACCGAGACCCACCTCCGGCGTCACGTCGGCTCGGGTCGCGGTGACCAGGGAGATCAGGTCGAACGTGCCGGTGACCGGACGGGCCCGCCCGCGCGTCACCGCGTACGGGCGCACCACCGGGCCCGCATGGTCATCCACCCACTGATGCTCTGCGGACTCCCCCTGCACCGTCATCGCCGTTACCTCTCGCCAGCCGACTGTTCGGTGCCCCGCGACGGTGAGGCCACGTACTTGCCGACCCGGGTGACGAGCATCGCCATCTCGTACGCGATGAGACCGACGTCGGCATCCTCGCTGGCGAGAACCGCCAGGCAGGCGTTGCGGCCGGCGGCGGTGACGAACAGGAACGACGACTGCATCTCGATGATGGTCTGCTGCACCTGCCCGCCCCCGAAGCGCTTGCCGGCGCCCCGGGCCAGGCTCTGGATGCCAGCCGCCATCGCCGCGAGGTGCTCGCCGTCGTCGCGGTTCAACCCCTGCGAGGAAGCCATCAACAGTCCGTCGGTGGAGAGCGCGACCGCATGCTCGGCCTGCTTCACCCGGCCCACCAGATCATCCAGCAACCACGTCAGGTCGGCACTCGAAGCCGTCTTCTGGGCCACTTCGTCGTCCTCTTCTCGCCCGGCAGTTGCGCCGTATTCGTCTTGGGCTTGACCGTCACACCGCGCGGCTCCCCGCAGCACCGACGCTCGGTCAGGTGGCTTGTGGTTCCTCGCCGGTCGGCTCGGGCGTCGCGCTCGGCGAGGCGTCGGACGCGCCACCGAGCAGACGCGCCGCGTCGGTCCGGCCGCGCCGGGTGCCGGTCTGATACGAGCTCATCATCCGGCGTACCTGCTCCGGCGGCCGCACCACGTCCTCCTCGTCGGACTCGGTTGCCGCCGGGTCGTCGCGCAGCTCGGGAACGATGTTCGCCTGGCGGACGCGGACCGGCAGGCCGGAGTCGGTCAGGTCCGTCTCGGCCCGCGCCGGAACCGGCCCGGCGCCCGGCTCGCTGCCGCCGCCGCTCGGCGCGGTGCGGTCCACCGCGGGCAGGCCGGTGGGCACCGTCGGCCCCTCCAGGGCCGGCTGGCCCAGGCCACGCCGGGTCCGGGTGGGCAGCTCCGCCGCCGTGGCACCCAGGGTCGTCCGCTGCCGGGTGGGGAGTACGACGTCGGTGTCGGTTCCGTCCACCTGCTGCTCGGTAGGGATGCTGCTCTCGGCCAGCGCCGGGGCGAGGGGGGCCACCGGCTGTGCCGTGCCCGGACCGAACGTGTCCGTCGCGGCGGCGGCCACCGCGACCGACGAGTTACCAGCGGAACGGCCGCCGTCGGTGGGGCCGGTGCCCGTCGGGCCCGAGGGCAGGGCGATGGCCGTCGGCCCGGCCGGCAACGCGCCGGCGTCCTCCGGGTTGGTGCCGTTCGCGGTGACCAGGTCCAGCGGGATGAGCACGACGGCTGTGGTGCCGCCGTACGCCGACTCCTTGAGCCGGACCCGCACGCCGTGCCGCTCGGTCAGCCGGCTCACCACATAGAGGCCGAGCCGGGCGGCGTTGGCGAGGTTCAGCTCGGACTGGTCGACGATGCGGTGGTTCGCCGTGGCCAGGTCCTCCTCGCTCATGCCGAGGCCCCGGTCCTCGATCTCGATGGCGAACCCGTTGGCCACGAGCTGGCCGCGGACCTCCACCGTGGTGTGCGGCGGCGAGAACGACAGGCCGTTCTCGATCAGCTCGGCAAGCAGGTGGATGATGTCGCCGACCGCCCGGCCGGCGAGCGAGACGGGCCCGAGCGGCAGCACGTTGACCCTGGTGTAGTCCTCCACCTCGGCGACCGCGCCGCGCACCACGTCCACCATGGGAACGTTGCGCCGCCAGGCCCGACCAGGGGTGGAGCCGGAGAGCACGATCAGGTTCTCCGCGTTACGCCGCATCCGGGTGGCCAGGTGGTCGACCCGGAACAGGTCCTCCAGCTCCTCCGCGTCGTGTTCCCGCCGCTCCATCGCGTCGAGCAGGGTGAGCTGGCGGTGCACGAGCGCCTGCGTACGCCGGGCCAGACTGAGGAACACCTCGCGAACGTTGCGGCGCAGTTCGGCCTGCTCGACGGCGGTACGCAGCGCGGTCTCCTGGACGGCGTTGAACGCCTTGCCGACCTGGCCGATCTCGTCGACGCCGAACTCCAGCGGCGGCGCCTCGGTGGCGACGTCGACCTCCTCGCCGCGACCGAGCCGCTCGACCACCCGGGGCAGCCGCTCGTCGGCGAGCTGCCAGGCGGCCTGCCGCAGCCGTTCCAGCTGGCGAAGGAGGGTCCGGGCCGTGGTGATCGAGACGACGACCGAGGCGACGACGGCGAGCAGACCGAGACCGGTGGCGAGCACCAGCCGGACGACGACCATCACTGCCACGCCTGTGGCTCGGCCGACGA
Organism: Micromonospora sp. DT43; assembly: GCF_049841645.1. Lineage (NCBI taxonomy): Bacteria > Bacillati > Actinomycetota > Actinomycetes > Micromonosporales > Micromonosporaceae > Micromonospora > Micromonospora sp. DT43. The sequence continues at coordinate 51,928 of NZ_JBNCKR010000018.1, read as the reverse complement.
TGCCCTCGCCACCGTCGGCGACGGCGTCGTTCACCTCGGCCAGCGCCGGCTCGACCGTGCCGCGCCACTGCTCGGCGCTTACCGGCAGCTGGGTGGCCGGCCGGCCCTCGTGGATGATGCTGTCCTGCACGGCGCGCAGTCGGGTGAACGCCTCGCCCTCGACGAGCTGCTGGTAGCGGCGCTGATCGGCGTCGGCGAGCCGTGCCCGGGTCTCCTCGCCGAGGAACCGCTCGGCACCGACCAGGCTGGTGTAGCGGGCGTACTCCGGCCCACTCATCCGGCCGTTGCCGAAGAGGCCGCTGAGCAGCGCGTCCTCCTGGGAGATCAGCTCCTTCATCCGGTTGAGCTGGATCAGGGCGGCCGCGTCGGCGGCGATCTCCTTGTCGTCCAGACTGCCGGTGACGTCGTAGATCTGGAAGATCGACTCGATCGCGTCCGTGTAGGCGTCGGCGGCGGAGAGCCGATCGACCTTGCGGGCGAGCACGTCGGCGCGGGTCTGCTTGAGCCCATCGATCTGCGCGATCGTGGCGTCCAACTGGGCGTCGAGCGCCGCGCTGCCCGCCACGTCGACCTGCCAGTTGCGGACCGAGCCGGCGAAGTCGCCGGCCAGCTGCGCGGCCTTGCGCTGTTCGGTCTCCAACGCCGCGCGCTGCTCGGCGTCGGGGTTGCTCAGGTACGCCTGGGTCAGCCGTCGTTCCAGCTGGAGCTCCTGCAGCAGCGGCTCACTGGGCGTGTAGACCTTGCTGTTGAGAAGCTGGACACCGAGCAGGTTGAAGCCGTCGCGCAGAGTCACCCATGCCGCGAACATCCAGAGCGCGACCAGGGAGAGCAGCAGGGCGACAACCTTGGTGCGGATACTCGTACCGCGAGAACGCATTGAACCGTCCCAGGCCGGGCGTTGACTCAGCTCATCAACGGGTGATCATGGAAGACGACGTCCCGCCACAGCGGGCATCGGGGCTGAGGCTCTGCGTACGCTAGCAGTGTCCACACAACCCCTCAAGTTGTTGTTTTTGTTGTCTGGTAACCACAATCCACCACCGAACGGTCGGTGTCCGCCTGGTGGACGGAAGCCAGCCGGCAGGCCGCCAGCACCGTCGCGCGAACGATCGCGGTAGGACAGTACAACTCCTTGCCGTACCACAGTGGAGGGTGCGGCTGATCGGACGATTGGTGCAGGTAGGCGTGGCCGCGAGCCACCGCGTCGTCGACCTGCGGCGCTCCCGTCGGCGCGGCCAACAGCACCTGCAGCGCGTACGCGGTCTCCTCGGCAGTGCCGCCCCAGCGCCCCCACGAGCCGTCGGCACCTTGGCTCTCCAGCACCCAGCGGGCCGCCCGGTCCACCGCCTCGGCCGCCGCGCCGCCGCGGCCGAACTCCGCCAGGGACAGCACGCAGCAGACCGTCGCGTAGTACGGCGAGGCGTGCCACCGGTCCTGCCAGGGGCCCTCGGCGAGCTGGTGGGCCGGCAGCACGACGCTGAGCCGCTCGACCGCCCGGTGGTACCGCGCGTCCGCGTCGGGGTGCGCGGTCACGTGCTGACCGAGGGCGTCCAGCACGTGGGCGTTGGTGGTGACCGAAAAGCCGTCCTCGCTCCCCGGCCACGTGCAGAAGCCGTCCGCCGTCTCGTACGCCCACAGGCTGGCCGGGTCGGCGGGGCGGCCGAGACGGGCCAGCGCGTCCAGCGTGACCGACGTGGTGTCGGCGTCGGTCGGCAGACCCTCGCCGGTGGCGACGCCCTCGGCGGCACCGGTGGCGGCGGCCAGGGTGCGCAGCACGGTGGCCGGCGGGTCGATCGCGACACCGGCGCGGCGCAGCCCGCTGAGCACCCAGGCCCGTTCGAAGACGGTGATCGGGCTGGGGCAGGGCACCGGCCCGTCGCCGTCGCGGATCAGCTCCCGCAGGAATGCGTGCGCGGTGGGGCCGGCGGCCGGGCCGGCGGCGGTCAGCCAGGCGGCGGTCGCGGCGGGCGACGCGCCGACTGCGGTGAGGGTGGGCCCGGCGTCGGCCGGTGTCGCGTCCAGCACCTCGTAGAAGTGGGCCAGCTTCGTCGGCAGCGCCGCCCCGGCGGCCACCGCGGCCCGTACCGCGCGCAGCCGGTCGGGGCCGAGGCCCACGGGGAGCGTCAACGGCGGGCGGGGCAGCCGGTCGGCGAGCGCCCGGTCCAGCCGGGCCAGCCGGTCGTTAACCGACTCGACAAGCGCCGGGACGATGAGGTCCAGCGCCGGGGTGTCCGGCAGTGCCCGCGCGTGCGTGGCGAGCAGCCGGCCGGTGAGCGCGTCCAGCCCGCGCGCCACCGGGGCGAGCAGGTCCGCACCGGACCAGCCATCGTCGGCCAGCACCGCGAGCAGCGCGTCGGTGGCGCTGAGCGTGGGCACCAGGGCGTACCCCTCGGGTGGGCCCCACGCGCCGTCCGGGCGCTGCCCGCTTAGCAGAAACCCGACCCGTTGGTGGTGTCCCGGCAGCCAGGACGCGCCGGCGACCAGCCGGGCGCTCTCGTACACCGAGGGGGCGACCTGCCCCCACGGCCGTAGCGCGACGCCGGCGATCAGCTCGCGCGCGGCGGCGTCGGTGGCCGGCTCGGCCAGTACGCGGAAGGAGCCCTCACTCACCGCGAGCTCCCCAGAAGTCCGACACCTCGTAGAAGCCACCGGTGAAGGAGATCTGCCGGTGCAGGTACTCCGCCTGGCGCGGGCAGCGCTCGGCGAGGGCGGCCAGGTCCCCCCGGGACCGAGCGGTCAGTTCGGCGAGCCGGGCGTGCACCCGGGCCGGGTCGTCGACCAGCAGCAGGGCGTTCAGGTCCCCCCACTCGGCGTCCCGGTCGTGCGTGGCGAGGTCGTTGACCAGCCGCAGCACCCGCTGGACGCCCCGGCCGGCGTCCAGCAGGTCCGTCAGCTGGGCGAGTGTCCGCTCGTCGCCGGTGGCGATCCAGTGCGTCACGTTGACGAAGGAGCAGGCCAGGTTGTCGGCGTTGTCCAGGTAGCGGTCCAGGTCCGGCAGACGCCGCCCGGTGGTCGGATCGGTCGGCAGGTTCTTCCAGTCCCACTCCCGGGACACGGCGGCGAGCATCCGGGCCAACTCGTCGCGCCAGATCGGGCGCAGCCGGGTGAACGCCGGCACGGACTCCAGCTCGTCGCGCAGGTCGGCCAGCAGCCGCGCGAGGTGCTGGCCCGGCGGTGGCGCGGCGCCGTCGGCGACCGCCAGGCAGTCGGTCACGATCGCCCGGACGTCGTCGGCGGACCGGGCCAGGTAGTCGACCTGCCAGTCGGCGGCGAAGACCCAGAGCAGGGTACGGGTGGTGATCCGCAGCTGCGCGGCGGTGTGCCACGGCGCGGTGAAGGCGATCGCGGTGGCCACCGAGCTGAGCAGCGCGGCGTCGAACGGCGCGGCGTCGAACAGCTCCGGGTGCGCGGCGGTGACAACCTGCAGGTCGCGTACGCCGCGCACGGCGAGCGCGCAGACCCGGCCCTGCTCGGCGACGGCGTCGGGCCCGGCCTGCACGGGCCACGGCGCGCCGGTCATGACACGACCGGGCGCTCGACCGGGGTGACGATCAGCTCGGCCCGCTGCTTGGGTTGCAGCGAGGCGCCGAGCCGGGGTGTCAGGCCGACGGGTTCGCGCAGTCGGAACCGGTAGCGGCTCAGCACGGTGCTGACGATGAGCTGCGCCTCCAGCAGGAAGAGGTACTGCCCGAGGCACTGGTGCGGGCCACCGCCGAAGGGGAAGTACGAGTAGCGGTAGCGCCGCCGGGGCCGCTCCGGCGCGAAGCGCTCGGGGTCGAACAGCGTCGGGTCGTCCCAGAACGTCGACATCCGCTGGGTGACGTACGGGCTGACCAGCACGGTGCCGCCGGCCTTGATCCGCACCCCGCCCAGCACGTCGTCGGCGACGGCGGTCCGGGGGATCATCCAGCCGGCCGGGTAGAGCCGCAGCATCTCGTCGAGCACCATCCGGCCGTAGCGCAGCTGAGGCAGGTGCTCCCGGCCGACCCGTTCGGCGCCGACCACCTGCTCGATCTCGTCGGTCATCCGCTCGGCCACGTCGGGCCGGGAGGCCAGCACCGGCCAGAGCCAGGAGAGCAGGGCGATGGTGGTCTCGGTGGCGGTGGAGAACATGGCCACGACGTCGCCGCGGATCGCGTACTCGTCGGGTTCGCTGCCGTCCGCGCGGGGCCGGCAGAGGGTGGAGATGATGTCGTCGCCGTCGGTGGGCCGGGCCCGCGCCTCCCGGATGATCGGCAGCACCACCTCGTCGATGGTCCGCACCGCCTCCCGGAAGGGCCGGTCACCGGGCATCGGCACGGCGTACGGCACGAAGGGCACCAGGAGGCGCGGAAGCATCGCGGTGGTGACCGTGTCCAGCGCGGCGCTGATCCGCAGCGCGTCCGGCACCGAGATCCGGTCGGCGAAGAGCACCCGCATCGTGGTGCGCAGCACGATCCGGGTCAGCTCGGCGCCGCCGTCGATCGGCCGGCCGTCCCGGGCGGGCTCCAGCCACTCGTCGACGGCCTCGTTGATCGCCTCGGCCATCCGGTCGACGAGCGTCTCGGCCCGCTTCGCGGTGAACAGCGGTTGCAGCGCGCCCCGGCTGGACTCCCAGATCTCGCCCTCGGCGACCAGGATGGCGTCGCCCACGATCCGGCGTACCGGACGCCACAACAGGCCGTCCCCGTCGCGGGTGTAGTTGGCAACGTTGTCCCTCAGCACGCGTTGCAGGTGCTCAGGGTGGCTGACGAGGTAGGGGCGGAACGAGCCGAGGTTGAGCCGGACGACCTCGCCACCGGCGTCGTCCGCGAAGCCGACGAGCGCGGCGAGCGGGTCACGGACCAGCGCGGGCAGGGCGCGACGGAGTGGGATCATCCGGGGTTCGGTGCTGACGGGGGCGGGGCCGGCATCGGACACCTGGGTCATACAACGTCTCCTCGTCGTTCCGCCGGCCGGGGCTGTCTACTGTGGCCGGTGGGGAGCGTGAAACTTTCACCTTCTGGGCGACGGAAGCATCTCACCAAATCCGAGGCACCTCCATACCTGCGACCGGTGAGATTCCACGCCCCATCCCGACGAGCGTCGATGTCATGAGGCAACTATTGTCCTGAGTGGACTGTCAGATCGAGGTGCCGGCCCAGGTCGTGCCCGTACACCCCGAGGCGCGGGTGTCGCGCGGGTGGCCCGCCCGCCCGGCGGAGGCCGAGCCACCCGCCGCCAGGCCGAGAGGGCTCGTGGGAGTGAGCCAGGACCCACCGGTACCCCCGAATCCGGGCGATGCCGGGCACCCTGTGCCAGGCTCTGTGGCATGGACGACAAGACCATCCTGAACCGGATCTCCGAACTGGTCGACGAGGAACACAAGCTGCGCGGCGAGGCCCAGGCCCACGAGTCGGGCACCGAGGGCGAGGCCAGCGAGCGGCTGCGCGCCCTGGAGGAGTCCCTCGACCAGTGCTGGGACCTGCTGCGTCGCCGTCGGGCCGCCCGGGCCAGCCACGGCGACCCGGACTCCCAGGGCGAACGCCCCAAGCCCGAGGTGGAGCGCTACCTGCAGTGACCGGTACGGGTGGGTCGGGCAGACGCCCGGCCCACCCGTACCGCTGCGGTCAGCGGACGCCCGCCTCGCGCAGCAGTTCCCCGGTCAGCGCGTCGGGATCGACCTGCTCGGCGGCCAGCCCCCGGGCCTTGAACCAGGCGCTGACCACCCGCACGTCACGGGCCAGGAACTCGGGCCCCTGCGGGTTGGCCACCACGTCGACCACCTGCGGCAGATCGATCACGACCAGCCGCCCGTCGTGCACGAGCAGGTTGTACGGTGACAGGTCGCCATGGGCGTAGCCGGCCCGGGCCAGCACGCGCAACGCCTCCACCAGCTGGTCCCACAGGTCGCGCAGCGCGGCCGGGTCGGGCCGCAGCTGGGCCAGCCGGGGCGCGGCCTCCCCCGACTCGGCGTCACCGACGAACTCCAGCATCAGCTCGGTGCCGCGCAACTGCACCGGGTACGGCACGGCGATCCGGTCGTGCCCGGCGCCGATCTCCCAGAGCCGGGCCAACGCGGCGAACTCGGCCGCCGCCCACTGCCCGGCGATCATCTCCCGGCCGAAGGCCGTCCGGCCGGCCATCGCCCGGTTCTCCCGGGACCGCCGCACCCGGCGGCCCTCCAGATAGCCGGCGTCGCGGTGGAACAGCCGATGCTCGGAGTCCCGGTATCGCTTGACGGCCAGCAGACAGGACCGGTCCGTGTCCGGTACAGCCCGGCGGACCAGGTGGACGTCCGCCTCCTTGCCGGTCTTCAGCACACCCAGTTCGGTGTCCTTCGCGGCCAGCTCGGTGACCAGCCACCGCGGGTGCGGAGCAGGGCCGTGGACGGCGTCGTCCCAGGACGACCAGCGTTCGCCGGTCGCCGGGTCGGGGTCACTGTCGGGGTCGGCGGGCGGCTCAGAGGGCCGCCCGCGCTTCAGAAACTGCGGTTCGTCGTCGTCGAAGCGGCTCTTGCCGCGGCTGCGGCGCTCCAGCGCCGGCAGGTCATGATCGCGCACTGTGGTGAGGTTCCCTTGATCGAGGCTGAGATAGGCAGCTGGAAGCGACCTGCGAAGACGGCCATGGCCGACCTCCTCTCCTCGACCGGGCGTCCGCCCGGGTGCACGATGCGCCGCTGATCCTGCCGCCGCCCCGACGGCCGGTCAACCGAATTACGACCGCCTCGACCGCTGGACGCCACGTCCGGCGGCGGATCGCGTCAGCTCGCGAGCACCGTCGCAACCGCGGCGATCAACCCGTCCACCGTGCGGCTCGGCGCGAACCTGACGTCCGACCAGGTCCGTCCCCGGTGCAGCCAGACGCTTGGCAGCCCCACCGCGGCGGCCCCGCCGATGTCCGCCTCCGGACTGTCGCCCACCACCCAGGCGCCCCGCAACGGCATCCTGACCCGCTGCGCGGCGAGCGCGAAGATCCGCGGGTTGGGCTTGCTGACCCCGGCCTCCTCGGAGATCACCCAGTCGGCGACGTAGCGGTCCAGGCCGGTACGGCGGATCTTGGCGTCGTCCACGCGTACGGTGCCGTTGCAGACCACCACCGGCACCCAGCCCGCGTCGTCGGCGATCCGCAGCGCGCAGGCGGTAAGCGGATCGAGGCGGGTCTGCGCCACCACACCGTCGTGCAGCTCCTCCACCAGGTCGATCGAGGGGATACGCAGCTCGTAGCGGTCCCGGATCGCGTCGGCCAGGTCCCAGCGGTCGGTCAACCCGTCCGCGTCGATCGAGAGCAGCCAGTCGATGTCGGTGGGGGGCGCGCCGATGCCGTCCAGGAAGCGCTCACCCCAGCGGCGGAACGGCCCGGCCCGATCCAGCAGGGTGTTGTCCAGGTCCAGCAGGAGCAGTGGCACTCGGGCACCCTACGGGACCGACGTGTCCGCCAACAGATCCCGTGGGTCTCGACCTCACGGTGGGCTCAAACGGTCAGCGACACCCGTGGGCCGCCCTGGTTCGGCAGCAGATCGGCGAGCATCGAATGGGCCGCCCGGGTTGCCGTGAGCGCCGCCGGATCGAGCGTCGCCACCAGCACCGCCGAACCCTGGTCGGCGCCCCGGACGAGCGCACGTCCCTGCGGGTCGTAGACCGCCGCGCCGCCGTTGAACCGCCACGGGTCGCTGCCGCCGACCGCGTTGGCGAAGACCACGAACATCGTGTTGTCCAGGGCCCGCGCCGCGTAGTACAGGTCCCGGCGGTGTTCGGAGCCGGCCAGGTAGCCGCTGGGACACAGGTAGGCGTGCGCGCCGTCCAGCGCGGCGGCGCGGCCGTGCTCGGGGAAGCAGCCGTCGTAGCAGATGCCCAGCCCCAGCCGCCAGTCGTCGACGAGCAGCGTGGCACCCCGCCCGCCCGGGCTGAACAGCTCCCGTTCGTCGCCCCACAGTTGCTGCTTGTCGTACCCGACGCGGACCGTGCCGGCGCGGTCGACCACCAGGGCGGCGATGGTGCGCCGGCCGTCCGGGTGCCGTGCCGCCGCGCCGACCACCACTGTGGTTCCGGCCGTCCGCGCAGCGGCGCGCAGCGGGTCGAGCCGACCGTCGGCGACCACCCCGGCCGGGTCGGCCGCGACGTCGGTGCCGACCGGGTCGGCGGCGAGGGTCGGCGGGTGGTACGCGCAGAGGTACAGCTCGGGGAGGACGGCCACGCGGGCGCCCTGCCCGGCGGCCCGACGGACCAGCTCGGCGGCGGCGCGCGCGTTGCCGGCCACGTCACCGGGGGTCGGTGTCGCCTGGACGGTGGCCACGGTCAGCGGGGCGGACGGCACGGGATGCGGCGGGGTCACCGGCCGATGGTAAACGGCGCGTTACCAAGCCGTACGTACGGTTTGCATGGCCCGGGGTGACCTGCGACGATCGCCGTGTGCCCAGAGTAAGCCAGGACCAGCTCGACGCGCGCCGGCAGGAGATCCTCGCCGCCGCGCGGGCGTGTTTCGCGCGGCTCGGCTACGAGGGGGCCACCGTCCGCCGCCTCGAGGAGGCCACCGGCCTGTCCCGGGGCGCCATCTTCCACCACTTCCGCGACAAGGACTCACTCTTCCTCGCCGTCGCCGAGGACGACGCCGCCGTCATGGTCGAGACGGTGGCCCGCAACGGCCTGGTGCAGGTGATGCGCGACCTGCTGGCCCGCGCGATGTCTCCCGACACCACCGGATGGCTGGGGAGTCAACTGGAGGTCTCCCGGCGGCTGCGCACCGATCCGGCGTTCGCCCGGCGCTGGGCCGAACGGTCCGCCGCGATCGCCGAGGCGACCCGTGACCGGTTGGCCCGCCAACGTGACGCCGGCGTGCTGCGCGAGGACGTACCGATCGACGTGCTGGCGCAGTTCCTGGAGTTGGCCTACGACGGCCTGGTGCTGCACCTGGCGATGGGCCGGCCGGCCGGCGACCTGGGGCCGGTCCTCGACCTGGTCGAGGAGGCGGTCCGCCGCCGCTGAGCGCCGCCGCCGCACACCGGCGTGGGACCCGTGGCGGTGGTGCTCCACAATGGGGCCGCCGATCCCTCCGGCGACAGGAGCAGCCGATGATCGTCCACGCCGCGTCGGGCGACACCTGGGGTGTCCCGGGCCCGACCTTCCTCCGGTTCTACCTCGTGGCGGCCGCCGTGGTGGTCGCGTTCGCGGTGCTGCACCGGGTCCGCCCCGCCACCTCAGGCGGGTACACGAGCGTCGACCCGCTCGGCCCGCAACAGGTCGCGTACCTCAACGGTGGCGCCGGACTCGCCGTGCACGCCTCGCTCGGCGGGCTGCGCGGCAGCGGCGCGATCGGTGTACGACCGGACCGCCGGCTGACCACTGGCGGACCGACCCCGACGGGGCTCACCCCGTTGGACGCGGCCATTCACTGGGCCGCCCACCAGCACTCCCGCGTCCGGGACCTGAGCCAGAGCGAGCGGGTGGTGGCCGCGCTCCACCAGCTCCGCACCGGTCTCGAAGAGCGTGGGCTGCTCGTGAGCCCGACGCGACGGGCCACCGCGGGACGATGGGCGCTGCTCCTCACCGCGCTGCTGGTGCTCGGTGTGGTGCGGCTGATCGCCGGCCTGGCCAACGGGCGGCCCGTGGGTTATCTGGCGCTCACGCTGGTCGGGGTGCTGGTGGCGACGCTGCTGCTCTGGCGGATACCGCGGACCACCCGGGCCGGTCGCGCCGCGCTGCGCGACCTGCGCAAACAGCACACCCACCTCACCCCCGACTCGTCCCCCGCGTACGCCACCTACGGCGCGGCCGGCGCGGCGATGGGCGTCGCCCTGTACGGCACCGCGTCCCTCTGGGCGCTCGACCCGGGCTTCGCCGAGCAGGCCGAGATCCAGCGTCAGGCCATCGCCGGCGGTGGCTGGTCCTCGGGCTACGGCAGCGGAACGTCGGGCAGTTCGTGTGGCGGCGGCAGCTCCTGCGGTGGCGGTGGCGACAGCGGTGGCGGCGGCGGGTGCGGCGGCGGCGGCGGGTGCGGCGGATGACCGCCCCGTCCGGCGTCGGCATCGGCTGGCGTCCCGAGATCGCCGGTTTCGTGGCCGAGCTGCCCGGGTTGCGCTTCGTCGAGGTGGTGGCCGAGTCGGTGCCGTCGACCGGGCCGCTCCCTCCGGGGTTGGCGCAGCTGCGCGAGCGCGGCGTGACGGTCGTACCGCACGGGGTGCGGCTCTCCCTCGGCGGTGCCGAACCGGTCGACCCGACCCGCGTCGCCCACCTGGCCGCGGTGGCGCAGCGGGTCGACGCCCCGCTGGTCAGCGAGCACATCGCCTTCGTCCGGGCCGGCGGGCTGGAGGCCGGGCACCTGTTGCCGCTGCCGCGCAGCCGGGAGGCGGTCGACGCGATCTGCGCCAACGTGGCCCGGGCACAGGCCGAGCTGCCCGTGCCGATCGCGCTGGAACCGATCGCCGCCCTGTTCGAATGGCCCGACGACGAGCTGGACGAGGCGGACTTCCTCACCGAGATCCTCGACCGCACCGGCGCGCTGCTGCTGCTGGACATCGCCAACGTGCACGCCAACGCCCGCAACCGGGGCACCGACCCGCTCACGCTGCTCGACCGGCTGCCACTGGACCGGATCGGTTACGTGCACGTCGCCGGCGGGGCCGAGCACGGCGGGTTCTACCACGACACGCACACCGATCCCGTACCGCCGCAGGTGCTGGAGCTGGTCGGCGCGCTCTGCGCCCGGCAGCGGCCACCGGCGTTGCTGCTGGAACGCGACGGCGGCTATCCCCCGGCCGCCGAGCTGCGCGCCGAACTGGACGCCCTCGCGGCCGCCGGGGGCTTCCCGGCCGTGACGTGACGGGCACGCTCGCCGAGCGGCAGGCCGCGCTGGTCGCGGCGCTTGTCGCCGGAGGCCCGTCGCCCGCCGGGTTCGCGGCCGGACCGCTGGCCGCCGCCCGGGCGGCGCTGCTCCGCAAGCGGGCCGGCGAGGTGGCCCGGCACTGGCCGCTGCTCGCCGCCGGCCTCGGCGCGGCGTGGCCGGCGACCTTCGCCGACTGGGCCGCCGACCGCCCCACCGCCGGTTCGCTGCGCGACGGCTGGGACCTCGCCCGCACCCTGCGCGAGCGCGACGCTCTGCCGCCGGGGGGCGCCGAGGAGCTGGCCGTCCGAGAGGCGGGCCTGCGCTACGACGGGCGTGCGGCGCCACGTCCGCGCCGGCTGCCGGCCGTGGCCCGCGCCGGCGGCGCCGTCGCGGTGCAGATCTCCGGTCGGGTACGCCTGCTGCGCCCCGCCGCGCGTCCGCCCGCCCACGTTGGCGGGCACTAGACAGTCCTCGGTCGAGCCGAGGCGGAGTCCAGGGGCTTCGACACGGGCCTCAGCCGGATGCGGCATGATCGGCGGCATGGATCTCGGACTGACCGACCGGGTGTACGTGCTCACTGGCGCCTCTCGTGGCCTCGGTTACGCGACGGCGCGGTGCCTGGTCGCCGACGGCGCGCGGGTCGTGCTCTCGGCCCGGGACGCCGACGCGGTCGCCGCCGCAGCGGAAGGGCTCGGTGGCCCGGACCGGGCGGTAGGCGTCACCGCCGACCTGGCCGACCCGCAGACCCCGGATCGGCTCGTCGCGGCGGCCCGGCAGCACTTCGGCCGGATCGACGGCGCGCTCATCTCGGTCGGCGGCCCACCCGCCGGCAACGCCGCGTCGATCACCGACGAACAGTGGCGGCACTCCTTCGAGACCGTCTTCCTGGGCACCGTCCGCGCGGCGCGCACGGTCGCCGCCGCGCTGCCCGACGGGGGCGCGATCGGGCTGGTGCTCTCCACCTCCGCCCGTGGCCCGGTGCCCGGCCTCGGCATCTCCAACGGCCTGCGGCCCGGCCTGGTCGGCGTCGCCAAGGACATCTCCGACGAATACGGCCCTCGCGGCGTACGCGTGGTCGGCCTCCTGCCCGGCCGGATCATGACCGACCGAAACCGGGAGCTGTTCGCCGCCACCGGCGACCCCGAGCGGGCCCGCGCCGAGGCGGAGGCGAGCATCCCGCTGCGGCGCATCGCCGACCCGGCCGAGTTCGGACGGGTGGCCGCCTTCGTGCTCTCCCCCGCCGCCAGCTACCTGACCGGGCTCACCGTGCCTGTCGACGGCGGCGCGCTCCGCGGGCTGTGACGCCCGACCGGGCCGAGCCCCGTCGCCCGGCCGTTGATCGACTCGGCTTCACGGAAGTCGGGCCGTCCACGCGACCAGGACACCGCGACTTCCAGGAACCCGAGTCGATCAGGACGGTGCCGCCCGGGACGTTCCGTCCGACGCGGACTGAGCTGGCGGCGGCCGCGGACCGGACCATCCCCGACGTGCTCGCGCCCGGGTTGGCGGTGCTGTTCGTCGGCATCAACCCGGGCCTCTGGTCGGCCGCCACGGGCTGGCACTTCGCCCGCCCCGGCAACCGGTTCTGGCCCGCGCTGCACGCCGGCGGGTTCACCCCTCGGCTGCTGCACCCCAGCGAACAGCACCAGCTGCCCGCCCTGGGCCTCGGCATCACCAACATGGCCGCCCGGGCCAGCGCCCGCGCCGACGAGCTGACCGCCGCGGAACTTCTCGACGGCGCGGCGATTCTGACCGACAAGGTGACCCGGTACCGGCCGCGCTGGGTGGCGGTGGTGGGGGTGACCGCGTACCGGATCGGTTTTCAGCGGCCGAAGGCCACCTTCGGACCGCAGCCGGAGTCGTTGGCCGGGGCGCGGCTGTGGGTGCTGCCCAACCCGAGCGGCCTGAACGCGCACTTCACGCCTGTCACCCTGGGCGCGGCGTTCGCCGAGCTGCGCGAGACGACGGGCCTGCCGGACCGCCGCCCGCCAAGACCACCCGGCCGTTGATCAGTTGGCGGCGGCGGGTGGCATGGCCTCGTCGGCGACGTACGTGCCCAGGGGCATGACCACCGGCTCGGGGCCTGTCGCGTCCACGAACGGCTTCGGCGAGTCCGCGACGGCGAACTGCGTGCGGTACAGCTCGGCGTAGAGCCCGCCGACCGCGACCAGCTCGTCGTGCCGGCCCCGCTCGACGATGCGACCGCCGTCGAGGACGAGGATCTGGTCGGCGTCGCGGACGGTGGACAGCCGGTGGGCGATCACCAGGGCGGTACGACCGGCCAGCGCCACCGACAGCGCCCGCTGCACCGCTGCCTCACTCTCCGAGTCCAGGTGAGCGGTCGCCTCGTCGAGGATCACGATCGACGGGGCCTTGAGGAGCAGTCGGGCGATGGCGATGCGCTGCTTCTCGCCGCCGGAGAAGCGGTAGCCGCGCTCCCCCACGGTGGTGTCCAGCCCGTCGGGTAGCGCCCGGACGAGGTCGGCCACCTGGGCTCCGGCGAGCGCCGCCCAGATCTCGTCGTCGGTGGCGTCGGGCTTGGCGTAGCGCAGGTTCTCGGCGATCGTCTCGTGGAACAGGTGTGAATCCTGTGTGACGACGCCGATCTCGTCGCGCAGGGAGGCGAGGGTCGCGTCGCGCACGTCGACCCCGCCGACCAGCACCTGCCCGTCGGTGACGTCGTAGATCCGGGAGATGAGCATCGACAGCGTCGACTTGCCGGCGCCGGACGGGCCGACCAGGGCGACCATCTGCCCCGGCTCGACGCTGAACGAGACGCCCTTGAGCACCGGCTCGTTGACGGTCCGGTCGAGCGTGGCGACCTCCTCCAGCGACGCGAGGGAGATCTCGGCGGCGCTCGGATAGCGGAAGCGCACGTCGCGGAAGTCGACCCGGCCGGCGCTGCGGGGCACCGGCACCGCGTCGGGCTTCTCCACGATGCCGGGTTCGAGGTCGAGCACCTCGAAGACGCGGTCGAAGGAGACCAGCGCGCTCATCACGTCCACCCGGACGTTGGAGAGCGCGGTGAGCGGCCCGTACAGCCGGGTGAGCAGCAACGCGAGGGTCACGACGGTGCCCGCGCTGACACCGCCGGTGACCGCGAGCCAACCGCCCAGGCCGTAGGTGAGCGCCTGGGCCAGCGAGGCGACGAGCAGCATCGCCACGAAGAAGGTCCGCGAGTACATGGCCGACTGGATGCCGATGTCACGCACCCGCTCGGCCCGGTCGGCGAACCGGCGGGCCTCGATCTCGGGCTGGCCGAACAGCTTCACCAGCAGCGCGCCGGCCACCCCGAACCGCTCGGTCATCGTCGCGCTCATCTTGGCGTCGAGGTTGTACGCCTCGCGGGTGATGTCGGCGAGCCGCCGCCCGACCCGTCGGGCCGGAATGATGAAGATCGGCAGTAGCACCAGCGAGAGCGCGGTGATCTGCCAGGAGAGGGTGAACATCACCGCGGCGGTGAGGACCAGCTGGATGACGTTGCTGACCACACCGGACAGGGTGGAGGTGAACGCCCGCTGGGCGCCGAGCACGTCGTTGTTGAGCCGGCTGACCAGGGCGCCGGTCTGGGTGCGGGTGAAGAACTGCAAGGGCATCCGCTGCACGTGGTCGTAGACCCGGGTGCGCAGGTTGAGGATGATGCCTTCGCCGATGCGGGCCGAATACCACCGCTGGGCCAGGGACAGCAGCGCGTCGGCGACCGCCAGCCCGGCGATGAACAGGGCCAGCCGGACCACGAGCCGGCCGGCCTCGCTGCCACCCCGGTTGATGGCGTTGATGACGTCGCCGGCGAGCACCGGTGTGGCCACGCCGATGATGGCGGCCAGCACCACGGTGGCCAGGAAGACGATGATGTCGCGCCGGTAGGGCTGGGCGAACGCCACGATGCGGCGGGCCACCCCGTGCTTGAGCCGGTGGGTGGAAACCTCGTCGCGGTTGCGCATCGACCGGAGCATGCTCCACCCGGCCATGCCACCGCCGGACATCGGGTTGGACACCGCTCACCTCCGGGTCGTCGGGTGGGACACCTCCGTCAGGGTCAATTCTCCCGACGACTCTGACAACCTCGGTCGTAACCCGGATCTTCCCGCACGGTCCTTACGACTATTCTCCCCGGCCGGCCAGGTCCCGCAGGCGGCGGGTCTGCGCCTCCCGTTCGGCGCGCTGCTGGTCGGCGTGCGACCGGCCGGCCGCGCCGGCAAGCAGGGCCTTGATCTCCACCACCGCGTCGCGCGGCCCGGCCAGCAGGCCCGCGGTGAGGTCACGGACCGCGTCGTCCAGCTCACCCGGCGGTACGACGAGAGTGGCCAGCCCGATCCGGTCCGCCTCGGCGGCGTCCAGCCGGCGGCCGGTAGCGCAGATCTCCAGCGCCCGGGAATAGCCGACCAGCTCGACGAGGCGCTTCGTGCCGGCCAGGTCGGGCACCAGCCCTAGGGTCACCTCGGCCATCGACAGTTTCGCGTCGGCGGCCAGGACGCGCAGGTCACAGGCCAGCGCGAGTTGGAAACCGGCACCGATCGCGTGCCCCTGCACGGCGGCCACGGAGATGACGTCCGGACGGTGCAGCCAGGTGAAGCCGGCCTGGAACGCGGCGATCTGGTCGGCGCACTCCTGCTCGGGCAGCGTGGCCAGCTCGGCGAACGACCCCGGGCCGGAGGCACCGGCCACCGCGAGGTCGAGGCCGGCGGAGAACGCACGCCCCTCGCCACGCACCACCACCACCCGGACGTCGCCGGGCAGGTCGCGGGAGAAGTCGCTCATCGCGCGCCACATGGCAGGCGTCTGGGCATTGAGCACGTCGGGCCGGCACAACGTCACCGTGGCAACCGGCCCGTCGCAGGTCAGCCGGACCCCGGTCGCCTCGGCGGTCACCGGACGGCCCGGGGCGCGGCGCTGGTGGACGACGCTGAGGGGCGGGTCACGCCTTCTTACGGCGCCGGGCACCGCCGCGCTGACGCAGCTGAACCCCGGACTCGGTGAGCACTCGGTGGATGAACCCGTAGGAACGGCCGGTCGAGGCCGCAAGCGCGCGGATGCTCTCCCCCGAGGTGTACCGCTTTACCAGGTCCTTGGCGAGCGTCTGACGCTCGGCTCCGACGATCCGGCGACCCTTCTCAGTGCTGGTGGCTGTGCCAGTGGCTGCCATGCTGTGTCCTCACGTCCCAGACTGTGCGGTTCGGATACGGTCCCACCTATTAGACCGCCTCGGACGATCATGCGCCAGATATCAACTCTTCGCCAACCGACACGCTATGCAATGTCAGCTACCCGATAGAGTGATCCTCGCGATCGGTCCCGGCGCATCGTCCGGGTGGGCCACCGCCGACCGGCGACTCCTCTCGCCGTACGCTCCCGGGCGTGATCGACCTGCTCGGCAACGCGGCGGCAGCGGCAGTGGTCTTCGCCGCCACCGACATCGACGACATCGTCATCCTCACGCTGTTCTTCGTGGCGGCCCGCACCACCGGCCGGCCCCGCACCTGGCAGATCGTCGCCGGCCAGTACCTCGGCATCGGCGTGCTCGCGCTGGCCAGCGCGGTGGTCGCCGCCGGGCTGCTTGTCGTGCCGGACCCGTGGACCGGGCTGCTCGGCCTGCTGCCGATCGCGCTGGGGGTCCGCGCGCTGCGCGGCTCCGGCGACGACGAGCCGGCCACGGTGGTCACCGGAACGCCCGGCGTGGCCGGGGTGACCATCGCCAACGGCGCCGACAACGTGGCCGTCTACGTACCCGTGTTCCGGGCCCTGGGCCCCGGCGACAGCGCGGTCTTCCTGCTGGTCTTCGTGGTGCTCGTCGGCCTGTGGTGCGCCGCCGCGGCCTGGCTGGGTGGACACCGCAGGGTGGTCCGGCTGGTGGAGCGTGCCGGACACTGGCTGGTACCGACGATCTTCGTCACCATCGGGGTGGTCATCCTGGTCAGCTCCGGCGTGGTCGGCCGGCTGGTGGACCTGCTCGGCTGAGACCGGCCCGAGCCCGACGAGCCCAGCCCGACCCAGCCGGGCCGATCAGGCCAGCTCGACCAGTTCGAGAAGGTCGTCGCTCCAGGCGTCCTCGTCGCCGTCGGGCAGCAGGATCGCGCGGTCGGGCTTGAGCGCGAGCACCGCGCCCGGGTCGTGCGTGACAAGCACGATGGCGCCCGGGTAGTTGGCGATCGCGTCCAGCACCTGCTCCCGGCTGACCGGGTCGAGGTTGTTCGTCGGCTCGTCGAGAAGCAGCACGTTGGCGCCGGAGCAGACCAGGGTGGACAGTGCCAACCGGGTCTTCTCGCCGCCGGAGAGCACCCCGGCCGGCTTGTTCACGTCGTCGCCGGAGAACAGGAACGCGCCGAGGATCTTGCGCAGGTCGGTGTCGGACTGCTCGACGGCTGCGGCGCGCATGTTCTCCAGCACCGTCCGCTCCACGTCAAGCGTCTCGTGCTCCTGGGCGTAGTAGCCCAGGCGCAGCCCGTGCCCCGCGTGCACCTCGCCGGTGTCCGGGTTGAGCAGCCCGCCGAGCATCCGCAGCAGCGTCGTCTTGCCGGCGCCGTTGAGCCCCAGGATGGCCACCCGGGAACCCCTGTCCACCGCGACGTTGACGTCGGTGAAGATCTCCAACGAGCCGTACGACTTGGACAGGCCGGTCGCGGTGAGCGGCGTCTTGCCGCAAGGGGCGGGGCTGGGGAAGCGGACCTTGGCGACCCGGTCGGCGACGCGTACCTCCTCCAGGCCGGAGATCAGCTTCTCGGCACGGCGGGCCATGTTCTGCGCGGCGACGGTCTTGGTGGCCTTGGCCCGCATCTTGTCGGCCTGCGCCATCAGCGCGCCGGCCTTCTTCTCCGCGTTGGCCCGCTCCCGGCGGCGGCGGCGCTCGTCGGTCTCGCGTGCCTCCAGGTACGCCTTCCAGCCCAGGTTGTAGACGTCGATCACGGACCGGGTGGCGTCGAGGAACCAGACCTTGTTGACCACCGACTCCAGCAGCGCGCCGTCGTGGGAGATCACGATGAGGCCGCCCTTGTGGTTGGCGAGGAAGCCGCGCAGCCAGGTGATCGAGTCGGCGTCGAGGTGGTTCGTCGGCTCGTCCAGCAGCAGGATGCCGCCGCCGTTCTCACCGGCGTCGCGGAACAGGATCCGCGCCAGCTCGATGCGCCGGCGCTGACCGCCGGAGAGGGTGCCGATGGTCTGGGCGAGGGCGCGGTCCGGAAGCCCCAGGTTGGCGCAGATACGGGCGGCCTCGGCCTCGGCCGCGTACCCGCCGAGGGCGGCGAACTGGTCCTCCAGAGCGCCGTAGCGACGGACCAGCTTGTCGCTGGAATCCTCGACGAGCTGGGCCTCGATCTCCTTCATCTGGGACATCAGCACGTCCAGGCCACGGGCGGAGAGCACCCGGTCGCGGCCGGTCACCTCCAGGTCACCCGTGCGCGGGTCCTGCGGGAGGTAGCCGATGGCGCTGCGCTGGTCGATCTGCCCGCCGTACGGCTGCCCCTCGCCGGCGAGCACCTTCAGGGTGGTCGTCTTGCCGGCGCCGTTGCGGCCGACCAGGCCGATCCGGTCACCGGGCTGCACGCGCAGGGTGGTGTCGGACAGCAGGATCCGGGAGCCGGCACGCAACTCCAGGCCGGTGGCAGTGATCATCTCGTGGGACTCGCTCTCGGGGTCTGGAAGGCTGACTCAGGGCACGCGAAAGCGCCGACGGGCTCAAGGGGCCCGGCGGCGCGGGGCGGTTCAGCCTTCGCAGCGCAGCACCCGACAAGTGTACCGGTCGCTCCCGGGCGGCCCGCCCGGATTACCAATCAAGATCATCGGGTACCGGAACGCCTGTCCGGACCCCGTCCGGCACTGAACCGACACAACGACACACATACGACATTCACCGGCATACGGCGATCGGGGTCACCATGGAACTCAACGAGCGGGCCGAGCTCGACACCTCCCAGGCCAACGACCTGGGGCGTGGATCCGGCGGTGGGGGCGGCGGCATGGGCATCCCCATCCCGGGCGGCGGCGGTCGGGGCGGCATCATCGGCATCGTGGTCGCCGTGCTCATCGCCCTGCTCGGCGGCGGCTTCGGCCTGAACGCCATGACCAACGGCGACGACGGCAGCCAGGCCGGCGGCGGCGGCGACATAGACCAGGCGTGCGGCACCGCCAATCCGGACCGTCTCCAGGACGCGCGCTGCCGCAACCTGCTCTACGTCAACAGCATCCAGGGGTACTGGCAGAAGGAGTACCCGGAGCTGGGCAACGGAAAGTACGAGCCCACCACCACGAACTTCTTCCAGCAGGCAGTGAACACCGGCTGCGGTCAGGCCGACTCGGGCGTCGGCCCGTTCTACTGCCCCGCCGACAAGTTGGTGTACATCGACCTGAGCTTCTACGACGAGCTGGCCACCCGGTTCGGGGCGAAGGGCGAGTTCGCCCAGCCGTACGTGCTCGCGCACGAGTACGGCCACCACGTCCAAGACCTGCTCGGCACCAACGCCAAGGCCGACCAGGGCGACCAGAGCGGCCCCAAATCCGCGTCCGTACGGCTGGAGTTGCAGGCCGACTGCTACGCCGGCGCCTGGGCCAAGCACGCCACCGAGAGCAAGGACAAGACCGGCGAGAAGCCACTGTTCAAGTCGATCACCGAGGCCGACATCAGCCAGGCCGTCGACACCGCCGAGGCGATCGGTGACGACAGCATCCAGGAACGCTCCGGCGGTCGGGTCAACCCGGACCAGTTCACCCACGGCACGTCCGCGCAGCGCAAGCGCTGGTTCACCCAGGGCTACACCGGCGGCGACCCGAAGAACTGCGACACCTTCGGCACCGACCAGCTCTGACAAATCGCCGTACGTCGTGGCAGGTCCTTCGAGGGCCTGCCACGACCATGTTCGCGCCTCAGTCGAGCCGGGAGACCTGGTAGTGCCCGATGAGCCAATCGCCGTCGATCCGGCGGACGACCACGCCGAGGTGGACCGTCAGGGCCGGGCGGTCGGTGAAGCCGAACTCCACCTCCAGATAGCCCAGGACCACGTCGTCGGCGAGGCGTCGGGTCTCCCGGATGTCGTACGAGGCGGTCAGGCCGAGCGGCTGCGCCTCGTAGTACGCGGCCACGCCGTCCCGACCGACGCTGTACGGGCGCAGCCCCTGGAAGACCGCGTCATCGGTGAAGCAGGACGCGACGTCATCCGGCTCGTGGGCGTCGACGGCGGCCCTCCACCGGTCGAGGACGCCCCGCAGGATCTCCGCCTCGCTGCTGACCATCGTCAGGCCCCCGGTTCCCGGGACGGCCGACCCGGGTCATTCGGGTGCGGCGTCAACGGGGTGACCGTCTCACGCCGCCAGGCGCGCAGCGGCATCGACGCGAGGACCGACTCCAACTCGTCCGCGTCGTCGGCCTCGAAGAGCCCCCACGTACGCCACTCCCCCGGCGCCAGCGGCGGCCGCCACAGCCGCAGGAGGCTGCCCCGCGCCGCCAGCTCGGCCGAACGCGCCGCCTCGCGCGTCCGCATGTCGGCGACCTCGTCCTCGGACGTGCCGTCGGGCACCGTCGTCACCATGTCCACCAGAAACTCCACAGGCCCATCCTCCGACGATCGACCCGGGAGCACGCCGGGAACCCTGATCCGCGTGGCGGTCATCTCCCCGCGGCCGCCGTTCGTCGCCGCGGGAGAGGGCCCGGCTGCCGCGCCGATCAAGCGGCGGTGGGCACGGCCTGCCCGTCCGCCGACAGCACGAGGCCGTCGTCAGCCGGCAGGGTCGGGCGCCGGGTCGCGCAGCCGGATCCGTACCGCACGGGCCGCGCCCACCGCCGCGACCAGGACCGCGTGCCGCGGCTCCGGCACGTCGAGCAGCCGCTCGGCGCGCAGCGGCACGAGCGGGGCCAACCGCCGGTCGGCCAGCACCGTGTCCACGGCACGCCGGTCACCACCGCAGACGACCGCCGCCAGCCGCGCCGCCTCCGGCAACAGCAGGCGTACGGCCAGGTCGGCCGCGTCGCCCAGCGCCGCCTTGGCCTGGTTGTCGCGGCGACGGGCGAACCGGTGCTGCGACCATCCCCCAGCGGCGGTTCGCCCCTGCACGTAACGGGTGTCCACCTTGGAGACCACGAGGTCGGGGCCCTGCGCCACACCGATCGCCACCGCTCCCTTGCGGGCCAGCAGCAGACCGATCCGGTGCGGTGTGCCGGCGGCAGCCACGAAGGCGTCCACGTCCGGGCCGAGCGGAGCGCCCGGCGGGGCGTACAACTCGGCGGTGCTCCCGTCGGGAGCGGTGAGCAGGAGGCCGTACTCCCGTGCGGTGGTGGTGGGCGGGCCGTGCCGGTCGGCGAAGCCCTCGACCCAGCGGCCGACGCGGGCCGGGTCGACCTCGACCCACCGGCCGCCCCCGGCTGCGGGTCGACTGGTCACGGCCCGACCGTACGCCACGGCCGCTCCGATCGGGCCGCCGGGCGGGCGGCTCAGCCCGGCAGCAGCGCCGCCACGGCCAGCGTGACTCAGCCCGGCAACAGCGCCGCCACCGCCAGCGCGGCGATGAGCGCGCTGGAGACCAGGCCGGTGATCAGCCGGCCACGCGGCCCGGTCAGCGCCTGGCCGACAATCGTGCCGCCGCCGGCGATGAGCAGTTGCCAGCTCGCCGACGCCAGGAACACACCGGCCACGAAGAGCGCGGCGGTCATCACGCCCGCGTCGGCGGTGTCCCGGCGGCCGAGCACCAGCGCGGCGAAGTAGAGCACCGTCGTCGGGTTCAGCAGGGTCAGCCCGAGCACCGCCGCGTAGGCTCGCCCGGGAGTGTTCAGCCCCCGACCGGCCGACGGCGGCGGCGCGTGCCGGGCGCGGTGAGTGGCCCACGTGCGCCAGAGGCCGTGTGTGGCGAGACCAAGCAGGACCACGGCGGCGACCACCCGCAGCGGGCCGGCCGCCGGTGCGACGACCTCGGCCAGGCCCGCGCCGCCGAGCGCGGCGACCGCCGCGTACAGCCCGTCGGCCGTCGCCACCGCGAGTGCCGCGGCCGCGCCGACCCGGAACGAGGTACGGGCACTGAGCCCCAGGATGAGGACCGCGATCGCACCGACCGGGATGGCCACGCCATAGCCGGCCACCAGGCCGGCGAGGAACGCCCCGCTCACGACGACGGGCTACGGATCGAGGCCACCGCGGGGAGGGTGCGCTGTCGACGCGCGGCGGTGGCCGCACGGACAAAAACCTGCATCGGGTACGCCTCGATCACGACCGCATCCTCCGCGCCAACCCCCGCCCGCGCCACCGGTTTTCCGCCCCACCCCGACCGCCAGCCCCTCGGCTCGGTTGGGGCCGGGATCGTGCTCGATCCTGGTTCTAGACGAGGAAGTCCAAACTCAAGACGGGGCTGGTGTTGCTCGAAGGGCGCTGGCCATCCGCTGTGGCTGCCCGCCGTGTCGATGTGCTGGTGAGCGGTATACCTCAGAGGTATGAATATGACTCTGCGGTATACCGCTCACGACCGCGTCCGCCCCCACGGAGGTGACCGACGGTCACCTCCGGCCGCCGACCGTCGGCTGCGTCCATCACCTCAGCCAGGGTTAGGAATTACTCGTCTAGTGGCCTCACCGAGGCGCGGACACCACTACAACCCGGAAACTGCGCGATCTCGCAACGCGAGGAGACAACGGCCGCAGGAGGGGGCGGACAGCGCGGCGGGACGGAGCGGGGCGGGCCAGCGCAGCGCGGGAACGGCCAGTGCAGCGCGGGGACCGGGTGAGGCGCACGGCTCGCGGACAGGCGCGAACGGGTCGAGCGCGGCGCCCCGGGTGGGGGCGTCGCGCTCGACGGGTGGAGCCGACCGGAGTCGGGTCAGACGTTGAAGCCGAGGGATCGGAGCTGGTCGCGACCCTCATCGGTGATCTTGTCGGGGCCCCACGGCGGGAGCCAGACCCAGTTGATCCGGATGTCGTTGACCAGGCCGCCGCCCGGGCCGGTGGTGAGCGCCTGCCGGGCCTGGTCCTCGATCACGTCGGTAAGCGGGCAGGCTGCGGACGTGAGCGTCATGTCCAGGGTCGCGACGTTCTCGTCGTCGACGTGCACCCCGTACACCAGGCCGAGGTCGACCACGTTGATGCCCAACTCGGGGTCGACGACGTCCTTCATCGCCTCCTCGATGTCGGCGATCATGGCCTTGCTGACGCCGCCCGCCGAGGCGGCGGCGTCGCCGGCACCCGGAGTCGCAGCGCCGTCGGTCGCAGCAGCAGCGCCGTCAGCCGGCGTCGCCGCGGCGTTTGTCGTCGCAGCGGCGCTCGTCGTCGCGGCTCCGTTGGTCGTCACGGCGTCGGTCTGCGGCGCCGCGGTGGCGTCACCGGCCTCCGGCGTCGCCGCGGTAGCGGTGTTCTCGCTCATGCCGTCCCTCCGGTTCGCTTCGTGATGCCACCGGGCACCACAGTGCTGCTGGAACTCGCTCGCTGGCGCTCGCTCACGCCTTCACCTCCGGGCTCACGCCCACGCCCGCGCGTGCCGCGGCGTCCTTGAACGCCATCCACGGCAGCAGCGCGCACTTGACCCGGGCGGGGTAGCGGGCAACGCCCGCGAAGGCCACCCCGTCACCGAGTACGTCCTCATCCGGCGTGACCTGGCCACGTCCGGACATCAACTCGACGAACGCCTCGTGCACCTCGAATGCTTCCCCGGCACCACGACCGCGCAGCAGCTCGTGCAGCACGCTCGCCGAGGCCTGGCTGATCGAGCAGCCCATGCCGTCGTACGAGATGTCGTGCAGCACGTCGCCGTCGGTGGCCACCCGGACGGTGACCTCGTCGCCGCAGGTCGGGTTGACGTGGTGCGCCTCCGCGACCCGGTCGGCCGCGTCCTCGGCGTCGCGCAGGCCACGGCCGTGCGGATGCTTGTAGTGGTCCAGGATGATCTCCTGGTAGAGCTGGTCGAGTTGCACCATCAGTCGAACACCTTCCGCACCTGCTCCAGACCGCCCACCAGAGCGTCGATCTCCTCGGTGGTGGTGTAGAGGTAGAACGAGGCCCGGGTCATCGCCGGGACGCCGAACCGGCTGCACACCGGCTTGGCACAGTGGTGGCCCACCCGCACCTGCACGCCGAGCGAGTCGAGCACCTGGCCCACGTCGTGCGGGTGCACGTCACCAAGCGCGAACGAGATGGTGCCGCCCCGGCCGATCGGTACGGTCGGGCCGAAGATCCGCAGGTCCGGCACAGTGGCGAGGGCGTCCAGCGCGTACGCCGTCAGCTCCTTCTCGTGCCACTGGATGGCCGACATGCCGATGCCGGTGAGGTAGTCCACCGCCGCGCCGAGCGCGACCGCCTCGGCGATCGGCGGGGTGCCCGCCTCGAAGCGGGCCGGCGGCGCGGCGAACGTCGAACGGGCCATGGTGACCGTCTCGATCATCGAACCGCCGCCGAACACCGGTGGCATGGCGGCCAGCAGCTCGCCCCGGCCCCAGAGCACGCCGATGCCTGTCGGGCCGCACATCTTGTGCCCGGTGAAGACGATGTAGTCGGCGTCCAGGTCGACCACGTCGATGGGCAGGTGCGGCACCGACTGCGAGCAGTCCAGCAGCAGCAGCGCGCCGACCTCGCGGACCCGCGCGGTGATGCGGGAGGTCGCGTTGACGGTGCCGAGGATGTTGGACATGTGCACCAACGAGACGATCTTCGTCCGTTCGGTGATCAGGTCCTCCAGGCCGGACTCGTCCAGCCGGCCCTGCTCGGTGACTCCGAACCAGCGCAGGGTCGCGCCGGTGCGCTCGCAGAGCAGCTGCCAGGGGACGATGTTCGAGTGGTGCTCCATCTCGGAGATCACCACCTCGTCGCCCGGCCCCAGCCGGAACCGCGGGTCACCGTCCGCGCGCAGCGAGGCGTTCGAGAAGGCGTACGCCACGATGTTGATCGCCTCGGTGGAGTTCTTGGTGAACACCACCTCGTCGACGCTCGGCGCGTGGATGAACGCGGCGATCTTCGCCCGCGCCCCCTCGTACGCCTCGGTGGCCTCGGTGCCCAACGTGTGCACCGAGCGCGACACGTTGGCGTTGTGCCGCGCGTAGTGCTCGTCGAGCACGTCGAGCACCTGGCGAGGCTTGTGCGAGGTGTTGGCGCTGTCGAGGTAGACCAGCGGGTGCCCGTTGATCTCCCGATCGAGGATCGGGAAGTCGGCGCGTACCCGGGCCACGTCGAAACGCGGCACGTCGTCGTACTGCGGCATCCCTGACGGGATCGCGATGCTGGTCATCTCGGCAGCGCCTCTCCCGCTCAGGCCTTGGCCGTGCCGGCCCCGGCGGCGTACCGCTCGTAGCCCTCGGCCTCGAGCTTGTCGGCCAGCTCCGGGCCGCCCTGCTCGACGATCCGGCCGGCCACGAAGACGTGCACGAAGTCCGGCTTGATGTAGCGCAGGATCCGCGTGTAGTGGGTGATCAGCAGCACGCCCGTGTCGCCGGTGTCGCGGACCCGGTTGACGCCCTCGCTGACCACGCGCAGCGCGTCCACGTCGAGGCCGGAGTCGGTCTCGTCGAGGATCGCGATCTTCGGCTTGAGCAGCTCCAGCTGGACGATCTCGTGCCGCTTCTTCTCACCGCCGGAGAAGCCCTCGTTGACGTTGCGCTGGGCGAACGCCGGATCCATCTGGAGACGCTCCATCGCGCCGCGCAGCTCGCCGCCCCAGGTGCGCAGCTTCGGCGCCTCACCGTCGATGGCGGTCTTCGCGGTACGCAGGAAGTTCGCCACCGAGACGCCGGGCACCTCGACCGGGTACTGCATGGCCAGGAAGAGGCCGGCGCGAGCGCGCTCGTCGACGGTCATGGCCAGCACGTCCTCGCCGTCGAGGGTCACCGAGCCGCCGGTGATCTCGTACTTGGGGTGGCCGGCGATGGAGTACGCAAGGGTGGACTTGCCGGAACCGTTCGGGCCCATGATCGCGTGGGTCTCGCCCGACTTCACGGTCAGGTCGACACCGGCCAGGATCGGCTTGAGCTCACCCTCGGGCAGCTTGACCGACACCTTCAGGTCGCGGATCTCCAGGGTGCTCATTATCGGGTCACTCCATTACTCGGCGTCAGGCTGAGGTAGATGTCGCCGTCGCGGACTTCGACGGGGTAGACGGGTACGGGTTCGGTGGCGGGCAGGCCGCTCGGCGCGCCGGTGCGCAGGTCGAAGCGCGAGCCGTGCAGCCAGCACTCAAGCGTGCAGCCGTCGACCTCACCCTCGGAGAGCGCGACCGCGGCGTGCGAGCACTCGTCGTAGGCGGCGTAGAACTCGCCGTCCTCGCCGTGCACCAGGGCGATCGGGGTGCCGTCGACGTCCGCGCTGATCGCGGTGCCCTTCGGCACGTCCTCGGTGGAGCAGATCCGGATCATCAGGCGCCGCTCCTGGCGAGCCGCGCCTCGATGGCGTCACCCAGGCGCTCGCGCAGACCCTCGACCGGGATCTTGTTGATCACCTCGGCGAAGAAGCCGCGGACCACCAGACGGCGGGCCTCACTCTCCGGGATGCCCCGGGCCATCAGGTAGAACAACTGCTCGTCGTCGAAGCGGCCGGTCGCGCTGGCGTGGCCGGCGCCGGCGATCTCGCCGGTCTCGATCTCCAGATTGGGTACGGAGTCCGCCCGCGCGCCGTCGGTGAGCAGCAGGTTCCGGTTGATCTCGTACGTGTCGGTGCCTGTCGCCTCGGCGCGGATGAGCACGTCGCCCACCCAGACGGTGTGCGCGTCAGCGCCCTGCAGCGCGCCCCGGTAGCCGACGTAGCTGCGGCAGTCCGGCACGGAGTGGTCGACCAGCTGGCGGTGCTCCAGGTGCTGGCCGCCGTCGGCGAAGTAGACGCCGTACAGCTCGGCCTCGCCGCCCCGGCCCGTGTACTCCACGCTTGTGAACTGGCGCACCAGGTCACCGCCCAGGCTCACCTGCACGTGCGTCACCCGAGCGTCCCGACCCAGCTTGATCTTCAGGTGCTGGGCCTGGACCGCGTCGGCGTCCCACTCGGCGAGGGTGACAAGGGTCAACTTCGCCCCGTCGCCCACCGCCACCTCGACGTTGTCCGCCAGGGTGCCGTGGCCGACGTGCTGCAGCACGATGACCGACTCGGAGAGGGCGCCGACCTCGATGAAGGTGTGAGCGTAGGCCACCACGTTCGAGGGGCCGCCGTGCACGGTGATGATCGCCGGCTCGGTGACCACCGCTTCCCGGGCGACCTGCACCAGCTTGGCGCCCTGCGACTCGCCGTAGGCGCGCGCGCTGATCCGGTCCGTCGGGGTCAGCACACTGCCCCGACGTGGATCGTCGTTCGCCAGGCTGCCGAGCGTGATCCCCGTGGGCAGCTGCCCGTACTCGTAGGCCGGCCAGTGCGCCGACTCGTCGGTGACGGCACCGTCGAGCAGGCCACGGAGGCGCTTGAGCGGGGTGAAGCGCCACTCCTCCTCCAGGCCGGTGAGGGCCGGGAAGTCGGCGACGTCGTACGAGCGCAGCGCCTGCGACTTGGTGCTGGGCGGCGCGGAAGCCTGGGTAGTCATGTCTTCCTTGGTCTGTCTGTTCCGTGACGACGAGGTTGGGGCAGGGTGCGGGCGGGCCGAGTTTCCGGCCCGCCCGGCGGGAGCGGCGGCGTCAGCCGACCGCGCCCTCCATCTGAAGCTCGATCAGGCGGTTCAGCTCCAGGGCGTACTCCATCGGGAGCTCCTTGGCGATCGGCTCGATGAAGCCACGCACGATCATGGCCATCGCCTCGTCCTCGCTCAGGCCCCGGCTCATCAGGTAGAAGAGCTGGTCGTCGCTGATCTTGGAGACAGTCGCCTCGTGCCCCATCGACACGTCGTCCTCACGGATGTCGACGTACGGGTACGTGTCCGAGCGGGAGATGGTGTCGACGAGCAGCGCGTCGCACTTGACGGTGCTCCGGCTGTGGTGCGACCCCTCCAGCACCTGCACCAGACCCCGGTACGAGGTGCGGCCGCCGCCACGGGCGATCGACTTGGAGATGATGGTCGAGGAGGTGTGCGGCGCGGCGTGCACCATCTTGGCGCCGGCGTCCTGGTGCTGGCCCTCGCCGGCCATCGCCACCGAGAGCACCTCGCCCTTGGCGTGCTCGCCGGTCATGTAGACCGCCGGGTACTTCATGGTCACCTTGGAGCCGATGTTGCCGTCGACCCACTCCATGGTCGCGCCCTCGTGGCAGACGGCGCGCTTGGTGACCAGGTTGTACACGTTGTTCGACCAGTTCTGGATGGTCGTGTAGCGGCAGCGCGCGTTCTTCTTGACGATGATCTCCACGACCGCGCTGTGCAGCGAGTCGGAGGAGTACAGCGGCGCGGTGCAGCCCTCGACGTAGTGCACGTACGCGCCCTCGTCGACGATGATCAGCGTCCGCTCGAACTGGCCCATGTTCTCGGTGTTGATCCGGAAGTACGCCTGCAGCGGGATCTCCACGTGCACGCCCTTCGGCACGTAGATGAACGAGCCGCCGGACCACACGGAGGTGTTCAGGGCGGCGAACTTGTTGTCGCCGACCGGGATCACCGTGCCGAAGTACTCCTTGAAGACGTCCTCGTGCTCGCGCAGCGCGGTGTCCGTGTCCAGGAAGAGAACGCCCTGCTCCTCAAGGTCCTCACGGATCTTGTGGTAGACGACCTCGGACTCGTACTGCGCCGCGACACCGGCGACCAGACGCTGCTTCTCCGCCTCCGGGATGCCCAGCCGGTCATAGGTGTTCTTGATGTCCTCGGGCAGGTCCTCCCAGCTGGTGGCCTGCTTCTCGGTGGACCGCACGAAGTACTTGATGTTGTCGAAGTCGATCCCGGTGAGGTCCGCACCCCAGGCGGGCATCGGCTTGCGGCCGAACAGCCGCAGACCCTTCAGGCGCAGGTCGAGCATCCAGGCCGGCTCGTTCTTCTTGGCCGAGATGTCCCGCACCACCGCCTCGTTGATGCCGCGCTGGGCGACCGCCCCGGCGGCGTCCGGGTCGGACCAGCCGTACTCGTAGCGACCCAGGGCGGCGAGCTGCTCTTCCTGGGTCAGGGGCTGGACGATCTGCTCGGTCATCTATCTGTCCTCACAGTGGTGACGGGATTACCGGATTGGGCGCGGCCCGGCTGGGTCGGGATGTGCGTGGTGCACACCCCGTCGCCGTGCGCGATGGTGGCCAGGCGCTGCACGTGGGTGCCGACCAGACGGGAGATCACCGCGGTCTCGGCCTCGCACAGCTGGGGAAACTCGGCGGCCACGTGCGCCACCGGGCAGTGGTGCTGGCAGAGCTGGCCGCCGGAGGCGATCGTGGTCGCGTTGGCAGCGTAACCCTCGGCGGTGAGCGCTCCGGCGAGTGCCTCGGCCCGCGCCAGGGGCTCGTCGCCGGCGTCCTCCATGGCGGCCCGGCAGCGCGACTCCAGCGCTGACACCTGCTCGGCGGCGAACGCCTCGACCGCGTCCGGACCGCCGCTGCGGGCGATCCAGCGCAGCGCGGCGGTGGCCATGTTGTCGTAGTGGTGTGTGCCACAGCGGACGCGCGCCGCCTCGGTCAGCACGAACACCTTGGCCGGACGTCCTCGACCGCGGCTGCCCTGCACCGCCTGCTCGCGGGCGACGACGTCACCGTCGGCGAGCATCGCGTCCAGGTGCCGGCGGATCGCCGCCGGGCTCAGGCCGAGCGCCAGGCCGAGCTGCGCGGCGGTGGTCGCGCCCCGCTCCAGCAGCAGCTGGGTGACGCGGTCCCGGGTCGAGCTTTCCGTGGCGGCGCCACCGAGGGTCGACGACGGGGCCCCGACGAGGGCGGACGCGGACGCGCCGACGGCCGGGACAGCCGTCGACTGGTGCCCGGAGAGCGCCGCCGCGTTTTTCACAACACCAACGTTACGTAATTACCGCAACGGTCGCAAACCCGGGCTCCGGTGATCCGAACCACCGACCCGACGGAGTCGGACGAACCTCGATCACTACGGTGCGTAGGATTTGCGCCGTGAACCGTATCGTCCGTCCGGTCTCCGGCACCCTGCTGCGCCGCCTCGCGCTCGCCTCGATCATCGCGAACCTCGGCATCGTCGTCACCGGCGGGGCGGTCCGGTTGACCGCGTCGGGCCTCGGCTGCCCCACCTGGCCCCGGTGCACCGACGACTCGTACGTCACCACCCCCGAGATGGGCGTGTACGGGGTGATCGAGTTCAGCAACCGGCTGCTGGCCTTCGTGGTGGGCCTGATCGCGCTGGCCACCGTGCTGGCCGTGCTGGCACACCGGCCGCGCCGCCGCGGACTGCTGACCCTCGCCGTCGCCGTCTTCCTGGGCATTCCCGCCCAGGCGGTGATCGGTGGCATCACGGTGCTCACCGACCTCAACCCGTGGGTGGTCGGGCTGCACTTCCTCGCCTCGATGGCGGTGATCGCCGCCGCGTACGCCCTCTGGCGTCGGGCCGCCGAGCCGGACGGCCCGACGGTCGCCGTGGTGCCCACTCCCCTGCGCGCGTTGGCCCGGGTCACCACAGGCGTCGCCGTGGCGGTGCTGCTCGTCGGCACCTGGGTCACCGGCAGCGGCCCGCACGCCGGGGACCACGGCGCGGCCCGCAACGGGCTGGACCCGGAGTCGATCTCCCAGGTCCACGCCGACGTCGTCTTCCTGCTGATCGGCCTGTCGGTGGCGTTGATCTTCGCGTTCCGCGCGGTGGGAGCGGCCCGGGCCACCCGGGCCGCCGTCGTCCTGCTCGCGGTGGAGCTGGGTCAGGGGCTCATCGGCTTCGTGCAGTACTTCACCCACGTGCCGGCGATCCTGGTCGGCGCGCACATGCTCGGCTCGTGCCTGGTGCTGCTGGCCGCGCTGTCGGTGCAGTGGTCGACACGCGAGCGCCGCCCGAGCACCGCGCCGACCTCCCCGGCCACTCCGGTCGAGGCCGAAGCCGTCCCCATCAACGCCTGACGTCCCGCGCCGCGCGGGCCGCCATGGTGGCGAGATCGACTCGGCTTCCTGGAAGTCGGTCCATCAGACGGGCCTGGAAACCGCGACTTCAAGGAACCCGAGTCGATCGCAAGGGTCAGGCGTGGCGGGCCAGGTGGGTGGCGATCGCGGCGGCGAGGCGGTCGGGGGCGCCGTCGGCGTACCCGATGAAGAGCGACGGTTCGGTCAGCTCCAGTTCGACGAGGACCGGGTCACCGTCCGGGCCGGGGATCAGGTCGACCCGGGCGTAGAGCAGTTGACGCGTGCCGCCGGGCACCGCGCCGAGGGTCTTCTCGGCGACCGCGAGCTGTTCGGGTCGGGCGGCGCGAGCGCTGATCTCCTCAGCCTTGTAGAGCCCGTCCGGGCCGAGGTCCGGGCCGGTCAACATCGGGCCCTTGCGGATGGCGTGGCTGTACGCGAGCCCGTCCGGACCGGCCAGGAAGAGCAGCGCCGTCTCGCCCTCGCTGTCGACGGCGCTCAGGTACGGCTGAACCATTGTCGTCCGGCCGGCGGCGGAGAGCCGGTGAACGTGGGCGGCGGCCAGATCGCGGTGCTCGGGGTCGGCCAGGTCGTACCGGCCGGTGTCCTGACTGCCGGCGCTTACCGAGGGCTTGAGCACGTACTCGCCGGTGTCGGCGGGCGGCGACCAGGTCTGCCCGGGCTCGACCCAGGACGTGGGCACGGTCGGTACCCCGGCGGCGCTCAGCTCGGCCAGGTAGCGCTTGTCGGTGTTCCACCGGACCACGTCGGCCGGGTTCACAAGCGTCGGCACGGTTGCCGCCCAGGCGACGAACTCGTCGCGACGCAGGGCGTAGTCCCACGGTGAGCGGAGCACGACCAGGTCGTACGAGGACCAGTCGGCGCCCGGGTCGTCCCAGACGACCGCCTCGGCGGCGATCCCCCGGGCGGTGAGCGGGTCGAGGACGAGGCGGTCGTCGGGGTCGAGGTCGACCAGTTCGGCGCAGGTGACGAGAGCGACCCGGGGTTCCCCCCGGGTCGACTGGTGGTGGTTGGTCAATTCAGCTGTCTATCTCAACGGGCCATCGTGCGCCGGGCCATCGACCGCCAGAGGTCGTTGCTCGGTCGCATCTGGTCCATCAGTTCACGCTCCCAGGCGTTCTCGACGGTGACTCCCGCCTTGGCGCACGCCTCCCGGGCGGTGACGGTGTCCTCGGCGAACTGGTCGCCCCACTCACCGTCGGTGCCCACGAGGACGATCCGCGCGCCGCGCTTACCGACGTACTCGATGACGGCCTTCGCGCCGCCGTGCTCGGCGGCGAACGACTTGAGGCCCGCGACCAGGCCGTGCGGGGCCTGCTCGCCGGCGGTCTGCTCGGCCGTCAGCGTCGTATCGGAACCTTCTGCCATGACGCGAAGCCTAAGCAGAGTTGCACTCGCGCGGGCGAGAACCATGAACCTTTTGTGATGCCAATTACCTACAGGTTTAAGGTAGGCAACAGCCAGCCTGCCCGGTTATATCCGGACTTTTCCGTACTAACTAGTCGGTCGAATCCGGTTCAGTCTCCGCGAGTTGAGTCGATCCGACTCATGCCGAAAGTTACTCTGATGTGACGTTAAACCCGGACAACTCATCCATAACCGCGATTGGACGGTCGATTTTCGCCAGAGACGCGCGGGAATCCCGCGACGCGTCAGATCAGCGCGTCGAGCGCTACGGCCACGAAGACGATCGTCAGGTACGTCGTCGACCAGTGGAACAGCCGCATCGGCTTGACCGCCTCGCCGCGCGTCGCCCGCCGGCAGAGCCGGTGCGCCTCGACCAGGAAGACGGCACCCACCACGAGCGTCGGCACCCCGTAGATCGCGCTGAGGCCCAGCGGCCAGACCGCGAGGGAGGTGAGCACGGTGAGCCAGGCGAAGATCAGGATCTCGGCGTTCACCCGGCGGACGGAGGCCACCACGGGCAGCATCGGGATGCCGGCGCGGGCGTAGTCGTCCTTGTACTTCATCGCGAGGGGGTAGAAGTGCGGCATCTGCCAGAAGAAGACCACCGCGAACAGCCCCCAGGCCGCCGGGGCCAGCCCGCCGGTGACGGCCGCCCATCCGATGAGCACCGGAGCGGCCCCGCAGGCGCCTCCCCAGAACGTGTTCGTCGGGGTGGAGCGCTTGAGCCACAGCGTGTAGACGACGTCGTAGTAGACGATCGCGGCCAGGGTCAGCCCGGCGGCGAGCAGGTTGGTGAACGCCGCCATCAGGACGATCGAGATCGCCGCCAGCACCAGACCGAAGACGAGCGCGTTGCGCGGCGAGACCGTGTGCGCCGGCAACGGGCGCCGTTTGGTCCGCCGCATCAACTGGTCGATGTCCCGGTCGATGTAGCAGTTGAGCACGCTTGCCGCACCCGCGGCGAGCGAGCCACCGATGAGCACCACGGCCATCAGCCACAGCGACGGCAGGCCCTCGTCGGCGAGCATCATCGCCGGGATGGTGGTGACCAGCAGCAACTCGACGATGCGCGGCTTGGTGAGCGCCACGTACGCCGAGAGGATCGCGCGCACGTCCCGCCGCGCCACCGGACCCTCGGCCGCCCGCGCCGGAGGCTGCCCGGCGGGGTTGCTCGCGGGGCGCTCGGTGATCATGCTCACGGATTGCCACCTTCCGGCATCGGCACGGGGAGATCGAGTCGGCGGGGCCCGCTCGGGGACCGCACACCGACCCACACACTACGCGTTGTCGTTTTAGCTGCCCGGCCGACCCGACAACGGTGCGGGCCGTCACACCACCGGGTTGAACGTCTGGGCGCAGAGTCACGTACCGCACACCATGCGGAGATCCCCGGGCGGACGTTTAGTCGCGCTCGATAGGGTCATCAGTGAGGGTTCCGCCCATCTGCCGAGGAGCACAACCATCGTGGCTGCCAACCGACCCGAGCACTCCGAACTCAACTGGTCCGACCTCGATCGCCGGGCTGTCGACACCGTCCGCGTCCTGGCCATGGATGCCGTCGAGAAATCCGGCAACGGCCACCCGGGCACCGCGATGAGCCTGGCGCCCGCGGCCTATCTTCTCTTCAACCGGGTCATGCGGCACAACCCGGCCGACCCGAACTGGCCCGGCCGGGACAGGTTCGTGCTCTCCGCCGGCCACTCCAGCCTCACCCTCTACATCCAGCTCTTCCTGTCCGGCTACCCGCTGAGCCTGGACGACCTGAAGTCGCTGCGGCAGTGGGGCTCGATGACGCCGGGTCACCCGGAGCACGGCCACACGCCGGGCGTGGAGACCACCACCGGCCCGCTCGGGCAGGGCCTGGGCAACGCGGTCGGCATGGCGATGGCGGCCCGTCGCGAGCGCGGCCTGTTCGACCCGGAGGCCGAGCCGGGCGCGTCGGTCTTCGACCACAACATCTGGTGCATCGTCTCCGACGGCGACATCGAGGAGGGCATCAGCCACGAGGCCAGCGCCCTCGCCGGGCACCAGCAGCTGGGCAGCCTCACGGTGATCTACGACGACAACGAGATCTCGATCGAGGACGACACCCGCATCGCCAAGAGCGAGGACGTCGAGGCCCGCTACGAGGCGTACGGCTGGCACGTGCAGACCGTCGACTGGCGCAGCGGTGACGCCGACCAGGGTGACTACCACGAGGACGCCGAGGCGCTGTACCGCGCGCTGGTGGCCGCCAAGGCGGAGACCGGTCGCCCCTCCTTCATCGCCCTGCGCACCATCATCGGCTGGCCCGCCCCGAACAAGCAGAACACCGGCAAGATCCACGGCTCGGCGCTCGGCGCCGACGAGGTGAAGGCCACCAAGCGGATCCTCGACTTCGACCCGGAGCAGACCTTCCAGGTCGACGAGGAGGTGCTCGCGCACGCCCGCAACGTGATGGGCCGCGGCTCCGACGCCGAGCAGCAGTGGACGAGCGCGTTCGACGCCTGGAAGAAGGCCAACCCGGAGCGCACCGCGCTCTACGAGCGGATGGCCGGCCGGGTGCTGCCGGACGGCTGGACCGACGCGCTGCCGGTCTTCCCCGCCGACGCCAAGGGTGTCGCCACCCGGGCCGCCTCGGGCAAGGTGCTGGAGGCGCTCGCGCCGGTGCTCCCGGAGCTGTGGGGCGGTTCGGCCGACCTGGCCGAGAGCAACAACACCACAATGAAGGGCGAGCCGTCGTTCATCCCGGCCTCCCACGCCACCAAGGACTTCCCCGGCCACGAGTACGGCCGCACCCTGCACTTCGGCATCCGTGAGCACGCCATGGGCGCGGTCCTCAACGGCATCGCACTGCACGGCGGCACCCGCCCGTACGGCGGCACCTTCCTGGTCTTCAGCGACTACATGCGCCCGTCGGTGCGGCTGGCCGCGTTGATGAAGCTGCCGGTGACGTACGTCTGGACGCACGACTCGATCGGCCTGGGCGAGGACGGCCCGACCCACCAGCCGGTGGAGCACCTGACCGCGCTGCGCGCCATCCCGGGTCTGGACGTGGTCCGCCCGGCGGACGCCAACGAGACGGCGTGGGCCTGGCGGCAGGCGCTGCTGCACACCGACCGGCCGACCGCGCTGGCGCTGAGCCGCCAGCCGCTGCCGACCCTGGACCGCGACGTCCTGGGTGGCGCGGACGGCGTGGCCAAGGGCGGCTACGTGCTGGCCGAGGCGTCAAACGGCAAGCCCCAGGTGATCATCGTCGGCACCGGCTCCGAGGTGCAGCTCTGCCTGACCGCCCGGGAGCGGCTGGAGGCCGACGGCACCCCGACCCGGGTCGTCTCGATGCCCTGCCAGGAGTGGTTCTACGAGCAGGATGAGGCATACCGGGAGTCGGTGCTCCCGCGCGGGGTAAAGGCACGGGTGAGCGTGGAGGCCGGGATCGCCATGTCCTGGCGCGGCATCGTCGGTGACCTCGGCGAGAGCGTCAGCCTGGAGCACTACGGGGCGAGCGCCCCGCACACCGTGCTCTTCGAGCAGTTCGGGTTCACTCCCGACCGGATCGTGGCGGCGGCACACGCCTCGCTGGCCCGGGTGGGCGACATCACCGGTTTCACGACCGGCAACTGAGGGAGCGTGGACGGCATGACGGACAAGCTGAATGAGCTCACCGCCGCGGGTGTGGCGGTGTGGCTCGATGATCTTTCCCGGGTACGTTTGAGCTCCGGCGGGCTGGACAAGCTCCGCCGTGAGAAGCACGTCGCGGGCGTCACCACCAACCCGACGATCTTCGCGAAGGCGTTGAGCGACGCGGACGAGTACAACTGGCAGCTGCACGACCTCGCCACCCGTGGCGTGGACGTGGAAGAGGCCGTGCGGATGCTCACCACGTACGACGTGCGGTGGGCCTGTGACGTGATGCGCCCGTCGTACGACGGCAGCGAGGGCGTCGACGGCCGGGTCTCCATCGAGGTGGACCCGCGCAGCGCGCACGACGCGGACAAGACGCTGGCCGAGGCCAAGGCCCTGTGGTGGCTCGTCGACCGCCCCAACCTCTTCATCAAGATCCCGGCCACCGAGGAGGGCCTGTCGGCGATCACCGACACCCTCGCCGAGGGGATCAGCGTCAACGTCACGCTGATCTTCGGTCTGGACCGCTACTCGGCCGTGATGGAGGCGTTCCTCGCCGGCCTGGAGCAGGCCAAGGCCAACGGTCACGACCTGTCGAAGATCGGCTCGGTGGCGTCCTTCTTCGTCTCCCGCGTCGACTCCGAGGTCGACAAGAGGCTCGAGAAGATCGGCTCCGACGAGGCCAAGGCCCTGAAGGGCAAGGCCGCCGTCGCCAACGCCCAGCTGGCGTACGAGCGCTACACCGAGGTCTTCTCCTCCGACCGCTGGAAGGCGCTCGCCGCCGCCGGCGCGCACCCGCAGCGGCCGCTGTGGGCCTCCACCTCGACGAAGAACCCGGACTACCGGGACGTGATCTACGTCGAGGAGCTGATCGCGCCCGGCACTGTCAACACCATGCCGGAGTCGGTCATCCACGCGTACGCCGATCATGGCGAGACCCGCGGTGACACCGTCACCGGCGCCTACGACGCGGCCCGCAAGGTCTTCGCGGACCTGGAGTCGGTCGGGGTGGACATGGCCGACGTGATCGCCACCCTGGAACGCGAGGGCGTGGAGAAGTTCGAGGCGAGCTGGCAGGAGCTGCTCGACGGCGTCCGCAAGTCGCTGGAGGCGGCGGCGAAGGGCAAGGGCGCGCCGAACAAGGCCGCCAAGGGCAACGCCAAGGGCGCCGAGAAGGCCGGTGGGGCATGAGCGACCTGCTTTCAGGACCGGTGGAGGCCGCCGCCGGTCTCGCCGTGTACGGCGCGGACGCGGTCGACAAGTCCGCGCCCGCCTCGACCCGGGAGGCGCTGGTCAAGGCCGGCGTCCCGGGCAAACTGGCCGCCAAGGACGCGGGCCTGTGGGGTCCGGACGCCGAGGCCGAGGCGAAGGTCCGGCTCGGTTGGGTGGACACCCACCGGCGCAGCCGGGAGTTGCTGGCGCAGTTGGCCGAGCTGAAGGCCGAGCTTGCCGACCTGGACCACGTGGTGCTCGCCGGGATGGGCGGCTCGTCGCTCGCCCCCGAGGTGATCACGCGGACCCTGGGCCGGCCGCTGACCGTGCTGGACACCACCGACCCGGGTCAGGTCCGGGCGGCCCTCGGTGACCGGCTGGAGCGCACCGTGGTGGTCGTCGCCAGCAAGTCCGGCTCGACCGTGGAGACCGACAGCCACCGGCGCGCCTACTGGCAGGCGTTCCTGGACGCCGGGATGACCGAGGCGGAGGCCGGCCGGCACTTCGTCATCGTCACCGACCCGGGTTCGCCGCTGGAGGCGACAGCTACCGAGATGGGCGCGTTCACAGTGCTCGCCGACCCGAACGTGGGCGGCCGGTACTCGGCGCTCACCGCGTTCGGGCTGGTGCCCTCGGCGCTGGCCGGCGTCGAGGTCGCCGAGCTCCTCGACCAGGCCGACGCGCTGGCCGAGTCGCTCGCCGGAGACAGCGACAACCCGGCGTTGGCGTTGGGCGCCGCGCTGGGCGCCGCGGCCACGCTGGCCCGCGACAAGGTCGCCCTGGTGTCCGACGGCACCGGCATCGACGGCCTGGGCGACTGGGCCGAGCAGTTGATCGCCGAGTCGACGGGCAAGGCCGGGGTGGGCATCCTGCCGGTCGTGGTCGAGTCTCCGCAGAGCCCCGGCGCCAGCGGCCCGGACGTGTTGACCGTCAGCTACGGCGGCGCGCTGACCGCCGGTGACGTGCCGGGCGGCGGCGCCGACCCGGACGTGGCAGTCAACGGCCCGCTCGGCGCGCAGTTCCTGGCCTGGGAGTACGCCACGGCGGTGGCCGGCGTGGTGCTCGGCATCGACCCGTTCAACCAGCCGAACGTCACCGAGTCCAAGGAGAACACCAACAAGATCCTGGCCTCGGGCCTGCCGGCGGAGACGCCGTCGTTCACCGAGGGCGCGATCGAGGTGTACGCGCCGCAGGGCGCACCCGGTGACCTGGCCGGCGTGCTGCGCTGGCTGCTCGACGGTCTCGGCGACGACGGTTACCTCGCGGTCATGGCGTACCTGGACCGCTTCGCCGACGCCGACGCGGCCCGGCTGCGGCCGCTGCTGGCGCAGGCGGGTGGCCGGCCGGTCACCTTCGGCTGGGGTCCGCGCTTCCTGCACTCGACGGGCCAGTACCACAAGGGCGGCCCGCAGGTGGGCAGCTACCTCCAGGTGACCGGGGCGGTCACCGAGGACCTGGCGGTGCCGGGCAAGCCGTACACCTTCGGTGAGCTGCAGGCGGCACAGGCCGCCGGCGACCGGCAGGCCCTCGCGGGTCGGGAGCGGCCGCTGCTGCGGTTGCACCTGACCGACCGGGCAGCCGGCGTCGCCCAACTACTCAACGCGGCCGGTGAGCTGCGGGCGTGAGGATGGACGCTGTGACAGAAGCGGAGCGAGAAGGCGGTTCGGTGAACCCGCTGCGCGACCCGCAGGACCGCCGGTTGCCCCGGATCCCCGAGCCGTGCGCTCTGGTGATCTTCGGGGTGACCGGCGACCTGGCCCGCAAGAAGCTGCTCCCCGCGGTCTACGACCTGGCGAACCGGGGGCTGCTGCCGCCCGGTTTCGTGGTGCTCGGCTTCGCCCGCCGCGACTGGGGTGACGGCGACTTCGAGACCCTCGCGTGCGAGGCGGCCCGCAAGCACGCCCGCACCCCGTGGCGGGACGAGGTCTGGGCACGGTTGGCCGGCAACATCAAGTTCGTCGGCGGGTCGTTCGACGACGACGCGGCGTTCGACCAGCTCGCCTCGACGCTCGACGACCTGCGCCAGACCCACGGGATCGCCGGCAACGCGGCGTTCTACTTCTCCATCCCCCCGGCCGCGTTCCCCGTCGTGCTCAAGCAACTGGCGCGCACCGGGATGGCCGACAACGAGAAGTCCGGCGGCTGGCGCCGGGTGGTGGTGGAGAAGCCGTTCGGCAACGACCTGCCGTCGGCGAAGGCACTCAACGACCTCGTCGACGACGTGTTCACCCGCGAGGACGTCTTCCGGATCGACCACTACCTGGGCAAGGAGACCGTCCAGAACATCCTGGCGCTGCGGTTCGCCAACAACCTGTTCGAGCCGCTGTGGAACTCGAAGTACGTCGACTCGGTGCAGATCACCATGGCCGAGGATGTCGGCATCGGCAGTCGCGCCGGCTTCTACGACACCGTCGGCACCGCCCGCGACGTGTTGCAGAACCACCTGCTGCAACTCCTGGCCCTGGTGGCGATGGAGGAACCGACAAGCTTCGACGCCGACGAGATCCGCGCCGAGAAGCTGAAGGTGCTCAAGGCGATCACCCTGCCGAAGGACGTGGCCCGGGACACCGTCCGCGGCCAGTACCTGCCCGGCTGGGTGGGCGGCGAACGCGCGGTCGGCTACCGGGAGGAGCGGGACGTTCCCGCCGACTCCACCACGGAGACGTACGTGGCGGTGCGGCTGGGCATCCAGAACCGGCGCTGGGCCGAGGTGCCGTTCTACATCCGGGCCGGCAAGCGGCTGCCCCGGCGGGTCACCGAGGTCGCCATCATGTTCAAGAAGGCGCCGCACCTGCCGTTCAACGACGCCGACATGGAGTCGCTGGGCAACAACCAGCTCGTCATCCGGGTACAGCCGGACGAGGGCGTGGTGCTCAAGTTCGGCTCGAAGGTGCCCGGCACCACCATGGAGGTCCGCGACATCGCGATGGACTTCCAGTACGGCGAGGCGTTCACGGAGTCCAGCCCCGAGGCGTACGAGCGCCTGGTGCTGGACGTGCTGATCGGGGACCGCACCCTGTTCCCGGACGCCGCCGAGGTCGAGCAGAGCTGGCAGGTGATCGACCCGCTGGAGCACGCCTGGGAGGGCACCACGCCGGAGCCGTACCGCGCCGGCGAGTGGGGACCGCGGGCGGCCGACGAGATGCTGGCCCGCGAGGGCCGCGCTTGGAGAAGAGCATGATCGGGCTGTGGGACACCACCGGCAACGAGGTGGTCAAGGCGCTGGCCGCCGAGCGGCGCAGCGCCGGTGGTGTGGCCAGCGGCATGGCGCTCACCCTCATCGTGGTGGTGGACGAGAAGCGGGTCCGGGAGGCGGAGGCGGCGGCGACCATCGCCGCCGCCGCCCACCCGTGCCGGCTGGTGGTGGTGGTCCGCTCCGACATCGAGCGGGAGCGCAACCGGCTGGACGCGGAGATCGTGGTCGGTGGCCGGCTCGGCCCCTGCGAGGCGGTGGTCACCCGGATGTACGGGCGCCTCGCCCTGCACGCCGAGTCGGTGGTGATGCCGCTGCTGGTGCCGGACGTGCCGGTGGTCACCTGGTGGCACGGCGAGCCGCCGGCGGAGATCGCCACCGACTTCCTCGGGGTGGTCGCCGATCGCAGGATCACCGACTCGGCGCAGGCCGCCGACCCGGTGGAGGCGCTGCGGCAGCGTGCCCGGGACTACGCGCCGGGCGACACGGACCTCGCGTGGACCCGGATCACCCCGTGGCGGACCCTTGTCGCGGGGGCGTTCGACACCGCCAGCGAGCAGGTTGTCGAGGCGACGGTCGTCGCGCCGCCGAGCGACCCGACGGCGGCGCTGATGGTCGGTTGGCTGTCCAGCCGGCTCGGCATCACCCCGCACCGGGTGGACACCGACGAGTTCCCCCGGATGCGGGAGGTGCGGCTGAGCTGCGCCAACGGCGACCAGCTGACGCTGACCCGCGAGGACAGCATGGCGGTGTTCCGGCGTACCGGCCAGGACGACCGGGCCCTGCCGCTGGTCCGTCGGCCGCTCGGCGACGAACTGGCCGAGGAGCTGCGTCGACTGGACGCCGACCAGGTGTACGCGGAGGCGCTCGGCGCGACCGCCGGCCTGCGGGGTCTGGAACAGCGCCCCCCGCAGCGGGTGCACGTCTGGAAGGATCCGGCCACGGCCCAGCGCGCCGAGGCCGGGGTCACCGCGCACACCGGCACGAGCGGCGAGAGCTGAGCCGGAGCACACCCGAGGGCCGGGACGCACGTCCCGGCCCTCACCGCCACCCCGGACGTGGCGTCCGGGCACGACGCGACAGCGACCGCCCAGCGGTCCGGAAACGAAGGCAACAACCCATGAGTGAGGCGAGTGTCGCCGTCCACGCCGACGCCGACCTGCTGGCGCAGGCCGTGGCGGTCCGGTTGCTGGTGAAGTTGCTCGACGCCCAGGCCGACCGGGGCGAGGCCGCGATGGTGCTCACCGGCGGGCGCATCGCCGCGGCCGTGTACCGGGCGGTGGCGCAGTTGCCGGCCCGCGACGCGGTGGACTGGTCCCGCGTCGACGTGTGGTGGGGTGACGAGCGGTTCCTGCCCGCCGGCGACCCGGAGCGCAACGAAACCCAGGCCCGCGCCGCCCTGCTGGACGTGGTGCCACTGGACCCGGCCCGGGTGCATCCCATGCCGGCCTCCGACGGCCCGGCCGGCAACGACCCCGAGGCGGCCGCCGCCGCGTACGCCGACGAGTTGGCCCGGGCCGCCCGGCCGGGGCACGCCGCGCTGCCGCACTTCGACGTGCTGATGCTCGGCGTCGGCGAGGACGGGCACGTCGCCTCGGTCTTCCCCGAGCACCCGGTGCACTACGAGACGCGGCCGGTCAGCGCGGTGCGGGGCAGCCCGAAGCCGCCGCCGGTGCGGACCACGCTCACCCTGTCGGCGATCAACACGGCCGAGGAGGTCTGGCTGGTGGCCGGCGGCGCGGACAAGGCCCGTGCGGTGGGCATGGCGCTGGCCGGCGCCGGCCCGGTGCAGCTGCCGGCCGCCGGGGTGCACGGCGTGGACCGTACCCGCTGGTTGCTGGACCGCGCTGCGGCCGCCGACGTGCCCGCCCGGCTGCGTAGCCTGCGCTGAGCGACAGGGAGGGCCCCGCGCGGGGCCTTCCTCTAACTCTCGCCCCGGCGGCGGCGCAGCTTGGCGAGCGCCTCCGCCAGCAGCGCCTCGCCCTCCTCGGCGGTACGCCGCTCCTTCACGTACGCCAGGTGGCTCTTGTAGGGCTCGGCGCGGACCCGCCCGGGCGGGTTCTGCGCGTCCGGACCGGCGGGCAGCCCGCAGCGGGGGCAGTCCCACAGCGGCGGCGCCGTGGCGTCGGCCGCGATCCGGATGTCGGTCCGGTGGTCGTTGCGACACCAGTAGGTGACGTCCTGTCGGGGTGCGGGTTGGTGCCGCTCGTCCGGGCGCATGGGTGCGGACCCGACGCGGGCGCCGCGGATGACGTTGCCACTGGGCACGGCTGCTCGCTCCTGTCGTCGGAGGGGACCCGCCGCCGTCGGGGATGGGCGGCGGGCGACGCGGTGCAGCGGAGAAAGGACTGCGCGCGGCCCGTCGAGTGACGGACCGCGCGCAGATTGTACGACTTAGCGGGCCTGCTCAGGTGCCGCTGTTCATCTGGAGGCGGAGCCAGAGCCCCAGCCCGACGATCGCCGCGAACCAGACGACACCCACCAGAACGGTGTAACGGTCCAGGTTCTTCTCGGCCACCGAGGAGCCGGCGAGGCTGGAGCTGACGCCACCGCCGAACATGCTCGACAACCCGCCGCCCTTACCGCGGTGCAGCAGGATGAGCATGGTGAGCAGGATGCTCGTGATGACCAGCAACACGATCAACGTGTATGCGAACCAGATCGGCATGGCTGGGGGCAGTCCTCTCGTAGCGATCCTCGCCCGGACAGGTCGGGCACGGCGGCACCGGCCGGTGGACGGGCGGTGTCCAGGATAGCGAGCGATCAGCGAGCGATGTGCTCGGGGAACCGGCAGATCTGCGCGAATTCTTCCGCGTCCAGGCTGGCGCCGCCCACCAGGCCCCCGTCCACGTCCGGCTGGGCCATGATCGAGGCGACGTTCGACGCCTTGACCGAGCCGCCGTAGAGGACCCGGACGGCGTCGGCGGTCTCCTGGTCGAGGCGCTCCGCCAACCGCTGGCGGACCGCACCGCAGACCTCCTGGGCGTCCTCCGGCGTCGCGGTCTTGCCGGTGCCGATCGCCCAGACCGGCTCGTACGCGATGACGACCTGGCGCACCTGCTCGGGGGTGAGCCCGGCG
Source organism: Micromonospora sp. DT43 (assembly GCF_049841645.1). Lineage (NCBI taxonomy): Bacteria > Bacillati > Actinomycetota > Actinomycetes > Micromonosporales > Micromonosporaceae > Micromonospora > Micromonospora sp. DT43. Next base: position 8,806 of record NZ_JBNCKR010000018.1, on the reverse strand, counting down.
AGGCCCCCGTCGAGCTGGTCGGAGCAGTGCGCCACGTGGGTGCCCTGCTCGCGGATGTCCAGCCCCTCCCCCACGCAGAGGATCGGGGTCAGGCCGTGCGTGAGCGCCGCCTTCACCTTCGCGTTGACCACGCCGTCGTCCTCGTGGTGGTAGGCCCGCCGCTCGGAGTGGCCGACCACCACGTACGTGCAGCCGAGCTTGGCGAGCATCGCGCCGGAGATGTCCCCGGTGTACGCGCCGGCGGCGTGCGGGGAGAGGTCCTGCCCGCCGTAGCCGATCAGCAGCTTGTCGCCGTCCACAGCCGTCTGCACGGTGCGCAGGTCGGTGAATGGCGGCAGCACTACCGTCTCGACCTCGGTGAGCTGCTTCTCGGTGAGGCTCGCGGCCAGCTTCTGCACAAGCAGGTTGGCCTCGAGGTGGTTGAGGTTCATCTTCCAGTTGCCGGCCATCAACGGCCGACGGGTCGTGCTCGCCATGCTCAGTTCTCCAGGGCCGCGATGCCGGGGAGGGTCTTGCCCTCCAGGTACTCCAGGGAGGCGCCGCCGCCGGTGGAGATGTGACCGAAGCTCGACTCGTCCAGCCCCAACGCCCGTACCGCAGCGGCGGAGTCACCGCCACCGACGACGCTGAACGCGTCGGCCTTGGTGATCGCCTCGGCGATCCCCCGCGTGCCGGCCGCGAACGCCGCCATCTCGAACACGCCCATCGGGCCGTTCCAGAAGATCGTCTTGGCCTGGGACAGGGCGGCGGCGAAGCCGGCGACCGTCTCCGGGCCGACGTCCAGGCCGAGCCGGTGACTCGGGATGCCGTCGACGCGGACCGTGTCGTGCGCGGCGTCCGGGGCGAACGCGTCAGCGACCACCACGTCGACCGGGAGCATGATCTTGCCTGCGGACCGCTCCAGCAGGTTGCGGCAGGTCTCGACCATGTCCTTCTCGAGCAGCGAGGTGCCCACCTCCAGGCCCTGGGCCTTGAGGAAGGTGAAGCACATCCCGCCGCCGATGAGCAGCCGGTCGACGGTGGGCAGCAGGGCCTCGATCACCGCGAGCTTGTCGGAGACCTTGGACCCGCCGAGCACCACCACGTACGGCCGCTCGGGCTCGCTGGTCAGCTTGGAGAGCACCTCGACCTCGCGCAGCACCAGCCGGCCGGCCACGTGCGGGAGTCGCGCCGGCACGTCGTAGACGCTCGCGTGCTTGCGGTGCACGGCGCCGAACGCGTCGTCGACGTACGCGTCGCCGAACGCGGCGAGCTGGTCGGCGAACGCGCCCCGCTCGGCCTCGCCCTTGCTGGTCTCACCGGCGTTGAAGCGCAGGTTCTCCAGCAGGGCGACCTGGCCGTCGGCCAGGTCGGCGACTGTGGAACGGGCCGAGTCGCCGACCGTGTCGGTGGCGAAGTGCACCGGAGCGCCGAGCAGCTCACCGAGCCGGTCGGCGACCGGACGGAGGCTGAACTGCGGGTCCGGAGCACCCTTCGGGCGGCCCAGGTGCGAGCAGACGACCACCTTCGCGCCGGCCTCGACCAGCGCGCCGAGCGTCGGCAGCACCGCGCGGATCCGGCCATCGTCACTGATGGCACCGGTCTGCTTGTCGAGCGGGACGTTCAGGTCGGCGCGCACCAGCACGCGCCGACCCGACACCCCCTCGGCGAGCAGGTCGTCGAGGGTCCGGATGCTCACAGCGACGAACCGACCAGCTTGACGAGGTCGACGAGCCGGTTGGAGTAGCCCCACTCGTTGTCGTACCAGCCGACGACCTTGACCTGGTTGCCGACCACCTTGGTCAGCGGCGCGTCGAAGATGCACGACGCCGGGTCCGTGACGATGTCGCTGGAGACGATCGGGTCCTCGTTGTAGACCAGGATGCCCTTGAGCGGGCCATCCGCGGCGGCCTTCAGCGCGGCGTTGACCTCGTCCACGGTGGTCTCACGACCCACGTTGACGGTGAGGTCGGTGACCGAGCCGGTCGGGATCGGCACCCGCAGCGCGTACCCGTCGAGCTTGCCCTTCAGGTCCGGCAGGACCAGGCCGATGGCCTTCGCGGCGCCGGTCGAGGTCGGGACGATGTTCAGCGCGGCGGCCCGGGCACGACGCAGATCCGAGTGCGGCGCGTCCTGCAGGTTCTGGTCCTGGGTGTACGCGTGGATCGTCGTCATCAGACCGTGCTGGATGCCGAACGTGTCGTGCAGGACCTTCGCCATCGGGGCGAGGCAGTTGGTGGTGCACGAGGCGTTGGAGATGATGGTGTGCTTCGCCGGGTCGTAGGTGTCGTGGTTGACACCCATGACGACGGTGACGTCCTCGTTCTTCGCCGGGGCGGAGATGATGACCTTCTTGGCCCCGCCGTCGACGTGCGCCTTGGCCTTGGTGGCGTCGGTGAAGAAGCCAGTCGACTCGATGACGACGTCGGCGCCGACCTCGCCCCACGGCAGCGCCGACGGGTCCCTCTCGGCGTACGCCTTGATGGTCTTGCCACCGACGGTGATCTCGTCGGCGGTGGCCTTGACCTCGTACGGCAGGCGGCCGAGGATGCTGTCGTACTTGAGCAGGTGGGCGAGCGTGGCGTTGTCGGTCAGGTCGTTCACCGCCACGACCTCGATGTCGGCGTCGGACGCCAGCACTGCCCGGAAGAAGTTACGGCCGATTCGGCCGAAGCCGTTGATGCCAACCCGGATGGTCACAGGTCCCATCTCCTCGCGTTCTGGTCCGCCGGCTGCAGACAACGCGCCGGCGGGAATGGTGTGCGCCGACCGTTGGAGCCGGCCGCTGACGGTTCATCTCGGCCACCCCGCCGCGCGGTCTGAGGACCTGACCGCCCGAGGCGGTGGGCACGGCGAGGAGTGCCGGTGTCGGCCCCCTTGCCGTACGCAGCGACCCTATCCGAGCGCGTGAGACCACGCTGCGCCGGGGCGTGCTCCCGCCGCACCGTACGACCCCACCGTCCTATCAGACCACGAGCATGTCGGGCGTGACGGCCGCTTCGGTATCCGGGATGCCGAGGTCCCGGGCCCGCTTGTCGGCCAACGCCAGCAGACGCCGGATTCGTCCGGCGATGGCGTCCTTGGTCAGCGGAGGCTCGGCCAGCGCGCCCAGCTCCTCCAGCGACGCCTGCCGGTGCTCGAGGCGCAGTCTCCCTGCGTCGGTGAGGTGGTTGGGCGCCTCGTCGGCAAGGATCTCCAGCGCCCGGGTCACCCGGGCTGCGGCGGCAACTGCCGCCCGCGCCGAGCGGCGCAGGTTGGCGTCGTCGAAGTTGGCCAGCCGGTTGGCGGTGGCCCGCACCTCGCGGCGGACCCGACGCTCCTCCCAGGCCAGCACACTGGAGTGCGCGCCGATGCGGGTGAGCAGCGCGGCGATCGCGTCGCCGTCCTTGACCACCACCCGGTCCACCCCGCGCACCTCACGGTTCTTCGCGGTGATGCCGATCCGTCGGGCCGCGCCGACAAGCGCCAGCGCCGACTCCGGCCCGGGGCAGGTGATCTCCAGCGCGCTGGAGCGGCCGGGCTCGGTGAGCGAACCGTGCGCCATGAACGCGCCCCGCCACGCCGAGACCGCACAGCAGACGTTGGCCGCCACCACGTGCGGCGGCAGCCCGCGCACCGGCCGACCCCGCACGTCCAGCAGACCTGTCTGCCGCGCGAGCGCCTCACCGTCCTTGACCACGCGGACGATGAAGTGGCTGCCCTTGCGCAGCCCACCGGACGCCAGCACGTGGATCTCGCTGGGGTAGCCGTAGACCTCGGCGATCTCCCGCCGCAACCGACGCGCGACCGCCCCGGTGTCCAGCTCAGCCTCCACCACCACACGGCCGGAGACGATGTGCAGCCCGCCGGCGAAGCGCAGCAGCGCAGCCATCTCCGCCCGCCGACAGCAGGGCTTGGGCACGTCGACCCGACTCAGCTCGTCCTTGACCGCAGCCGTCATCGCCATTGTGCGTCCCCTCACGGACCTGTTCCGGCGTGTCGCCGGAGATTACGTACGTGTCTAACGATCGGCACCCAGGACAGGCACCAGCGCGGCGCCCAGGGCAGCCGGATCATGGCGGGGAGTGCCGTCGGTGACGGCGACGGGGGCGAGGACCAGGCGGGCACCAAGCGATTCTGCCGCACGTTCGACCGGTTCAGGGTCACCCACCGCCTTGGCGTCCGCGAGCACGAGATCAACCTTGAGCTCGGGCAGGTACCAGCGCAGCGCCTCCAGATGATCGGCGACCGAGAGGCCGAGGGTCTCCTTCTCCGCGGCCAGGTTCAGCGTGACCAGCCGCCGGGCCGAGCTGGACACGATCGCGTCGGCCAACTGCGGCACCAGCAGGTGCGGCAGCACGCTCGTGTACCAACTGCCCGGACCGAAGATCAACCAATCCGCCGCACCGATCGCCGCCAGGGCCTCGGCACAGGCCGCCGGGGCGGCCGGGGTGAGGCGCAGCGACTCGACCCGCCCGGTGGTGACCGCCACCTGGTGCTGACCGCGCACGGTACGCACCTCGTCCGGGGCGGCCGGGTCGACGCCGCGCACCCGCGCCTCGATGCCGACCGGCTGCCGCGACATCGGTAGGACCCGTCCGACCGTACCGAGCATCGCCCCGGCGTGCTCCAGCGCGGCCACCGGGTCGCCGAGCAGCTCCATGAGGCCGCAGAGCACCAGGTTGCCCACCGCGTGCCCGGCCAGCCCGTCAGCGCGGGCTGCCGTCGGTCCCGCGCCCTGGGCTGTGCCGTCTGCGCCCGGGCCGCGCGGGTCCGGGCCGTCGGTTGCCGCCGGGTTCGGGTCGGCTTCGCCGAGCGGGGGTACGCCGGCAGTCGGCGCGGCGGCGAAGCGGTGCTGGAACAGCCCGGCGCTGCGTCGGGTGGCCGGATGGTCACCGGCCAGCGCGACGAGGGCCTGCCTGAGGTCGCCGGGGGGCAGGCCGCCCCGCTCGGCACGCAGCCGGCCGCTGGACCCGCCGTCGTCGCCGACCGTGACCACGGCCGTGATGTCCAGGTCGAGTTCGGGGGCGCAGTGGCGCAGCGCGCGCAGCGACGCGGACAACCCGTGCCCGCCGCCGAATGCCACCACCCGGCGCGCCGTCATTCCCGCCCCAGGTCGCGGTGCTGCGCGTTGGCGGCCAGCCCCGACTGGCGCAGCCGGCCGGCCAGCTCCTCGGCGATGGCCACGCTGCGGTGCTTGCCCCCGGTGCAGCCCACGGCGACCGTCAGATATCGCTTGCCCTCGCGCTCGAACCCGGCGGTGGTGGCGTTGACCAGGTCGGCGTACGAGGCGACGAAGGCGTCCGCGCCCTCCTGACCCAGCACGTACGCGCTTACCGCCTCCTCCCGCCCGGTGTGCTCGCGCAGCTCCGGCACCCAGTACGGGTTGGGCAGGAACCGGGCGTCCAGCACGAAGTCGGCGTCCGGCGGCAGGCCGTACTTGAAGCCGAACGACAGCACGGTGACCCGCAGCCGGCGGGCGTCCTCGCCGCCGAACAGCTCCTCGATGCGCCGGCGGAGCTGGTTGACGTTCAGGTGGCTGGTGTCGATGATCACGTCGGCCTGGTCGCGGGCCTCCTCCAGCAGGCCGCGCTCCACGGCGATGCCGTCGGCGAGTCGCCCGTCGCCCTGCAACGGGTGCGACCGCCGGACGCTCTCGAACCGGCGGATCAGCACCTCGTCGTCGGCGTCGACGAACACCACCCTGGGCGAGAAGCCCCGCTCCTTCAGCTCGCGGATCGCCCCGGCCAGGTCGGTGGAGAAGGCCCGCGAGCGCACGTCCAGGACCATCGCCGTACGCCGGGCCGCGCCGCCGGCCTTGAACGCCAGCTCGGCCATGTCGAGCATGAGCGCCTGCGGCAGATTGTCCACGACGTAGTAGCCGACGTTCTCCAATGCCCGGGCGACGGTGCTACGACCGCCACCGGACAGCCCGGTCACCACCACCAGGGTGGTCTCCGACTCGGCCGTCGGCTGCCCGTCCGTGGCCACCGGAGGATCGGTCCGGTCCCCGTGTGTGCGCGCCTCGCTCACCCGTACCCCCAAGCCGTGGCGCCGCGGCCGCCATCGGCCGCGATTGGTCAATCAGCGACTCTATCCCGCCGCCCGCCGTCGGATCGGGCGCGTCCGCGCCCGGTGAGCGCGGGTCGCCCTCCCGACAGTCCCAGCCCCTTGATGACGATCAGTAGTCTTCTATACGCTCCTCGTGATCGCCGCAGGTCAAGGCCGCTATCTGGGAGGGTGCGATGCACGATCTGGCGGACAAGAACAAGTACGTCGGTTTCCTGTTCATGCGGATCAGTCCGGAGTACTTCGCCCTCGGCCGGGAGGGCATCCACGAGGTCTCCGCCGAGCACGCCCGGGATCTGGGCCGCTTCGCCAAGCAGCTCACCCACGTCGTGTGCACCGGAGTGAACGGCAAGTACGACCAGGTCACCATGGTCGAGGCCGACACCCTGGAGGAGATCAACGCCGCGGCCACCGCGTTCCGGATGGGCGCCAAGGCCCGCTACATCGAGATCGTCGACATCGTGGTCGGGATGAAGGCCCCGCCCCGCGGCCTGGCCAACCGGTCCAGCCAACCGAGCTGACCGGGCGGTCGGCCCTCAGGCGTGCCCGACCCTCGGGCGCGCCTGAGGGCGTGCGACACGGCCTTCTGCTCCGCCTCAGCGTTGATCGACTCGGGTTCCTGCAAACCGGGGTGTCAGAGCGGAAGGACAGCGCGGATTCCATGAACGCGAGTTGACCGTGGCACCGACGTACCTGCCCGTCCCGCGACCGAGCGCGCCGTCGGGCCGCGACGGGCCGCCGGCACTCGCGGATGCGATGGGCGCGTCGGGCAGGTGTGCGGCCGTTGGTGTCGGGGGCGGCTCGTAGACTCCGCGCATGGCTTTCCCCACCGAGCTGCGCGTCGAGGGCGCGCTGGACGTGCTGCGCCGGGTGTTCGGCTACGACGCCTTCCGCGGCTTCCAGCAGCAGGTCATCGACCATGTCGTCGCCGGTGGCGACGCGCTGGTGCTGATGCCCACCGGTGGCGGCAAGTCCCTGTGTTACCAGGTCCCAGCCCTGGTCCGCGACGGCGTGGCGGTCGTCGTCTCCCCGCTTATCGCGCTCATGCAGGACCAGGTAGACGCGCTCACCGCGGTCGGTGTCCGCGCCGGCTTCCTCAACTCGACCCAGACCTTGGACGCCCGGCGGCGGGTGGAGGCCGCGTTCGTCGCCGGCGAGCTGGACCTGCTCTACCTCGCCCCGGAGGCGCTCGGCGTCCGATCCACCCTCGCCCTGCTGGACCGTGGGCGCATCTCCCTGTTCGCGATCGACGAGGCGCACTGCGTGTCCCAGTGGGGGCACGACTTCCGGCCCGACTACCTGGCGCTGTCGATGCTGCACGAGCGCTGGCCGCAGGTCCCCCGGATCGCGCTGACCGCCACCGCGACAAGCGCCACCCGCACCGAGATCGCCGCCCGGCTGGGGCTCGACGACGCGCGACACTTCGTGGCCAGCTTCGACCGGCCCAACATCCAGTACCGGATCGTGCCCAAGCGGGAACCCCGCAAGCAACTGCTGGCACTGCTGCGTGACGAGCACCCCGGCGACGCCGGCATCGTCTACTGCCTGTCCCGCGCCTCCGTCGACAAGACCGCCGAGTTCCTCGTCGCCAACGGCATTGCCGCCCTGCCGTACCACGCCGGTCTGGACGCGACCACCCGCGCCACCAACCAGCAACGGTTCCTCCGCGAGGACGGCCTGGTCATGGTGGCGACCATCGCCTTCGGGATGGGCATCGACAAGCCGGACGTACGCTTCGTCGCCCACCTCGACCTGCCCAAGTCCGTCGAGGGCTACTACCAGGAGACCGGCCGCGCCGGCCGCGACGGGCTACCGTCCACCGCCTGGCTGGCGTACGGCCTCCAGGACGTGGTCCAGCAGCGCAAGATGATCGAGACGTCCGACGGCGACCTCGCCCACCGGCGCAACCTCGCCGCGCACCTGGACGCGATGCTCGCGCTCTGCGAGACGGTCCGCTGCCGACGGGTGCAGCTGCTCGAATACTTCGGCGAGACGACCCCGACGGCCTGCGGCAACTGCGACACCTGCCTCAACCCACCGGAGTCGTGGGACGGCACCGTCGCCGCCCAGAAGCTCCTGTCGGCCGTCTTCCGCCTCGACCGCGAGCGCAACCAGCGGTTCGGCGCCGGGCACTGCATCGACATCCTGCTCGGCAAGCAGACCGACAAGATCAGCCAGTACGGTCACGACGCGCTTACCGTATTCGGCATCGGCACCGAGCTGAGCGAGGCCGAGTGGCGGGGCGTGGTCCGGCAACTCCTCGCCGAGGGGCTGCTCGCCGTGGAGGGCGACTACGGCACCCTCGCACTGACCGAGGCGAGCACCGAGGTGCTCGGCCGCCGCCGCACCGTCACGATGCGCCGCGAGCCGGAACGGCAGACGTCGAGCCGGTCGTCGAAGCCGCGCGGCTCGGCCACAGTCGTCGCCGAGCTGACCCCGGCGGCCGCGTCGGTCTTCGAACGGCTGCGGGCCTGGCGCGCGGCCACCGCCAAGGAACAGGGCGTCCCGGCGTACGTCATCTTCCACGACGCCACCCTCCGGCAGATCGCGGGCGACGCGCCCACCTCCCTGGCCGAGCTGTCGCGGGTCAGCGGGGTCGGCGAGAACAAGCTCGCCAAGTACGGCGAGCAGATCCTGGCCGTCCTCGCCAACGACTGAGGTCATGCCGAAGGGCCGGACCCCGTGGTGGGGTCCGGCCCTTTCGGTGGTGTTGCTGGGTGTGTGGGTCAGCTGGTGGCGTAGCCGCGGGTGGCGATCCAGTCGGCGAGGTGCTCGACGC
>NZ_JBNCKR010000017.1:0-127958 GCF_049841645.1 Micromonospora sp. DT43 | reverse complement strand
GCAGCCCGGGGGTCGCGGCGGCATGCCAGGTATAACGACCCCGCCCGGCCCGCGATTCCGCCACCCGAGTGCCGCCGGCCACAGGACGCAACGCCCTATACCGGACAAACCGCCCAGCCGGAAACGGACATCCGTCCCCGGCCGGGATGATCGACTCGGGTTTCTTGATATCGGGGTGTCCGGGCGTGTCGGACACCGCGACTTCATGGAACCCGAGTCGATCATCCCGCCGGGGCGGCGCGCCGGGTGCAGATGGCGCACATGACGCGGATGGGGCGGCCCGACGAGCCGGACCGCCCCACAGGTGCCGCGCCGAGGTCAGAAGCCGAGGACGGCCCGCCCACCGACCACGGGCAGTCGCAGCTCACTGTCGTTCGGAGCGACCCGCAGCTCGGTGCCGCCCAACGGCAGCAGCGTGTACTCCTGGTCGCTGGAGAAGACGACCACGCCGATGCGGTGCCCCGCCGGGAAGATGTAGTCCTTCGGCTCCATGGTCCACCGGTAGTCGTACAGCTTGCCCTGCCTGACCGGCTCGGTGCGCGCGGCGCTCTTACGGTTCTGCGGGTCCATCCAGCCGCGCGTCACGACTGTCGGCGCGGCGGTCGACCCGGCCGGGCCGTAGTCCACCAGGTACGCGGTGAGGTTCGCGTCCGGCTTGTTGTCGATCGCCATCCGTAGCCGCATCTCCGGTCGGCCGGAGATGCGTACGCTCTGGGCCAGCGCGGGGGAGCGGTAGGCGAGGCGGTTGGCGCTTGACGTGTCCGGGTCGGCCACCAGGGTGTCCGGGTGGATGGTCCGCCCCTCGTCGACGAAGCTCTGCTCGACCTTGGCCTTCGGCGCCTTACCCGTGGTGAGCGTGCCCGGGGTGGTGGCGTCGGTGGCGGCGAAGCGCAGTCCGACCTCGCGTGCTGCCGGGTCGGGCCAGTTGGCGTACGTGGTGTAGGCCCGGTCCTCGCGCTGGAGCACCGCCGTCGGCTCGTCCATGATGCCGTTGCGCACGTTCCACAGCCAGAAGTCGAACCAGCGGTTCTCGGTCTGCTTGTAGGTCCACGTCTGACCGCTGGGCAGGGTCACCGAGGCGCTGCTGCCCGGCCCGCCGTGCCCGCCCTGGTGCAGCCAGATCTTGCGCGGCACGTCGCGCTTCGCCAGCTCGTCCCACCACCCGGCGAAGTGCTCGGTCTTCACGTTCCAGTCGTTGAGGCCGTGCACGACGAAGACGCTCGCCTTGACGTCGCGGGCGTCGAGGTAGTCACGGTCCTGCCAGAACGTCGAGTAATCGCCGGTGACCCGGTCCTGCTTCGCGGTGATCGTCGCGAGCTCGTCGGCGCAGGGGCCCTCGGCCCGCGCCTGCCCGGCCGTGTACTGCGCCAGGATGTCCAGATCCTCGCCCTGGAACGTCCCGGGTGCCACCACCAGGCCGTTGGCCCGGTAGTAGTCGTACCAGCTGCTGATCGCCGAGACCGGCACGATGGTCTTCAGGCCCTTGACCCCGGTGGTGGCCACCTGGTTGGGCAGCGTCCCGTTGTAGGAGACGCCTGTCATGCCGACCGCGCCGGTGGTCCAACCGGCGGTGACCGGGGCGCCGCTGGCGTCGTACCCCTTGGCCCGGCCGTTGAGCCAGTCGATGACGGCCTTGGTGCCGAGGGTCTCGGCCTGGTCGCCGCTGGTCGGGCAGCCGTCCGAGTCGCCGGTGCCGACGCTCTGGCCGAGCACCACCGCGTAGCCGCGCGGCACGTAGTAGTCGTCGAGCGAGCCCGGCAGGTTGGCTTTGGCCTGCGCCCGCTGCGTGCCGACGTCGAGCGCGCGACGTCCGGAGCGGTCGGTCCGGCCGTTCTGCGGCAGGTCGTCGACGAGCACGCTCGGGTACGGGACGTCACCCCAGGTGCCCTTGCGGTACGGGCTGTGCTCGAAGATGACAGGCACCTTGAAGCCCTGGGTGGCGGTCTCCCGGGGCCGGGAGATGTCGATCGCCACCCGGTCGGGACGGCCGTCGTGGTCGGTGTCCACCGGGGTCTGGACGAACACCCGCTCCTCGATGGCGTCGGCGAGGGAGAACACCGGTTGGGTCATGCCGTCGGCCACCACGATGCCTGTGGGAGTGGTGGCCGCGGGCGGGGCGGCCGCCGCGGTCGTTGCGACGCTCAGCACCAGGGCGCCGGACACGCCGACGCTGAGAAGTGCCAGATGGCGGGGTCGACGCATGCGCGTCTCCCTTCGGTCGGGCTGGTTGCCGGGTCTCGGCACGGGCCAATCACGAAGATCCATTCGTCGCCATGCTAGGTGCGAGTAAGCGTCGCGTCGATCCCTTCGGCCGGGCATGCGGCTTTCCTTCACATTGGAAGGCCGGGAACGGTTGGCGGCAATCGAACCGACATCGAATCGAAACCGGCGGCGACCTGAGCCGGAAATCCCGCTCAACTCCGCGAGAAATTGCTCCCTCGCGAACCCTTGAAGATCACGTACGCGGCCCTATGATCTTGCAAAAGTCGCCCAAGAGGCGCATTTGTCCACATGAGACAGGAAACTAGATGCTCAGGAAGACACGCTGGCTGTTGGCCGTCGCCGTGACGGCCACGGCGCTGACCGCCGTGCCCGGCGGCACCGCCACAGCCGGTCCCAGCGGAGGCGCCCCGACCGGCACACCCGCCACCTCCGCCAGCCCCACGACCCACACCGTCACCCTGCTCACCGGGGACGTGGTGACCGTCCGGAGCACCGGCTCGGGATGCCCGCAGGCCACGGTGCGGCCCGTCGACGCGAACGCCGTGATCCGCCAGACCTGCGGCCCGGACGGCCACCTGCACGTCCTGCCCGCCCGCGTCGAGTCCCAGATCGGCTCGACCCTCGACCCCGACCTCTTCGACGTCACCGCGCTGATCGCCGACGGGTACGACGACGAGACCACCGCCGACCTGCCGGTCATCGTGCAGCCCGCCACCGCGTCGGCCCGGGTGACCGCGCTCGGCGACGTGCGGTCCCTGCCCAGCATCGGCGCGGTGGCCGGCCACGTACCCAAGAAGAGCCCAGCCGGCGCGAAGCTCGCGACCACCTCGCTGCTCGCCGGCGCGAAGAAGGTCTGGCTCGACCGCAAGGTCCGCGCCACCGCCCTGACCGGGGCCGACAAGCGCGGAAAACTGGACCCCAACCTGAGCCAGATCGCCGCGCCGGAGGCGTGGAAGGCCGGCTACACCGGCACGGGCGTGCGGGTCGCGGTGCTCGACACCGGCGCCGACTTCACCCACCCCGACCTGGCCGGCCGGGTCGTCGAGCGGGCCGACTTCACCGCCGAGGGCGGTGACGCCGTCGACCACAACGGCCACGGTACGCACGTCGCGTCGACGATCGCCGGAACCGGGGCGGCCGCCCACGGCCAGCGTCGCGGCGTGGCGCCGGACGCCAAGCTGGTGATCGGCAAGGTCCTCGACGACCACGGCTCCGGCGCCGACTCCGGCATCATCGCCGGCATGGAGTGGGCCGCCGCCCGCGCCGACGTCATCAACATGAGCCTCGGCGGCACCGCCCCGGACGACGGCAGCGACCCGCTCTCGCTCGCCGTGGACGGCCTGAGCAAGTCCACAGGCGCGCTCTTCGTCATCGCCGCCGGCAACAGCGGCGCCGAGATCTCCTCGCCCGCCTCCGCCAGCAGCGCGCTCACCGTCGGGGCCGTCGACCGCGACGACAAACTCGCCGACTTCTCCAGCCGCGGCCCGCTGGTCACCAGCCACGTGGCCAAGCCGGAGCTGGTCGCGCCCGGCGTCGACATCGTCGCCGCCCGTGCCGCCGGCACCAACCTCCAGGACCCGATCGACAGGTACTACGAGGGCCTCAGCGGCACCTCGATGGCCACGCCGCACGTCGCCGGAGCCGCCGCGCTGCTCGCCCAGCGGCACCCGGACTGGACCGGCGACCGGCTCAAGGCCGCCCTCGTCGGCGCGGCCGACCCGCTGACCGGCGTCGACGCGTACGCCGTCGGGGCCGGACGGCTCAACGCGGCCCGGGCCCTCGGCGGCCCGACCAGCAACCAGCCGGTGGTCAACCTCGGCACCTTCGCGTACCCGCAGTCCGGCAGCAGCGACACGACGCTGAGCTGGACCGGCGGGTCCACCCCGGCCACGACCGTCCTCGACCTCGACGTGTCGATCGTCAACCACGACGGTCAGCCGGTGCCCCGCGGCGCGGCGACGCTGTCGACGGGCCGGGTGACGCTCAAGCGCGGCGCCACGGCCGACGCGACGCTGCGGATCAACCGCGCGGCGCTGGCCAGCCGACCGGGCCTCTACCTGGCCACCGTCACCGCCCGCACCGGGCACAAGCTGGTGGCGGTCACCCCGGTGAGCTTCTACGTCGAGCAGCCCAGCTACGACCTGACGATCCACACGAAGCCGCTGCCCGGCCTGCGCGACGGCGCGGAGAGCTGGATCAACCTCACGGTCACCAACCTCATCGACCCCCTCGTCTACCGCGACGGGGGCGGCGGCACCCCCGGCGACACCTTCACCCTGCGGGTTCCGGCCGGCCGGTACGCGGTCTTCGGCGCCTCCGTCGCCTACTACGTCGACAGTGACGTGCTGGAGACGACGCTCGCCGGCGAGACCGACCTGGACGTGCGCGGCGCCCGGAGCGTGACGCTCGACCCTGCGCGGGCCAGGCCGGTGACTGTCACCGTCGACGGGGCACCCACCACGCCCACCCGGGTCGACTTCACGAACGTCCAGACCTCGGTGAACGGTCTGTCGTGGTGGCACCAGATCAGCGGGTACGGGAGGGCCACGACGGTCCGCAGCACGGCGCTGCCGAAGCCCGGCATCGGATCGCTGCGCACCTGGGTGGCGGCCAACCTGGACTCGCCGGCCGGCACCGCCGCGCCATACCGCTACAACCTCGTGCACGAGTACGCCGGCGGCGTGCCGGCCGACCCGGCGTACCGGGTGGGCCGGTCCGAGCAGGCCACGCTGGCCCGCATCGACGAGCGGTTCCACCAGACGGACTCGCCGGAGATGTTCACCGGGCTGGTCCGCACCGGCCTCACCCGCGACGGTGTGCCGGTGACCCAGACCCACGAGGGGAACCTGCCGCCGTACCGGACCGACTACCTCTCGCCCGACATCCTCTGGGCCGACCAGGGCGTCTACGGCGGCCTGGGCGCCGACGAGGCGCCCCGCAGTTACCAGCCGGGTAGCCGGCAGGCCAAGGTCTGGGCGCGTCAGCCCCTGCACTCCGGGTGGTACGACGACCCGGCCGGCGCCGGCTGGAGCTGCGCCACCCCGCCGTCACGGACCCGGGGCAACCTGCACATCGACCTGGTGACGCTCACCGACAAGCACCAGCGCGCCGACTGCCTGTACGGCGAGGCGATCGGCGTGAAGCGCACCCTGTCGCTGTACCGCAACGGCAAGCTGCTCGACGAGCGCAGCGGCCCGTTCGGCGACTTCACCGTCGGGCAGACGATGGCCGACTACCGGGTGACCCTCGACGTCGACACGAGCCTGATCCTGCCGATCTCGACGAAGGTCTCCACCTCGTGGACGTTCCGGTCCGCCGGGCCGGACGGCACCGAGAGCGTGCCGTTGCCCCTGCTCGCCCTCGACTACGCCCTGCCGATGGACACCAACAACCACCCGGTGGATGGTGGAACGGCCGAGCTGGCCGTCCGGCAGGCGCACGGTGTCAAGGCGCAGCGGGTGACGTCGATGCAGGTCTGGACCTCGACCGACGACGGCGCCACCTGGAAGGCCGCCCGGGTCACCGGCAGCGGCGACACCTACCGGATCGACCTGCCGAAGGCCGCGTCCGGGCAGGCCGTCTCGCTGCGCGTGAAGGCCGCCGCCAACGGCGGTAGCGGCATCGACCAGACCATCATCCGGGCGTACCACGCCGGCTGAGTGTCGAAGCGCGGGTGCGGTCGGGCTCCGGCCGGGCCGCACCCGCGTGCGTTACTGGCCCTCCCAGACCGCCTTCGCCCCGGAGTCGCCGGTGCGGACCACGTAGTACACGGCGATGCCGGCGGCCACCAGCGACAGCACCTGCAACGCCACGGTCAGCGCCCGAGCGGGGCGGACGCCCTCGGCGGGTCGCGGCGGAACGAACCAGACCAGGGCCAGCGCCACGACCGCCAGCCCGATCGCCGCGTACAGGGTGAGGTCACCGAAGTGCTGGTGCGCCTCCAGCTTCGGGAGGAACTCGGGCGTGACCCGGTTGGCCGAGCGCATGCGCTCGAAGAAGGCGTCACCGGAGAACTTCGCCAGCAACGCGCACAGCGGGGCCCCCACGGCGAGCAGGCCCAGCACCCAGCGGGTGTGCGGTCGGACCAGCGGGACGAGCGCGTAGGCGATCGTCAGCAGAGCCAGCAGCGGCACGAACACGACCGCGGCGTGCAGCACGAGCGGGTGGGCGGGGATGCCCATGAACTCCTCGAACATTCGGCGACTCCTCCGGCCATGGCGGATCTCGATGATCCAGGCATGGAGGCTATCGGTACCGACTGAGCGTGCCCAGAGCCAACGCTCAACCGCGCGAACGCGGCAGGCAGTCCTTCTTGTACTTCAGGCCCGAGCCGCACCAGCACGGATCGTTGCGCTCCGGTGGCCAGGGAACCCGCGCGCTGGGTCGCGCCGACACCTCGGCCGCGTAGCCGGCCCGGACCGCCGCGTCGGCCGGGTCGCCATCGCGTCGACCGGCGAACGCGTCCAGGCCGGCCACGCTCGCGCGGAACACGCCCAGCCCGCTCCGGCCGGCGCCCGTCAGCCGTACCAGCTCCTTCTCCAGCCGAGCCCGGTGCGCGTCCCAGTCCGGCCCGTACACGTCGGTCAGCTCCGGGTGCTCGGCGAGCAGGCTGTCGAACTCCGGCCGGGGCCAGAGCAGCAGATCCGTCTGGCCGTCCTGCCGCTCGGCGGCCCGGCGGACGAGCTGGTTCTCCAGGCGGTCGGCCAGGTCGTCCTGCCGATCGTGCGGCAGGTTGAGATCCCGGCGTACGCGATGGCGCTGTTGCAGCAGGAGGAAGAGCACACCGGGCGCGTCCGGCGGACCGACCTCCGGGTCGGCCGGCGCCTGCCCGGCGGCGGTGGCGCGCTCGCCGAGCAGGGTGTCGACCGCCTCGCTGAGCCACCGCTCGGCGATCGCCGAGCGGCCCGCGGCGTCCAGGGCCGCGCTGACGTAGGCGGGCGCGTCGGGCTGCGTGAGCAGCAACGGGCGCAGCGCGGTCAGCTCCGCCATCGCCTCGTCGTCCCGGTCTCCGGCCTGGAACATCACCCGGGCCCGCAGCGCGCGGGCGACTCCGGCCCGGGGATCGTCGGCGGACGGGTACGCCGACAGCGCCTGATCCGCGTACCGCAGCGCGGCGTCGGGCCGGGCCCGGATCTGGGCGATCTCGGCGGCCAGGGTCAGCGCGTCCCCGGCGTCGTCCGGATCCTCCAGCCGGCCCTGCGCGACCGCCTCGGCGATGTCGGCGGCGACACCGAGCGGGTCAGCCGTCCCGAGCGCCGAGCGTCGGAATTCGGCGAGGTCAGCCTTGGTGAGTACGTCTCTCGTCGGCACGACCTCACGGTACGTCGGGGTGCTTCCGCCCGGCCGAATTATGGCCATCTGCCGTCAACCAGTCCTCGGTAGCGTCCGGTCGCCAGTTTCTCGACCAGACCGCACAAAGGGTGAGCTATGGGCACGGTGGATCGCCGTACGTTCCTCAAGGCAATGGGAGTTCCCGCGATCGGCGCGGCGCTCCCGCTGAATCTCGACAAGGCGCTCGCCATTCCGGCGAACAACCGGACCGGCTCGATCAACGACGTCGAGCACGTGATCATCCTCATGCAGGAAAATCGATCGTTCGACCACTACTTCGGCAGCATGCGCGGTGTACGCGGCTTCGGTGACCCGCATCCGGCGACACTGCCGTCCGGCAAGGACGTGTGGCACCAGCCCAACGGCGCGGACGAGCTGCTGCCGTTCCGCCCCGAGGTGAAGGACCTCGGCCAGACCTTCCTGCCGGACCCGCCGCACGGCTGGAACGACGGGCACGCCGCCTGGAACGACGGCCGGTTCGACGGGTGGGTGCCCAACAAGGGCGTCACCGCGATGACGTACCACACCCGCCAGGACCTGCCCTACCACTACGCGCTCGCCGACGCCTTCACCGTCTGCGACAGCTACCACTGCTCGCTGATGGGTCCCACCGACCCGAACCGCTACCACATGTGGAGCGGCTGGGTCGGCAACGACGGCAGGGGCGGTGGCCCGGTCATCACCAACGCGGAGGCCGGCTACGACTGGTCGACGTACCCGGAGCGGCTGGAGCGCAACGGCATCTCCTGGAAGATCTACCAGGACGTCGGCACCGGCCTCAACGCCGCCGGCTCCTGGGGCTGGACGAACGATCCCTACATCGGCAACTACGGCGACAACTCGCTGCTGTACTTCCACCAGTACCAGAACGCGCAGCCCGGAACGCCCCTCGCGGATCGCGCCAAGACCGGCACGGAGATCCGCACCCAGGGTCGCGACCCGGAGGCGCTGCTCGCCGACTTCCGCGCCGACGTCGAGGCGGGACGCCTCCCGGAGGTCTCCTGGATCACCGCGCCCGAGGCGTTCACCGAGCACCCGAACTGGGGACCGGCCTTCGGCGCCTGGTACATCTCGCAGGTCATCGACATCCTCGCCGCGCACCCCGAGGTGTGGAGCAAGATGGCGCTCTTCATCACGTACGACGAGGAGGGTGGCTTCTTCGACCACGTGGTCCCGCCGACGCCTCCGCAGACCCGCGAGCACGGGCAGTCGACAGTGCCGACCACGAACGAGATCTTCCCCGGCGACGCCGACCACCCGGCCGGGCCGTACGGCCTCGGCGTCCGCGTACCGATGATCATCGTGTCGCCGTGGACGCGCGGCGGCTACGTCAACTCCCAGGTCTTCGACCACACCTCGCTGATCAAGTTCCTGGAGACGCGGTTCGGGCACGGCCGGCCGGACCTGATCGAGAAGAACATCACCCCGTGGCGACGCGCCGTCGTCGGCGACCTGACCACGGCCTTCGACTTCCGGCACCCGAACCGGTCGCGCGAGGTCACGCTGCCGGACACCGACGACTTCAAGCCCGACGACCTGGTTCGACACCCCGACGAGGTGCCGGTGCCTCCGATTGAGGGGCGGTTGCCTCGGCAGGAGCGCGGGGTACGTCCGGCGCGGGCCATCCCGTACACCCTGCACGCCGACGGCCACGTCGCCGACGGCGCGTTCCGGATCGACTTCCGCAACACCGGCGGCGCTGCCGCCGTCTTCCAGGTCCGCCAGGCCGGCAGCACGGCGGCCCCGCGCAGCTACACGGTCGAAGCGGGCAAGCGTCTCACCGACACCTGGACGGTCGAGTCGTCCTACGACCTGTCGGTGCACGGGCCGAACGGCTTCTACCGTCGCTTCACCGGCGGCCGGTCGCAGCTCGACGTCACCGCCTCGTACGACGAGCACCACCACAAGGTCGTCCTCACCCTGGGCAACCGGGGCGCGAAGCGGGTCGAGGTGACCGTCCGGGACGGGTACCACTCCCGTCCGGTGACGCTGTCGCTGCGGCCCGGCGAGACCGAGCGGGCGACGTGGGCGCTCACCCGCACCCACGGCTGGTACGACCTGACTCTTACCGTCGCGGGTGACGCCGGCTTCGCGTACCGCTATGCCGGTCATGTGGAGAACGGCAAGGACAGCATCAGCGACCCGGCCCTCGGCGGGTTGGTCTGACTGATGCCCTGACCGACGGCGCAGGCGTCGCGCGACCGTGACCGTGGGGCGACGCGCGGTCGGGCGGCCGTGACCGGCGTGCCGGTGAGCGTTATGACTCACAGGTATATCTATGACTGTGAGTCATAACGCTCACTCCGGCGTTCGCCCCGGCGGCCGTCACCCTCTGTGTCGTATCGGTCGTCCTGGTGACCGTCGGCCCGGCGCGTCAGTCGTCGTCGCCGTGCCCGGCGGAGGCGGCCGGGACGTTGCCCCAGACCGCCTTCGCCCCGGAATCGCCCACTCGGTAGACCTGCACCAGGTTCGCGGCCGCCACGACCACGGCCAGCACCGCGATTACCACCGCGACCGGCCCGGACAAGCGTCGGGAACCGGCCACATCCCCGTCCGGCCGGGCGCCCCGGCGGTGGAGCCAGACCAGCGCGACGGCCGCCGCCAGCAACGGCAGGGCGAACCAGAGCAGGGTGTCGCCCAGTTCGGCGTGCTCGCCCGGGTCGCCGACCCGTCGCTCCAGGCCTTCACCACTCGAGGTAGCGAGCGGGATCGCGGCCGTGGCCAGCGCGGCGATCAGCACCACGAGCCACCCGTAGCGGCCCCGCCAGGACGGTCGGACGGCCAGCGCGGCGACGCCGATCGCGGCCAACGGCAGGAGGACCACCACAGCGTGCACGACGAGCGGGTGCAGTGGCAGTCCGTTGACGGTGTCGGGCACGGGATCTCCTCGGCATTCGGTATGGCACTGTGCCTCACGATATTGCCGGTTTCTTGCGAAGTTCTTACACACTTGGCCAAGGCGGCAGCAGCAGGGTGAAGGTGGCACCCTGGCCGGGGGCGCCGGCCACCTCGATCGACCCGTGGTGAGCCCGCGCGACCTGCTGCGCGAGCGCCAGGCCCAGCCCGAACCGGCGGCCCGCACCGGCGTCGCCGTGGGTGAAGCGGTCGAAGAGCCCGTCCGCCTCGGCCGGGTCGAGGCCCACGCCGTCGTCGTCGACCTCGACGGCCACCCGATCAGCGCGACGTCGCACGGCAACGGTGACGTGCCCGCCAGCGGTCACATGCCCGATGGCGTTGTCCACGAGGGCGGTCACCGCCCGGCGCAGCGCCGTGCTCGCACCGTGGATCGGTGCCTCTCCGTAGGTTTCCACGCGCAGCTCGACCTTCACCTCCCGGGCGTACGCCTCCATGCTCGCGACCACCTCGCGGGCCACCTCGGCCAGATCGACGACCGTGGCCGGTGGCGGCTGATGTTCGGAGGCGGCGGACACCAGCAGGTCCTCGACCACGTCACCGAGGGACCGGGTGTCCGCCACGAGTTGGTCGAGCTGGTCGGTGAGCTGCGCCGCCGGCTGCGTTCGGGACCGGCGGGCCAGCAGCTGTGCGCGGGTGTGCAGAACGGTGAGCGGGGTGCGCAGTTCGTGCGAGGCGTCCGCGACGAAACGACGTTGCAGGGTCAGCGCGGCGGCCAGGGGAGCGACCGCCCGGCGGGCGAGCAGCGTGGCGGCGACCAGTGCGCCGCCCAGGCCGGCCAGCTCGGCCACGAGCAGCGCGATGCCGAGCTGCCCCTGGCGTTGACGTAGCGGGGCGAGGTCTGCGGCGACCGCCCACCGGCTCCCGTCCGCCCGGTGGGCGACAAGCACCCGTACCCGATGGTCGTCTCCCGCGTCTGCGTCGAACCGCCCCGGCTGCCGTTCCACCGCGTCACCGAGGACCCGGACCAGCTCCGGCGACGCGCTTCCGGTCACCTCGACAGTCTCGGATCCAGCTGCCCTGCGGGCCAGGAACTCGCCGGGTGGCGGGTCGTCGGTGTCCTCGGCCATCGTGAGCACCTGATCCAGCTCGGTGTTCAACGCTCGGGACTCCTGACGGCTGCTGAGGACGAACATCAACGCGCCGACCAGCAGCAGAACCGCGCCGATCGCCCCGGCGGTCTGCGCCACACTGCGCCGTCGGGCCTGGACCAACCGGGTCTTGTCCATGCCGTCAGCCCGTGCCGATCCGGTAGCCGAGACCGTGCACGGTACGGATCGCCCCGCGGCCGAGCTTGCGGCGCAGGTGATGGATGCAGGCGTCGACGGTCCCCGGGGCGTCGGCGTGGTCGAAGGCGGTGCTCAACAGCTCCGCCCGGGTGAAGACCTTCGTCGGTCGGCCCGCGAGGGCGCGCAGCACGGCGAACTCGCGGGCGGAGAGCGGGATCTCCTCGTCGCCGTCGAGCACTCGCCGGTTTCCCACGTCCAGCCAGCGCCGCTGCCCCAGCGGCAGCCGGACCGCGGCGTCCTGGTGTCGACGGCGCAACGCCCGCAACCGGGCCAGCAACTCGGCCACCTCGAAGGGTTTGACCAAGTAGTCCTCGGCGCCGGCATCGAGCCCTTCCACCCGGTCGTTCAGCGCGCCCCGGGCGGTGAGCAGCAGTACCGGGCAGGTCACGCCATGCGCCCGCAACCGGGTGACCAGCCCCAGCCCGTCCAGCACGGGCAGCCCTCGGTCGACCACCAGCACGGAGTAGTCGCGGGACAGGGCGTGGTGCAGGCCGTGCTGCCCGTCACCGGCCACGTCGACCTCGTACCCCTCCTCGGTGAGCAGATCGCCGAGCAGCGCGGTCAGCGCGCGGTCGTCCTCGACCAGCAGCAGGCGCGGGCTTGCACTCTCCACCCGCCCAGTATTCCCCTTCGGCCAATCGGGGCGTCGGCCATCCGTTGATCGCGCAATTATGCATCGATAAATGTCAGACGCCCCTGCATTCATCTGGCTGACGACAACAATCGTTGAAATGAATTCCCGTTACTCCTGTTGGCGATATCGATCCATTGAGCGCCATTACAGGCAGTGATGGTCGGTTCCGCCTGCGGCGGGACCGTGTCGAGAGGGGCTCGCTGCATCGAAGCATTGAACTGCAAAAACATTGATCGCTACGTCTGCGCCTCAGCGGTGAGCGGCCGTCATCGTCGCTCCGCGTGATCGCGAGCTTCGCGCGCCGCTGTCGTGGGCGGCGTGGTTGATCGGCGGTCCGAAAGGATGAGATCGGCGTTGTTCACGACATGAGTCCGTTACAGAACTGACCCACAACGAAATCATTTGCCCGGCTAACGTTCCGGCACTAGAGCCGCCGTCGGGTCGGAGAACCGTTCGGGTGGCGGTGGCATGTGTCCGCACGATGAGGAGGTCGTCCCGCGTGGAGCCGATGGTCACGGAGCCCCAGGTGCTCCGCGCCGGAGAGTCGGGCGACGGACGGGCGCAGACCGCGACCCTGCCGGCCGCCCCGGCCCGGACGGTCAGCAAGTCGCCGACCCGGATTGCCCTGGCCCGACTACGCCGCGACCGGACTGCGATGATCTGCGCCGCGATCTGCGTCGCCTACGTTCTGATCGCGATCTTCGCGCCGCTGCTCGCTCGGCTGGAGGGGCAGAACGCCAACGAGCTGCACCAGAACCTGATCGACGAGTTCGGCTTCCCGACGATCGGACCGACGGGCGAACACTGGTTCGGGGTGGAGCCCCGCCTGGGCCGGGACCTCTTCGCCCGCTGGGTGTACGGCGCACGCCCGTCGCTCATCGTCGCTGTCGCGGTCACCACGATCACCACGATCATCGGCGTGGTCGTGGGCCTGGTCGCCGGCTTCTCCGGCGGCTGGGTCGACCGGGTGCTCTCCTGGCTGATCGACCTGGTGCTGAGCCTGCCGTACCTGCTCTTCGCGATCGCGAGCTCCGCGGTCCTGGTCGCCATCTTCGGCGGCGCCGACGGTGCCGGGTCAGAGGACGTGGCCCAGATCCGCTTCATCTCACTGATCTGCGTGCTGTCGTTCTTCGGCTGGGCGAGCCTTGCCCGCCTGGTCCGGGGGCAGGTGCTCTCGCTACGAGAGCGCGACTTCGTCGCGGCGGCCAAGGTGCTCGGCATCCCGACCCGGCAGGTGCTCTTCAAGGAGCTGCTGCCCAACCTGGTGGCGCCGATCGTCGTCTCCGTGTCGCTTGCCCTGCCCGGCTACGTGGTCGCCGAGGCCGGGCTGACAGTGCTCGGGGCCGGGCTGATCGAACCCACTCCGTCCTGGGGCCTGACGATCTCCGCCGCCACCACGTACTACCGGGCCGACCCGCTCTACCTGTGGCTGCCCGTACTCGGCATCACGATCCTGGTGCTCGCCCTGAGCCTGCTCGGCGACGCCGTGCGCGACGCCTTCGATCCCCGGACCCGTCGATGAGGACGCCCCGGGCTGAAGGAAAACCGGAAGACAAGACAGGAGTACGTCTGTGAGGCAACTGAAGGTTGGTCTCGCCGCCGCGCTGGCCGCCACCATGGCGGTGGCCGGCTGCGGCAGCCCTTCGTCGAACAACGGCAGCAGCGACGGGGGTGGCGCCAAGGGCATCGAGACCCAGGAGAGCGCATTCGACCCGACCGCCAAGGGCCCAGCGGCCGAGGTGCCCGGCGCCAAGAAGGGCGGCGTCATCACGGTCTACTCCCAGCTGACCCCGAACACGTTCGACCCGACCGACACCTACTACGCCGACGCGTTGGCGATCGAGAAGCTGCTCTTCCGCAGCCCGACCCAGTTCGCGATCCGCAACGGCAAGCCGGTGCTCGTGCCGGACCTGACCGACCTCGGCACCGTCTCGGCGGACAAGCTGACCTGGACGTTCAAGATGCAGTCGGGCATCAAGTACGCCGACGGCACCGAGGTCAAGGTCGAGGACCTGGCGTACGCGATCAAGCGTTCGTTCGCCCACGACGTGTACGCCAACGCCCCGACGTACCAGCTGACCTCCTTCAAGGACGGCGACAAGTACAAGGGCCCCTACGCCAGCGGTGACACCTACGCCGGCGTGGAGACCCCGGACCCGACCACGCTCGTCGTCCACCTGGCCCGGCCGTTCGCGGACCTGCCGCTCTACATGACCTTCCCGGTGTTCACGCCGATCCCGAAGGCCAAGGACACCAAGGAGAACTACAAGAACAACCCCCTCGCGACCGGGCCGTACCAGTTCGACACCTACACCCCCGGTACCGAGCTGAAGCTGAAGAGGAACCCGAACTGGGACCCGAACACCGACGCGGTGCGGCACCAGTACGCGGACGGCTTCGACTTCAAGTGGGGCAGCGAGGAAGCGAAGACCCAGCAGCAGGTGCTCAACAGCGCCGGCGAGGACGCCAACGCCCTCAACTACGGCCCCATCGACGCTTCGCTGATCCCGCAGGTGACCGGGGACAAGAAGGCCCAGCTGATCCAGGGCGAGCAGCCCTGCACCTACTCGGTGCAGATGGACACCCGCAAGATCCCGTTGGAGGTGCGCAAGGCGATCGCCAAGGCGTACCCGTACGACCAGGTCAACAAGGCCGCCGGCCTCAACAGCTTCAACTCCCAGCCGGCCAGCACCGTCCTGCCGCCGAGCGTGCCGGGCTACACCAAGTACGAGCCGCTGCCGGGCCTGAGCGGTGTCGGCCAGGGCGACCCAGCCGGGGCCAAGGCCGACCTGGAGACGGCCGGCAAGGTCGGCTTCGAGCTCAGCTGGTACTACGACAACACCAAGCCGATCCCGCAGCAGACCAACCAGATCCGGGTCGACGCGTTGAAGGCGGCCGGCTTCACCGTGAAGCCGATCGGTGTCACCACCGCGGAACTGCGCTCCAAGATCGCCGACTACGACGCCCCGGTCAACATGGGCCAGGCGCCGCAGGGCTGGTGCTCGGACTGGCCGAGCGGCGGCAGCTGGTTCCCGGTGCTGTTCCAGACGCACGGCATCGCCGACGGCCTCAGCTGGGGCATGCTCAGCGACAAGGCGCTGGACGCCAAGATCGACGAGATCGGCAACCTCCCGGCCGACCAGGCCGTCGCCAAGTGGGGTGAGCTGGACAAGGAAATCATGGGCAAGTACGTGGCCCTGCCGCGCTACTACGGCAAGCTCGCCTTCGCCATCGGCACGAACATCGGTGGCGCCGAGGGCGACGCCTCCGCAGGTGAGCCGTTCTACGTGAACATGTTCCTCAAGAACTGACCTTCCGCATCCCCCGTCGTGGACGCCGGCCGGCCTCCGGCACCTGTGCCGGCCGGCGTCCACCCCCTCCCGTTCCGGCCTGGGCTTTTCGGCCCCGGCCCGCTGCCACCAGGAGCCTCGGCGGTGCTCATCTACATCCTGCGACGGATCGCCAGCGCGCTCTCCGTCGTCATCGTGACGCTTGTCGCCAGCTTCGGCCTGTTCTTCGTCGCCCCCACCGACCCGGCCGGGACGATCTGCGGCCAGCGCTGCACCCCGGAGCGCTACGCCGACATCAGCGCCAGCCTCAACCTCGACGAGCCCGTCGTGCAGCAGATCGGCGGGTATCTCAAGGGGCTCGCGGTCGGGCGGACGTACCAATCCGGTGGGCTCACCATCGACTGCGACGCGCCCTGCCTCGGCTACTCGTACACCCTCGGCCAGCCGGTGACCAAGCTGATCGGGCAGGCGCTGCCGATCACCGTTTCGATCGTTCTCGGCGGCGCGGTGGTGTACCTGATCGTCGGCATCCTCGCCGGCATCGTCGCGGCCCGAAGACGAGGCACGTACGTGGACCGGCTCATGGTCGGCACCTCGCTCGGGATCAACGCCGTGCCGTACTTCGTGGTGGCGCTGCTCGTCTCGCTGTACGCGACGTTCCTGCCGCACGCCGCCTACCACCCGCTGCTGGAGAACCCGCTCACCTGGGCTGGCGGGCTGCTGGCCGCCTGGCTGACACTCGGCCTGGCCAACGCCGCCTCCTACACTCGCTACTCCCGAGCGTCCATGATCGAAACGCTGGGCGAGGACTACGTCCGCACCGCCCGCGCGAAGGGCATCAGCGAGCGCCGGGTGGTCTACCGCCACGGCCTGCGCGCCGCGATCACCCCGATCGCCACCATCTTCGGCGTCGACCTGGCGCTCCAGTTGACCGGTGCGATCTTCACCGAGGCGATGTTCGGTCTGCCCGGCCTCGGCGTGCTGACCCTGCGCGCGTTCAACCAGTACGACCTGCCGGTGCTGATGGCCGGCGTGCTGGTCGGCTCGGTGGTGCTGGTCGTGATGAACCTGCTCGTCGACATCCTCTACACGATTCTCGACCCGCGAGTGAGGCTGGGATGACCGAACCGCACCTGCTGTCGACCCCGGACCGACGGCCCGAGACGGTCTCCCGCGCCCGGCGTGCCACCGGCGACCGCACCGCCGGGCCGTCCTACCTGGAGGTCACGGACCTCACCGTCACCTTCCCGACCGCCGACGGCCTCGTACAGGCCGTGCAGGGGCTCAGCTACTCCCTACCACTGGGTCGCACCCTCGCGGTGGTCGGCGAATCCGGCTCCGGCAAGAGCGTGTCCAGCATGGCCATCATGGGCCTGCACGACCCGCGCAGCACCCGGATGACCGGCTCGATCACCGTCGGCGGCGAGGAGATCGTCGGCATGCCGCCCGCCGAACTCCGCAAGCGACGCGGCGCCAACGCCGCGATGATCTTCCAAGACCCACAGTCGTCGCTGCACCCGTACTTCACGGTCGGCGACCAGATCGTCGAGGCGTACCGGGCGCACCACCGGGTGTCCAAGCGGGTGGCCCGGGGCCGGGCGGTCGACATGCTCGGCCGGGTCGGCATCCCCAACCCCCGCCGCCGCCTGGACGACTACCCACACCAGTTCTCCGGCGGCATGCGGCAACGCGCGATGATCGCGATGGCACTGGTCAACGACCCCAAACTGCTGATCGCCGACGAGCCCACCACCGCGCTGGACGTCACCGTGCAGGCGCAGATCCTCGACCTGATCATGGAGTTGCAACAGGACTTCGGCTCGGCGGTCCTCTTCATCACCCACGACCTCGGTGTCGTCGCCGAGATCGCCGACGACGTGCTGGTCATGTACGGCGGACGCGGCGTCGAGTACGGCCCGGCCCAGTCGATCCTCGGCCGGCCACTGCACCCGTACACCTGGGGTTTGTTGGAGAGCATCCCGGCGGTCTCCGGCGAACCGGCCCGGCTGCACCCCATCCCCGGCACGCCGCCCAGCCTGCTCGCGTTGCCCACCGGATGCTCGTTCCACCCCCGGTGCGAGTTCGCCGGTCGGGTGCAGGGTTGCGCCGTGGACCTGCCCGACCTGGTCTCCCGC
The DNA here is from genome assembly GCF_049841645.1 of Micromonospora sp. DT43. Lineage (NCBI taxonomy): Bacteria > Bacillati > Actinomycetota > Actinomycetes > Micromonosporales > Micromonosporaceae > Micromonospora > Micromonospora sp. DT43. The sequence goes on along the minus strand of NZ_JBNCKR010000017.1, from coordinate 110,143 downwards.
ACGGCGGACACCACCCGGACCTCCCGCTGCCACCTGCCCGACCCGGCCGGGATCTTCGAGACCGACATCCTGCCCCGGCTGCCCTGAAGGAACACGTGATGACCACTGCCACCACCGACACCGCGACCCTCGCTGCGCCTGCCGACGCGAGCGGGGCGCCGTTGCTGGAGTTGCGGGACCTGCAGATGCACTTCACCGGTCGGGGAGACGGGTGGTTCGGCCGCAACGACCACCGGATCCGCGCCGTCGACGGGGTGTCGCTGCAACTGCGCGCCGGCGAGACGCTCGGCCTGGTCGGTGAATCCGGGTGTGGCAAGACCACCACCGGCCGCCTGATCACCCGGCTGCTCGAACCGACCGGCGGGCAGGTCCTCTACCAGGGGAACGACATCACGCACCTGAAGGAGAAGGACCTGCGGCCGTACCGGCGGGAGCTGCAGCTGATATTCCAGGACCCGTACTCGTCGCTCAATCCGCGGCACACGGTGGGCACCATCATCGGCGCGCCCCTGCGCGTGCACAACCTCGTGCCGAAGGGCAGGGAACTGGACCGGGTCCGGGAGTTGCTGGAGGTGGTGGGGCTCAACCCCGAGCACTACAACAGGTACCCGCACGAGTTCTCCGGTGGTCAACGGCAGCGCATCGGCATCGCCCGCGCGCTGGCCGTGCAGCCCAAGGTGATCGTCGCCGACGAACCGGTAAGCGCCCTCGACGTCTCGATCCAGGCGCAGGTGATGAACCTCCTCGAGGACCTGCGCAAGGAGTTCACCATCGCGTTCGTCTTCATCGCCCACGACCTGGGCGTGGTGCGGCACTTCTGCGACCGGGTGGCCGTGATGTACCTCGGTCGGGTCGCCGAGATCGCCGACCGCGACGCGCTCTACGGCGCGCCGCAGCACCCGTACACCCAGGCGTTGCTCTCCGCCGTACCCGATTTGGGGGTCGTGCGCGGCGGGGCGCCGAAGACACGCATCCGGCTGGCCGGCGACGTGCCCAGCCCGTCCGATCCGCCGACCGGCTGCCGGTTCCGCAGCCGCTGCTGGAAGGCCGAGGACGTCTGCGCCACCACGACCCCGCCGCTGCGTCAGGTGGGTGACGGGCATGCGGCGGCATGCCACTTCGCCGGCCCGCTGCAGGAATCGGCCACCGCGGCGGCGGCCTGACCGCCGAGCCCGGCCGACCTCGTGGACGCCAGCGGAGCGCCGGACACGGATCGACCACTCAGCGAGCGTCCGGCCCGGGTCGGGGGAGGGGAGGGGGAGAGTCTGCGGGTCGGGACCGTCAGAACTCCTCGTACACCGCCGGGTCCTGGTCCGCGAGCCGCCCGTCCGGGCGGCCCAGCGCGGTGATCGCCTCGACCTCCGCGTCGGTGAGCTTGACCCCGAAGACGTCCAGGTTCTCGATCTGGCGCTGCGGGGAGGCGGCCTTGGGCAGCGGGATCACCTCGCGGGCCACGTGCCAGGCGAGGATGGCCTGCGCCGGGCTGATGCCGTGTGCGGCCGCGATCTCCACGATCGTCGGGTGCCGCTGGAGGTCGTTGCCGTGGCCGAGCGGGCTCCAGCCCTGCACGAGGATCCCGTGCTCCCGGTGGTAGTCGATCGCGTCCTGCTGCGGGAAGTACGGGTGCACCTCGATCTGGTTGACCACCGGGGCAACCCCGGTCTCGGCCACCAGCCGGTCGATGTGCTCGGGCAGGAAGTTGGACAGGCCGATGTGCCGGACCAGCCCGCGCTCCCGTGCCTCGATCAGCGCCCGCCACGCCTGCACGTACCTGTCGACCTTGGGGTTCGGCCAGTGGATCAGGTAGAGGTCGATCCGGTCCAGACCGGTGCGGTAGACACTCTCCTCGATTGTGGTCAGCGCCTCGTCGAAGCTGTGGTGCCGCCCCGGCAGCTTCGACGTGACGACCAACTCGCCGCGTACGCCGTCCGCCGCACGGGCGGCCCGACCGACCGCGCCCTCGTTCTCGTAATTGACCGCCGAGTCGATCAGCCGGTAACCCGCCCGGATCGCCTGACCGATCGCGTCGACGCCCGCCGCGCCGTTCAGCCGATACGTGCCGAGCCCGACCGCCGGCAGGGAGGTGCCGTCGGCGGCCGTCAGGTGAGGAATCGCCATGATCGGGACCTTACCCGTACGAGTGGCGCGTCACCATCGGCTCGGTCAACTGTCGAAGACCCGTAGGAAGACCGTGCCGCTGCCGGCGTCGAGATAGACGGTGCCGCCGTACTGTGCCGTCCGCACGTCCGCGGCGAACTTCTCGCTTACCTGCCAGGTACCGCCGGTGGGCAGGAAGGGACGCAGCTCGGCGCTCAGCGACGCGTCCCAACCGGGCGGAGCGGGCTGCCAGTCGTACTCCTTGATGGTTGTGGCGATCGTGTCGGGCCGCAGCACGACAAGTGCCTCGATGCGCGTGTCGGTCGGGCCCGGCACGGTGGTGCGGCTCTCGGGCCCGGCCGGTGCCGTCTGCCAGTGGGTTTCGATGAAGGTGCCGAGGCGGGGAAACCGTTCGGCGATCGGGTCTCTGTCGGTCCGTACCGGTGCCGGGCTGGCGCTGGCGGTCCTGTCTGGCGGCCCATTGTCGGGGGCGCTGTCGGAGCATCCGGCGAGGGCGACGACGAGCGTCGTCGCCAGGAGCCCGGCGCGTAGGTCAACCATCGAAACGTCCACAGTGCGCTCCTGTCGATAGCAGCCGAGCCAGCTCGTGCAGGGTCCCGGCCCCAAGGCAGTATCCATCTCGGCGCCCGTTTCGTGGAGGCACTGACACCGGGGGTAAGGGTTGCGCTATCAGATCCACTTCGAGAAGGAACTGCCCGTGGCCGGCCTCCGCCGGTTCCTCAGCGAGGAGTACCGCATCTCACCCGACGCGGTCTACGTCGGCCGGATCGAGGACCGAACGGTCAACGACCCCCGGCCCGTCGCCATGCTCAATCCTCCGGACGGCGACGAGGCATTCGGGTGGATCCTGACCGGGGACACGGAGCTCGCCGACGCCACCGGCCAGGGTGAGCGCGAGGTGGCAGCCGCTCTCGCCCGAACCTTCGGGGTGCGGGCGTTGGTCGACGACGGCACCATCCACCCCGACCGGTGGCTGCTGGTCAGCACCGACGGCAGCAGCGGTCGAGTCGTCACCGACGAGGACGCCGCAGCCGACGGTGACCTGCGGATCGTGCACGCCCTCGAACCGATCGACGGCGAGCCGCAGCTCGCCGTCGTACCGCCGCCGGACTGGGCCCGTGACTGGTGATGACCGTGGCGGTCGTCGTCGATGCACCCGTCGACGGCGACGCCTCGTGGTTACGGGGTAATCGCCGGCTGCGTCGAGGATGTGCCGGCGAGCAGCGGGTCGGTGCGCCGCTCGGCCTCGGGCAAATTCATCGCGGCGGCTAGAAGATTGGCGACCCGGCGGGTGCCATCCAGCCCTTGGCCTTTGCCGGCCCAGTCGTCGAAGGTGAGCCGGATGTTCTCGTCGGTGGTGATGACGTCCAGAACAGGGCCTCGCTTGTCGCGTTCGCGGAACCGCACGTAGCGAACGTCCGACAGGGGAAATTCGCGTTCAATCGTGCCCTGTTTGCGTACAGCGTTCTGTGTCGAGATGAAGAACCGCTCGGGTGTCACTCCCAGGTAGGCGTCCTCGCCGACGAGTCGGTCGAGGTTGACATCGGCGATGGCCAGCAAGGTTTCCTCGCCGGGCACGACGGATCAGCGATGAGAACAGGTGCCGCTGCTTGCGCAGGTCGACGTCCCTGGTCGCAATGGAGGCGAAGACGTGGTCATTGACGGAACCGGCCGCCTGGGACTCACGCACAGCCCGCATCGTTGTCTCGTGCAGGCCGAGCAGCGTCGGTGGGTGCAGGTGACAGGCAGCGCCCGAGCTCGTAGCACGAGCCGGTCGGGGCGCGCGCCAGCGCGGAACGCCGCGTTACCTGCGGCTGACGACAGCCAACACCTCGATCGGCAACAGCACCGAAGTGAGTGCCGGTCTGTCACGCCGGATCGGGCAGGTCTGGGCCGCCTCAGCCGAGGCCGTGCTCGTCCAGGCCGGTGTTGAGAACCCAAGCGAGCGGCATGGTCGCCTGGGTGACGTACTGGTCGCCGTCCAGGCGGTGCATGGTGACGGTCTGCGCTGAATCCTGATCGACCACCCAGTACTGGGGGATGCCGGCGGCAGCGTATTCGCTGCGCTTGGTCACCGTGTCGACACCCTCGGAGCCCGGCGAGACGATCTCGATCACGAGAAGTACATCGGCGACCGATAGCCACACACCATCTGCTTGAGCCTTGCTCCATACAACCAGGTCGGGGATCCGTCCACCGACGCCGCCGCCGCGGCCCGGTATGCGTAACCCGACCGCTTGGGCAATGTGTTCCGCCGGAACACCGCCCTGGGCGAGCCACACCATGAGCCGGGTCGCGATGATCGCGTGGTTGTAGCCCGGCGGCGGCATGATCGAGACGACTCCCTCGGGGCTGATTTCGTACCGGTGGTTCTCGTCTGCGGCCATCATTGCCGTCAGATCATCGAGCGTCACGACCGGGGGCATGTACCTGCCAACCGCCTCTGAGCTCATGGCCGCATCGTACCGGCTCGCCGCCCTGCTGCGGCGCGGGTGAGGGACGCGTGGCGTTTTCGATCGTCAAGGACTCGGACCAAGTCTCTTCCGCAGCGTGCGCACGCCGACGGGCTCCGTGAAATGGCCACGGCAGCTGCCTCCGTCGTCTCCGCGGTGACTGGGTTCTTACGTCACAAGGCGGTAGTCGGGGATGCCATGGTTGCGGTCCTCGGGCAGCTCGTCGGTGGATCGGGCGGTGACGCCGACTGGAATAGGTGCCCGGGAAACGTAGATCCCCTCTAGGCAGGTGTCGCACCAGAACGAGACGTACCCCTGTTCAGCTGCGGGCCGCGCTGTGAAGACGATCCGTAGGGTCCGGTGCCCGCAGTTCGGGCAGGAAAGATCCGACGTCGCCGGCAGCGCACGGTAGACGACGTCGTACGCAGTCAACCACTCATCGAACGTGGCCATCAGTGCGCTCCTTCGGGCCTGACCGAATGGTTGGTCCACCACTGTTCCTCATGCGCATAAGCCCGATCCTCGAATGCGTCGATCTCATGACGGGTGGCTGGGTACGGGTGCCCTTGCCGGAGTTCAGCGACATGGAACCGCTCATGCTCAAGGGTACGTGCGAGATCCTCCTCGCTGCGGAAGGCTTCTCGACAGAGCATGACCGACTCGTCCGGCTTCGTGAGTCCGCACACGCCAGACACTCGGTTATTGACCGTGAGGCGAACGTCGGAGATATCAATCCCGTACTTCGCGGCAATGGATGTCACCGCCTCCATGTTCATCGGCATTCGAGGACCGGCGCCTCGACCGCGAACCCGACTGAGGTCGTGGGGGTCTGCTGGTGAGGCGTGGAGTCGCCCGAGTGCCTGCTTCAGTTTCTCGATCAGGTCGCCGAGCCGGCGTACCGTCGGGATCAACCGCCGCAGGCTGGCCAGCAGCCCTCGCAACAGCCGCGCGATCCGCGCCCCCCACGACGCCACAAGCGTCGTGACCTGCTCCACGACCAGCGGTGCGGCCAGTCCGCCGGTGACGACGAGTTCGCCCGCGTACACCATGAGGCGGGACACGCAGGTGGCGATGGCGTCGCGGACCAGGAGCCGGACGGCGGCCACCAGGCCTGCGGCGCCTTCGGTGATCGCGGCCATGGTGTCGGCGCCCTGGGCCAGGCCGGTGATGGCCTGTTGTTGTTCGGCGGCCCAGGCGCGGTAGGCGGGGCCGGCGCTGCCGCCCCAGTCGGTGACGTCGTTGCGGACGGCGCGAGCCATCTCGGCTGCTTCGTCGCGGAGCGAGGCGGCCACGTTGCGCCAGGTCTGGGCGTGTGCGGTGATCTGCGCCGGGTCGCCGGCGAGCCAGTCCAGCGCCTCACTGAGCGGCTTGACGTGCTCGATGAGCCAGGCGATCCCGTACTGGAGCAGGGCGCCGACCGGGTCGGAGACGAAGGCGAGGGCGTCGAGGCCGGCGCTCACCACACCGAGGCTGCCGTCGATCCAACTGCCATTGCGGACGCCCTGCGCGATGAGTTCGATGTCCTCGCAGATCCACACACCCGCCCAGGCGCTGGGCGGGGTGTCCGCTGCGGCGGCGACGAGCGGATTGGACGTCACGGGCGCTGCCGCACCCCATCGAGCAGGCGCTGGGCATGGGCATCGGAGTTCCGATAGCGGTCTGCCCCGGCCCGCAGCTTGCCGGCGGTGTCCCGCACTGACGCGGCAGCGGCGCCGATGCCGTCGACCAGGGTCCGCTGGAGGCCGTCGAGCAGTGTCGGCATCAGCGCGCAGAGTTGCCCGTAGGCGTCGGTGCCCAGCCGGACGTGCTGGCCTGCCTGTTGGGCGGTGTCGAGGCTGCCGGCGCAGCGATCGAGGCGGGCGGCGTGGGCGGTCAGGTCGTCCGGGTCGACCTGGATGCCGTCACCGGTCGGCATCGCTCGAACCCTGGTCACCAGCCAGCCGGTCACGGTACGAGTCGATGATGGCCCGGGCGCTCGCGTCGTCGCCGAGAAGCTCCACAGTTACCTCACGGACCTGGCGTAGCAGGTCGGTGTGCGCGGCTCTGGTGGTGTCCAGGATCTGCCGGGCGGTGTGCGCCGCGGACTGTTGCCGGATGCGCTCGTCGAGCCGCAGGTCGATCAGCAGGCCAGCCGAGTCGACGGCGATCGCGACGGTCCGGTCGGTGTTGTGGGCGGTGCCCCTCAGCTCCCGCATCCGCGCCGACAGCGTCTTGGCGCGCTCGGCCCGTTCGGCCAGCGACGACTCCCACTCGTCGAGCCGACGTCCCGCCGCGTCGAGCGCGGCCTCATCCGACCACATCGTGACCCTCCCCAGGGGACCGCTGCCGGCGGCGACCGGCGGGATCACCGGCACGTTATCAACCGGTGGCGCTGCGTGTGTGCCCCTGCATGGGGACGGACGCCGCACCGACCGACGATTCGACCACCAAAGCGGATCAGATCGACGAGGATTGTCCGCGTGACAGGCAGCAACACGTACCGGGGATGGACCAGCCGAACCGCCTGGTCGGACCGGCTCAACGCGCCGCTGCGCGCGTTCCTGCAGACCGAGACCGGCGGCGCGCGGGTGGTGTTGGTCGCCGCGGTGGTGGCTCTCCTGTGGGCCAACCTGAGCCCGTCGTCGTACGAGTCGGTCTGGGGCACGTCGTTCGCGGTTCAGCTCGGCGACTGGCACCTGACAGACGACCTGCGGACCTGGGTCAACAGCGGGCTCATGACGTTCTTCTTCCTGGTCGCGGGTCTGGAGTTGCGCCGTGAGTTCGACATCGGCGAGCTGCGGGAGCGGCGTCGACTGGCGTTGCCGATGCTGGCCGGGTTCGGCGGCATGCTCGTACCGATCGCGATTTATCTTGCCTTCAACGCCGGGCAGACGACTGCCGTGGGCTGGGGTGCGGTGATGGCGACGGACACGGCGCTGGCGCTCGGTGCGCTGGCCGTCTTCGGGCCGCGTTTCTCGGATCGGCTGCGGGGTTTCCTGCTGACCGTATCCGTCGTCGACGATGTGGTGGCGATCGTGGTGTTGGCGATCGCCTACCCGCATCATCCGTCGCCGACCGCGCTGCTCGTCGCAGCGGGAATCTTCGCAGTCGTCCTGCTCGTCCGGGCGTGGGGTGTGCGGTTCGGACCGGTCTACGCGCTGCTGGGGGTGGCCGCCTGGGTGGCCGTCTCGGAGTCGGGTGTCGACCCGGTCGTGGTGGGCCTGGTGATGGGTCTGTTGACCTACGCCTACGCGCCCGGTCGCACCGAGTTGCAGCGGGCGAGCGACCAGTTCCGCCTCTTCCGGGAACAGCCCACCCCGCAGCTCGCCCGTCTGGCCCAGGCCGGGCTCACCTCGGCGCTGTCGCCGAACGAACGGTTGCAGAGCCTCTATCACCCCTGGGCGAGCTACGTGATCGTGCCGCTCTTCGCGCTGGCGAACGTGGGGATCGTGATCGACGGTGACCTGCTGTCCAGGGCGGTGACCTCCCCGGTCACGCTCGGCGTGGTGGTGGCGTACGTCGTCGGCAAGCCGGCCGGGATCGTGGCCACCTCGTGGCTGGTGGCCCGGCTCAGCGGCAACCGGTTCCGTCCACCGGTGGGCTGGCTTGCCATCGCGGGGGTCGGCACGGTTTCCGGCATCGGATTCACCGTCGCGCTCCTGATCGCCACCCACGCCCTGAGCGGCCCCGCCCTGGACGAGGCGAAGCTCGGCATCCTCGTCGCGACGGTGCTCGCGTCCCTCGTCACCTGGCTGGTGTTCCGCTCGGTCGGGCGGCTCTCACCGGCCCGGCGTGCGCGCGCCCTGCTGGGCGTCACCGAGGGAATCGTCGACCTGAAGCTGCCTGTCGACCCGGAGCGCGACCACCTGCGCGGGTCGCTCGACGCGCCGGTGACGGTCGTGGAGTACGGCGACTTCGAGTGCCCCTACTGCGGGCAGGCCGAGCCGGTGGTCCGGGAACTGCTCGCCGACTTCGCGAACATCCGGTACGTCTGGCGGCACCTGCCACTCATCGACGTCCACCCGCACGCCCAACTCGCCGCCGAGGCCGCCGAGGCGGCCGGCGAGCAGGGCGCGTTCTGGGAGATGCACGACCTGCTGCTCACGCACCAGGACGCACTGGATCCCCCGGACGTGCTCGGCTACGCCGACCAGCTCGGCCTGGACCTCGACGGGTTCCGGGAGCACATGGCGAAGCGGATGGGCGTCGATCGGATCGCCGAAGACGTCGACTCCGCCGACCTCAGCGGCGTCACCGGCACCCCGACGTTCTTCATCAACGGCCGGCGCCACCACGGCGCGTACGACATCGCCGCGCTGTCGGCGGCGGTGAAGGCGGCGTTCGCGAGCGCCAAGCTCCGCCCCGAGTACCACAGTCGCGATCCCGAGCGCCGCGACACCGGGCCAGCGAGCTGACCGCACGGTCGTCACCGAGCCAGGTGGTCGACGAGCGCCGCGCTCACCTCCCGGGTGTAGGCGGTGCCGTCAGCCGAGGGTACGGGTGGACGCCTCGCCCAGCCCTCGGCAGTCGCGGCGCCGCCGATCGACGGGCCTGTCGCACGGTGATCTCCGGCCGATCCGCCTCCGCGTCGCGCGGGTCGGGGAGGTGTTGGTCGGTGCCTATGGAGCTGATTCGTTTGCGACATCAGCTCCAAAGGCAGCGCGCCAACCGTGCTGCCCCACGGCCCCCAGGTCCTCAGGCCCCAGGCCCAAGCCCAAGCCCAGGCCCAGGCCCAGGCCCCAGGAGCCTGCCCGCTCCAGCCCCCGCACCCGGCGCTCCGCAACCCCGCACCCATGGCGCTAGTAGCCCGGCATTCTCAGGTCGCCGCGAGACTGGTGAGCCGCTTGGCGCGGCGGCCCGCGACGGCCACGACGCCGGCCAGGGCCAGGGCGATCAGGAAGAAGACGTCCGCGCCGGTGAAGGCCGCGTGGAAGCCGGCGGTCGGGTCGGTCGGGGAGCTGGCGCGGGCGTACGCGATGGTGAGGATCGCGATGCCGAGTGAGCCGCCGAGCTGGTGGGCGACGTTGACGAGGCCCGACGCGGCGCCGGCGTCCTGCGGTTCGACACCGGCCACGCCGCCCTGGGTCATCAGGATGATGGCGATGCCCTGGCCGATGCCGATCACCAGCAGCGGCAGCAGCACGTCCGGGAAGTAGCTGGATCCGGTCGAGATCCGGGACAGCCACGCCATGCCGACAAGCGCGACGACGAGGGACGCGACGAGCAGCGCGGGGCGACCGAGGCGGTCCTGCAACGGCCGGATGGCGTACACCATGGCGAAGAACATGCCGGTGATCGGCACGTACGCGAAACCGGTCTCCAGGGCGCTGAGGTGCAGCACCTCCTGGAGGTACTGGCTGAGGAAGTAGAAGGTGGAGAAGGTCGCGCCGACGATGAGGATCCGCCCGGCGTACGACCCGGAGCGCTCGACGCTGCGGAAGAGCCGCAGCGGGGTGATGGGCTGGGGTGCCCGGTGCTCGATCAGCACGAAGGCGACCAGGAGGACGACCCCGAGGCCCAGCGAGATGACTGTGCTCGGGGCGCTCCAACCGGCGGCGGCGGCCTGGATGAAGCCGTACACCAGGGCGGTCATGCCGGTGGTGGAGGTCAGTGCGCCGCCGAGGTCGAAGGTGCCGGAGCGGCGTTCGGTCTCGGCCAGGAACCGTGGCGCGAGCAGCGCGATGGCGATGCCGATGGGGACGTTGACGAGCATTCCCCAGCGCCAGGACAGCAGGTCGGTGAACACGCCGCCGATCACGATGCCGACGCTGCCGCCCGCACCGATGACCGCGCTGTAGAGGGCGATCACCTTGGCGCGGGCGCCCGGCTGCGGGTAGTCGGCTACCAGCAGCGCGAGCGTGGAGGGCACGGCGAGCGCGGCGGCGAGGCCCTGCACGGTGCGGGCGACGATCAGCCAACTGCCGCTCTGCGCGAGGCCGGCGGCGAGTGACGCGGCGGTGAACAGGGCGATGCCGGCCAGGAACACGCGTCGGCGGCCCAGCAGGTCACCGGCGCGGGCACCGAGTAGGAGGAGGCCGCCGAAGGCGAGGACGTAGGCGTTCTGGACCCAGGAGAGCCCGGACTGGGTGAAACCGAACTGTCGTTGCACGTGCGGCAACGCCGTCGTGATGATCGAGGTGTCCAGGGTCATCATCAGCTGCGAGCCGAGGATGAGCGCCAGGGCGATCCCGCGTCGGGGGGCGGGAGTCGGGGACATGGGTGGCCTTCTTCCGAGCTAGACTGATAGGGAACCTCCAGATAAGTGGAGGCGCACTATCACTCTAGTGATAGGTGGCCTCCACTTGCTAACCCGGGGAGACATCGGCACCGTGACGGCCCTCACTCACCTACGCGCCGCCCGTCCGCACCGGGCGGACGCGGCACGCAACTACGACGCGATCCTCACGGCGGCCCGGGTCGCCTTCGCCGAGCAGGGCGCGGAGGCGCCGCTGGAAGAGATCGCCCGCCGCGCCGGGGTGGGCATCGCGACGCTCTACCGCAACTTTCCGACCCGTGAGGTGCTGATCGAGAACGTCTACATCAGCGAGGTCGAGGCGGTGTGCGAGGCCGCCGAGGAGGCCGGGAGTCGGGCACCCCGCGACGGCCTGTACGCGTGGCTGCGGCGCTTCGTGGAGTACATCGGGGCGAAGCAGCCCCTGGCCGCCGGCCTCAACCGGGAGTCCGCCGCGTACGACGAATGTCGGCGGGCCCTCTACGCGGCCGGCGAGCCGCTGCTGGAGCGGGCCCAGCGGGCGCGCGAGGTCCGCGACGACGTGACTATCGACGACGTGATGCGGCTCGCCAGCGCCATCGCGTCCGGGCACTTCCCCCGAGCCGAGCAACGCGACCACGTGCTTACTGTCGCGCTGGACGGCGTCCGGACGCGGCCGGGGGAGTAGCGGGCCACACCGTGCCGCGTCACTTCTTCTTGACGACGGCCTCGCGCCAGAGCAGACCCGCGATGCTCGGCCGGACCTCGGTGGTGATCACTGCCATCGCCCGCTTGACGAACCGGTCGTCGGTCACCTGGGCCAGCATGCTCGCCGCCAGGTCCGCGCGTGCCGTGAACAGGCCGTCCGCGACGTTCTCGGCCACCTCGTAGCGCGTCGTGGTGGGGTGGTCGAACAGGCCGGACGGGCGGGCGATGGTCCAGTCCAGGCCGCTTTCGCGGACGAGTGTCTCCATCCGGCGCATGTCCTCGTGGGCGGTGCGGCCCACCCGGCGGTTGAACAGGGGATCAAGCACGTTGTTGAAAAAGAACTCGCCGCTCGGTCGCCAGGTCGGGTCCAGGACGCTTGAGCTGACCGTGACGAGCCGCCGCACGCCGTGGCGGTGCATCGCCGCGGCGATGTGCGCGTTGCCTCGCGAGTAGACGCTTATCGGCTTCGGGGTGAGCGGTACGCCCAGGCTGGACAGGACGGCGTCGCTGCCGGCGACGGCCCGGTCGACCGCGTCGGGGTCGGTGACGTCGGCGCCGACGACTGTGAGGCCGGCGCGGGGTCGGACGTCGTGGGGGCGGCGGGTGACCGCGACGACCTCGTGGCCGGCGGCCAGGGCCTGCTCGGTGATCTGGCGGCCGGTGGGTCCGGTGGCGCCGAAGACGACGGTACGCATCTGTGCACTCCTCGCTGTGCTGGTGTCGGCGTTGACCGTGCCAGCGCGGGAGCGCATTATTCAACCGTGTTGAATAAAACTCGGGGTCGACCCCGCGGCAACCCCGATACCCGGGCCCGCATCGCCGCGGCCGCCCGTGACCTGTTCCGCGAGCACGGCTACCCGGGTACGACGGTGCGGGCGGTGGCCGCCGCCGCAGGGGTCGACCCGGCGCTCATCAGCTATCACTTCGGCTCCAAGCAGGGCCTCTTCAGCCAGTCACTGAACCTGCTCTGCGTCGACCCCTCCGCTCTGGATCAGGCTCTGCGGGGCGACCAGGCCGGCCTGGCCGACCGTCTGCTCGACTCGGTCACCGGTCTGTGGGACGCCGGCGTGCCCGCCGAGAACCGGATGGCGGTGCAGGACGACGAGACGATGCGCGCCCTGCGGGACTACCTGGACGGTGAGCTGCGCCTCCGCATCGCTGAATTTCTCGGTGGCCCGGACGCGACGGAACGGGCCACCGCCGCCGTCGGCGTACTCGGAGGGTTGATCTTCACGCGGTACCTGAACCCGATCCGGTCGATCGACGCGCTGTCACCGGCCGACGTCCGGCGGGTCTTCGGGCCGGCGCTGCGGGCGGTCCTGCACGCCCGGCCCCGCCGGCCCTGACCCGTCGCCCCCGTCGTACGCTCCGGGCCGCGCTCAGGAGTGAGGTGTGGTCATGACGTGCACGACCCGACCGACGTTGCAGGGCACCTTCGGCATGGTGTCGTCGACGCACTGGCTCGCCAGCCAGTCCGCGATGGGGGCCCTCGAACGCGGCGGGAACGCCTTCGACGCCGCGGTCACCGCCGGGTTCGTCCTGCACGTCGTCGAGCCGCACCTCAACGGTCCGGGGGGCGAGGTGCCGGCCATCGTGGCGACCGCTGCGGATCCCCGCCCGAAGGTGCTGTGCGGGCAGGGCCCGGCACCTGCCGGCGCAACCATCGCCCACTTCCGGTCCCTCGGCATGGATCTCGTCCCGGGCGCCGGCCCGCTCGCGGCGGCCGTGCCCGGCGCGGTCGACGCGTGGCTCCTGCTACTGCGCGAGCACGGCACGATGTCCCTCGCCGACGTCCTCGAACCGGCGATCGGCTACGCCGCCGCCGGTCACCCCCTGGTGGGCAGCGTGGGTGCGACAGTGGCGGCCGTCCGGTCGCTGTTCGAGGAGCACTGGCCCACGTCCGCCGAGCTCTGGCTGCGCGGCGGCCGGCCACCGGCCGCGGGGGAGAGGTTCACCAACCCGGCGTACGCGCGCACCCTGCGCCGACTCGTCGAGGCCGGGCAGGCGGCCGGCGCCGACCGGGAGGCGCAGATCGAGGCAGCGCGCCGAGCCTGGGGTACGGGCTTCGTGGCCGAGGCGATCGACGAGTTCAGCCGGCAGCCGTTCCGCGACTCCAGTGGGCGCGCACATGCCGGGCTGGTCACCGGCGACGACCTGGCCGCGTACTCGGCGAGCTGGGAGGCTCCGGCCACCCTCGACTGGCAGGGCTACTCGGTGGCGAAGACCGGGTTCTGGGGTCAGGGGCCGGTGCTGCTGGAGACGCTTGCCGCCCTCGACGCGCTCGACGACCCCGGCGCGTACGAGACGGCGACCGCCGCCGGCATCCACGCCCAGGTGGAGGCGCTCAAGCTCGCCTTCGCCGATCGTGAGGCGTGGTACGGCGACAGCGCCGACGTGCCCGCCGCGGCGCTGCTCTCCCCGGCGTACGCGCGGGAGCGGGCGGCCCTGATCGGTGACAGCGCGTCGGCCGAGCTGCGGCCGGGACGTCCCGACGGGGCGTCGCCGCGTCTGCCGGCGCACGTCCGATCCGGCGCCGGTCACCGGGTCGATCCGGCGGACCCGACGACGGGGGAGCCGACGGTGCGCTCCGACGGGGTGACCCGGGGCGACACCTGTCACGTGGACGTCGTCGACAGGTGGGGCAACATGATCTCGGCGACGCCCAGTGGGGGCTGGTTGCAGAGTTCGCCAACGATCCCGCAGCTCGGGTTTCCGCTGGGCAGTCGACTCCAGATGTTCTGGTTGGAGGAGGGCCTCGCCTCGTCGCTCGCCCCGGGGCGTCGACCGCGCACCACGTTGAGCCCCACGATGGTGCACCGCGACGGGGAGCCGATCCTGGCGTGCGGCACACCCGGCGGCGACCAGCAGGACCAGTGGCAGGTGCCGTTCCTGCTGCGCCACCTCGTCGCGGGTCAGCACCTGCAGGAGGCCATCGACGCGCCCGCGTGGCACACCGTCAGCCTGCCGGCGTCGTTCTACCCCCGCGACACCGAGCCCGGCGTCCTGGTGGTGGAGGACCGGCTCGACGCCGACGCGGTGGCGGCACTGCGGGCGTACGGGCACGAGGTGCGGCTCGCCGACGGATGGAGTCTGGGCCGGCTCTGCGCCGTGACCCGGGACCCGGCCACGGGCGTGCTCGCCGCCGGGGCGAACCCGAGGGGCATGCAGGGCTACGCCTGCGGCCGGTAGCGAGCGCGGCCGGAGGTCAGGCGCCGCGCGCGAACAGCGCGAGGCGTACGCGGTTGGGGCTGTCGGTCTTGGTCATGAGGCTCGTGATGTGGGTCTTGACGGTGGTGACGCCGATGTGGAGCCGTTCGGCGATCTCGGTGTTGGACAGGCCCTCGGCGACAAGTGTCAGCACGTCCCGCTCGCGGGCGGTCAGCCCCTGTACCTGTCGGGGCGGCTCGGCGCGGGCGCGCACGGCGCGCTGTACGAGGCGGTGCAGCACCTCGGGGCTGAACGGGCTGTCGCCCGCGGCGGCCCGGCGGATGCCGTCCAGCAACTCGGTAGGGGGCGCGTCCTTGAGCAGGAAGCCGCACGCGCCGGCGCTCAGCGCGGGATAGAGGTGGTCGTCGTCGCCGAACGTGGTCAGCACCAGCACCCGGGTGGCGGGACGCTCGGCGAGGATCCGCCCGGTCGCGGTGATCCCGTCGACGCCGGGCATGCGCAGGTCCATGACGACGACGTCGGGGAGAAGCCGCGCGGCGAGGGTGACCGCCTCGCGGCCGTTGTCGGCCTCACCGACGACCTCGATGTCGGGCTGCGCGTCGCACAGCATGCGGAGGCCCGCGCGGATGAGATGCTGGTCGTCGACAAGCAGGACGCGGATCACGCCGGCTCCGGGGTCGGCGACTCGGCCGGGGCCTCGCGGGCTCGGGGCGCCGGCCCGACAGGCGTCGCGGCGGCGGTCTCGGGGAGTGTGTTCGGCAGGACCGTCCGCACCCGCCAGCCGGTGCCGGTCGAGCCCGCTTCCAGCCGGCCGCCGAGGACCTCGACGCGTTCCCGCATCCCGGTGATGCCGTGGCCGCCGCCGGCCGGCACCGCAGTCGTCGGCGCGCTGTCGCCGTCGCGCCCGCCCCCGTCGTCGGTGACCTCCCAGTGCACTGCCGCGTCGTGCACGGCGACCGTCAGGTGCGCCCGCGCGGACGGCCCGGCGTGCCGCGCCACGTTGGTGAGCGCCTCCTGCGTCAGCCGCAGTACGGCCAGGCCACGTACGGCGTCGAGCGAGCCGATCGCCGCGTCGATGTCGGCCTCCACGGTGATGCCGGCCTGGCGGGCCCGGTCGACGGCGGCGCCGAGCGCCGAGGGGAGCGCCGAGGGCTCGATCGCGGTCAGCGCCGCGTCGCCGCGTACCCCGTCGGGGTTGCGCAGCACCGCGACCAGCCGGCGCAGCTCCGCCAGGGCCGCGGTGCCCGTGCCGTGCACGTCGTGGAACACCTCGCCCACCCGGGGGTCCAGGTCGGTGAGGACGTGTCGGGCCACACCGACCCGCAGCACCATCGACGCCACGTGGTGGGCGAGGACGTCGTGCAGCTCGCGGGCGATGGCGCTGCGCTCGTCGGCGCGCGCCGCGCGGCTCTCCGACTCGCGGCGCCGTTGCTCCGCCAGTGCCCGCTCCACGGTCTGCCGGCTCAGCTCCCGGTTGGCCCGGATGACCAAACCGAGCAGCACCGGGACGCCCACCTCCAGGCCCAGCCCGACGACACCGGACGCGGCCTGGCGCAGCGGGTCGCCGATCGAGTCGGCCAGGTCGACGACGGCCAGCAGCCCGGCGGCCAGCCAGATGGTGCGGGCGCGACCCGCGAGCATGGTGACCTCGAGCAGAGCCCAGCTCGCCCCCACCTGGTTGATGGTGAGGTCGTCGATGAGGCAGATCGCGACGGCCAGCAGGGCCGTCTGGAGGACCAGGTTGACCACCGGCCGGCGATACGTCACGAGCGCGCCGGCGAACGCCGCCACCGCGAGGATCCACTGTGTCGCGGTCGGCGTGAGGTGGGGGTGGGGCACGACGAGCAGGTAACACAACCCGCTGAGGTCGAGCAGCGCCATCCGCACGCGCGCGTCCCGCGCGTCGAACACTCGTCCCAGCCACCCCACGGCCGTCAGCCTAGGTGCACGCGGTCGGTGGCAGCGACCGCCGGCCGCCGCCACCGGGTGCGTACGGCCAGGTAGGCGGCCAGTCCGAGCGGCCCGAGCAGGATGGTCAGCACCAGCACCGGAGCCATGACCAGCGCCGGCACCCCCCGTTCCCGGCTGTCCAGCCACGCCCAGCGGCCGACGAACAGATCGAACGCGACCATGTGCGCCCACCCTGCGGCAGCGCCGTCGGGCGTGCCGAGCAGCTCGCGTACCCCGTCCAGGGTCGGCGACGTCACGGCCGGCAGCACCGTACCGAACGCCGGGATCACCAACAGCGCGTAGATCACCACGACCGGCAGCACGATCAGCGGCGAGCCGATGATCCGGGCGGTCCAGGACCAGCGCGGCACCAGGATCATCAGTGCCCAGAACGGCGCGGCCACCGCGAACGTCAGGGAGAACAGCGTCGCGGTCATGCCGCGAGTGCCAGTTCCGGGCGGCGTCGGCGGGCCAGGACCAGGCCGCTGGCGGTCGCCGTCGCGACCACCAGGGCCGCGACGACGCCGAGGGTGAGGGTGTCCGGGCGCAGCAGCGGCTGCCCGCGCAGGGCCTGCCAGGTCAACAGCACAGTGAGTACGCCGTACGCGCCGCCCGCGATGACCAGCAGCCGGACGCGGGTGCCCGCGTCGAGCCGGGTCGCGAACCGGGTCAGCAGGATCGCCAGGATCGGCAGGGCCTGGAGCGCGTGCAGCCCCACGAAGTGCCCGATCCGCAGGTCGCCGCCGGTGGTGCTCCAGCCGACCACTGGCAGTCCGGGCCCACCGTCGGCCACGCCCACGCTGTGCGCCCCGGAGATGCCCTCGATGCCCGGGTCCTGCATCGGCAGCGCCATCGGCACCGCCGCGAGCATCCCCAGCAGGGACAGACCGAGCCCCCACCCGACGGCTGTCGCGGCGACCCGGTCGGGAATCCGCCGGATCAGCACCACGATCGCGATGACGAGGTGCGCGACGAACAGCACCGCGATCGCCGTGCCCATCGCCGCGAACAGCGCGGTGTTCAGCGGGGTGCTGGAGTTGAAGTGGCTGGTCTGCCCGCGCAGCACCTGCCCGACGAGCCAGACGTTCTCCAGCACCGCCACCGCGACGATGACCAGGACGGCTCGTTCGGCGATCCGGCTACGCCGGGGCAGCAGGGAGAGCATCCAGGCGAGCGTAGCGCCGTACAGCACGAAGGACACCGCGAACTTGAACGGCTTGAGCCAGATCGGCGCCCCGGTGAGGACGCGAGGGTCGACGAGGATGCCGACAGTGGCGACGACGGCGAGCGCCGCCATCGCGCCGGCGAGGAGCACGAGGGGGCGGTTCCACTGTGTCGCCCGACGCAGAACGGTAGTCATGTCTGTAGATGCTCGTGGCCATTCCCGCCTGTCGCGTCCGACCGGCGGCCCCGGTTGCGGCCGCTGGTCGGAGCGCGCCTCCTCCCTGGGTAGGAGGCCGGATCCGGCGCGACCCGCCGCGGGTGCTGGCACAATGACCGGCCTGCCGAGCGGACCGGGAGTGACAATGACGACCAACGAGGACCGTGTGCGGCCGAACGAGACCACAGTGCCGCTGCTGCCCTGCCCTGCGCCGGAGGAGACCCTTGCCTTCTGGCGTTCCCTCGGCTTCGAGGTGCCCCACGAGCAGTTGCGGCCGTACGTGTACCTGGTCGTGCAGTTCAGCGGGTTCGCCCTGCACTACGGGCCCGCGCCGAAGGGCCTCGACCCGGCGAAGGAGCAGACCGGCGGCTGCCTGGTGATGGTCGACGCGCTCGCGCCGTACCACGCCGCGTTCGCCGAGGCGATGCGCCGCGCCCACGGCAAGGTGCTGGTCAAGGGCCTGCCCCGACTGACCCGCTACCGCGCCGGGGCGTCCCGGTTCAGCGTCGTCGACCCGTCGGGAAACACAGTCATCTTCATCCAGCGCGACGAGCCGGAGGACCTGGAGTACGGCGGGTCGTCCGAGCTTGAGGGGCTGACCCGGGTGCTCGACAACGCGCGGATCCTGCGCGAGTTCAAGATGGACGACCGGGCCGCCTACCGGGCGCTCGACTCGGGGATGCGCCGTCGCGCCGAGGACGCCCCGGCGGTCGAGCAGGCGACGGCGCTGGCCGGCCTCATCGAGCTGTCGATCGCGTTGGGGAAGTCCGATCGGGTGCCCGAGTGGGGCGCCCGGCTGCGCGCGCTGACGTTGACCGAGGAGGAACGTACGCGGGCGCGGGCCTATGTCGCGGACCCGGTGGTCCTCGAACCGTGGTGGGCCGACCCGCCGCGGTGACCGCCGGGACCGGGGTCGGGCCGCGTCGGCCCGCCCCCGGTCGCCGGGTCAGCGGGTCGCGGAGCTGCGGCGGAACAACGCCGTCACGCCGGCGAGCAGGACGAGCAGCAGCCCGGTGAACCAGGTCATCGCCGTGATCGTGCTGACGGTTCGGGTGGCGATCCCGATGCCGACGGCCGGCAGGCTCATCCCCAGGTAGGCGATGAGGAACAGCCCGGCCAGGGCCTCACCGCGCCGGGCCGGCGCGGCCATCGCCGCGACCGTGCCGACGGCGGCCTTGAACAGCACGCCCGCACCGACTCCGGCGACCACGCCACCGACAAGGAACGCGGTCAGGCTGGCGGTGTGCATGCCCACCAGCACGACGGGCACGCCCACCGCCTGCGCCAGCAGCCCGAGCCGTACCTTCGTCGGGGCGGGGAGACGGTTGGTCACGGTCTGCGCCACGGCGGCGCCGCCGAACACGGCGAACACGACCGCGCCGGCCAGCGCCCGCGACGGCAGGTGCAGGGCGCCCGCGACGAAGCCCGGGGCGACGGAGGTGAACAGGCCGAACACGGCGAACGATGCGAAGCCGGCGGCGGCAGCTGCCACGTACCCGGCCCGGTCGCCGTGGTCGGCGCTGATCCGCTGCGGCCGGTACGTGGGTGTGACCAGCCGCTCCCGCACGGTCTCCGGGGTCGCCGCGACGGCCACGATGCTGGCGGTCAGCAGCACGGCGAACACCAGGTACGGGGTGCGCAGCGGCGCGTGGACGTACTGGGCGAGGACGCCCGCGACCAACGCGCCCACGCCGAGGCCACCGATGTTGGCGGCCGTGGAGACCACCTCGAAGCGCTGGCGGGACGCGCCGGGCCGGTGCGCCGCGTGCAGTTCCTGCAGGTACGCGGTGGCGGTCGCGGTGATCATGCCGATGCCCAGTCCGCTCACCAGGCGGGCGACCAGCAGCACCGGCAGGGACGCGTCGCCCAGGAACAGCGCGGCGGCGACCAGCTCCAACGCCAGCGCCGGGATGAGGATCTTCTTCCGGCCGACCCAGTCGGAGACGTGCCCGGCGAGCAGCAGGCTGATCACCACGCCCACCGCGTACGCCGCGAACACGATCGTGACCATGAACGTGGAGAAGCCGTCCCGGGCCATGTACAGCGGGTACAGCGGGGACGGCACGGTGCAGAACGCCATCGCGGTCAGGAACGCCAGGGCGATCGCCCAGAAGCCCCGGCCGTGGCGGCGAGCGGATCCTTCGTCGCGGGCGGTCGCGGCGGCGGGCCGGCGGAAGGGCAGGGTGGTCGAGGACATGACCCCACTGTCACCCCATCCGATCATCACGTCCAACGAAAGTTGACGCTAGCAACGATCAGAATGAGTGATACTTGGCGGCGTGGAACTCCGCCAACTCGAGTACTTCGTCGCCGTGGCCGAGGAGCAGAACTTCACCCGCGCCGCCGCCCGCCTGCACGTCGTCCAGTCCGCCGTCTCGGCGGCCGTCAAGACCCTGGAACGCGAACTCGGGGCGCCGTTGCTGGACCGCAACTCCAAACGCGTACTCCTCACCGACGCCGGCGCGGCGCTGCTGCCCCGCGCCCGCGTCGCCCTCGACGCGGCCCGCGACGCCCGCGACGCCGTGGCCGAGGTGCACGGCGGCCTCCGTGGCACCCTGCGCATCGGCACGATGACCTCGACCCGACTCCTGCACCTGCCGGCCCTGCTCGGCGAGTTCCACCGCCGGCACCCCGGGGTGCTACTGCACACAAGCGTCGCCCCCGCCGGCTCCCAGGGGCTCATCGACGCGCTCACCGAACGCCGGCTCGACCTCGCGTTCGTCTCCCTGCCCGGCGCGCCGCCGGCGGAGATCCACCTGACCGAACTGGCCCGCTCGGTCATCGACCTCGTCGTGCCGGACGACCACCCGCTGGCCGCCCGCGAGGCGGTGACGCTCGGCGAACTCGCCGGCCTGGACTTCATCGACTCCCCGGTCGGGTACGGCAACCGCGCCGTCACCGACCGGGCGTTCACCACCGCCGGCCTGTCCCGACGCGTCACGATCGAGATCCCCGACATCGGCACCGGCGCCGAGCACGTGCGGCACGGCCTCGGCATCGCGCTGCTGCCCCGCTTCGCCGTCGGCGACGCCGAGGGCGTACGCACGCTCACCGTCACCGACGCCGACCTCGACTGGACGGCGTCGCTCGCCACACCTGTGGACCGCCCGATGGGCGCCGCCGCCCGCGCCCTCATCGCCCTGACCGCCGATTTCCTACCCTGACGACTGTCCCACCCGGCCGCTCGTCTGGGTCCGCCGCAGGCTGGTCAGAGGCGTTTACGCAGGCACCAGCTCCGGCGCGTGGCCCGCGATTGTCGCCGGGAGTCCGAACCTGTCGAACATCGTCGGGTCGACGAACGTCACACAGCAGCGGATCAAGCCGTCCTGCACGCTGAAGAGCTGGATTGAGTGCGCTCGGACGCTCCCCGCCGCCTCCGGATCCGGTGCGTACGCCGCCAGGGCCGTGGTGCCGTTGGCCCGCACGGGCACCAGGCGCCAGCCCGCACTCCGCATGGCGAAGACGCGTTCCAGGAACCGGCGGTAGTGCGTTTTGCCGACGAGCCAGAGCGCCACCGGGGGCATCTCCAGCACCACGTCGTCGGAGAGCAGCCGGGTCAGGCCGGCCAGGTCGGCCGCCTCGAACGCCACCAGGTAGCGCTCGACCACGGCGCGTTCGTCGGGGTCGGCGGGTTCGCGCAGCTCGTCAAGCACCGGCCCGGCGGCCCGCAGCGTCGCCCGAGCCCGCTGCAGGCTGCTGTTCACCGAGGCCACGCTGCTGTCCAGAGCCTGCGCCACCTCGACGGCCGACAACTGAAGCACCTCCCGCAGCACGAGCGCCGCGCGCTGTCGAGCGGGCAGCAGTTGCAGCGCCGCGACCAGGGCGAGCCGCAGACCCGTGCGCTGCTGGACGGCGTCGGCGGGGTCACCGAGCCGTGCGTCCGGAAACGGCTGCAACCAGGGGACGTCGAGGCGAGGGGTGAGTGGCGCGGACGGTTCACCGGCCGGGTTCAGCCCGCTCGGCAGCGGCCGACGAGCCCGTCCCGCCAACGCCGTGAGGCAGGCGTTTGTCGCGATGCGGTGCAGCCAGGTACGCAACGACGACAGCTCCGGGTCGTACCGGTCGGCGGCCCGCCAGGCCCGCAGCAGCGTCTCCTGCACCAGGTCCTCGGCCTCGTCCACGGAACCGAGCATCCGGTAGCAGTGCGCCAGCAGGTCGCCACGGTACGCCTCGTACCGGTCGTCCCGGTCCTGCGCTGTCGCCTCGGCCACGCCGGAGAGCGTACGCCGAGGTACGGCCAGGATTTCCCTCGCGTGGACCGATGAGTTCGGCGCGCGGCGTCGGTAGGTGTCAGGTACAGGCGGTCCACGGCGGGCCGCCACGGTGAGAGGAATCCGCATGGGCGACATCATCGTCATCTCGTTCTGCACGCTGGACGGGGTGGTCTCCGACCCGGACGGACGCGGGGGCACCGGCCACGGCGGCTGGGCTTTCCGGCACGGGGCGGGGCCGGTCAGCGGCGACAAGTTCCGCCTCGGGGCCCGGATGGAGCAGGGCGTCCAGCTCTACGGCCGGCGCACCTGGGAGCATTTCGCCAAGCTGTGGCCGACCCGCGACGGGGGATATGCCACGGTGATGAACACCGTGCCCAAGAGGGTGGCCACCACCAGCGGCATCGACGCGGCGGCCTGGCCGAACTCGGCGGCGATCGACGGCGACCCGGTCGCCTGGGCCATCGACGAACGCACCCGGCGCGACGTCGTGGTGATCGGCAGCCTGAGCCTGGTCCGGCTGCTGGCGGCGGCCGACGTCATCGACGAGTACCGGCTGATCACGTTCCCGACGATCGTCGGGGCGGGCGACCGTCTGTTCGCCTCCGGCACGCCCGCCGACTTTCGGTTCGATGTGGTGGAACCCGTCGAAGCGGGCGCGTTCACGGTGCTGCGACGCGATCGCGCGCAGGAGCGTTGAGCGTGAGCCACCGGGGCAACCACCCACGCCGGATGTCAGGCGTCCCCGAGGTGCAGCGACAGCGCCACCACGGTGGAGGCCGCCAGCTCTCGATCGCGTACCTCGTCGCGCGGGACGAACACCATGGCCTGACCCTCGCCGAGCACGACGTCCTCCTGTCGCGCGGTGGTGACACCACTGAAGACGTGCACCGTCACCGTGTGCGGGAAGCCGGCCTCGTACGGGCGCGGGCCGCTCCACAGCAGACCCAGCTCGCCGGCGCTCAGGCCCGTCTCCTCCAGCAGCTCGCGGCGGGCCGCCTGCTCGGGCGACTCGCCGGGCTCGACGTGGCCGCCGGGAAGGCTCCACTGGTTCGGCGAGACGGGCGCGTGCTCGTCGCGATGCTGCATCAGCACCGCCCCGAAAGGGTCGACGAGCAGGACGAGGGCGACGTCGTAGGTGGCCATCCACGAGACCATGCCACGCCGGCCCTCGTCACCGGTGGTCGGGCGTACCCTCCGTTGATGAGAGTGGACGATCTTCCGGTGATGGAGTTCGGGTTTCCCGGGCCGCTGCGGGACACGCTGGTGGCCGCGATCCGGTCCGGCGCGAAGACCTCCACGTCCGCGCTGCTGCTCGGCTACGAGCACGCCAACGAGCCGCTGCCCGAGGTCGGTCAGCGATCCGCGGTGGTGGACTCCGACGGCCGGCGGGTCGCGGTGATCGAGGTGACCGAGGTGCGGGTCGTCCGGCTCGCCGACGTGGACCTGGAACACGCCCTGGCCGAGGGGGAGGGGGACGAGTCGGTGGCGCAGTGGCGAGCGGGGCACGAGTCGTTCTGGCACAGCGCCGAGGTACGCGCGGAGCTGGGCGACACCGGGTTCACCGTCGACGACGACACCCTGGTGGTGACCAAGCGCTTCCGACTTCTGCACGCGGTCTGAACGGCGCTGCGACGGGTTGCGGTGCGATCCCGGCGTCGCGATCGGTCCTGCCTACCTGGCTCTGCCCCAGGGAAAGAAGAAGTCGTCACTGTCGGCGAGCCACCAGTAGTACTCGGGAGCCTTGTGGTTCTTGAGGGCCACCCGCGTGACGGCCACCGATGCCGCCCGTACGCGGTCGGCGGCCACTCCCTCGTCGACGAGACGCTCCCGCAGTCTCTCGAGGAAGTCGCCGGACATCACGAAGTCGTCGACGATCAGGATGTTGCCGTCCCTGTAGCGCAGGACCGCCATCGGGATCGTGACGATCCACTTCGCCGTCGTGAAGAGGAAGGACCCGCTCGACTCGACCGGATCGTGCGGGTCTTCCCGCCAGGTTCGGGTCCCGACGAAGACGGGCGGCTGATTGTCGAACTCCGCCGAGAGCAGGTTCGCGAAGGTGGCGCCGGGAAGACCGGGAGCGATGATCGCGGTCGGGGGGAATTCCGCCTTGATCCGCCGGCCGAGGTCATTGGCGGCCGCCTGCAGGTCGGCCCACTCAAGGCGCTTCCGCATCAGGTTGAGTTCTTCGGCCTTGCGCGCGTAGTAGACGGTGAGCACGAGACCGACGATGCCGGTGATGAACCCGCCGATCCCCAGCCATCGATCCATGTCACCAGCCTAGGGTGCGGCAGCCAGCTCTCGTCGGCCCCGCTGGGCAACCTCAGGTGGGCGGGCCACCGCGCGTCTGAGCGTGAACGCGTTGGAACCGGTGTCGGTGAAGGTCCCTCGGGCACCTGGATCGCCATCGCAGTCGCGGGGATCTCAGCGCCGAGGCTGGTCTTCGTAACATCGATCCGCCAGACTGCGCGGTATGCGTGATCGTTCTCGCCGGTGGGCGTGGGTCGGAGTGCTCGTCGTCGGGCTGATCCTCTATCTGGCGGTGCTGCGGACCCTCGTGCGCACCCAGAATCCGAACTTCGTGCCGGCGCTCATCCTGCTCGGCGCGACCCTGGCTCCCCTGACGTTCCTCACGTTCGCCCAGGCCCGCACCGGGCGTTGGCAGGTGCCGGCGTCGGTGCTGGTGACGTCGGCGTTCTTCGGCGGGGTGATCGGCACGGTGGTCGCCGGCACCCTGGAGTACGACACCCTGCGCGGCCTGGGCACCCTGCCCATGCTGTTCGTGGCGCTGATCGAGGAGTCGGCGAAACTGATCGTCCCCGTCGTGCTGCTGTTCACGGCCCTGGCGCAACACCGTCGCCGCCTGCCGTCCGACGGCCTGGTCATCGGTGTGGCGGCCGGCATGGGCTTCGCCGCGCTGGAGACGATGGGGTACGCCTTCACCGCGCTGCTCAGCTCGCACGGCAACATCGGCGCGGTGGAACAGACCCTCTTCATCCGCGGTCTGACCGCGCCCGCCGGCCACACCGCCTGGACCGGGCTTACCGCCGGAGCGCTGTGGGCGCTGCTGGCCAGCCCGAGCGTCGGCCGGCTGTTCGGATTCCTCGGCACCTTCCTGGGCGTCGTCGTCCTGCACACACTCTGGGACACCTTCTCCGGTTCGCTTGTCTTCGTCGTGCTGGCGATCGTCAGCATCGGTTGGCTGTTCTGGGAACTGCATCGCTACCGGACCTTCGGCGACCGCCTGGCCGTTCAGCGCCCGTCGAGCTGATCCGGGCCCCATCCACCACGCCTCCCTCGGCCAGCGAAAAGTGGCCGGGGGAGGCGTCGCTCTGCTGATCCCGCTGCGCCCGGGCCGACACCTCATCTAGTGTCGGACTGTTCATATTTAGTGGCTTTCGTCGGGAAGGTGCAGCGATGGGGGTGCGCCGCTGGGTCGAGCGCTGGCCGCTCTACCGCCAGCTCACCGGCACCGACCCGTTGGGCCGGGGCGCGGCGGCCAAGTCCGCCCGGTCGCTGACGCTCACCGCCCGTACCGATACCGCCGACTCGGTGGCCCGGTCCGTCTGTCCGTACTGCGCCGTGGGGTGTGGTCAGCGGGTGTACGTCGCCGACGGGCAGGTCACGCAGATCGAGGGTGATCCGGACAGTCCGATCTCGCGGGGTCGGTTGTGTCCGAAGGGCGCGGCGAGCAAGAGCCTGGTGACCAGTCCGCTGCGGCAGACGACTGTCCGCTACCGGCGGCCGTACGGCACCGAGTGGGAGGATCTCGACCTCGACACGGCGATGAACATGATCGCCGACCGGGTCCTGGCCGCCCGGGACGAGACCTGGGAAGACCGGGACGCCGAGGGCCGGCCGCTCAACCGGACGCTGGGGATCTCCAGTCTGGGTGGGGCGACGCTGGACAACGAGGAGAACTACCTCATCAAGAAGTTGTTCACCGCGATGGGGGCGCTCCAGATCGAGAACCAGGCCCGTATTTGACACTCCGCCACCGTCCCCGGTCTGGGGACCAGCTTCGGTCGCGGCGGCGCCACCCAGTTCCAGCAGGACCTGTCGAACTCCGACATGATCGTCATCCAGGGTTCGAACATGGCCGAGGCGCATCCCGTGGGTTTCCAGTGGGTGATGGAGGCCAAGCGCCGTGGGGCGAAGGTGTTCCACGTCGATCCGCGGTTCACGCGGACGAGCGCGGTGGCGGACGCGTACCTGCCGATCCGTGCGGGCACCGACATCGCCCTGCTCGGCGGCGTGATCCGCTACATCCTCGACAACGAGCTGGACTTCCGCGAGTACGTCGTGGCGTACACGAACGCCGCCACCATCGTGACCGAGGAGTATCGGGACACCGAGGACCTGCACGGGCTCTTCTCCGGCTTCGCGGAGGAGAACGCCAGCTACGACCAGAGCAGTTGGCAGTACGAGGGCGCCGAGCAGAACATCCCCCCTCGGGACACCGAAACCCAGCGGGAGACGGCAGCCGGGCTGGAGCACGAGTCGCACGGCGCGCCGGTGGGCGGCGACACCCAGCGCGACGAGACGTTGCAGCATCCGCGCTGCGTCTATCAGATCCTCAAGCGGCACTTCTCCCGCTACACGCCGGAGATGGTGGAGCGGGTCTGCGGCATCCCGCAGGACAAGTTCCTGGAGCTGGCCCAGGCGTGGACGGCCAACTCGGGCCGGGAGCGGACGAGCATGCTCGTCTACTCGGTCGGCTGGACGCAGCACAGCGTGGGCGTGCAGTACATCCGCGCCGGCGCGATCATCCAGTTGCTGCTGGGCAACATGGGCCGGCCCGGTGGTGGCGTCATGGCGCTGCGGGGACACGCGAGCATCCAGGGCTCCACCGACGTGCCGACGTTGTTCAACCTGCTGCCCGGCTACCTGCCGATGCCGCACCACGCCGACCACCCCACGTTCGACGAGTGGGTCGACAGCATCCGGCATCCGGGGCAGAAGGGCTTCTGGGGCAACGCGCGCGCCTACGGAGTGAACCTGCTCAAGGCGTACTGGGGTGATGCCGCGACGGCCGACAACGACTACTGCTACGGCTACATGCCCCGGATGACCGGCGACCACGGCACCTACCAGCAGGTCCTCGACATGATCGACGGGAAGATCAAGGGGTACTTCCTGCTCGGGCAGAACCCGGCCGTGGGCTCGGCGCACGGGCGCGCGCAGCGCCTGGGCATGGCCAACCTGGACTGGCTGGTGGTTCGGGACCTGTTCATGATCGAGAGCGCGACGTTCTGGCAGCACGCCCCGGAGATCGAGACGGGCGAGATCGTGCCGGAGGAGTGTCGTACCGAGGTGTTCTTCCTGCCGGCCGCCTCCCACGTGGAGAAGGAGGGCTCCTTCACGCAGACGCAGCGGCTGTTGCAGTGGCGGGAGAAGGCCGTCGAGCCGCCGGGCGACGCCCGCTCCGAGCTGTGGTTCTTCTACCACCTCGGCCGGATCGTCAGGGAACGGCTGGCCCGCTCGACCCGCGCCCGCGACCGGGCGCTGCTCGACCTGACCTGGAACTACCCCACGCACGGTCCGCAGGCCGAGCCGAGCGCCGAGTCGGTGCTCTACGAGATCAACGGGTACGACGTGGCCAGCGGCCGCCCGCTGTCGAGCTACACGGAGATGAAGGACGACGGGACCACCGCCGGCGGCTGCTGGATCTACACAGGCGTGTACGCCGACGGCGTCAACCAGGCTGCCCGCCGCAAGCCCGGCTCGGAGCAGTCCCTGGTGGCGCTCGAGTGGGGCTGGGCGTGGCCGTCCAACCGGCGGATCCTCTACAACCGTGCCTCGGCCGACCCGGACGGCAACCCGTGGAGCGAGCGCAAGAAGTACGTGTGGTGGGACGCGGAGAAGGCCGAGTGGACCGGCTACGACGTGCCGGACTTCGAGAAGAACAAGGCGCCCTCGTACCGGCCGCCGCCGAACAGCTCGGGCGTGGCGGGCATCGCGGGCGACGACCCGTTCATCCTCCAGGGCGACGGCAAGGGCTGGCTCTACGCGCCCAGCGGGGTGCTGGACGGGCCGCTGCCGACGCACTACGAGCCGGTGGAGTCGCCGGTGCGCAACCCGCTCTACCGGCAGCAGGCCAACCCGGCCCGCAAGGTCTACACCCACCCGATCAACAGCCTCAACCCGAGCCCCCCGGAGCAACACAGCGACGTCTTCCCGTACGTCATCACTGTCAGCCGGCTCACCGAGCACCACACGGCCGGCGGCATGAGCCGGACCGTCGGGCACCTCGCCGAGCTGCAACCGGAGATGTTCGTCGAGGTGTCGCCGGAGCTGGCAGCCCTGCGGGGACTGCGTCACCTGGGCTGGGCGCACCTGGTGAGCGCCCGCGCGGCAATCGAGGCGAAGGTCCTGGTCACCGACCGGATCACTCCGCTGCGGGTGGACGGCCGGATCATCCACCAGGTCTGGCTGCCGTACCACTTCGGCTACGAGGGTCTGGTGACCGGTGACTCGGCCAACGACCTGTTCGGCATCACGCTCGACCCCAACGTCCTCATCCAGGAGAGCAAGGTCGGCACGTGCGACGTGCTGCCCGGCCGACGCCCGAGGGGCCAGGATCTGCTGGACCTCGTCGTCGACTACCGGCGACGGTCGGGGGACCTGAGCCACCGTTACCCACCGCTGGTCACGACCGACGTCGCCGACAGCAGCAGCGACCAGGAGGCCTGACCGATGCCCCACGCCAACGCCCTGTACGGGCCGCTCGATCCGGCCTCGGACGCCGGCTATGGGGACGCGCCGCCGCGGATGGGGTTCTTCACCGATACGAGCGTGTGTATCGGGTGCAAGGCGTGCGAGGTGGCCTGCAAGGAGTGGAACGGCGTTCCGGAGAGTGGTCTGGATCTGCTGGGCATGTCGTACGACAACACCGGCGCGTTGACGGCGAACTCGTGGCGGCACGTCGCGTTCGTCGAGCAGCCGCGCTCGGTGGGGGCGGCGACCCCGGCGTTCGAGGGCTATCCGGACGGGCCGGCCGTCAGCCCGGCAACGGCGGCCGTGGGCGCGCGGACCAGCACCGACACCGGCACGGATCCGGGTCTGCCGCCCGGCTCACCGGTTGCGGCCACCCGCATGTCGGGTGGGCCGGAGTTCCTGGGGATGCCGGGTGGGCAGCCTCCGGGGCGGGGTACGGGTGTGGAGCAGCGGTCGGATTTCCGGTGGTTGATGATGTCGGATGTGTGCAAGCACTGCACGCATGCGGCCTGCCTGGACGTCTGCCCCACTGGGTCGTTGTTCCGGACGGAGTTCGGGACGGTGGTGGTGCAGGAGGACATCTGCAACGGCTGTGGCTACTGCATTTCGGCGTGTCCGTACGGGGTGATCGATCAGCGTAAGGATGATGGTCGGGCGTGGAAGTGCACGCTGTGTTATGACCGGTTGGGTGCGGGGATGACGCCGGCGTGTGCGCAGGCGTGTCCGACGGAGTCGATCCAGTACGGCGAACTGGACGAGTTGCGGGAGCGGGCCGCCGCGCGGGTGGCGAAGCTCCACGAGCATGGAGTGCCCGAGGCGCGGTTGTACGGGCACGACCCGAACGACGGCGTCGGTGGTGACGGTGCGTTCTTCCTGCTGCTGGACGAGCCGGAGGTGTACGGGTTGCCGCCGGATCCGGTGGTGACGACCCGGGACCTGCCGGCGATGTGGAAACACGCAGGCGTCGCCGCGCTGACGATGGTCGCCGCCACGGCTGTCGCGTTCCTGGGCAGGCGGCCATGACCGACACGACGCGCCGGGGTCGCGGCCACGGCGGCGAGCAGCTCACCGTGCCGCCGGCCGACTTCAGCTCCTACTACGGCCGACCGGTCCTCAAGGCGCCGGTCTGGAAGCGCGACATCGCCGGCTACCTGTTCAGCGGCGGCCTGGCCGCCGGCGGCGCGCTGATCGGCGCGGGAGCCCAGCTGACCGGACGCCCCGCCCTGCGCCGCGTGGGCCGCTGGACGGCCCTCGGCGGGACCGTCGCCAGCGCGTACCTGCTTGTGCACGACCTCGGGCGGCCGGAGCGGTTCCACCACATGCTCCGGGTCGCCAAGCTGACCTCACCGATGTCGGTGGGCACCTGGATCCTCACCGCGTTCGGGCCGGCCGCCGGTGTGGCGGCGATCGCCGAGCTCGGGCCACGGCTCCCGCAGCACGGTGTGCTCGGCCTCGCCCGCCGGCTCGCCCCCTCCGTCGGCGACGTCGCCGGCCTGGCCGCCGCGGCCACCGCCCCGGCGCTGGCCACGTACACCGGGGTCCTGCTCGCCGACACCGCCGTACCGGCCTGGCACGACGCGTACCCCTATCTGCCGTTCGTCTTCGGCGGCAGCGCCCTGGCGGCGGCCGCCGGGGTCGGCCTCGTCGCGGCGCCCGCCGCGGAGACCGTGCCGCTGCGGCGGCTCGCCGTCGCCGGCGCGGCCATCAAGCTGGTAGGCGGTCACCGGATGGAGCGGCTGAGGATCACCGGCGAGCCCTACCGGCACGGTCCCACAGGACGGCTGGTCCGGGCGGGAAACGTGCTGCTCGGCGTGGGCGCGGTCGCCGCGCTGCTCAGCCGACGCAGCCGGGCCCTGTCGGTGTTCGCCGGCGCGGCCCTGGTGGCCTCGTCGGTCGCCACCCGGTTCGGCATCTTCGAGGCGGGAAGCGTGTCGGCCCGCGATCCGCGGTACACGGTCGTACCCCAGCGGGAGCGTCTCGCCGAGCACGGCCCGACGGTGGCCGACGGCCGACGCTGAGCACGACGGGCAGCGCCCCGCGAGAGGCACTGCCCGTGCGCGACGCGGCCCGAGCGCTCAGCCGGTGAACAGCTTCGCGGCCGTGATGGCGGTCTGGACGATGCCGTAGCCGAGCAGCGCCGCGACGAGCAACCAGGACAACCAGAGCCGCCCGGTCTGGCCGCCGACATGCTCGGGCACCGGCGGCCTGCTCTGCGGGCCGAGGGCGACCGGCTCGGTGACGCTGGCGCGCGCCACAGGTGAGGTCGACCCCCGGTCCGGCTCGTGGAACCGGTCGGGCACGGCGCGGACCAGCAGGTTGGCGACGAAACCGATGGCGAGGACACCGACCATGGTGAACAGCGCGGGCCGGTACGCCGACGCGGTGAGCGTGCCGGGCTTGCCCTGCGTGTCGAGGATGCGGTTGACGATCAACGGCCCGGCCACACCCGCCGCCGACCAGGCCGTCAACAGCCGGCCGTGGATGGCGCCGACCTGGAAGGTGCCGAAGAGGTCCCGCAGGTACGCGGGCATGGTGGCGAAGCCGCCGCCGTAGAAGGAGATGATCAGCGCGGCGATCAGCACGAAGACGGCTGTGGCGGCGTGCCCGGCCACGGCGAGCAGGGCGTAGAGCACCATGCCGACCCCGAGGTAGATCAGGTAGATGGGCTTGCGGCCGATGAGGTCGGACGTCGTCGACCAGACGAAACGCCCGGCCATGTTGAACAGCGACAGCACACCCACGAAGCCGGCCGCGGCCGACACCGAGACGGCTGTGGAACCGTTGTCCCGGAAGAAGTCCTGGATCATCGGACTGGCCTGCTCCAGGATGCCGATGCCCGCCGTGACGTTGCAGAACAGCACGATCCACAGCAGCCAGAACGAGCGGGTCCGTACGGCGTTGGACGCGGACACGCTGGCCCTCGTCACCAGCGACCGGGTGGCGACGCGAGCGGGGTCGAACCCGGCGGGCCGCCAGTCCGGTGGGGGAACCCGGACGTTGAACGGGCCGAACATCATGATCACGAAGTAGCCGATGCCGAACGTGACGAAGAGCCCCACCAGCGCGGAACCCGACGCCACCGCGGCGGGGTTGGCCGGGTTGTAGTCGGAGTCGTAGAGCGACAGCAACTGACGCGCGAGCGGACCGGCGACCAGGGCGCCGCCACCGAATCCCATGATCGCCAGACCGGTGGCCAGACCCGGCCGGTCCGGGAACCACTTGATCAACGTGGACACGGGCGAGATGTAGCCGATGCCCAGCCCGATCCCGCCGATGACGCCGTAGCCGAGGTAGAGCAGCCAGAGCTGTTGGGTCGCGATGCCGAGCGCGCCGACCAGGAAACCGGTGGCCCAGAAGCAGGCCGAGACGAACATGGCCCGGCGGGGACCGTTGCGCTCCACCCACCGGCCACCCACCGCCGCAGACGAGCCCAGCATGACGATGGCGATGCTGAAGATCGCCCCGATCGCCGTCTGGCTGGTGTCGAAGTGCGCGATGAGGGAGTTCTTGTAGACGCTCGTCGCATAGACCTGGCCGATGCAGACGTGCACGGCAAGCGCCGCGGTCGGGATGAGCCAGCGGCTGTATCCCGGGGGAGCGACTGTGTGCCGAGGGTCGAATACCGACAACATGGGCTCCGCACCTCCTGCGGCTGAGTGGGCAGGCGGCCCGACACACGCCCGGCGTTCGCCGTTGATCGGCTGTATCTCACGGTACGTGGTCGCCGGCCCACCGCCCCCGGTTACCGGAAAACGGGCGGCCCGTGCTGAGAAGCTGCCTACATCAGGCAGCCGTCAGGCACGCCCGATTCGCGGCTCCTGTCGGCCGCTGAGGCGCAGCCCGACACCGCGTACGGCCTCGATCGTGGCACCGGTGCCGAGGGCCCGCAACTTGCGCCGCAACCGCTTCACCAGGGACTGCACGTCCGCCCTGCGCTCGCGCCCCTCGTCGTGCCAGACCGACAGGTGCAGCTCGGCATAGCTCCAGATCCGGACCGGCTCGGTGATCAGGCAGGTCAGCAGGTCGTGTTCCAGCCGGGTCAGGTCGACCTCGCGAGCCCCGTACCGCGCGGTGGACCTGGCCGAGTCGATGACCAGGGCGGCTTCGGGCTCGGCGGCGGGCGTCCGGCTCGGCGGTGGCCCACCGGGCGGCCCGGTCCGTTGCTGCGGCACCGCGATGAGCCGACGCAGCTCGTCGAGGTCGGCCACCAGCAGCAGCGGCGCGATCCCGTCGAGACGCTCCGCGAGCCGGATGCGCTCGGTCGGCGACGGTGTCACCGCGATCAGCAACGGAAACGGTTCGTCGGCCGGATCGGCTCCGGCCAACGTCGTTTCGTCGTCCTCGGCCACCACACCGCCCGGGATCGATGGTCATCCCTGCCCAGCTATCGTCATGGTCCTGACAATGTTTGGCAAGCGCGCCGCCAGCAGGGCAACCGTTAGCGACAAGTTGCTCACAGCAAGTTCTTGATCGTCCTTTCCTCTCGATCATAGTGTCCAGTCGGGCAACCGGCGTGACCCGCGCGGTGCATGGGGAGGCATGAGGGGTCCGTTCGCTCGGTTCCGTCGAGCGGGATCTCCCGCACTTCTCACATGGCCCATCACACCCCTGGGTCGTTCTGAGGGAGGCAGCACCGATGATCAGACGTCCACAATGGAGACGAACGGCCAGATCGCTGGTCAGCGCCAGCGCGGCGATGATTCTCGCCGCCACATGCCTGGCCAGCGTCGGCTCCGCCGCGCAGGCCGCGCCCGGTTCGCTGGGAGCGGGCACCGCCGCCGGAGACAAGATCCGACCGGAGCTCGCCCGGCAGCTTGAGGCCAAGAGCGCAGGGGACTTCTGGATTCGGTTCAAGGACCGGGCCGACCTGAGCAAGGCCAGCGCCATCAAGGACTGGACGAAGCGCGGCGCGGCAGTCGCGCAGACGCTGCGGGAAACCGCCGCCGGGAGCCAGGGCAAGATCCGCGCCGAACTCGACAGCTCGGGCACGAAGTACGAGACCTTCTGGGCCACCAACGCCATCAAGGTGAACAGCGGCTCCCTGTCGATGGCGCAGAAGTTCGCCGCCCACGCGGAGGTCGAGGGTCTCTACCCCCCGGTCGCCTACCAGCTCCCCGAACTCACCAAGGGCACCGACGAGAAGACCGTCAACGCCGTCGAGTGGGGTGTTGCCAACATCAACGCCGACGACGTCTGGTCCCAGTACGGCGTCACCGGTGAGGGCGTCACCATCGCGAGCATCGACAGCGGTGTGCAGTACGACCACCCGGCGCTTGTGAACTCCTACCGCGGCAACAACGGCGACGGCACGTTCGACCACAACTACAACTGGTTCAACGCCGCCGGGACGTGCGCCGACGCGCCCTGCGACGACGACGGCCACGGTACGCACACCATGGGCACCATGGCCGGCTCCGCCGGCGCGAACCAGATCGGTGTCGCGCCCGGGGTCAAGTGGATCGCGGCGAACGGCTGCTGCCCCACCGACGCGGCGCTTGTCGAATCCGGTCAGTGGATGCTCGAGCCGACCGACCTGAGCGGTCAGAACCCGGACGCCAGCAAGCGGCCGAACATCATCAACAACTCCTGGGGCACCCGGAACCCGTCCAACGAGCCCTTCATGGAGGACGTGACGCTGGCCTGGGCCGCGTCGGGCATCTTCGGTGTCTTCTCCAACGGCAACAGCGGGCCGGCGTGCGAGACCAGCGGCTCGCCGGGCAGCCTCGCCAGCAACTACTCGGCCGGCGCGTACGACGTCAACAACACCGTCGCCAGCTTCTCGGCTCGGGGGGCCGGGCAGAACGGCGAGATCAAGCCCAACATCTCCGCTCCGGGCGTGAACGTCCGGTCGAGTGTTCCCGGCAACGGGTACGGCAGCGCCAGCGGCACGTCGATGGCCGCCCCGCACCTGGTGGGCGCGATCGCCCTGCTGTACTCGGCGGCGCCGTCACTCATCGGTGACGTCGACGGAACCCGTGCCCTGCTCAACGGCACCGCGATCGACAAGGCCGACGACCAGTGCGGTGGCACGGCCGCGGATAACAACGTCTACGGCGAGGGTCGACTGGACGCCCTCGCGCTGCTCGACGCCGCCCCGACCGGCGACGTCGGCACCCTCGCCGGCACGGTCACCGACGCGGCCACCGGCGCGCCGATCGCCGGTGCGACAGTGACCCTCACCGGGCCGGCCTCGCGGGAGATCACCACCGGCGCCGACGGGAAGTACTCGACCCAGGTCCCGACCGGCGACTACCAGGTCGTCGTTTCGGCGTTCGGGTACGGCAGCACCACGAAGACGGCGACTGTCACCAACCGCGCGACCACCACGCTCAACGTCGCCCTGACGGCGGTGCCACGCGTCAACGTCACAGGCGCGGTCACCGACGGCTCCGGCCACGGCTGGCCGCTGTACGCCAAGGTGACGGTGAGCGGCGTGTCCGGCGTGTACGACTACACGACGCCGTCGAACGGCCGGTACAGCATCACGCTGCCGGCCGGGCAGACGTACACCCTGACGTACGAGTCGCAGTACCCGGGCTACCAGACCGTCACCAAGGAGGTAGTGGTCGGCACGCGCAACGTGACCGCAAACGTCGCGGTGCCGGTGGACACCACCACCTGCACGACGGCGCCCGGCTACACGTTCGGCTCCGACGGCGAGTACCAGACCTTCGACGCGACGACCACGCCGGCCGGCTGGACGGTGGTCGACAACGCGGGCAGCGGTGACGTCTGGAAGTTCACCGACGACGGCGACCGGGGCAACCTGACCGGTGGCAGCGGCAACTTCGCGATGATCGACAGTGACGCGTACGGCGCGGGCACCACCCAGGACACCTCCCTGGTGAGCCCGGTGGTGGACCTGTCCGGCGTCACGGCCCCGGTCATCCGGTTCAACCAGGACTTCAACCAGTTGAACGACGACACCGCCGACGTCGATCTGAGCATCGACAATGGCGCGACCTGGACGAACGTGCTCCGCCAGGAGACCGACGTCCGGGGCCCGAAGCTCACCGAGATCCCGATCCCGCAGGCGGCCGGCAAGGCGCAGGTCCAGGTGCGGTTCCACTACTACGACGCCTCGTACGAGTGGTGGTGGGAGGTCGACAACGTCCTCATCGGCAGCCAGGTCACCTGCGTACCTGTCGACGGCGGTCTGGTCGTGGGCAACGTCCGCGACAAGAACGACAACAGCTACATCAACGGCGCCACCGTCACCAGCAACGACAGGCCCGCCGAGAAGGCGGTCACCGTGGCGACCCCGGACGACCCGGGGCTGCCCGACGGGTTCTACTGGATCTACTCGACGCTCACCGGCACCCACAAGTTCACCGCGACGGCCGGCAACTACGTCAGCCAGAGCAAGCAGGTCGACGTCGAGGCCGACTGGGCCACCACCGCGAACTTCGTCCTCGCGGCCGGCCGGTTGTCGGTGACGCCCACCCAGCTGAGTGCGACGGTCCAGATGCCCGGCGGAAAGGCCACCAGGACGTTCACCGTGACCAACACCGGCGGCGCGCCGGTCGAGGTCGGCTTCGGTGAGCGTGACGACGGCTTCGAGCTGCTGCGGGCCGACGGTTCGCGGGTGACCCGGCAGCAGGTGCTCGGCGCGGCCGGCGCGCCGGAGCAGCGGTTGAGTGTTCCGACGTCGTTCGCGGCCAAGGCCTCCGGTAAGGCGGCGACGGCGACCCCGGCCGCGGCCGGCCCGCAGGCCGCTCCGTGGACGGACATCACCGACTTCCCGGCCAACATCATGGACAACCGGGTGGTCACGCTGGACGGCAAGGTGTACTCGATCGGCGGCGGCGACGGAAGCGCCTCCACAGTGAAGACCTACGCCTACGACCCGGTCGCGCAGACCTGGACGGCGGTGGCCGACCTGCCCGGCGCCCGCAACGCGCTGGCGGTCGGCGTGATCGGCGGAAAGATCATCGCGACCGGTGGTTGGGCCGACGCCGGCCCGGACGCCACCACCTGGTCGTACGACCCGGGGGCCAACACCTGGACCGAACTGGCCGACAACCCGGCGCCACGCGCCGCGGCCGGACAGGCGGTCGTCGACGGCAAGCTCTACGCCGTCGGTGGCTGCACCACCTCGGGCTGCGTGCCGATGTCGAACACGGTGGTCCGCTACGACCCGGGTACCAACGCCTGGGAGACGCTTGCGAACTACCCGAAGTCGGTCGCCTTCGCCTCCTGCGGCGGAATCGACGGCACCCTCTACTGCACCGGTGG
The DNA here is from genome assembly GCF_049841645.1 of Micromonospora sp. DT43. Classification (NCBI taxonomy): domain Bacteria; kingdom Bacillati; phylum Actinomycetota; class Actinomycetes; order Micromonosporales; family Micromonosporaceae; genus Micromonospora; species Micromonospora sp. DT43. Next base: position 73,012 of record NZ_JBNCKR010000017.1, on the reverse strand, counting down.
CAACGACGGCACCGCGGCACAGAAGGCCAGCTACGCCTACGACCCGGGCGCCAACACGTGGACCGCGATCGCTGACGCGCCAGTCGACAACTGGGCCAGCTCGTACGCCGTGGCCAGCGGCAAGCTCCTCGTGGTGGGCGGTTCGCAGGGCGGCGCCATCAGCAACGCCGGCTTCGCCTTCGACCCGGCCACCAGCTCGTGGTCGAACCTGCCCAACGCCAACACCGCCCGGTACCGGGGTGGCGCGGCGTGTGGCTTCTACAAGATCGGCGGCTCGTCGGGCAGCTTCAACGCGGCACCGGACAGCGAGGTGCTGCCGGGCTTCGAGGGGTGTGTCGAGTCGGCGGCCGACGTCAGCTGGATGACCATCGACAAGTCGACAGTCACCCTCGCGCCGGGTGAGAAGGTCACGGTCACCGTCGGGATGACGGCGAACGTGGACCAGCCGGGCACCTACTCCGGTGCGGTCACGATCAGGGAGAACACGCCGTACTCGGTGGCGCCGGTGACGGTGACCATGACGTCGACGCCCCCGAAGACCTGGGGCAAGCTGATGGGCACGGTGACCGGTACGAGTTGCCAGGGCGCGTCCTCGCCGCTTGCCGGCGCGGTGGTCCAGGTCGACTCGTGGGCGATGTCGTGGACGTTCGCGACCGACAGCGCCGGCAAGTACGCCTACTGGGTGGACCGTCGGAACAACCCGCTCACGATGATCGTCGCCAAGGACGGCTGGAAGCCCCAGACCCGTCAGACGAGGATCGACACCGCCACTCCCACTGTGGAGAACTTCGCGTTGGCGCCCATCCGGTGCTGACACCTGAGCGGTAAGCGGTAGCGCACAGATCCGGCCCGCCTGGTCCTCGACCAGGCGGGCCGGACCAGCCTCCGCGACGATCGCGCGTGCGCTCAGACGGGGGCGAGCCGGAAGCCGACGCCGCGGACCGCGTGGATCGTGGCGGCTGCGTCGAGCCGGGCGAGCTTGCGGCGTACCCGACGGACCACGGAGTGCATGTCGGAGCCGCGGCCGAGGTGCCGGTTGCCCCACACCTCAAGGTGCAGTCGTTCGTAGGTCCAGACCTGCCCGGGAGCGTCGACCAGGCAGAGCAGCACGTCGTGCTCCAGCCGGGTCAGGTCGATCTCCTGGTCGCGCCAGCGCAGCACCCGGCGGTCGGAGTCGACGCTCAGATCCGGTGGTGGCTGCGGGCTCGGCGTGACCTCCGCGAGCACTGTCGGAACCGGAGGAGGTACGACGGGGGGCATCTCGACCACCCCGAGGAACTCCCGTGCCTGGTCCACGTTCGAAACGATCAGGAAGGCGTCGGTCCCGCCGAGCAGACGGGCCAACTGCCGGCGCTCGGCCGGCGAGGACGCGATGCCGATGACCAGCGAGGCGACCGGAATACCCTGCATTGCCCAACCCCTTCCGGTTCCCCACAATCAATCCGGATGGTTTCGCGCCGCCGAGGACGGCCATCGATCGGCGTCCTGACCCTAGTGGTGGCTCGTCTCGGCTGGGTAAAACATAGTTGCATGTAAGCATGTGAATGAGGGCTCACGTCAGGGCAGTGCGGACGGCTTGGCGACACCACGCCCGATCGCCCGGTTTTTCCGGTCCTGATCGGCAGTTGTGACAGAACGAAGACAATCCACGGACGGCCTCCGGACCTGGCGGGCCGAGCATTGTCGACATGTCCCACGGATCGTCGTACCCCGTCGGTTTGTCGTCGCCCGGCCCCGCGCGAGCGCTGCCCTCCGGTCGCGCCGCCGCGCCGCCGGGCCTGCGGCTGCTCGGCGCGGCAGTCTCTTTCCTCCTCGCCCTGGGCCTCACCGGTGTGCTGTTCGTCTGGACCGACCCGGGGCAGTGGATCGACGGGCTGCTCCTGCCACGCGCCGAATCCGGTGGCGGTTACGAGCAGGAGAGTGACCTGGTCGAGCCGGCGAAGACCGTCCTGGCGACCTTCGGCAGCCCGACGCTGCTCGCCGTCCTGCTCGGTGGGGTGCTTGTGGTGGGCGTGCTCGGCCGCCGGCTGCTGGCCGGCGTCGTGGGCGTGGGCGTGGTGCTCTGCGCGGTCGCGACGGCCGGGGCGGTGAAGTCGGCGCTGCCCCGCCCGGACCTCGCGATCGAGGGTGCGACCTCCCACAACAGCTTTCCCAGCGGTCACGTGGCCGTCGCGACGGCTCTGGTGCTGGCCTTCCTGTTGGTCCTACCCGGCTGGGCTCGACGGTGGCTGGTGGTGCCGGGCGCGGCGGGAGTCTCGGTGATCGGCGCGGCCACCATGATCGCGGGATGGCACCGGTTCAGTGACGTGCTCGGCGGCGTCCTGCTGAGCGTGACGTTGTTCTGCCTGGCCGCGGCGGCGCTGACGTTCCGGCCCGGCGGCGACACGCCGCCCCCGCGTGCCACGCCTGTCGCCGGCCGCGCCTGGCGCGTGGTCGTCGAGGGAGCGGTGGGGTTGATCGTGCTCGGCTGGGTGGTTCGGGTGTTGGTGCCCGGTCTGGCCGCCTCGCTGCGGTGGGGGCCGCTCGTGGCCATCCTGGCCGCGGCCGGGTTGAGTGTGGTGGCGGTGGGCGTGGCGGTGTTCCTGGTGCGGTCGGTGGAGTTCGTCGGGCCGGTCGGTCCGCCGCGGCGGGAGCGGCCGGCCGACCCGGGGGCCATGGAACGCCTGGTCACAACAGAAGTCCGGACTAAACCGGTAGATACCGCCCATCAGGCATCGAGCAAAAGCGAGCCATTTTCATGATGGGATACTTGGCGGCATGCCACAGGTCCTGCTGATCGAAGATCACCAGACGGTCCGCGACGGACTGCAGTTGGCGCTCACCCGTCAGGGCCACACGGTGGTGGCCGTGGAGACCGGCGAGCAGGGGTTGGAACGGCTGTCGACGACGGCGTCCGACGTGGTGGTCCTCGATCTCATGTTGCCCGGCATGGACGGTTTCGAGGTGTGCCGCCGGATTCGGCAGCAGGGCGACCTGCCCATCATCATGCTCACCGCCCGCAACGACGACATGGACGTGGTCGCCGGCCTGGAGGCGGGCGCCGACGACTACGTCGTCAAGCCGGTGCAGGCCCGGGTGCTCGAGGCGCGCATCCGGGCCGTGCTGCGCCGCACCGGCGGCGACTCGCGGCGTCCCGGCCCCGAGCGGTCCGGACTGCACCAACACGGCGCGCTGACCATCGACCGGGCCGCGCTCGTGGTCAGCAAGGACGGGTCTCCGGTCGGCCTCGCCCCGACGGAGCTGCGGCTGCTGCTCGAACTCGCGCACACGCCGGGCCAGGTGCTCAGCCGCCAGCAACTGCTGGAGGCCGTGTGGGAGCACGGGTACCTCGGCGACTCGCGGCTGGTGGACGCCTGCGTCCAGCGGCTGCGCGCCAAGATCGAGGATGAGCCGTCGGCGCCCGTCTACATCCAGACCGTGCGCGGCTTCGGATACCGGTTCGGGCCGCTGTGAACCCCTGGCACTGGGCCCGCGCCATGGCGCTGGGTCTGCGCGTACGCCTGCTTCTGGCCTTCGCCCTGCTGAGCGTGACCACCGCGGCGGTGGTGGCCAGCGGAAGCTACTTCCAGGCCCGGACCGTCATCCTCCAGCAGGCGCAGGACGCGACGGTGGCGTCGCTCACCGACCAGCTGGTGAAGGTGTACCCGTTCGCCAGCCTGCCGCCGACCCAGGAGGAACTCGACGCGCTGTCCCAGAGCCTGTCCGACCGGGAGGGGGACGCCATGGTCCGCTACGGGGAGCTGTGGTCGCAGGGTGCCGACGAGGTCGACATGCTCACCCCGGAGCTGCGGCAGGAGGTGGCGGACGGTCACATCGCCTGGCAACGCGTCGAGCGCTACGGCAAACCCGTGCTGCTCATCGGCACGCAACTCAGGTTCGACAGGTCCGACGGGACCTCCGTGCCGTCGGGCGTGGAGGTCTACTCGCTGCGCAGCCTCTCCTCCGAGCAGCAGAGCATCGACCGGCTCGCCACGTTGGCGTGGGTGACCGGCGGTCTCTCCCTCGTCCTCGCCGTCCTGCTGGCCCTGCTGGCCGCGCAGGGCGTGCTGCGGCCGGTACGGGAGCTGGGCCGCGCGGCACGCCGGCTCGGCGAGGGCGACCTGACCACCCGGTTGGCCGTCCGGGGCGTCGACGAACTGGCCGACGTGGCCCGCACCTTCAACGACACCGCCGGAACCCTGGAGCGTCAGGTCGGTGAGCTGCGGCGGATGGAGGCCGACGCGCGGCGCTTCGTGGCCGACGTGTCGCACGAACTCCGTACGCCCCTGGCCGCGATGACTGCGGTCACCGACGTGCTGGACGAAGAGGCGGACCGGCTGCCGGGGGATGCCGGGCAGGCCGCCCGGCTCGTCAGTCAGGAGACGCAGAACCTCACCCAGCTGGTCAACGACCTCATCGAGGTCAGCAGGTTCGACTCCGGCGCCGCCCGGCTCGCCCTCGACGACGTCGACGTCGCCGCGGCGGTCAACGCGACCCTGCGGCTGCGGCGGTGGGCCGATCGGGTGCACACGGACCTGCCGTCCGGTGTCATCGCCCGGCTCGATCCCCGCCGGCTGGACGTCATCGTCGCCAACCTGGTCGGCAACGCCTTCCGGCACGGCACCGAGCCGGTGTCCGTACGCCTGCGCGCCGAACCGGACTGGATCACGATCGAGGTCGCCGACCAGGGGCCCGGGTTGGACCCGGAGGTGCTGCCGCACGTCTTCGACCGCTTCTACAAGGCCGACACCGCGCGGACCCGCTCCGAGGGCAGCGGCCTCGGCCTCGCCATCGCCTGGGAGAACGCGCGCCTGCACCGGCACGCCGGGCAGTCGGGAAGTCTGGTGGCCGGCAACGCCCCCGACGGCGGCGCGGTGTTCACGCTGCGCCTGCCCCGGGTGGCGGCGGAGACAGCGGACGTCGGAGGCGTACGGTGATCCGCCCTGGCCGCCGGCGCGTGACGCGGACGCTGCTCGCGGGCGGGCTCCTGCTCGCAGTGCTCACCGCGGGCTGCGGAGTCCGGCCCACTGACGTCATCACCGGCCGCTCCGCGGTGAGCGGCCCGCCGGCGGGTACGGGCCTCTACCTGATCTCGCACGGTGAACTGGCGCTGATCCTGCGCGCGACGAAGCCCGGCCCCGGCCCCTCGTCGCCTACCGAGGCCCTCGCGCAGCTGGCGTCCGGGCCCACGCCGAGCGAGCAGAGGGCGGGGTTCAGCAGCGAGGTGCCGCCGGACTCCACGCCGGTCAGCGTGTCGCCGAGCGCCGACGAGCCCGGCATCACTGTGACGATGTCGGGTGCGGTGCTGTCGCTGTCGACAGTCGCGGCCAACCAGATCATCTGCACCGTGGCGTTCGCCGTGGCGGAGGACGGCACGACCCCGGTCACCCTCGTCGGCCCGGACGGCACCCGGCCGCCCTGGCCCTGCCCACTCGAGTGACCGGGGCGAGCGCCGCTCACACCAGATCGACAGCCCGGTCCGGTCGGGGCAGTCCGGGCGAGGCGACAGGGCCACGGTCGGCGAGCGCGCCGGAGATCAGGATGTCGAGCAGGGCCGGAAACGCGATGCCGGCCCGCTGCCAGATCTGCGGGAACTGCGACGCGGCGGTGAAACCCGGGAAGGTGTTCACCTCGTTCACGATGGGTTCCGCCCCCTCGCCGGGGAGGAAGAAGTCGACCCGCAGCAGGCCCCGACAGTCGAGGGCGTGGAAGGCGCGGATCGCCCGGTCCTGGAGCACCTCGGTGGTGGCCGGGTCGAGCGGGGCGGGGATCTCGAAGACGGCCCCACCGTCGTACTTCGCGTCGTAGTCGAAGAAGCCCGCGCCGCTGACCCGGATCTCCAGGGGCGGCCCGGCCTGCACCCGGCCGTCGGGGTACTGCAGGACGGCGACGTCGATCTCCCGACCGCGCGCCCCCTGCTCGACGAGCACCTTCGGATCGACCTCCCGGGCCTGGTCGAGCGCGGCCGGCAGGGCCGCCCAGTCCGTCACCCGGACCACGCCCAGGCTGGACCCGGCCCGTGCCGGCTTGACGAAGATCGGCAGGTCCAGTCGCTGCTGCTCGGCCGGCGACAGGTGCTCTCCGGAGCGGAGGGTCACACCGGGGCTGACCCGCAGACCGTCCGCGGCGAGGAGCCGCTTGGTGACGCCCTTGTCCATGCCCGCCGCGCTGGCGAAGACGCCGTTGCCGACGTACGGCACGCCGAGCCATTCCAGCAGGGACGCGACGGTGCCGTCCTCGCCGTACGGGCCGTGCAGGGCCGGGAAGACCACGTCCTGGGCGCGCAGCACCCGCAACGCCTGGGGCAGGGGAGTGGGGCGGCTGCCGACGTGCCACCCGCCGTCGGTGTCGATGAGCACCTCGGTGACCTGGTACCGCTCGCGGTCCAGCCCGGCCAGGATGCTCTCCCCCGAGCGCCGCGACACCTCGTGTTCGCCGCTCTGTCCGCCGTACAGCACTGCCAGTCGCGTTGTCATGCGACGTCCGCCCTTTCCTGGAGATGGTCGCGGCCCACCCGGGCCCCGATGCCGGTCAAGATTTCGTGTGGGTTGGTGCCGGCCCAGCGCGCCCATTCGGCGACGGTCGGCGGGCTGTCGGTCGGCGGGCTGTCGGTCGGCGTGGTGGCGTCGTGGTCGCCGGGGCCGAGCACGACGACCGGGTCGCCGATGGCCACCGGCACGTCACCGGCGTCGACCACGCACTGGTCCATGGCGATGCGCCCGACGACCGGGCGGCGTCGGCCGCCGAGCCACACCTGCGCGCGGCCCTCGGTGGCGCGGGGCAGCCCGTCGGCGTAACCGAGCGGCAGCAGCGCCAGCGTGGTCGGCGCACCCGTGACGTACTCCGGCCCGTAGGAGACGCCCGTGCCGGCGGGCACCCGCTTCACGTTGACGACAGTCGTCCGCAGCGTCAGGGCTGCCCGCAGCCCGAACTCGCCCGGACCTGTCGCGCCGAACGGGTCGACGCCGTAGAGGGCCAGCCCGATCCGGCAGAGGTCGAAGCGGGTCCGGGGCGCCGACAGCGCCGCCGCCGAGTTGGCCAGGTGCACGAGGTCGGGGTCGAGGCCGGCGGCCCGGGCGAAACGCAGCGCCTCGGAGAACGTCCGCACCTGACGGGCCAGCCCCGGGCTGCCCGGTACGTCCGCGTCGGCCAGGTGCGACCACACGCCGCGCACCCGGATCCCGCCCTCCACCTCGTACTTCCGGGCCCAGGTGACGAGGTCGGGCCACTCGTCGGGGCCGGCGCCGTTGCGGGTCAGGCCGGTGTCGGCCTTGAGCTGCACCGTCGCGGGCACGCCGAGGCGTCGGGCCGCGTCGGCCACGGCGTGCAGGTGGGTGGTCGTCGAGACGCCCACGTCGACGCCCGCGTTGATCAACGCGGCGAAGTCGTCGTTCGGTCGGTGCAGCCAGCTCAATGTGGGCGCGCTGATGCCCACGCCGCGCAGGGCCAGCGCCTCCGCCGCCGACGTCACCCCCAGCCAGGTGGCGCCGGCGCGCAACGCCGCCCGGGCGACCGGGACCGCCCCGTGGCCGAACCCGTCCGCCTTCACCACTGCCATCAGCGCGGTGTCGGTGACCGACGCGATCGTCCGCACGTTGTCGGCGATCGCCCCGAGGTCGACCACCGCCTCGGCCAGCCCGCTCATGCGCCCACCGCCGCACGACGCGCCCCGGGGAGCGCGAACAGCCAGCGGGCGTGCACCGCCAGCAGCCCGCGATGGATGGCCAGGCTCAGGCCGATGACGAGCGCGGTCAGCAGAACCGGGTAGCCGAGCACGACCAGGCTCTGGGCGAACGGGTCCAACCCGGAGACCGGGTCGAGCACCAGCCGGTCGAGCACGGCCAGGACCGGCATGTGGATGACGTAGACAGGCAGGGTGGTGCGCCCCAGCGTGGTCAGTCGGTCACTGAGGGTGGGTGACCGCGTGAGGCGGGCGGCGGCGGTGATGCCGAACGCCACCGCCACGACCGAGACCACCGGCCACACGCCGAACCACCGCTGGGCGCCGGCCGCCGCCATCGCGGCGAGCGCGAGGGCGTACGCGCCCGAGGTGAGCATCAGTCGACGCCGGCTGGCGGTGGCCGCCCACCGCTCGATGTGGGGGCGCAGGTACAGGCCGGCGAGGAAGAAGACCAGGTTCTGGTAGAGGCCCGCGCGGTTGCCCGGCGTGGCCAGCAGGCCGGCGGCCGCGACGGCGGACAACAACGCAGCGGGTACGACGACAAGCACCCGGGGCAGTCGGCGGGCCGCCTTGGCGAGCGTGAAGTAGAGCGCCAGGGCGTACAGGTACCAGAGGTTGGAGGGCGTGACCGTGAGCTGTGCCAGCAGACCGAGGGCGGATGTGGCGCGGTCGGTCGGGAAGTCCGGCACCAGGGCGAGGACCGTGCTGTGGATCAGCAGCCACACGGCGTACAGGTAGAAGAACCCGGCGATGCGGCTGCGGGCGACGGTCCGCCAGGGCCGCTGGACGGCGTTCGCCGCGAAGACGCCGGAGATGGTGAAGAAGAGCGGCATCCGCAGCGGTAGGAACTGCTCGCCGAGCGTGCCCCACAGGCCCGGCACGGGTGCGCCGACGTGCCAGTCGATGCGTAGGTAGTCCTTGACGACGACGTGCCATCCGACGACGAGGATGATGCAGACGCCCTTCGCGGCGTCCGCCCACTGCGCGCGCGGTGGACGCGTCGGGTGGCGGAGGTCGGTGGTTGTTGGCTGCGGGATCACTCGGTCGAAGGTGTCAGCCGGATATCCGTACGTGATCCACGAATTGTCATGAACCGGTAATGGATGTCGGCGGGGCCGCCGGATCCCCGACCGCGAGAGGTTGGCGAAGCAGTGCGGAGTCGCGCGGCGGGGAAACCTCTAGGCTCGGTCGTGGAGGTGCCGACATGAAGCTCGGGCTGCACTACTGGAACTTCTCGACCCCGGCCGACCCGGCCGCCATCGCACCGACGCTCGCCGAGGCGGCCACCACCGCCGAGCAGGCCGGTGTGGCGTCGTTCACGGTCATGGACCACTTCTTCCAGATGGAGGCGCTGGCTCCGGCCGAGGAGCCGATGCTGGAGGCGTACACGACGCTTGGTTACGTCGCGGCGAAGACCCAGCGGATGACGTTGGGTGTGCTGGTCACCGGTGTGATGTACCGGTATCCGGGTCTGCTCGCCAAGACCGTGACGACCCTCGACGTGCTCTCCGGCGGCCGGGCCCGGCTGGGCATCGGGGCGTCCTGGTACGAGCGGGAGCAGCGCGGCCTCGGCGTGCCAGTGGTGCCGGTGGCCGAGCGGTTCGAGCGCCTGGAGGAGACGCTGCGGATCTGCCGGCAGATGTGGAGCGACGACAACGGGCCGTTCGACGGGCGGCACTACCAGCTCACGGAGACGATCAACTCGCCGCAGCCGTTGCGTCGTCCGCACCCGCCCATCATGATCGGCGGCAGTGGCGAGAAGAAGACGCTGCTGCTTGTCGCCCGGTACGCCGACGCCTGCAACCTGTTCGGCACGGGCGCGGAGGGGATAGCGCACAAGCTGGACGTGCTGCGCGGGCACTGCGCCGCCGAGGGCCGCGACTACGACAGCATCGAGAAGACCGTGCTGGCTTCCAAGCCGCCGCTGGAGGACCTCGACGAGTTCCTCGCCGAGGTGTCCGCGTACGCGGCGCTGGGGGTCACCGAGGTCCAGGTCACGCCGGACCGGCACCCGGTGGAGTTCGCCCAGCGGCTCGGCGACGAGGTGCTGCCCCGGCTGGCCGACATCGGCTGATCCCGCCCAACGCCACGAGGGGCTGCCCTCCGCTCGGAGGACAGCCCCTCGTGTGTGACTACCCGGGTCAGCCGACCGGGGCGGGGAACCTCTCCCACACCCGGTGCGCGGCCATCAACTGCTGCACCTCGGTCAGCGCCTCGGCGCCCGAGCCGGCGGCCACGATGCCGGGGGTGCCCGCCACCCCGGCCTGCTCCAGCACCGTGACGCCGGCGCCCCAGGCGCCGATGGCCTTGGCGTGCCGCCAGCACTCCTCAACCAGCAGCAGCACGTGGGGATCGACTGTCGCCGCGTCCGGCCGCCCGGCCTTGGCGTCGCGGGCGGGCAGCGCGTCCGGTGCGGGCACCGGCGCTCCGGCCAGCAGGAGCGCGTCCAGCTCGACCGACCGGCCGGTGGCGAAGGTCCGCTGGACCGGCATGCCGTCCACCATGCCCCCGTGCGGGGCGATCAGCAGCGGCACCATGCCAGCCTCGAACACGGCCCGGCGGACCTCGCCGATGCCGTCCAGGTCACCGTCGGGGTCCACGACGATCCCGACCATGCGGCCGTCGGCGGGCCACGCCCTGCCGACCTGCGACAGGGCCGGGCTCGGCGCGACGTCGGCCAGCGGCACCGTCGGCTGCGGCGCGGGCAGCCCCAGGCCCGTGGCGACCTGCTCGCACAGCACCGGGTCGATGTTGGCGAGGCACTGCAGTTGGCGCTCCTTGATCGCCTGGTGGTAGCACTTGCCCAGCTCGAAGGTGTACGCCCGGATGATGTGTTCCTTCTCGACCGGCGACATGCTCAGCCAGAAGAGGCGTACCTGGCTGTAGTGGTCGTCGAACGACGCCGGGTTGGCGCGGACCTTGGGCGCCTGCGCCACGGTCACCGGCACGTCGAGGAACGCGTGCTCGGCGTCGCCGGCGGGGAAGGGGTTGCCACCGTCGAGCGAGTTCGGCCGGTACGGCGCCACCCCGGCGTGCACGGCGTGCTGGTGGAAGCCGTCGCGCAGCATGTCGTTGACCGCCGCGTGCGGGCGGTTGATCGGGATCTGCGCGAAGTTCGGCCCACCGAGCCGGGTGAGCTGCGTGTCGACGTACGAGAAGAGCCGGCCCTGCAACAGCGGGTCGTTCGTGACGTCGATGCCCGGCGGGAGGTGCCCGAGGTGGAAGGCGACCTGCTCGGTCTCGGCGAAGAAGTTCGTCGGCGTCCGGTTGAGGACCAGCCGGCCGATCGGCTGCACCTCCGCCAGCTCCTCCGGCACGATCTTCGTGGCGTCCAGCAGGTCGATCCCGGCGAAGGTCTCCTCGGGGGTGTCGGGGAAGACCTGGATGCCGAGTTCCCACTCGGGGAACGCGCCGGCCTCGATGGCGTCGTAGAGGTCCCGGCGGTGGAAGTCGGGGTCGATGCCGCCGAGCATCTGCGCCTCCTCCCAGGTCAGGGAGTGCACACCGAGCTTCGGCTTCCAGTGGAACTTGGCCAGCACCGTCTCCCCGGCCTCGTTGACGAGGCGGAAGGTGTGCACACCGAAGCCCTCCATCGTCCGGTACGAGCGCGGGATGCCCCGGTCGGACATGTTCCACATGGCGTGGTGCTGCGCCTCGGTGTGCAGCGAGACGAAGTCCCAGAAGGTGTCGTGGGCGCTCTGCGCCTGCGGGATCTCCCGGTCGGGGTGCGGCTTCGCGGCGTGGATGATGTCGGGGAACTTGATGGCGTCCTGGATGAAGAAGACAGGCATGTTGTTGCCGACCAGGTCGAAGGTGCCCTCGTCGGTGTAGAACTTGGTGGCGAAGCCACGGGTGTCGCGGACCGTGTCGGCCGAGCCGCGTGACCCGAGCACTGTGGAGAACCGGACGAAGACGTCGGTCTCGCGGCCCTTCTTCAGGAAGCCGGCCCTGGTGACCGCCTCGGCGGTGCCGTAGGCGGTGAACACCCCGTGCGCGCCCGCGCCCCGGGCGTGCACCACACGCTCCGGAATGCGCTCGTGGTCGAAGTGCGTGATCTTCTCGCGCAGGTGGTGGTCCTGGAGCAGGACCGGCCCCCGGGGGCCGGCCTTGAGCGAGTGGTCGGTGTCGCGCAGCCGCGCACCGTTCGCCGTGGTCAGGTACGCGCCCTGTTGGCCCTTCGCGGTCGCCGGCGCGCCGGTCTCGGCGCCGGTGGGCGTACGGGTCTGCGGCGCGCCCTGTTCCGGCTTCGGGGGGAGGGGATCGTGGGGCGAGGTCGGCTCCTCGACGGGCGGGGTTGCGCTGCCCGGGGCACCGGGCACCTCGGGCGTCAGAGCGTCAGTGATCTTTTCTGAGGCGGTCTTCACGACGTTCTTGACCGCCTCGGCGGGCTTGCTGGAATCCACTGGGCGAACCTCTCCATGGAGCGTTTGGGCAGGCCCCTGCACCCCTACCCCTGGTCGGAGGGCCGAAACGCGCGGAAGATCCGATCTGCGGGCGGGACTGGTGATTTCACCGATGCGCGGGGTGACCGGAGCGGCGAAGACTGACGAACGTCGATATCGCTCGACTCTAGGGAGTGCCCGACGTGTCGTCACCAACCACCACCCGCACCCGTTCCGTGCCCGCGCGCGCCGTCCGCCTCGCGCTGGCCGCCACCCTGCTCGCCGCCGGTGTCCTCGCCGGACCCGCCCCCGCCCAGGCGGCCAGCCCGTACGAGCGGGGCCCCGCCCCGACCACCGCGATCCTGGAGGCCAGCCGCGGCCCCTTCGCCACCGCCTCGCAGAGCGTGTCCTCGCTGAGCGTCACCGGCTTCGGCGGCGGGGTCATCTACTACCCGACCAGCACCAGCGAGGGCACGTTCGGCGCCATCGCCATCTCGCCCGGCTACACGGCCGCGTGGTCCAGCATCAGCTGGCTCGGACCGCGGATCGCCTCGCACGGCTTCGTGGTGATCGGGATCGAGACCAACACCCGGTTCGACCAGCCGGACAGTCGTGGCCGGCAGTTGCTCGCCGCGCTCGACTACCTCACCGAGCGCAGCTCGGTGCGCAGCCGGATCGACAGCAGCCGCCTCGCGGTCGCCGGCCACTCGATGGGTGGCGGCGGCACCCTGGAGGCGGCCTCGTCGCGGCCGTCGTTGCAGGCCGCGGTGCCGCTGGCGCCGTGGAACCTGGACAAGGGCTGGTCCGAGCTGCGGGTGCCCACGCTGATCATCGGAGGCGAGAGCGACACGGTCGCGCCCGTCGCCTCGCACTCGGTGCCGTTCTACACGAGCATCCCGGCCTCGGCCGAGAAGGCGTACCTGGAGTTGAACGGCGCGAGCCACTTCTTCCCGCAGACGGTCAACACGCCTACCGCGCGGCAGATGGTGGCCTGGTTGAAGCGGTTCGTCGACGACGACACCCGCTACGAGCAGTTCCTCTGCCCGGGCCCGAGCGGCTCGGCGATCGAGGAGTACCGCAACACCTGTCCCAGCTACTGACCGCGAAACCGGGGCGGCCGCCGGTGGCGGCCGCCCCTCAGCGCGCTCCGGACCAGGGCATTGAAGGTCTTGACGCCGTACCCGAGAAACGTACACTGCGAGTGTAAATAACACCCGCCACGGCAGAGGGATGGGTGATGGAACGCGGGCTCGAACTGCACGGCATCGGCGTCCGATTCGGCGGCCTCACCGCCCTCGACGACGTCTCGCTGCGGGTGCCACCCGACCGGGTGGTGGGCGTGATCGGGCCCAACGGCGCCGGCAAGACCACGTTGTTCAACGTGATCTGCGGCTTCGTGTCGCCGCAGACGGGGTCGCTCACCCTCGACGGCCGGCCGCTGCGACCACGGCCGCACCGGCTGACCCGACTCGGCATCGCCCGGACCCTGCAGGGGACCGGGCTCTTCGCCGGCCTCAGCGTCCTGGAGAACGTGATGACTGGCGCGTCGCACACGGCCCGCGCGGGCTTCGCGTCGGCGCTGTTCGGGCTGCCCCGCAGCGACCGCGACGAGCGTCGGCTGCGCCAGCACGCCCTCGACGTCCTCGACGACCTGGGGATCGCCGGGCACGCCGACGCCGCGCCGGGCACGCTGCCCTTCGCCGTACGCCAGCGGGTCGCCCTGGCCCGCGCGCTCGCCGCGCGGCCCCGGCTGCTGCTGCTCGACGAACCCGCCGGCGGCCTCGGGGCCGACGACATCGCCGAGCTGGCGGAGCTGGTCCGGCAGCTTCCCCGGCGCGACGCCGACCCGTGCGCGGTGCTGCTCGTCGAGCACCACATGGACCTGGTGATGGCCGTCTGCGACGAGCTGGTGGTGCTCGACTTCGGCCGGGTGATAGCGGCCGGCACGCCGGACGAGATCCGCGACGACACGGCCGTCACCGACGCCTACCTCGGGGCGCTCGTCGAGGAGAACTCATGAGCGGAGCGGATCTGCTCGTGGTGCGGGGGTTGGTGGCCGGTTACGGGGCCACGCCTGTGTTGCGGGCCGTCGACCTCACCGTGCCGGCCGGCACGATCGCCGCCGTCGTCGGCGCCAACGGCGCCGGAAAGACGACGCTGCTGCGCGCGCTCTCCGGCATGATCCGTCCGGCCGCCGGCCAGGTGCTCCTCGCGGGGGAGGACCTGCGGGGTACGCCTGTGGAGCAGCTCGTCCGGCGCGGCATGGCGCACGTGCCGGAGGGGCGGGGCGTGATCAGCGAGTTGACAGTCGACGAGAACCTGCGGCTCGGCGGGTTGTGGCGGCGTGACCGGGCGGACGCCGGCCGTGCCCTCGACGAGGTCTACGAGCTGTTCGAGCCGCTCGCCCGGCGTCGCCGGCACCTCGGCCACCAGCTCTCCGGCGGTGAACGGCAGATGCTCGCGCTCGGCCGGGCGCTTGTCGGCCGGCCGCGCCTGCTGCTGCTCGACGAGCCGTCGCTGGGCCTCGCGCCCCGGGTGGTCGCCCGGACCATGGCCCTGCTGCGCCAGCTACGCGACCGTACCGGCCTGACCGTGCTGCTTGTCGAGCAGAACGTGCGCAGCGCGCTCGCCGTGGCCGACCAGGGTGTCGTGATGTCCCTGGGCCGGGTGGTGGTCGCGGCCCCGGCGGCCACGCTGCGCGACGACGACGACCTGCGCCACGCCTACCTCGGTTTCTGACCCACCTCGTCCCCTGGAAGGAGGACTGTTGGACCGCTTCGTCTTCCTCACCGTCGACGGTCTGTCGCGGGGCGCCGTGTACGCCGCGTTCGCGCTGGCGCTGGTGCTCATCTGGCGGGCGGCGCGGGTCGTCAACTTCGCCCAGGGGGCGATGGCCGTCGCCGCCGCGTACGTCGCGTACTCGGTGTCCGCCGCGACCGGCTCCTACTGGCTCGGCTTCGTGGTCGCGATCGTCGCCGGTCTGCTGCTCGGCGCGCTTGTGGACCGGGTGGTGATGCGGCACGTCGACCACGCGTCGCAGCTCAACCCGGTCATCGTCGCGCTCGGGCTGGTGCTGGTGCTCCAGGCCGTGCTGGGAATGGCGTACGGCAACGAGTTCCGCCCCGCCGACGTCCCGTTCAGCCGGTCCGCCCTCACCGTCGGCGGGGTCGCCGTGCTGTCGCCGTACGACCTGTTCGTCTTCGCCACGATCGGCGTGGTGGTCAGCGCGTTGGCCTGGATGTTCGCGCGTACCGCGGTGGGGTTGCGAATGCGCGCGGCGGCCTTCGCGCCGGAGGTCTCCCGCCTGCTCGGGGTCAACGTCGGCGGGATGTTGACGCTCGGTTGGGCGCTCGCCTCCGGCGTGGGCGCGCTCGCCGCGATGCTCGTCATCCCGACCGAGTTGGGTCTGCACCCGCACGCCATGGACCTGGTGTTCGTCTCGGCGTTCACGGCGGCGGTGGTCGGCGGGCTGGACAGTCCACCGGGGGCGGTGGTCGGTGGACTGGTGGTGGGTCTGCTGCTCTCCTACGTCAGTGGGTACGCGGGCAGCGACCTCACCCCGCTGGCGGTGCTCGTGCTGCTGCTGGCGGTGCTGCTGGTCCGGCCCGGCGGGTTGTTCGCCCCGGTCGCGGCGAGGCGGGTGTGAGCGCCACCCGGGCGGCCCTGCCGCCGAGGCAGCGGGAGGGCGAGACCGGCGACCGCCCGGTCGACCGGGGGCGTCGCGGCTCCACCCTGCTGCGGCACCTCGCCGTGCTGCTCGCCGTGGGCCTGGTGCTGGTGGCCGTCAGCTACGCCGTGGAGCCGTTCCGCAACTTCCAGCTCGCCACGGTCGCGGCGTATCTCTGCGCCACCGCCGGGCTGACGGTCCTCACCGGGCTCAACGGTCAGCTGTCGCTGGGGCACGGGGCGTTGATGGCGACCGGCGCGTACACCGTGGCCCTGTGCCAGAACGCGTTTCTCGACCGGGGGTTAACCGGCGGCTGGCTGTTGGCGCTGTCGCTTGTCGCGGCGGTGCTGGGCACGGTCGCGGTGGGCGCGGTGGTAGGTGTGGCGGCGGCCCGGCTGCGTGGGCCCTACCTCGCCGGGGTGACCCTGGCCGTGGCCGTCGTGGTGCCGGCGCTGGCGGTCACCTTCGACGGCGTCTTCAACGGCGAGCAGGGGCTGTCGGTGCCTGTGGAGCCGCCGCCGCTGGCGCTCGGCGCGTACTTCCCGTACGAGCGGTGGCAGCTCTGGCTCTCGGGCGCTGCCACCCTGCTGGCCCTGCTGCTGGTGGCGAACCTGATCCGCAGCCGGTACGGGCGGACGTTCCGGGCGGTGCGCGACGACGAGGTGGCGGCCCGGCTCGCGGGCATCCACGTGGCGCGCACCCAGGTCCTCGCGTTCGTGGTCAGCGCCGCCACGGCAGGGCTCGGCGGTGGCCTGCTCGCGATGCTCGCGCAGAGCGTCTCGCCCGGGGCGTTCTCGTTGACCCTGTCGCTCTTCCTGTTGATGGCGGTGGTGATCGGCGGCCTCGGTCGCCTCGCCGGCGCGCTGTGGGGGGCGGTGCTGCTCGTCGCCCTGCCCGACCTCACCCATTCCGTGACCGAGCTGCTCACCCTCTCGCCGGCGGTGGCGCAGCGGCTGGAGGGCAACCTCCCGCTGGCGATCTTCGGCGTCACGCTGATCGTCGTGATGATCGCCGCGCCCGGCGGTGTGCAGGGTCTGTTGTCCCGTCTCGGCCGGGCCCTGCTGGCCCGTTGGCCGGCGCGGCGTTCCTGAGCTGTCCCCGGCCCGGCCTCGGCCGGGCGCCTCACCACCACACCATCCCCACCGAACCGGACCGAGAAAGGTCGGTGTTTCCCATGCACCGTACGGCGCGACGCGGTCTCGCGATCGCCAGCACCATCGCCCTGCTCGTCACCGCCGCAGGCTGTAGCGGCGACGACGGCCCCACCTCCGGCGGGGGGTCGGTGCCGGGGGTCACCGACACCGAGATCGTCGTCGGCACCCACATGCCGCTGACCGGGCCGGCCTCGGCCGGCTACTCCAAGATCGCCCCGGCGACGAAGGCGTACTTCGACTACGTCAACGCCAACGGTGGCGTGCACGGCCGGAAGATCACCTACAAGGTCATGGACGACGGCTACAACCCGGCCAACACCCAGCAGGTGGTACGCCAGCTCGTGTTGCAGGACAAGGTCTTCGCCGTCCTCAACGGCCTGGGTACGCCGACGCACAGCGGGGTGCTCGACTTCCTCAAGACCAACCGGGTGCCGGATCTCTTCGTCGCATCCGGCAGCCGGAGCTGGGACCAGCCCGACAAGTATCCCGGCACGTTCGGCTTCAACCCGGACTACACGGTCGAGGGCAAGATCCTCGCCAACTACGCGAAGGCGAACCTGGCCGGCAAGAAGGTCTGCTTCCTCGGGCAGGACGACGACTTCGGCCGCGACAGTTTGGCCGGCGTGGAGAAGGTGCTCGGCGCCGGGGCCGTGGCGGTCAAGCAGACGTACGTCACCAGCAACACCAACGTGGCGCCACAGATCGGCGCGTTCAAGGCGGCCGGCTGCCAGGTCGTCATGTTGGCGACGGTGCCCGGGTTCACCGCGCTCTCCGTCGGCACCGCCGCGCGGCTGGGATTCAAGCCGCAGTGGCTGGTCTCCAACGTCGGCGCCGACCACCCGACCCTGGCCAAGCAACTCGGCGCCGCCGCCCCGCTGCTGGAGGGCATGGTCGGCACCAACTACCTGCCGATGCAGAACGACACCGCGAACCCGTGGATCCAGCTCTTCACAAAGATCAACAAGACGCACAACGGTGACGCGCCGTTCGACGGCAACACCGTCTACGGCATGTCGGTCGGTTACCTCTTCGTGCAGGTGCTCCTCGCCGCAGGCAAGGACGTCACCCGCGAGAAGGTGCTCGACGCCGTGCAGAAGGGCGGCTTCCAGGGCCCCGGACTGGTGCCGCTGCGCTTCTCCGCCAAGGACCACTCCGGCTACGGCGGCCAGCGGCTGAGCCGGGTGAGCGGGGGAGTGCAGACCTACTTCGGGCCCGCGTACGAGACCGACGAGGCGGACGGGCCGGTCAACGAGTACACCGCCGCGCCTGTCGCGCCGCCGGCGAACGGGGTGCCGACAGTCTCCTGACGAGCCTGCCATCCGGTCGTACGACCCGGGGGTGACCACCTCCGGGTCGTACGACCGTGCCCGGCTGGTGGCGCGGCACGGCTGACGTCTGACGTTGACCGACACCGATCGACCCTCCTACTATCTGCATCGTGAATGCAACTTCAGGTCACCTCGCGGCCGGGCGGTCCGGGTGACATCGTCCGTGCGGGCCCGGAGCTGCCTGATCATCGCCTGTCTAGACTCGGCCGGGAGTCGGGCGACGTCGTGGCGATGAAGGGGCGGGGGCGGATGAACAGGGTCGAGGCCCCGGGGCGGGTCGACGGGCGAACGGCCCGGGCCGAGCGCACCCGGGCGGCCATCGTCGAGGCGCACCTGGCGCTCATCGCCGAGGGCGACCTGCGGCCGACCGGGGAACGCATCGCCGAACGGGCCGGCATCTCGCTGCGCACGCTCTGGACCAACTTCAAGGACATGGAGACGCTCTTCGAGGCGAGCGGCGCCGAGGTGCTGCGTCAGCAGGATGCCGCGTACCGTCCGATCTCGCCCGCGTTGCCGCTGGCGAAGCGGGTCGACGCGTACTGCCGGCAGCGGGCCCGGCTGCTCCAGCTCATCACGCCGTCGGCGCGGGCCGCGCAGATGCGCGAGCCGGTCTCCGACCAGCTGCACCGCAACCGCCTCAAGCACATCGACCGGGTCCGCGACGAGGTCGAGCACCTCTTCGCCGCCGAGCTGACACACGCCGGGCGGGGGCGCGAGCAACTGCTCAACGCGGTGGTGGCGGCGAGCATGTGGCCGGCCTGGTCGATGCTGCGCTACGGCCTCGGACTGGGCGTGGACCAGGCCCGCGCGGTGATGTCCCGGACGGTGGGCGCGCTGTTGGCCGAGGTCGCGGCCGACTGATCCCGGCTCGCCCCTCTTTCCATCCGGTGACCGATGGGTAACACTGGGGCACATGGTTACTGCATACTCAGTGCAAATAACCGTGTTGCGCGGCCGGGACGACCAGTGCCAGGCCATCCGGACTCTGCTCGACGGCGTGCGCGACGGCGGCGGAGCGCTGCTGCTGCACGGGGAGCCGGGGTCGGGCCGGTCCGCGTTGCTCTCCTACGCCCACCGGTACGCGAAGGACTGCACGGTCCTCACCGGAGCCGGGCTGCCCGAGGAGGCGACGCTGCCGTACGCCGGCCTGCAACGCCTGCTCGAACCGGTGCTCGACCGGGTCACCACCCTGCCCGAGCCCCGGCGGCACCTGCTGCGCCGCGCGCTGGACGGGGAGGGCTGCCCGCCCGAGCGTCGGCTGGCCCTGTCGGTGGCTGTCCTCGGCCTGCTCGCCGCGGCCGTCCGGGAGCGCCCGCTGCTCGCCACCATGGACGACGTCGACCGGGGTGACCCGCAGACCGCGCAGGTCCTGTCGATCGTCGCCCGCCGACTTCGGCACCTGCCGGCCGCCGTCCTGCTCACCGCGGACGCCACCGCCACCGTCGACGGCATCGCGGCGTACCGGCTTGCGCCGTTGAGCGAGCGGGACAGCATCGCTGTCCTCACCGACCGGCTGCCCGAGCGACCCGCCGCGCCGGTCGCGGCCACGCTCGCCGGGGTCGGCGGCGGCAACCCGCAGGCCCTCGTGGACCTCACCGAGGTGCTGAGCCCGGGACAGTGGCGTGGGGAGGAGCCGCTGCCCGCGGCGCCGCCGGCCGACGGCGCGCTCGCCCACGCCTACCGGACCCGCCTCGACCGGCTGCCGCCGGACACCCGCCGGATGCTGCTGCTCGCCGCGCTCGACGAGTCGGACGAGTCGGCGACCTTCGTTCGCGCGGCCGATGCCGCCGGCCTGGCCGTCGAGGCGCTCGCCCCCGCCGAGGCCGCCGGCCTGGTCCGTGTCGAGCCGGGGGGTGTCACGTTCGCGCAGCCGCTGGCCCGCACGATGGTCGCCGCCGGTGCGCCGATCGCGCAGCGGCGGGCGGCGCACCGGCTGCTCGCGGAGGTCCTCGACGCGGACGGGCAGCGGCTGCGCCGGGCCATGCACCTCGCCGCCGCGACGGCGGGCGCCGATCCGGCCCTCGCCGACGAGTTGGAGCAGGCAGCGGTCGATGGGCGCAACGGCTGGGCAGTGGCGTCGGCAGCGCTGTGCCGGGCCGCCGCGCTCAGCGACCGCCCGAGCGACGCCGCAGCCCGCCTGCTCGCGGCCGCCCGTTACGCCTGGACCGCCGGCCAACCCGGCCAGGCCCGGCTCCTGCTCGACCGCCTCCGCGCGACCTGCGTGGACCCGACCGTTACCGGGCACGCCGGGCTGCTGCGCGGCGAGCTGCAACTGCGCTGCGACGACGCCGCCGGCGCGGCGGCCACGCTGCTGTCTGCCGCGCGCACGGTGGCCGGGGCCGACCGCGCCCTGGCCATGGAGGCGCTGGCGCGCGCCGGCGAGGCCGTGTGCTTCGCCGGCGACCAGTACCGGTACGCGGAGGTCGGCCGTCGGGCCGCGACCCTGCGGCGCCCGAACGACCCGCCGGCGGTGGAGCTGACGGGTTGCCTCGTCACCGGGGTGGCCGCCACGCTGCGGGGTGACCACGAGCGGGCCGGGCCGGCGCTGCGCCGAGCCGTCGTGCTGGGCGGCCGGTTGGCCGGGCCGGCGCTGACCCCGACCGCGCTCACCTGCGCTGCGGCGGCCGGGCTGGTGGTCGCCGTGGACGCTGCCGCGCACCGGCTCGCCGAGCGTGCCGTCGGGTTGGCGCAGGAGCGGGGCGAGCTGTCCATGCTGTCCCGGGCGTTGGAACTGCGCGCGGTCGCCGAGTACTGGTTGGGGCGGCACGAGGCGGCGGCGGAAACCTCCTGCGACGGGCTGCGGATCGCCCGCGCCACCGGGCAGTTCAACTGCGCCAACGTCCATCTGGGCATGCTCGCCGTGCTGGCGGCCGTCCGGGCCGACCGGGAAACCAGCCTGCGGCGGATCCGGGAGATCGGCCCGACGCCGACGCCGGGTAGCCGGCCACACGCGCTCGCCGGGTGGGCGCTGGCCGTGCTCGACCTCGTCGACGGTCGACACGCCGAGGCGGCGGCCCGACTGGCCTCGCTGGCCCGAATCGGCACCGGCCGGGGCCAGGTGCTCGTCCAGGTGATGGCCACCCCGTACCTGGTGGAGGCCGCGGCCCACCTGCCGCACCGACCGGCGGCCACGACGGCGCTCGCGGCCTTCGACAGATGGGCGAGCAGCACCGCGAGCCCGCTGCGCCGCGCGCTCTCGGCCCGGTGTCACGCGCTGCTCGCGCCCCGGGGCGGCGTCGAGGCGGAGCGGGAGTTCCGGACCGCGCTGCGGCTGCACCCGACGGAGGACGGCGCCTTCGAGCGGGCGCGTACCGAACTGCTCTTCGGCCAGGAGTTGCGGCGCATGCGGCGTCCACGGGACGCCCGGGGGCACCTGCACCAGGCTCGGGAGACGTTCACGCTGCTCGGCGCGGATCGCTGGGCCGAGCAGGCCACTGCCGAGCTGCGCGCCGCCGGGGAGTCGGTCGGTCCGCCGGACCTGCCGGCGGCGCGGTTGCTGACCGGCCAGCAACTGCGGATCGCGCAACTGGTCGCCGAGGGCGCCACCAACCGGGAGATCGCCATCCGGATGTTCCTGTCCACCCGCACTGTCGACCACCACCTGCGCAACGTCTTCCATCGGCTGGGCATCCGCTCCCGTACCGAGTTGGCCCGTACCTTCGCGGCCGAGCCGCACGCCGGTCTGACCTCCGACAGGTGAGGGCAGCCCGCCCGCCGTCCGGTCTGGACGGCGTAAACTATCACCGCTAGTTTATGCGTCATGGAGCTCACCCTGACCGCCGAGCAGGCAGCGGTCCGCCAGCTCGCCGCCGAGTTCGCCGACCGGGAGTTGACGCCGCACGCCGCCGAGTGGGATCGGCGCGAGTCGGTCGACCCGGCCATCGTCGGCAAACTCGGTGACCTGGGCTTCCTCGGGCTGACCATCGCCGAGGCCGACGGCGGCTCCGGCGGCGACCACCTCGCGTACTGCCTGGTCCTGGAAGAACTCGGCCGGGGCGACTCGGCCGTGCGCGGCATCGTCTCCGTCTCGCTCGGCCTGGTCGCCAAGTCGATCGCCGCCCACGGGTCGGCCGCGCAGCGGGCCGAGTGGCTGCCCCGGCTCTGCTCCGGCGCCGCGCTCGGCTGCTTCGGGCTGACCGAGCCGGACAGCGGATCGGACGCGGCCGCGCTGCGCACCCGCGCGGTCCGCGACGGCGACGACTGGCTGCTCACCGGCACGAAGACGTTCATCACCAACGGCACGACCGCCGACGTCGCCCTGATCTTCGCCCGCACCGGCGGCCCCGGCCACCGGGGCATCACCGCGTTCCTGGTGCCCACCGACAGTCCGGGCCTGACCCGGCGCGAGATCCACGGCAAGCTCGGCCTGCGTGGTCAGGCCACCGGCGAGCTGCGTCTCGACGACGTGCGGGTGCCCGACGCCGCCCGCCTCGGTGCCGAGGGCGCCGGCTTCCGGCTGGCCCTGGCCACCCTCGCCAAGGGGCGGATGTCGGTGGCGGCCGGTTGCGTCGGCATCGCCCAGGGCTGCCTCGACGCGGCGGTCGGCTACGCCGGGCAGCGGACCCAGTTCGGCAAGCCGATCGCCGGGCACCAACTCGTCCAGCAGTTGCTCGCGGCCATCGCCGTGGACACGGCGGCCGCCCGCCTGCTGGTCTGGCAGGTCGCCGACCTGATCGACCGCGACCAGCCGTTCGCCACCGAGGCGTCGATGGCGAAGCTCTTCGCCAGCGAGGCCGCCGTCCGCGCGGCCAACAACGCGGTCCAGGTCTTCGGGGGGTACGGCTACATCGACGAGTACCCGGTCGGCAAGTACCTGCGCGACGCCCGGGTCGCCACCCTCTACGAGGGCACCAGCCAGATCCAACAGCTCCTGATCGGACGCGCGCTCACCGGCGTCAACGCCTTCTAGTTCTAAGGACACCCGGATGCGAGTCTTCACCTCCGTCGACGAGCTGACCACCGCGGTCGGCGAGACCCTCGGGCCCGGCCCCTGGCAACGGATCGAGCAGGACCGCGTGAACCTCTTCGCCGACGCCACCGACGACCACCAGTGGATCCACATCGACCCGGTCCGCGCGGCGGCCGGGCCGTTTGGCGCCACGATCGCGCACGGCTACCTGACCCTGTCGCTGCTGCCGGCGCTGGCCGGTCAGCTCTACCGGGTCGAGGGGGTCGCAATGGGGGTCAACTACGGGCTGAACCGGGTCCGCTTCCCCGCGCCGCTGCGGGTCGGCGCCGCCGTGCGCGCCACCGCCGTCATCGCGGAGGTGTCACCGGTCAGCGGCGGGGTGCAGATGGTGACGGCGGTGACCGTGGAGACCGACGGCGGCGGCAAGCCGGTGTGCGTCGCCGAGACGGTGAGCCGCCTCTACGGCAAGGCGGGCCGCTGAGCGACCGTCCGACCGCGTACCTGTCAGGCGCTGAGGGTGCGTCTCCGGGCGCGGAGCGTGACGGGCCACGCACAAGGACGGTACCTTCGACACGGCGGCCCGCCTGTGTAGAGGCCGGCGGTGCCGCCATTCCCGTCCTCTACCGGGAGCACCGCCATGACGGCCCACGTCGACCCACGCTTCGGCGCCACACTCCGGCAACTTCGTGAGCAGGCCGGCCTGTCCCTGCGGGCGCTCGCCCAGCTCACTCACCGTGGCACGAGCCACCTCCACGAGCTGGAGAATGGCAGCAAGGCGGCCACCTTCGAGACCGCCCGCCACCTCGACCAGGCGCTCAACGGAGGCGGCAGGCTCGCCCGGCTGATCGCCGCTCCCGTCGACCACGAAGTCGAAGCGGACGACCTGCTTCAACGTGTGTCGGCCAGCGACGTCAGCGCCGAGACTCTCGCCCGCATCGAGCAGGCCGTTGACGAACTCGCCATCCTGTACCCGACCACCGCCCCGGCCGACCTGCTGCCGATGGTGCGCCGGCATCTGGCCTACGTCGCCCGCCTGCTCGACGGGCGGGTCACCCTCGCCCAGCAGCGGCGCCTGGTCGTCGCCGGTGGATGGCTGGCCGTTCTGCGGGCCACCGTGCACATCGACCTGCAACAGCCGCGCGCCGCATCCGCCCACCTCGCCGCCGCATCCGGACTGGCAGGACACGCAGAGCACCCGGAGATTCAGGGGTGGTGCTTGGAAACCCGCGCGTGGGAGGTGCTGACGCTCGGCGACTACCGGGCCGCTCTCGCCCTGTCGCAGCAGGCGCAGCAGGTGGCGCCCGTTGGCAGTTCCGCCCACATCCAGGCGACAGCGCAGGAGGCGCGAGCGTGGGCCCGGATGGGCGCTGTCCGCGAGACGCGCCGGGCACTGGACCGGGTGGAACGGTTGACGGCGAACCTGCCTGTCCCGGACCGGGCTGAGCACCACTACCGATACGACCCCGCGAAAGCTGAGGCGTATACGGCTACGACCCTGGCGTGGGCGGGTGACCCGGGCGCGGAGCAGGTCGCCCGGCAGGTGCTGGCCAACTTGGATCCACGCGGAGACGGCGGTGAACGACCTCGACGATCGGCGTCGGCCCGCCTTGACCTCGGCCTCGCACTGGCCACCGCGGGCCGCCCCGATGAGGCGTCAGCGTTCGCCGCCGCGGCCGTCACCTCTGGGCGAGTGGTGCCCTCCAATTGGTGGCGGGCGCGGGAGGTGTTGCGCCGCGTTGAGCAGACGGGCGCACCCGAGGCCGCCGACCTACGGGACGTGCTGGAGGAGTTCGGCCCAGCCCGGACCGAGTAGCGGACAGGTTCGGCAGACAGCGGACAGTTGGCGAGTTCAGACCACCGATGACGGCCCGTAACGTCCCGGCTACGGGACGGCGGTGGTGAGCATCCGAACCCGACGTGATGGTCGACCAACTGCCGCCGTCCCGCCAGGAAGGGTGGGGGCGGTCGCACTGGACGGAGCCGGCCGCCTTCGCTCTCGAGGCGAGGGGCGTGCAGATGATCCGCAGACTCGTATCCGCCGTGACGGGCCGGGTGGCCGCTCGTGGTGGTCCGCCCGTCCCGCCCGGCACCGGCGCGCGCATCCAAGCCGCCGAACAGGAGAGGGCCAAGCGGCTACTCCTAGCCCAGGCCCGGGTCATCACGCAGGTGCACCACCGGGCCAGCGGCCACGACAGGCTGGCCCCGTGACCGGCCGGCCGATGCCCGAGCCCGGCGCGCGGGTGTCCGTGCGGCCCGGCGAGTGGCAGCCGAGCCCCGGCATCGAGGGCCAGACCTGCCACGACATCGTCAACGTCACGGTCCACGAGTCCCATGACCCCCGGTTTGCCTGGGTGTACGGCCACGGCCCGGAGTGCAGTTGGTCCACGGCGGACTGCACCGCCCCGTTCTGCTGGGAGGCGCTGGTCAGCGTCGACGTCCTAGCCGCCACCGCCTCCGGTCAACGACCGTGAGCGCCACTCTCTCGCCGTCCGCCGCGTCCGCGCGCCGCTGGTGGCAGACCATCACCACGCACCGACCTGTCAATGGCCGCTGTCCCCGTTGCGGCACCCGGGGTCGGTGCTGGTCGTGGGCGGACGCGTTCGGTCAGTTGGTCGCCCACGACCTCTGGCACCTCGGACCACCCTCACCGACGATCGGCCGCACCCGACGGCCGGCTGGGGAGAGGAGCAACACCTTGAAGCAACTCACGTTCGTGCGCCCGAACCGATGCGACAACTCCGGCCCGAACTGCGTGGAGGTTGCCATCGACGCCGACCTCAACCGGATCGTGCGGAACTCGCAGCGGCCGAGCGTGCAGGTGACGTTCGACGAAAACGAGTGGTCGGCGTTCGTCGACTCCGTGCGGGCCGGCCAGACCTTCTGACCGGTGGAGGGGCCGACCGACACCGCGGCCGGTCGGCGGCTTGCGCATGGCACCGCGCCGTCCATGGGCTGTCATCCTCTGGAACGTCGCCGACTGTCGGCGTACGGGTCCAGGCGCACAAGCAGGTACGGCTGGAGCTTAGAGGCCGACGTTCCCGAAGGGGGACGACGTCTGTCGAGCACCTTCCCATATCGCATGACGGACCGCCCTGCCGACTACAATCCGTCAGCGCTGAGGTGTCGCGCTCGCGCCCGATCAGCGGCAGAAGCGGACGTGGGCGGGCACGCGTCGCCGTAAGCGTTCTCCGGCATCATGATTGCCGCCGACGTATCCACCCGACCCATGGACGACAGTCATCCCTGAGCGGATGCGACGATGCTACGAAGTGCTCTTCCTTGGCATGGGTTCCACGCCGGCGGCCGGCACCGTCGCGATCAAGTAATCCTCGGCCAGGTCCCGCTGCACCTCGACCATCGCATTCCTACCGACGTAGCGGACGACGAACGTGGTCTCGCGCAACCACATCTCGTCGTAGTCGGCAAGACTCTCTGGCACCTCACCCACGAGTCGCACTTCGTCACCCGGCTTGAGCAGGGCATCTGCCGGAGCCTCATCGCGTTGGGTGGCCGTGATCGCGTGGATGAGAGTCTCCAGCGGTTCGGTGTCCGCGCCGTAGTGAACCAGATGGCCCGCCTGGCCGAAGATGACATTCGCCTGGGACCTGCTCAAGTCGGCGAACGCCTCGGCCGCACCGGTCGCCAGGGCCGGACTCCCCGACGTGTCGAGTTGCGCCGCCAACGCCAGGAGCAGGCGATCGATGACAAGTTCCCTAGTCTCCTCGTCCGTCACCCGGCGAGCCTATGACCCCGCCGACGGCACCGTTGTCGGCCAGCGTGTGCATGTCCAACTCCGGTGTCATGCAGACAGCGAGTCCGTCGGCATCCGCTCATCGGCAGAAGCGGATACGCCATACCGCCGGTGCTGGCTCGCTGGTGACGGAACGTCACGATGGCCGGCCGCACGTTCCTGTGGAGCTCGCTGAATCCGCTGACCGGCTCGCGGGCGGCTGAAGGCTCGGGCGTGCCTCCGCCGTCTGCAGGACGCTGTGCACGTTTAGCGGCTCTGTCGCTGATCTTGTGACGGCGGCTGGTGGACTACCAACATCTGGGCCGTGCTCACGGGACTTCAGAAGACACTTTTGCCGCATCTGTCCAACGTGGTTATCGACTTTCGCGCACAAGGCTCACCTTCGGCCGCTGGCTGCCCTCTCTCGGTCGCGGACTCGACTGGACCACACGAACACCTGTGACAGTGCACAGGTGTTCGTGTGGTCCGTTACTCGTTCGGAATGTTACCTGACTTCTTCGCCTAGGTCGCTGAACAGGTAAGTGACGGCGTGGGTGCCGAGCTGCCGGAACCGAGGAAGCCGAACGTCGCGCTGGCACCTGGCGCCAGCGTCCCGTTGTAGGACACGTTGGTCACCGTGGCGGTGCTTCCGCTGGTGGTGAGGGAACCGCTCCAGATCTGGTTGATCGTCTGCCCGGACGGCAGCGTCCAGCTCACGGTCCAACCGCGGGTGGCCGCCGAGCCGGTGTTCGCGACCGCCACCTCGGCCTGGAATCCACCCTGCCAGCTGCCGACGACCTGGTAGCTGGCGCTGCACGCCGTACCTGGCACCGGCGGCGGGGAGGTCGGCGGCGGCGTGGTCGGCGGCGGGGAGGTCGGCGGCGGCGTGGACGACGGCAGCAGGGTGATCGTGTACGCGTCGTTGACGTTGCTGTTGGCGACGTTCACCGTGGCCGAGTTGCCGTTCACACTGACCACCTGGTCTTGCACGGTGACCGGGCCGGTGACCGCGCCGCCGTTGTTGTCCGGGATGCGCTGCACCACGACGCGGACCTGGTTGTTCACGACGAGTCCGCTGGTGCCGTTGAGTCCCTGCAGCGAGACGGCGATGTTCCCGGTGGTGCGTCCCCCGCCGATCAGGACCTTGGCGGTGCCGGTGTCCTTCGTGGCGTACGCGTCGTAGCCGGCCGACGGCGTGGTGGCCACCACGGTGCCGGTCTGTCCGGCGTAGAACCGATAGACCCACCACTCGCCCTTGGTCTGGTACTGACCGGCGGAGTTGTGGATCAGCAGGTTGCCCAGGTCGTTGTGCAGGTTGCCGCCGCTGGCCCAGTTGGCCCGCAGCCCGTCGGCGCCGGCCCGCTCCAGCCGGGTGATGTACCAGGCGCCGTCACCGGGATTCTGCTCGTTTGAGGCGCCGTACTCGTTGATCTGGTACGGCCGGGTGTGCGGGATGCCGCGGGAGCCGAGCGTGGTGTTCGCCGCCGCGACGTTGGCGACCGGGTCACCGGGCAGGGAGTGCCAGCTGAAGATGTCCGGCACCACGTTGTTGGCCTTGACGTAGTCGAGGTACTGGTTCCACCAGGCACCGGTGTTGGTGGTCGGTACGCCGGCATAGCTGGGACCGACGATCAGGGTGCCCGGCATCTCTGCGCGCAGGCGCTGGTAGGTGCGCCGCCACAGCTCGAAATACTGCGACTGTGGCCGGTTCCAGAAGATCGAGATGTTGGGCTCGTTCCAGATGTCCCACTGCACCGGCACACCCGTGGCCTTGACGTCGGCGATCACCCGGGTGAGGAAGTTGTTGTAGTCGGTCCAGTTGCCGTTGTCGCCGGGGTAACGCGGGATGTTGGCGCCGTCGGCACCCCACAGGTCGTGGGGGAGCAGGATGAACGTGCCGCCGAGGGCCTTGGTGCGCAGCATCTGCGCCCGGGTGGCGTTCCACCGCCGGTCGTACCCGCCGCCCTGCCAGCCGCCGCCGGACAGTTGCGCTCCGCCCGCGCGCATCGCCTGGAACTTGATGTCGGTGAAGTAGTTGCTCGGTGGGTTGGCGCCGTTCTCGGACATGCCGTAAATCCAGCCGGACGCCCGGTAGGTCGGCGCTGCGGTGCCGGTGGCGAAGTTCACGCTGATGCTCTGGTTGTCGGCGTGCGCCGGAACCGAGACGGACAAAACGCCGGCCGCTATCAGCACACCGGCCAGCAAATGGCTGGCGCGGAAGCGGGGTGGGGGTGCGGATCTCACGTTGCCTCCAGGGGACGGGGAACGGCTTCAGGGGACGGGGAAGCGGCTCGGGCGGGTGCGGGGACGGTGCTGTCACGCAGCGAGATCGGCGGGAAGCTGCGCGATGGATTCCTCGGGGTCCGTGGCGTCGTCGGCCTACGGCCGCTCGACACCCAGTCGAATCGGTTCGAACGCGACCATAGGCAGCGACCTTCGTCGATGTCAATCGATACGTGTGACTTTACGACCCTGATCGAACCGTTTCGTTGCCTCGCGCCACCCGCGGGCGAAGATGGGACGGACCGCCCGGCTGCCCGCGCCAACCCCTGGCGCGCCCGCGTTGTCGAGGCGGCCGGCGCGGATCGGCGCGCCCACCCGGCGCGCCGTCGGCGGAGGAGAGCGGATCGTCGGGGTTGGCCGACTGGACGGCCACGACGATGCCGCCCAGCACGATGAGTCCCACCACAACGGCCGACACCACGAGCACCGGCCGGGTCCACGGGGACGGCTCGTCGGCGAGGTGTGACGGCAGGCCGGCGTTGTTACCGGGGCGGTCGGCCAGGAACATCTCCCTTCCGATGACGACGGCTCCCGCTACGGCGGCCGGGGCGACGACCCACTCCGTCCAGCGCAGCACCGTCGCGATGATTTCGGCGGCCGGCGGCTGCCCGCCACGTTGTCGTTCGAGGGCTCGCTCGTCGTTCCGCCAGGCAAGCCCGAGTCCGATCTTGAAGAGTTGCGTGCCCACGCGGCTGCGTTCGGATCGACCGTGCGGTACGTACAGGGCGACGCCAGTGAGTGTCATCGCAACGTCGCGGCGCTCTGGATCGACGGAGTCATCGAGTCAATCGGCACGGGCTACGCGCTGTCTGACGACGAACTCTGGCGGCAGCACTCGTGGGGTGTGGATCCCGACGGCACGCTGTTGGAACCACGGATGAGCGGCGCGCCTACGTGGGCATCGTACTGCCAGCGAGGGCGCCGAGCATCCAGTTCGCCGGGAGCAACGCCCAGGAACACCTCAAGATGGTGTTACGGCAACGTGGTCCCCGCGCCGCAGAGCTGGTCAGCATGATCCGCGAACTGGCAAATTCGGGCAGTTCTCGCTCCTAGCTGACGTCGACTTCCCGCTGGCGCGCAAGCTGTGTACCCGGCTTCGGACACCCAACGGTCAACGTAGGTGGCGAACGTGCGATCGGACAGCACGCACGATCGGCGGCAGAAGCGGATGGGGTCGGCTGCGTCAGCCTGACCTCGAACTCGTACCAGCACCCAGCACCCAGCGCCCGTGGGGCTCAGGGATGGTGTGCCCGGAGTCCGTCGATCAGGATTGACAACAACCGAGGCCCGCGGGCGTCGAGTTCGGTGTCGTCCAGTCGCGACAGCCAGCTGATGAGCACGATAACGTCGCGGACCTCCACGTCCGGGCGGAGGCTGCCAGTCGCGCGGCCCGCATTCAGCAACAGTTCGACCGCGTCGCCGATCGGGCCGAGGCTGTGGGCAGCAAGATCGCGCCAGGTGGCCGCCTCGACGGCCGCGAACACATCGCGTTTGACCCGAGCGTAAGCAGCCACCCGATCGAGCCAGGCCGCGAGCGCGTCCATAGACTCGCGGCGCTCCACCAACTGTGCGGCCGCGGCGACCAACTCGTCGACTTCCTGGCGGTAGACCTCCACCAGGAGGTCCTCGCGGGTGGGGAAATGCCGGTAGAGCGTCCCTTGCCCTATGCCGCACGCCTTGGCGACCGCATTGAGCTTCAACTCACCCGATTCGCGTACCAGCTCCCGCGCCGCTTGCAAGATCCGTTCCCGATTGAGCCGCGCGTCGGACCGTCGCGGCGCACCGCTCTTGGCAGAAGCGGACACGTGTCCGCTATGCTGATCGGGATAACCGGACATGTGTCCATTCTAGGGGAGTCGCCATGACCATCCAGGGCAAGGTAGTCGCCATCACTGGCGCCAGCAGTGGCATCGGTGAAGCAACAGCGCGCCATCTCGCATCCTGTGGCGCGGTCGTCGTGCTGGGCGCCCGCCGCACCGACCGGCTGGATCAGCTGGTCGGCGAGATCACCGCTGCGGGCGGCGCCGCGGCCGCCGTCCGCGCCGATGTCACCGACCCCGGCGACCTCCAGTCGCTGGTCGACACCGCCGTCAAACGGTTCGGCCGGCTGGACGTCCTGATCGGCAACGCCGGAATCACCAGGATCGGCCGAATGGACGACCTCGACGTCGCGGGCTGGTCGGCCATGGTCGACGTGAACGTCAAGGGCATCCTGCACGGGATCGCCGCAGCGCTGCCGGTGTTCCGCCGTCAGGGCAGCGGCCACCTGGTTACCGTGGTGTCGACCTCAGGACTAAGAACTCCTAACTCTTTGAGTGTTGGAGTCGGCGCCAGCAGATGATGGCGCAGGCGAGGGTGAGGAAGGCTTCGTGGATGTCGTCGCGGATCTCCCAGCGGATGCGCAGACGGCGGAACCAGTGCAGCAAGGCGATGGTCTGCTCGACGACCCACCGTCGGGTGCCGAGTCCGGAGCCGTGGTCGGTGCCGCGTCGGGCGATGACCGGTGTGATGCCCTTGGCTCGTAACTCGCGGCGGTACGTGTCGAAGTCATAGCCTCGATCTGCATAGATCCGGTCGGGCCTTTGCCGGGGCCTGCCGCGGATGCCCTTGATCGGTGGGATCTTGTCGACCAGGGGCATGAGCTGGGTGACGTCGTGGCGGTTGCCGCCGGTCAGACTCGCGGCGAGGGGGATGCCGCTCGCGTCGGTGATGACGTGGTGTTTCGAGCCTGGCTTGCGGCGGTCGAC
Source organism: Micromonospora sp. DT43 (assembly GCF_049841645.1). NCBI lineage: Bacteria > Bacillati > Actinomycetota > Actinomycetes > Micromonosporales > Micromonosporaceae > Micromonospora > Micromonospora sp. DT43. The sequence goes on along the minus strand of NZ_JBNCKR010000017.1, from coordinate 41,152 downwards.
CGGGCTCGGACCGGTTTTGGGCCGCCCTTGAGGGCCCGGACATGGGTTCCGTCGATCACCGCCCGAGACATGTCGAGTTGGTCGGCGGCTCTGAGCTTGCCGAGCAGGACTTCGTGCAGGCGTTGCCACACGCCGGCGTCGTTCCAGTCCCGCAACCTGCGCCAGCAGGTCATCCCTGAACCGAACCCGAGTTCTTGGGGTAGGTACTCCCATGGGATCGCGGTGTAGAGCACGAACAGGATCCCGCACAACACCTTGCGGTCGTCGAGAGGCTTACGGCCGGGGAACCGGTGCCGCCGTGGTGCTCGGGGCGGCAGCAGCGGCGCGATCTCGGCCCAGAGGTCGTCCGAGACGATCCACGGCGGCTGCTCACCCCTCCTCACGTTCAGACAGAACGACCCTCACGTCCCCGGGTTACGCCCAACATCATTTTGTTAGGAGTTGTAAAAATCGTCCCCACGCAGGCGGTGTACGCCGGAACGAAGAACGCGGTCCGCACCTTCCTAGAGGCTTTGCGCCAGGAGAGTACCGACGGCGTCCTGCGCACCACGTCGATCTCCCCGGGCTACGTTCGCACCGAGCTCATCGACAACGCCCTCGACGATCCGGCCATGCGCGAGCAGGCCAGGCAGAACATGGCCGAACTCGGCATCGACCCGGCATCGGTGGCCAGGGCAATCGCCTTCGCAATCGACCAACCAGACGACGTCGAGATTGGCGACCTGACCATCCGACCCACCCGCCAGGGCTGAACCACCACTCCTCGGCCATCTCCGTGAGCCAGCCACCGGCGCGAGACGCGACCCCGCGTAGCGACCGGATCGCGGCAGATCCGTGCACGCGGTCAGCGCGTGACGCTTCGAATCGGAGGCAGCCCACGTCTGTCATGATCTCGGTGCAACTGGATCCGACGACGGCACCGCGTTCAAGGCCATCGCCCCCGCCCTCAACGACCTCCGGCACTGCCGCTTCGGATCGACTACATCAGCTGGCATAGCTGGAGGTGCTTCATGCGAGAAAACCATCCCATCGATCGACTCGTGGTCGCGATCGAAGACGAGGTATCCGCATCAATCGTCAGCACGATGCAAGCGTCGATCGAAAGGCTTGCTGGCCGGCGGACCTGGGTCCTCGGTCCGCCGGTCTTCCTTGACCAGTCAGATGAGCATGGCTCTCACTGGGTGGGGTTCGGGCTGATGCTTTATACAGCTCTGCCCCCTTGGGGAGAGCAGATCGATCCTCAGGTGGACAGGGCGCATCTTGAGGAGGTCAAGGAGCTGCTCGGCGAAGTCTGTCGTATCTCGGATGAGTATGGTGCCTCATTCCAGGCTGAGTACGCCGGCGAACTTGTAGGCATGGTCGAGTCTGGTCAGATGGACTCTGGGCTTGAGGTCACACTGATAGGCGAGTGGGAGCGTGTTCTCAACGCCGCGAGCCCCGTGGAATGACACCGGGCAGCAGCGCATGACGTGGTCGATGGGTGTCCCGCAGACACGCCCTCGATTCGGCAGATCCGGACGCCGAGCGGCGCGGCGCTCGGCGTCCGACCGTTACGCGTCCTGAGCCACCCGTACCTGCGGGGGCTGCGAGAAGACGCCTCGCTGCCCCCGCGTTCGGTGTCCGTGGCGTGTGTCAGGCGACCGTGCAGGCGGCGCCGTTGAGCGTGAAGGCGGACGGCTTACCGGCGTTGCCGGTGTGGGTGGCCTGGAAGCCGATGTCGACAGACGTGTTCGGGGCGATGGTGCCGTTGTAGGAGACGTTGCGCGCGGTCACCGCCCCGCTCGACGGGGAGTAGCTGGCGTTCCAGCCGCCGGTGATGGTCTGGCCGCCCGGCAGTGTGAACGCCAGGGCCCAACCGTTTACCGCGCTGCTACTCGTATTGGCGACCGAGATGGACGCGGTGAGCCCGTTGTTCCAGGCGTTGACCGTGTACGTGACGCGGCAGCCCTCCGACGGCGGCGGCGTGGTCGGCGGTCCGGTGGTGGGCGGCGGGGTCGTCGGCGGGGGAGTGGTGGGCGGCGCGGTGGTGGGCGGTGCCGTGGTCGGCGGTGCGGTGGTGGGGGGCGTGTCGCCGCCGATGCTGCCGGGCACCGTGCGCAGGGCGTCGTACCAGGCGACGGCCATCTTGCGATAACCCGTGGCGTTGGGGTGGACGCCGTCGGCCAGGTCGCTGAGCGTCAGCGCGCGGTACATGTCGACCAGGTGGACGTGCTTGCCGGCGGCGGCCCTGCTCTGCACGATCCCCGGGATAGCCGAGTTGTAGCCGCGGACCTGACTGTCCGCGCCGGACTTCGGGATGATCGTCGCGACGAACACGTCCGCGTTCGGTGCGGTGTTCGTGATGCGATCGACAAGGGTGGCCAGGCGAGCCGGAGCCCCGGAGGTGTCCCCGTACATGTCGTTGGTGCCGATGTGCAGCAGCACGGTGCGCGGGTTGGTGGCGCGCAGCCAGTTGACGATGTTGGCGTCGATCTGGGCAATGGTCCACCCGGAGTGGCCCTCGTGGTCGTGGTCACCGAGGCTGGCCGGGCCGTTGAACCCGGAACCCACGAAGTCGATCCGGTAGCCGCCGGAGGCGAACCGCTGCCAGAGTTCGATCCGGTAGCCACCGGCGACGTTGAAGCCGTCGGTGATCGAGTCGCCGAGGGGCATGACGCGTACCCCGCCGTTGGACTCGGCGCTCGCGGGCGCGGTCGCCACCGGGACGGCGGCGGTCATGGCCGCGACGGCGGCCAGGGCCGCCCACCACAGTCGGGCGCGGCGGGGCCTCGGCGTCGTCGTGGGGGTGGCGGGCAGCGGGGGGACGGAGGTGCCGAGGATCGGTCTGCTCATGGGGCTTCCTCAGGTGGTGGGGGCGCGACGACTGCGGCCCGCCGACGAGGCGCAACCGCACGGTACGCGAGGGTGAGCTGCGCGAGGACCAGGAACCCGGACGTCAACACCGCTGGTCGTACGCACTGGTCATCGACGGTCGGAGACGACGGATCGATGAGACCCGGCCGGGATGTGCCCTGCACCCCGCCTGGACGCACCATAGCTTGTTATCGCTAACAGCGGCAACGAATAGAAGAACGACGATGGTCGGGAGTGGGTGAGGCGGTCAGTCCCCGCCCACCGTGTCACTCGGCGCGAGCCTCGCCGCGAGCCAGCGCAGCTGCCGTCGGACGTGCACGGCCTCGCCGCCCTCGTGGCCGTTGAACGGGTAGACGTGCATCTCCCGCTGTGGCGCGACGGGCCGTCCGGTCGCGGCGCCGTACTGGTTGTAGGCGGCGAAGCCGGTGCTCGGCGGGCAGACGGTGTCGCGCAGGCCGATGCCGAAGTGCGTCGGCGCGGTCGCCCGCCGGGCGAAGGTCACCCCGTCGACATAGGACAGGGTGCGACGGACCGCGTCCTCGGCCTCCCGGTGCACCGCCAGGTACCTGCCGATCTCGCCGTACGGCGACACGTCGCTGAGCGTGACGGCGCGTTGGACGTCGCAGAGGAACGGGGCGGTCGTCAGCACCGCCGCGAGGTCGTCGACGAGGCCGGCCACGGCCAGGGCCAGGCCGCCGCCCTGGCTGTTGCCGACCACGGCGACCCGGCCCGGGTCGACGCCGGGCAGGGCGCGAACCACCTCGACGGCCCGGACCGCGTCGGTGATCAGACGCCGGTAGTGGTAGTCGCGCGGATCGAGGATTCCCCAGGTGGCCGGCCAGGGACCACCGGGCTTGCCGTGCGGGTCGGTGGTGTCACCCGCGCCGTGCTGCCCCGCCTGGCCGCGGTTGTCCATCAACAGGTGCGCGTACCCGGCGACCGGCCAGGTCAGCCGCTCGTGCGGCAGACCGCGCCCGCGCCCGTAGCCGGCGTACTCCACCACGGCGGGCAGTGGCCCCCGTACACCCGCCGGGCGGGTGTACCAGGCCTGTACCGGGTCGCCGCCGAAGCCCGCGAACGTGACGTCCCAGGAGTCGAGCAGGCGCAGATCGGTGGGTTCGGGACGGACGTCCACGAGCACCTGACGGGTGGCGGCCTCGGCGAGGGTGCCACGCCAGAACTTGTCGAAGTCCTCGGGCTCGACGACGGCAGGCGCGTACCGCTCAAGCTCCTCGAGGACGGGGTCGGAGTGGGGCACGGTTCCTCGCAGGGTCAGGGCTGCTGGGCGGGGGGCGCGGTGCTCTCCCGGACGACCAACTCGGTCACCAGGTCGATTCGGCTGGTCGCCGGACCGTTGCCCCCGACCAGGTCGAGCAGCATCTGGGTGGCGATGCCCGCCATGTCGCGCAGCGGCTGGTTGATGGTGGTGAGAGCCGGGTCGGTCCAGGTGGCGACCGGCAGGTTGTCGTACCCGATCACCGAGAGGTCCTCGGGGACGCGCAGGCCGCACTGCCGGGCGGCCCGGAGCACCCCCATGGCCTGCGTGTCCGAACCGGCGAAGATCGCCGTGGGCCGATCCGGCCGGTTCAGCAACTGGAGGCCGTGGGCGTGCCCGGCGCCTGCGGAGAAGCTGCCGTAACGGACCAGCTCGGGGTCGACCGTCAATCCGATCTCCTCGTGGGCGTGCTGGAAGCCCGCGGCCCGGGCCCGGCTGCACAGCACGCCGGGCGGCCCGGAGATGACGGCGTTTCGTCGGTGGCCCAGCTCCAGCAGGTGGCGAGCGGCGAGCAGGCCACCGTTCCAGTTGTTCGACCCGACCGTGGGCACGGAGGCCGAGGTGGCGCTGTCGGTGTCGATCACGACGAACGGGACGCCCTGACGTCGCAGCTGCTGCTGCTGCGCATCGGCCAGGTGGCAGAGGACGAGCAGCACGCCCGACGGGCGTTGGCTGAGCAGCGCGTCGAGCCACCGTTGCGGTGGGCGGTGCGCACCGTCGAGTTGGGAGACCGCGAGGCCGATGCCGGCGATGCTCGTCACCGCCTCGGCGCCTCGTAGGACCTCCATCGCCCAGCCGGTGTCGAACTCGTGGAACACGAGATCGATGCGCCCCGCGCCGGACGACCTCCGCGCACGACGCTGGTACTGGTGACGATCGAGACTCTCCTCGATCCGGGCCCTGGTGCCGGGAGCGACGTCCTCGTGGCCGTTGAGAACCTTGGACACCGTGGCGACCGAGACGCCGACGTCATGGGCGATCGTCGCGATGGTGGTGGAGGCGGGTGGGCCGAGCGGGCGGTGCTCTGTCATCGCAGCCTCATGAAGCGTCGAAATTTTCGGAAGACCTTAGCACGATCGTCCGGTCAGGACGGTCGATGCGCGCGCGGATCGGGTGCGGTCGGGACCGTTTCCGGGCGCGTTCATGACTCAGCGCAATGACCGGTGCGACGGGTCGTACGACGGAGTCGTTCCACGACTGATCGAGCCCCTTGACTACATCCGGGCGGTGGACTTAGGTTGCCGAAAAGGTTGCTTGGGTTTCCGGAAAGTTTCGGGTCGTACACCGTCCGCCACGGACCGGTCCCACGAGGGTGCGGGAACGTGGCCGGAGCTAAGGGGTCTCGGCATGAGAGGTCAGCTGCCCGCCGACGGCGAACCGGCGTCCCACGACGCCACACCGTGGCGCGACGCGCGGCTGTCACCGGCCGAGCGGGCCGAGGCGCTGCTCCCGCTGATGTCGGTGCCGCTGCCGGGCACCTACCTGTCGCCGCCGCTCGGGCACCGCAGCAAGGTGTCCTCGATCGACCCGACCCCGGCGTACCCGTTCGGCCACGGCCGGGAACTACTCACGTCGGTGCGGATCGAGCCCCTCGTGGCCGTTGCGCACTCCGCACAGGAGGGCCGAGGATGACATCCGAGACGCTACGGCCACCGCCGCCGGCGCCGCCCGGTGCTCCGGCGGAGGCCACCGTCCCCACCCCACGGGCGCCGGGTCGACGCCGCACCTGGCGCCAGGCGCTGCGCCGGGACTGGCAGCTCTACTCGCTGGCCGTCCTGCCGCTGCTGTTCTTCCTGGTCTTCCGCTATCTCCCGATGATCGGCAACGTCATCGCCTTCCGTCGGTTCAAGCCGGGCGGGAGCATCTTCGGCGAGTACTGGGTGGGGCTGCGGTACTTCCGGATGTTCCTCACCGACCCGACCTTCTGGGACGTCTTCACCAACACCCTTGTGCTCGGGACGCTTACCCTGCTGTTCTGCTTCCCGCTGCCGATCGTGCTGGCGCTGCTGCTCAACGAGGTGCGTGCCCGCCGGCTCCGGCGGTTCGTCCAGTCGGTGTCCTACCTGCCGCACTTCCTGTCGATCGTGATCGTGGCGGCCATGGTCATGCAGTTGACCTCGGTCGACGGCACCGTCAACCAGATCGTGCAGGCCACCGGTGGCGATGCCGTGCCGTTCCTGCAACGCGCCGAGTGGTTCCGGACCATCTACGTGTCGTCCGAGGTCTGGCAGACGGTCGGCTGGGGCACCATCCTCTACCTCGCGGCGCTCACCACAGTCGACGACGACCTGTACGAGGCGGCCCGGATCGACGGCGCCAACCGGTGGCGGCAGACCTGGCACGTCACGCTCCCGGGCATCCGCCCGACCATGGTGACGTTGTTGATCCTCAACATCGGTAACTTCATGGCTGTCGGGTTCGAGAAGATCCTGCTGCTCTACAACCCGCTCACCTATCCGACCGCCGACGTGCTCTCCACGTATCTGTTCCGGATGGGCTTCGGGTCCAGCAACTTCAGCTACGCCGCCGCCATCGGGCTGTTCGAGGCGGTCATCGGGCTCACGCTGGTCCTGACCGCGAATCTGATCGCCCGTCGCACGGTGGGGACGAGCCTGTGGTGAGCGTCGACGCCACCGACACCGTCACCGGGAGCGGCCTGCCAACCCCCGCGCGACCGCGCGGCATCCGCCCGAGCCGGGGCTACCGCGTCTTCCAGGCCTGCAACGCGGTAGTGCTCACCATCGTCGTGGTGGTGACGTTGTACCCGTTCGTCAACGTCGTGGCCCGCTCGCTCAGCGACGAGCGGTACATCATCGGCGGCCAGGTCAACCTCGTGCCGCTCGGGTTCAACCTGGACACCTACCGGCTCGTGCTCAAAGATTCGCTGTTCTGGACGAACTACCGAAACACGGTCTTCTACACGGTCGTCGCCACCGTCATCTCGATCGTGCTGACCACCTGCTACGCGTACGTGCTGTCCAAGAAGCACCTCCGAGGCCGTACCGCGCTTATCGGTATCGCAGTCTTCACCATGTTCTTCACCGGCGGCCTGATCCCCAACTACGTGCTGGTCACGAGCCTGGGCATGAAGAACACCGTCTGGGCCATCGCGGTGCCCAACGCGATAAACGTGTTCAACCTGCTGGTGATGAAGGCGTTCTTCGAGAGCCTGCCCACCGACCTGGAGGAGGCCGCGGCAGTCGACGGGCTCAACACGTACGGGATCCTGCTGCGCATCGTGCTGCCGCTGTCGAAGGCGATCGTCGCCACCATGGTGCTGTTCTACGCGGTGGCCTTCTGGAACTCCTGGTTCGCCGCCTTCCTCTACATGGACCAGCAGGAGCTGTGGCCGGTGACCGTCTATCTACGCAACCTGATCGCGGGGGCCACCGGCGCGGAGAACGTCGGCGTGATCGCCGAGGCCGACGAGGTGCAGGCCGACGCGACGATCAAGGCCGTGACGATCGTGCTCACGACCCTGCCCATCCTCGCGGTCTACCCCTTTGTCCAGCGGTACTTCGTCCGCGGCGTGATGCTCGGCGCCGTCAAGGGCTGACCGACACGTCAACCCTTTTCCTTCCACCGAACCCTCCACCGAACCCGAAAGGACCGCCATGCTCCACCGATCGTGGCGCCGCGCCGCGACAGCGGCAGTAGCCGCTCTGCTCGCGGCTTCCAGCATCGCCGCCTGTAGCGACGACCCGTCCGACTCCAAGGACCTGTCGGAGAACCGGGCCGGTGCGATGGCCGACTACGGCATCGGCAAGCAGTTCAAGGCGAGCGAGCCGGTCTCCTTCTCCATCCTCTACAACAACCATCCGAACTACCCGCTGCGCGACGACTGGCTGTTCTGGAAGGAGCTGAAGTCGCGGGCAAACGTCACGCTCTCGCCGGTCGCCGTGCCGCTGAGCGACTACGAGCAGAAGCGCAGCCTGCTGATCGGCGCCGGCGACGCTCCATTGATCATTCCGAAGACGTACCCCAGCCAGGAGGACGCCTACGTCTCCTCCGGCGCCATCCTGCCGGTCAGTGACTACCTTGACCTGATGCCGAACCTGCAGGACAAGATCTCGAAGTGGAACCTCAAGCCCGAGATCGACGGGCGGCGCCAGGAGGACGGCAAGTTCTACATCCTGCCGGGGTTGCACGAGAAGCCCTGGCAGGACTACTCGCTGGCGATCAGGACCGACATTCTCGACGAGCTGAACCTGACGGCCCCGAAGACCTGGGACGAGCTGTACACGGTGCTCAAGGCCATGAAGGCCAAGTACCCGACCGTGTATCCGTTCTCCGACCGGTGGAGCAAGCCCAACCCGGCCGGCAACCTGCTCAACCTCCTGGCCGTGTCGTACGGGCTCCAGGGCGCGGGCTGGAACTTCCAGCACACCTCGTGGGACGCGAACGCCAAGAAGTTCGTCTACACAGGCGCCACGGAGCAGTACAAGCAGATGCTCCAGTACCTCAACAAGTTGGTGTCGGAGAAGCTGCTCGACCCGGAGAGCTTCACCCAGACCGACGAGCAGGCCCGGCAGAAGCTCGCCAACAGTAAGTCGTTCGTGATCAGCGCGAACGCGCAGGCCGTGGTCAACGACTACCGACCCGACCTCGCGAAGACCAACCCCAAGGCGAAGATCACCAAGATTCCGCTGCCGATCGGACCGGCCGGCGAGGTCAACCCCGCCAACCGGTTGGAGAACGGCGTGATGATCTCCTCGAAGGCCCGCGAGAGCAAGAACTTCGTGGCGATGATGCAGTTCATCGACTGGCTCTGGTATTCCGACGCCGGCCAGGAGTTCGCCAAGTGGGGCGTCGAGGGAACGACGTTCGTCCGGGATGCCGCCGGCAAGCCCAAGCTGGCGCCCGACGTCAACGTCATCGGCCTGAACCCGAAGGCGCCCAAGCATCTGCAGAAGGACTTCGGCTTCTACAACGGCGTCTTCGCCTACGGCGGCAAGCCGGAGCTGGTGCAGGGCTTCTTCGCCCCCGAGGAGCAGGAGTTCCAGAAGGTGCTGAACGCCCGTCCGCCGGTCGTGGTGCCCCCGCCGCACCCCCTGAACGACGAGGAGCGGGAACAGGCGTCCCTGTGGGAGACGCCGCTGAAGGACGCCGTCTACCAGGCGACCCTGCAGTTCGCGCTCGGCCAGCGGAACCTGTCCGAGTGGGACGCCTACGTGGCCGAGTTGAAGGGCAAGAACATGGACGCCTACCTGACCATGGTCAACAAGGCGTACGACAGGTATCAGAAGGACCACGGCTGAATGTCGGCCGGTCCGGTCGTGCCCGTCACGATCGGACCGGCCGCACACCGTCAGCCGCGCATAGCACCGAAGAGGACGAGATGACGCCTATCACCGCGCACGCCGGGCGGCAGTTCGGCGACGGCCCCCTGTCCCGGTTCGCGTCCCGCGTCTACATACTGCTCGTGGTGGAGGTGCTGCTCCTCGTCACCACGCTGCCCGGCCTGGTCCCGCTGCTGCTGCTCGGCCGCGACCCCCGCAACCTGCCGCTGGCCGCGCTCCTGCTGCTGCCGGTCGGCCCGGCGATCTGTGCCGCCCTGTACGCACTGCGCCACCAGCCGCCCGATCTGACGGACCTGCGGCCCGCAGCCCTCTTCTGGCGGGGCTACCGGCTCAACGTCGGGGGCGCGCTGAGGGTCTGGGCCCCGACGTTGCTGTGGCTTACCGTGCTCGCGCTGAACCTCGCCTACCGCGCTGCGATAGGCCTCCCGAGGTGGTGGGTGGTCCCGCTGGTAGTGATCGCGGTCGGCGTGACCCTCTGCGCGGCCAACGCGTTGGTGATCACCTCGCTGTACGAGTTCCGCACTCGCGACGTCCTGCGGCTGGCCGTGCACTTTTTCCTCCGTACCCCCGGGGTCACCCTCGGCAACGCCCTGCTGCTCGCCGCGGCGGCCGGGGTCACCGCGGTCTTCTCCGAGGCGGTCCCGATGCTGCTCGCCTCGGTGGTGGCCCTGGCGGTCCTGCGCGTCGGCGACCCGATGATCCACCTGATCCGGAAGGAGTTCACCGCATGAGCCTGTCCGCGACCGCCGAGGTGCGCTTCGACCGGGAGGACACGTGAACGCGTACGAGTCGACGGACCTGGAGGAGTCGATGTTCGTGGCGGAGCCACCGGGCGTCGAGGATCCGCGCGTACATCCCGCCTGGCTCCCACCGGAGGCGTTCCGGGCGCTCGGCGCGCGCCGCGTCCTCGTGCACGGCGACGGGCTGCTCGTCGACACAGTCCTCGACGAGGTGACGCGTGCCTGCGCCCGCTACGGCGGGCGGGTCTGGCATTCGCCCTCCTGGGACGTCGACGTCGACCTGGTCCTCCTCCTGCGCGACGCCGACGAGCTGCCCGGCTCCGCGGTCGAGGCGGCGCGGTCGGCCGGGGAGGCGGCGCTCGTCGACATCGGCGAAGATGCGACGCTCGGCGATGAGGGGTTCCTGCTGACCCGCGCCGGCGACCTGACGGTGCTGCTGGCCGACGCGCCCGCCGGTCTGCTGTACGGGCTGTTCCACGTCGTACGGCTCTGCGCGGCGGCGTTCGACCCCGCCCGTCCACCCGAGTTGCACCGGCCGGCGCTGCGTCGGCGCATGCTGAACCACTGGGACAACGTGGCCGTGCACCCGGTGATGGGTCAGGTCGAACGGGGGTACGCGGGCGGCTCGATCTTCTGGGCCGGCGGCCGTCCGCGCGGGGACCTGGCGCGGATCCGGGAGTACGGGCGGCTGCTGGCCGCCAGCGGGATCAACGCGATCTCGGTGAACAACGTCAACGTCTGTCACGCCGAGGCGCTGCTGCTCACCGACCGGCTCAACGACGTGGCGCAGATCGCGGGCGTGCTGCGCCCGTACGGCATTCGGGTGCACCTGTCGGTCACCTTCGCCGCGCCCGTGGTCCTCGGTGGACTGCCTACCGCCGACCCGTTCGACGAGGACGTGCGGGCCTGGTGGGCGGCCACCACCCGGCGGGTGTACGAGCGCATCGACGACTTCGGCGGCTACGTGGTGAAGGCCGACTCCGAGGGGCAACCGGGCCCGTTCACGTACGGGCGCGACCACGCCGACGGGGCGAACCTGCTCGCCGAGGCGCTCGCCCCGTACGGGGGAGTGGTGCACTGGCGGGCGTTCGTCTACAACCACCACCAGGACTGGCGGGACCGGTCCACCGACCGGGCGCGGGCCGCGTACGACCATTTCGCTCCGCTCGACGGGCGGTTCCGTACCAACGTGGTCCTGCAGGTGAAGTTCGGCCCGGTGGACTTCCAGACGCGTGAGCCGGTCTCGCCGGTGCTCGCCGCCATGCCGGCCACCCGGATCGCTGTGGAGTTGCAGGTCACCCAGGAGTACACGGGTCAGCAGCGGCACGTCTGCCACCTCGGACCGTGCTGGAGCGAGGTGCTGCGCTTCGCGCCCTGGGGCCCCGGCGGGCGGACGATCGCCGACGTGGCCACCGGGGAGGCCGGCACGGGCGGCGGTCTGGTCGCCGTCGCCAACACCGGCGACGACCCCTTCTGGACGGGACACCCGCTGGCGCAGGCCAACCTGTACACGTTCGGCAGGCTCGCCTGGGATCCGCGCCTCGACCCGACGGCGGTCCTCGACGAGTGGATGACGTTGACGTTTCCGCCGTCGGCGACCGCCGAACCGGAGCTGGTGCGGCGGACGCTGCACGAGATCATGGACGACTCCTGGCGGACGTACGAGCGGTACACGGCCCCGCTGGGCGTCGGCTTCATGGTCCATCCCGGCGACCACTACGGGCCCGACGTCGACGGGTACGAGTACTCGCGGTGGGGCACCTACCACTTCGCCGACCGCGACGGTGTCGGCGTCGACCGCAGTCGCGCCTCGGGGACCGGCTTCGCCGGCCAGTACCCGCCCTACTGGGCCGACGTGTACGAGTCGCCGCAGACGTGCCCCGACGAGCTGCTGCTCTTCTTCCACCACGTCCCGTACACACACGTCCTGCACAACGGGTCCACAGTCATCCAGCACATCTACGACACCCACTTCACGGGCGTCGAGGAGGTGACGGTGATGCGGCGGCGGTGGCGGACCCTGAACGGGATGATCGATCCGAGCGTGTACGAGCGGGTGGCCGAACGCCTCGACGAGCAGCTGCGCAGCGCCACCGAGTGGCGGGACCAGATCAACACGTACTTCTTCCGCAAGTCCGGGATACCCGACGCGCGGGGGCGGCGCATCCACTGACCACTCACCAGGGGTGCACGGTTCCGTCCTCCAACCGGTTCACCGGCAGGTACGCGGGCGCGTACGGGTAGCGCGCCGCCGCCTCCTCGTCGATGTCGACGCCCAGCCCGGGGGTCTCGGCGGGATGCAGGTAGCCGTCGGCGTAGTGGTAGCCGTGCGGGAACACCTCGTCGGTCTGCGCGGTGTGCCGCATGTACTCCTGGAGCCCGAAGTTGGGGATCGAGATGTCGAGCTGGAGCGCGGCGGCCATGCAGACGGGCGACAGGTCGGTGGCGCCGTGTGAGCCGCTGCGGACGTGGTGCAGCGCCGCGAGGTCGAAGATTCGGCGCAGGTGGGTGATGCCGCCCGCGTGCACCACGGTGGCCCGGATGTAGTCGATGAGCTGCTCCCGGATGAGCTGCGCCGCGTCGAAGACGCTGTTGAAGACCTCGCCCACGGCGATCGGGGTGGTGGTGTGCTGCCGGATCAGCCGGAAGCCCTCCTGGAGGTCGGCGGGGACCGGATCCTCCATCCAGGTCAGCGCGTAGGGCTCCAGACTCTGGCCGAGCCGGGCCGCCTCGATGGGCGTGAGCCTGTGGTGCACGTCGTGCAGCAGCCGCAGGGTGGGGCCGAACTCGTCGCGGACCCGGGCGAACACGCTTGGCACGTGCGACAGGTAGCGCGGCGTCGACCAGGTGGCCTCGCTGGGCAGCGCCGCGTCGGCCGGCTCGTAGAAGAGCTTGTCGGCGCTGACCCCGTACGTCTTGGGCAGGCCCGGCACCCCGCACTGCACCCGCACGGCCCGGTAGCCGAGGTCGACGTAGCGGGCGACCTCGACAAGCACCTCCTCGATGGTCTCGCCGTTGGCGTGGCCGTACACCGTGACGCCCTCGCGGGACCGGCCGCCGAGCAACTGGTAGACCGGCAGGCCCGCGACCTTGCCCTTGATGTCCCACAGCGCGGTGTCCACCGCGGCGATCGCGCTCATCGTGACCGGCCCGCGCCGCCAGTACGCGCCCTGGTACAGGGACTGCCAGGTGTCCTCGATCCGCGCCGGGTCCCGGCCGATCAGCAGGGGCGCCACGTGGTCGCGCAGGTACGACGCGACGGCCAGCTCCCGCCCGTTGAGGGTGGCGTCCCCGACGCCTGTGACGCCCTCGTCAGTGACGATCTTGAGGGTGACGAAGTTGCGGCCCGGACAGGTCACGATGACCCGGGCGTCGACGATCTTCACTCGATCTCCTTCGTGCCTGCGGGAGTCGGGTGAGGACGCTCGCAGGGGGGTCACGCGAGGACGGTTTGCTTATCGAGAACATGCCGATAATAGCCCGCCGACAGCTGGCGGTGAACGGTGCCGTCGGACCGTGCTCGTGCGCAGGTGGCCGCCCAATCCCTTGCGCCGAAAGGTTTCCGGAAACCTTGACAATCGAGTGTGCTCGATTGAAGCTGACATCGGTCACGCGAGCCGCGGTCACGGTCGGGCGAAGGGCAGTCCTCGACTCACCCCCCTTCCATGCGCCACTCTCCCGAGGAATCGCGAACCATGACACTGAAGACAAGGATGGTCGGCGTCGTCACGGCGGTCGTGACACTTGCCGCCGCCGCGCTGGCCTTCGCCACGCCGGCGTCCGCGGCGACGCTCACCCAGGTGACCGGCTTCGGCACCAACCCCACAAACCTCCAGATGCACCTGTACGTCCCGGACCGGGTGGCTTCCCGGCCGGCGATCCTGCTCGCCCTGCACTACTGCACCGGATCAGGCCCCGCCTTCCACTCCGGCACGCAGTACGCGTCACTCGCCGACCGGTACGGCTTCATCGTCATCTACCCGTCGGTGACCCGCAGCAGCAAGTGCTGGGACGTGGCCTCGCCGCAGGCGCTGCGCCGAGGTGGCGGCAGTGACCCGGTCGGGCTCATGTCGATGGTCGACTACGTCAAGCAGCGGTACTCGGCCGACCCGGACCGCGTCTTCGCCACCGGCACCTCGTCGGGCGCGATGATGACGAACGTCATGCTCGGTGACTACCCGGACGTGTTCGCGGCAGGGTCGTCCTTCGCCGGGGTGCCGTTCGCCTGCTTCGCCACCGGGGGAACCTCGGAGTGGAACAGCGAGTGCGCGAACGGCCAGCTCATCAAGACCGCGCAGCAGTGGGGGGACCTGGTCCGCGGGGCGTACCCCGGCTACACCGGCCGGCGACCGCGGATGCAGATCTGGCACGGCACCAACGACGACACCCTGCGCTACCCGAACTTCGGCGAGCAGATCAAGCAGTGGACAAACGTGCACGGGCTCAGCCAGACCCCGACGTACACCGACTCCCCGCAGTCCGGGTACACCCGCACCCGGTACGGCAGCAGCGGCCCGATGGCGCCGGTAGAGGCGATCAGCATGCAGGGCGTCACGCACAACCTGCCTGTCGACGCCGCTCAGGTGATCCGCTTCTTCGGGCTGGACGGCACGACCCCGCCGCCGCCGACGACCCCGCCGCCGACGACCCCGCCGCCGACCACTCCGCCGCCGACCACGCCTCCGCCCACGACCCCGCCGCCCACCACCCCGCCTCCGGGGTCGGGTGACTGCGCCGCGACGGTGACGGTGAACCAGTGGACCGGCGGCTTCGTGGCGAACGTACGGGTGACGGCCGGTTCGTCGGCCCTCAACGGTTGGGCCGTGACGATCGCGTTGCCGTCCGGCGCGACTGTCACAAACGCGTGGAGCGCCGACCGCAGCGGCAACACCGGCACGACGAGCTGGAGGAACGTGTCGTACAACGGTCAGGTCGGCGCGGGACAGTCCACCGAGTTCGGCTTCCAGGGCACCGGCACCGCAGGAAGCCTCAGCCCGACCTGCGCGGCGGGCTGACGGAACCTCGGCCGGTGCGGAGGGTGGCCCGGACCCTCCGCACCGGCCGGCACGTCCCTGCCCGGGGCGCTATCTCCGGGCGGCGACGAGGAACATCGGCACGACGACGAGGACCCGGTTCCTGCGGGCGCGCTCGGCCTGCTCGGCGAGCCAGCTCTCGTCGTCGCTGATCCGTCGCAGCAGAGCCAGGGCCTTCTCATTGGTGAACACGCTTGTGTGCACTTCGACGACCGGGTCGGCGAAACCGGCGTCGAGCAGCAGGTTGCGATACCCGCGGGCAACGCGCGGCGACGGGAGCGAGTCCGCCTTGGCGTGGACGATCCGACGGGTGGTCTCCGGCTCGTCCGAGTCGATGGCGATCAGGTCCCAGTCCTGGCCGAGCAGCACAGCCCGGCCGCCCGGCGCGAGCACCCGGCGGGCCTCGGCCACGGCTCGCGCCGGGTCGTCGAGCACGTGCAGCACCTTGTCCGCCCGGTAGCGGGTGGCCGAGCCGGTCTCGAGCGGCAGTTCGGCGGCGTCGCCGACGTGGAACTCGCCGGCCGGCCAGCGCTCCCGGGCCACGGCGATCATCTCGGGGTCGAGGTCGACGCCGACCGCGTGGGCCCCGCGCTGGGCCAGCTCGGCGACGGCGCGGCCACTGCCACAGCCGGCGTCGACGACGGTGCGGCCGCTGAGGTCGCCGAGCAACTCGTAGGAACGGGCACGCAGCTCGACGGCCGCGGGCTCGCTCTCCATGGCATCGAGGACAGCTAGAAGACTGGACATGCCGGCCATGGTCGGACTTAATGTCGACATGACGTCAAGTCCGCTGACGATCGGAGTGGTGGCCGATCACTTCGGCCTGCCAACGCACGTCCTGCGGCACTGGGAATCGGTGGGCCTGCTCGCGCCGGCCCGCGTCACCGGCGGCCGCCGCCGCTACACACGCGACGACCTGTACCGGGTGGCCTCGATCCTGCGCGCCAAGCAGGCCGGCCTGCCGCTGCCGGACATCCGGGCGTTCCTCGCCGCACACGACCCGGCCGCCCGCAAGGACGTGCTGCGCCGCAACCACGACGCGCTGCAGGCCAGGATGGCGGCGCTACGGTCGGCGCTCGACCTGCTGGAGGCCGGGTTGAACTGCACCCACGAGGACATCTCGACCTGCCCGAACTACCGCACCCATCTCGCCGAACTCGTGGACGCCGGAACCACGCCCTAACCGTCGATGCGGGTGATGTTGCGAATCTTGTTGGAGGCGTCCAACGCGGCGACCTTGTACGCCTCGGCCAGGGTCGGGTAGTTGAACACGGCGTCGACCAGGTAGTCGATCGTGCCGCCGCAGCCGATCACCGCCTGGCCGATGTGGACGATCTCGGTGGCAGCGGTGCCGAACACGTGCACCCCGAGCAGCCGCCCGTCCTCGGGGGAGACGAGCAGCTTCAGCATCCCGTACGAGTCGCCCACGATCTGGCCACGGGCCAACTCGCGGTAGCGCGCGATGCCCACCTCGAACGGCGTCGACGCGTCGGTCAGCTCGGCCTCGGTCTGACCGACGAAACTGATCTCCGGGATGGTGTAGATGCCTATCGGTTGCAGGCCGTGCATCTCCCGGATCGGCTCGCCGCAGGCGTGCTGCGCGGCCAGCCGGCCCTGCTCCATCGAGGTGGAAGCCAACGCCGGGAAGCCGATCACGTCGCCGACGGCGTAGATGTTGTCGACCGGGGTGCGGTAGTTGGCGTCGACGGCGATCCGACCGCGCCGGTCCGCCTCCAGGCCGGCCGCCTCCAACGCCAGGTCGTCGGTCTGGCCCTGCCGGCCCGCCGAGTACATGACGGTGTCCGCGACGATCTTCTTGCCGCTCTTGAGAATGCACAGCGCCGCCGTCTGGTGCTTCTCCACCGCGGCGACCTCCTCGCCGAAGCGGAACGCCACCGACAGGTCGCGCAGGTGGTACTTCAGCGACTCGACGACCTCGTCGTCGCAGAACTCGAGCATCCGCTCGCGGCGCTCCACGACTGTCACCTTGGTGCCGAGGGCGGCGAACATCGACGCGTACTCCATGCCGATCACGCCGGCGCCGACCACGACCATGCTGCGCGGAACGGCCTGGAGGTTGATGACGCCGTCGGAGTCCACGATGGTCCGGTCGTCGAAGTCGACGCTGTCGGGGCGGGCCGGGCGGGTGCCGGCCGCGATGACGGCCTTGTCGAACGTCACCTTCGACTCGCGCCCCGAGCCGGCGTCGACCCAGATGGAGTGCGCGTCCGCGAAACGCCCCGTCCCGGTGATCATCGCGACGCGGTTGCGGGCGAGCTGGTTACGGATGACATCGGTCTGTCGGGTGATCACGTGCTGCGTACGGGCGGCCAGGTCGCTGACCGTGATGTCCTCCTTGACCCGGTAGCTGCTGCCGTACAGGTCACGCTGGCTCAGGCCGGTCAGATAGAGCACCGCCTCGCGCAGCGTCTTGGACGGAACGGTGCCGGTGTTGATGCACACCCCACCGAGCATGTCGCGGCGATCCACGATGCCGACCCGCCTGCCGAGCTTCGCGGCGGCGATCGCGGCCTTCTGACCGCTGGGTCCGGAGCCCAGCACCAACAGGTCGTAGTCATACACGATCGTTAGCGTCGCAAGATGTCGCCGTGGACGCCAGACCCCGGACGCGAGCGTTACCTGTCTGCCACCACGCAGACGCCGCCGTTCAGCGTGACCTCCTCCGGCAGCTGCGTACCGGTGGCGACGACGCCCAGCGACACGGCGCCGCCGGGCCTGATCACCGCGTTGTGGCGGGTGTTGCGCACCCGCAGGTAACTGTTGTTCGGTCGGTCGACGACCTGCGCGCCCCAGAGGGCCCGCAACTCCTGACTGGCCCAGAACCGCCAAGTCATCGTCCAGCCGTTCACCGCCGTCGTGCCGGTGTTCTCGACGGAGAGGTACGCCACGAAGCCGCCCGACCTCTGCCGGACGACGGTGCGGACCGCGCAGCTCGGCGGTGGCGCCAGGGTGGTCACGGTGACCGGCGGTGACAGCGCCGACCAGTTGCCCGCCTCGTCGCGGGCGCGGACCACGAAGGTGTACGTCGTGTTCGGCGTCAACCCGCTGACCTGGGCGACGGTGGGCCTCGGCGGGAACTGGTACAGCTCCCTGACCAGTGTCAGCTGACCGCCGGCGTCGACCCGGTACACCTCGTACCGGTCCAGCACGACGTTCTCGGTCGAGGGGGCCCAGCGCAGCCACACCAGTGTGGCGGCGACGTCGTACGCGACCGGCTGACCCGGTGCGCTCGGTGCCTGGTCGTCGCCCGGTGGCATGGTCAACCGCAACGTCGGGCTCGACGGTGAGCGGTTTCCCGCCGCGTCCAGCCCGGCGACCCCGAAGATGTAGGTGCGCGACGGCCCCAGGTCGGTGATGCGGATGCTGTTGGTGTCGGTCGACCACGTCCGGCCGTTGTCCTCGAACCGCGCCGACACCACGTAGCCGACCACGCCCACGTTGTCGGTCGACGCGGGCCAGGTCAGTTCAAGCCAGGTGGTGCCGCTGGCCACGACCGTGATCGGGCCGGGGGCGGTGGGCGACTCGGTGTCGTCGACGGCGGCGTACGCCGGGCTCGCGCCCACCCCGCCGATCGCGCTCACCGTGCCCAGCGCGGCCATCAGTGCGGCGACGGCCAGTACGGCGACGCCTCTCGGCCGGGGCCTACTTCGGATTGGATGATCACGCACGATGAATCCCTCGCCTCCGGTTGTCCGCAGCGGGCCGGCGATTCACTTCCGTCAATGCTAGGTCACCGACGAACGGAAGGATGCCCCGTCCAACGCGGTAGCGCGGCTTCTCGGCTGCCGATCGCGCCGGCGGGCGGGGTGTCGTCGCTTCCTTTCGAGCTGATTCGTTCACGGCATCACCAGCGGACGGGCGGTGGGCGCCGGTGGATCGTGCGGCGGGCGGGGCCGGGGCGCGTGCGGTCGGGACGGCTCGGCTTGCTCGCGGACGACGGCGTGCCGCTGATTCGTTCTCGGCATCAGCTCCAAAGGCTCCGAATCACGCCCTTCCACCTCTTGGTGGGTCGTCGCCGAGTCGCTGACGGGCGACCCGGCCATGCCGGTCGTCGCCGGGTCGTCGCCGGAGCGCCGCCGTGCTGCCTGCTGCCGGGCTCAGGTGCCGGTTATGGTCGGTCCAGGGCGTAGGCCGGCGATGACGATCCGGACGAGGTCGATGTCGCCGCGGTGGCGTGCGGTCGCGACGCAGCCGACGACGAGGGCTTGCAGGTCGTCGGGCGTGATGTCCGGGCGGATGGTTCGGGCCCGCTGTGCTCGTTGCAGGAGTTCGGCGAAGGCGGCGTGCAGGGCGGCGTCGGCGTCGGCGGGAACCTGGTAACCGCCATCAGTCAGGGCGTCGGCGACAGCCCGATTGGCGAGGCCAGCCTCGACCATGTGCGCGAAGAACTCGGTGAAGTCGATGCCAGAGCGGGCCTTGGCGGTCATGGCGTGGATGCGGTCGAGCACGACGGCCTCGATGAGCGATTCCTTGGTGGGGAAGTGCCGGTAGACGGTGCCGGCGCCGACGCCGGCACGGCGGGCGATCTCGTCGATGGGAACTCCGACGCCTTCGGTGGCGAGGACGTCATAGGCGGTGTCGAGAATGCGCTGGCGGTTGCGGCGAGCGTCGGCGCGCACAGGGCCTCCTGAAGGTTATCGACAAGCGGGGCGAGCGTTCCGTATAGTCCGAAGCGGGGCGACCGTTCCGAATATAGGAGGCGTCATGTGGCGTACGCGAGACATCCCCCTGCTCAACGGCGCCACCGTGCTGGTGACCGGCGCCAGCGCCGGTATCGGCCTGGAGACGGCAAGGGCGTTGGCCGGCCGTGGAGCCCACGTCGTGCTCGGTGTCCGCGACATCGCACGTGGTGCCGACGCCGCGCGCGTGTTGACCGGCACGAGCAGCGTGCTCTCGGTCGACCTGGCATCCCTCGCTTCCGTGCGGCGGGCGGCAACCCAGTTCCGTGAGCGCTTCGACCGTCTGGACATCCTGGTGAACAACGCCGGTCTTTGGTGGCAGCCGGCGCGCCGGACCGAGGACGGCTTCGAATCGCAGGTAGGCGTCAACCATCTCGGCCACTTCGCACTGACCGGCCTCCTGCTCGACATGCTCGAACGATCGCCGTCCGGCCGGGTCGTCACCGTCAGCAGCAAGGCGGCGAGCGGGGGCTCCGTCACCGACCTCGACCCCCGCAGCCTCGACCGGTACCGGCCGACGACCGCCTACAACGCCTCGAAGCTCGCCAACCTGCTCTTCGCGTTCGAACTGCAGCACCGGCTCACCGACGCCGGTTGCTCGACGATCAGCCTCGCGGCACATCCCGGAGGAGCGCGGACCTCGCTGTTCCGGGATGCTTCGCCCGGGTTCCGGCTGGCCAACGCAACAGTCGGTTGGCTGTTCACCCAGTCAGCCGGGCGCGGCGCGCTGCCAGTGCTCCGTGCTGCCACCGACCCACACGCTTCCGGCGGCGAATACTACGGCCCAGGCGGCCTTGGGCAGTTCAAGGGCGCACCGAAGCCGCAGCGGCCACCGCTCAGCGCCACCGACCGCGGCCAGCAACGACGATTGTGGACAGTCTCCGAGGAAGCAACAGGCGTGACATACGCTCCGCTATCTCAGCCACCCGCAACGCGACAAGCCGCCAACGCCGATCCGTCCTGGATCGCCTGACAGCATCAGCCGACGAGGCGGCGTTCCCAGGCCCAGGCGGCGATCTCGACGCGGTTGCGGGCCGGGAGCTTCGTCTGCACGCTGGCGAGGTGGGTCTTGACGGTGCCGACGGCGATGAAGAGCTGACCGGCGATCTCGGCGTTGGTCAGCCCTCGCGCGACGAGCTTCACGACGTCGAGTTCCCGCGGGGACAGGCCGGCGTCGTCCCGCGGCGCGGTGGGCGGGCTGAGGTGCTCCAGCAGTCGTACGGTGATGGACGGGCTGATCAGCGCATCGCCGGAGACTGCCGCGCGGACCGCCTCGACGAGCAGCGCCGGGCCTGAATCCTTCAGGAGGAAGCCGCAGGCGCCGTTGGACAGGGCGGTGTGCACGTACTCGTCGAGGTCGAAGGTCGTCACCACGACCACCCGCACCGGGTCGGCGACGCCCGGCCCGGCGAGCAGCCGCAACGCCTCCAGGCCGTCGAGGCGGGGCATGCGGATGTCCAGCAGCACCACGTCCGGGCGCAGCCGCCGAGCCATCTCGACGGCGGCGACCCCGTCGGCGGCCTCGCCGACCACCGCCATGTCCGGCTGCGCGCCGATGATCATGCTGAAGCCGGTCCGGACCATCGCCTGGTCGTCGGCGATCAGCACCCGGATCATCGGGTCACCGCCGACCGCAGCGGGAACGCGGCGTCGAGAACCCAGCCGCCGGAGATGCCCGGCCCTGCGGTGATCGTGCCGCCGAGGGCGCGTACCCGTTCGGTGAGGCCGAGTAGACCGAAACCGTGGCCCCGGGCGGGAGCGGAACGCGGGGACGCGCCGTCGTCGGCGACCCGGACCAGGAGCCAGTCCGGCGTACGGCGCACGGACACGGCCACCGACCGGGCGTCCGGGGCGTGCTGGCGGGCGTTGGTCAGCCCCTCCATCACCACCCGGTACGCCGACGTCGACACCTCCACCGGCAGCCCGTCGAGCGGACCGTCGACGTACAGCTGGGCCGGTGTGGTCGTGGTGCCGTTGTGGCCCTCCAGCAGCGGCGCGAGATCGGCCACGCCGGCCAGCGGAGCGAGGGGGGCGTCCGGCGGGGCGTCCGGATTGCGCAGCACGCCGACCATCCGTCGCATCGAGGCCATCGTCTCCGCGCCGGCCCGCTCGATCTGCTCCAGCGCCACGATCACCCGTTGCGGGTCCTGCTCGGCGACGAACCGGGCGCCCTGCGCCTGCACCACGATGCCCGTCACGTGGTGGGCGATGAAGTCGTGCAGGTCGCGAGCGAATTCGGCGCGCTGTTCGGCCCGTACCAACGCGATGGCCCGCGCCCGCCCGGCGGCGACGACGCGCAGGTAGATCCCGGCGGCGGCGGCGCCGACCGCGCCGAGCGCCTGGAGCAGCCCGAAGATCACGTAGACGTACTCGGCACCGGCGCGCAGCGGCAGCGCGGCGGCGGCGAGCGCGGCGAGCACCGCCGCCCACGGAGCGAGCCGTGCCGCGCCCCACCGGGTCACCACGAACACCACAGCGATCATCCCGGCGGACTCGGCCAGCCCCCAGCTGCCGCCGAACAGATAGCTGCCGCTCGCGCTGAGCACCACGAAGCCGAAGGTGACGGCGAGTGAGATCGCGCCGAGCACGAGCGCCGCGAGCGGCAACGACCGGGACCCCTGCCGGTGCACGGGCAGCCAGACCACAGCGGTCAGCAGCGCCAACCCCACCTGCACCAGGGCGCGCAGGGCTTCGACCGCGCCCGCCCCGGTGTAGAGGCCGTAGCGCAGATCAAAGGCACCGAGCAGGGCCAGCGCCGCCAGACCGGCGAGCTGACCCAGACGTACCCACCATGTCGAGAATCTCGGCGCGTTCATCGTGACCCAGCGTAGCCAGGTGGGCGGCGCGGGCAGATCGGCCGAAAGACAGACCCGGCGGGGGAGTTCCCCGACCGCGGGCCGATGTGGCGTCCACCCGACGCGGGCGAGGCTTCCCGGGTCACATCGCAGCCACTGGAGGAACCCATGACAACCCACGCCCCGCCGCCGATCGGGCAGGCCGCCGTCGCCGCGGTCGACCTGGTGAAGGTGTACGGCAGCGGCGACACCGCGGTCCGCGCCCTGGACGGCGTCTCGGTCGGCTTCGGCCGGGCCGAGTTCACCGCGATCATGGGCTCGTCCGGGTCCGGCAAGTCGACGCTCATGCACTGCCTGGCCGGCCTGGACACGGCGACCTCCGGCCGGGTCCTGCTCGGCGGCACGGAGCTGACCGGTCAGTCCGACCGTACCCTGACCCGCGCACGCCGCGAACGGATCGGCTTCGTCTTCCAGGCGTTCAACCTGCTGCCGCAGCTCACCGCCGCGCAGAACATCACGCTGCCGCTGGACCTCGCCGGCCGGGAACCCGACCGTGACCTGTTCGCGCACCTCGTCGACGTGCTGGGCCTCGGGCAGCGGCTCGGGCACCGGCCCAGCGAACTCTCCGGCGGCCAGCAACAGCGGGTGGCGCTGGCCCGGGCGCTGGTGTCACGGCCCGAGGTCGTCTTCGCCGACGAGCCGACAGGCAACCTCGACTCCCGCTCCGGGGCGGAGGTCCTCGCCATCCTGCGCGACTCGGTACGCGACCTGGGCCAGACGGTCGTCATGGTCACCCACGATCCGATCGCGGCCGCGTACGCCGACCGGGTGGTGCTGCTCGCCGACGGCCGGGTCGCCGGCGAGATCGCCGCGCCGAACCAGGACTCGGTCACCGACGCGCTGCGCGAGCTGGCGGTGCCCGCGTGAGGGCGACGGTGCTGCGTACCCAGGTGAGCGCCGCGGCCCGACGCCCGGGTCGACTGGTCCTGACCGGCCTGGCGATCCTCGTCGCGTCGTTCGTCGTCTTCGGCACCGTCCTGGCGCAGGACATCACCGAACGGACCGCGCGGGACAACCTCAGCGGCACCCCTGCCGCCACCGACCTCGTCATCGGTGACCCGGAGCAGCAGCCGCCCACCGTGGCGGCCCTTCGCGACGTCCGCGCCCTGCCCGGCGTCACCGAGGCGGTGGGCCGGATGACTGTCGGGGTCTCCCTGGCGGAGGGCTACCTCAACCTGCGGGCCGACCCGGGCACCGGCCCGCTGGCGACCGTCCGCCTGGTCGAGGGCAGCTACCCGGACCAGCTCGGCGAGATCGCGGTGACCCGGCGTACCGTCGAGCGGCTCGGGCTGGCTGTCGGCACCCTGACCACCGGGACGGGAGGCGAGCGCACCACCGGGGCGCCGCTGACCGTGACCGGCGTGGTCGACACCCCGGACGACGGTGGTTACGACGCGTACGCCCCGGACGACGTCGTGGCCGCGTGGGGTCAGGTGAGCACCGTCGAGCGGATCGACGTGCGGACGGCCGCCGGCGCGGCGGAGACGGTTCGCCAGCGGGTGACCGCGGCGGTCCCGGCCGGTCAGCCGATCCGCTCCGGCGCGGAGGTGCGCGACGCCGAGGCCAACGCGGCGGCCGAGCAGGTGGGACGTCTGTTCGCGCTTGTCGGCATGTTCGTCGCGGTCGCGGTGGTCGCCGCGGGGCTGGTGCTCACCTCCACGTTCCGCATCGTCTTCGCCCAGCGGATGCAGCACCTCGCGCTGCTGCGGGCGGTGGGCGCGGGCCGCGGCGCGCTGGTGGGCGCGCTGACCGCCGAGGGTGCCCTGACCGGGCTGGTCGCGGGCGTGGTGGGAGTCGCCGGCGCCCTGGCCGTCGGCCAGCTCCTCCCCATGGCCCTACGCGCCTCGGGCCTGGCGGTCTCGTCGCCGGGCCTGTCGCCGGGGGCGGCGGTAGCGGTGGTGCTCGGCGCGGTCGTCGTCACAGTGGTGGCGGTCCTGGCGCCGGCGTTCTCCGCCGCCCGGGTCTCGCCCCTGGAGGCGCTGCGGGCGGCCAGCGTCACCGCCGGACGGCGCGGCATCGGGGTCCCGCGTCTGGTGTCCGGCGCGCTGCTGGTGCTCGGCGCTCTGCTGGCCGGCGTCGCGGCGGTGCGGCGGTTGCCGACGCCGGATCAGGAGTCCTACGACCCGAGCGCGGCGCTGCTGCTGCTGGTCACCTCGGGAGCGCTGGCGTTCTTCGCACTGGTCGCCCTCGGGCCGCTGTTGGTGCGCCCGGTGCTGGCCGTGGCCGGTTGGCCGTTGCGCCAGGTCGGCCCGCTGGGGCGGTTGGCGGTCGGCGGGATCGGTGGGACGCCGCGGCGGGCCGCCGCTGTCTCCGTCGTGGTCGCGCTCGGCGTGACCCTGATCTCCGGCGTGCTCATCGGCGGAGCGTCGATGCGTGTCGTCGCGGATCGCGACATGGCCCTCTCCGCGCCTGCCGACTTCGAGGTGTCCGGCAGCGAGGGCGCGACCGTACCGGTGGCCGTCGTGACACGGGCGCGGGCGGCGCACGGCGCGCTGACCAGGGTGGTGCCGTACCGGATGGTCTACGACGTCGCGCTGATGCGGGGCGCCGAACGGCTCGGCGACGCCGAGTCCGGGTATTCGACGACCGACCTCGACATGTCGGCGCTGCCGAGGATCGCCGACCTGGACGTGGCGCAGGGCAACCTCGCCGACCGTGGACCCGGCCGGATCGTGCTCGGCGACTGGGCCGCCCGCAACGCCGGGCTGCACGCCGGCGACACCGTCACCCTCGCCCGGGACGGCCGGACGGTCGACGTACGGGTGGCGGCGGTCCTGCCCGACCGTGGCCCCCTGTACGCGGGAATCCTCGTCGACCGGGCCGACCTGGACCGGATCGGCGGGCCGACGGCGTACACCGGTCTGCTGGCCGACGCGGCAGGCGCGGGTGAGGATGGGCGTACCGCCGGGTTGCGGGCGCTGCGGCAGGCGATCGGGAACGGCGCCGGACTCGGCATCGGGGTGCTCGCCGACGAGCGGGACCGCAACGACGCGATGCTGAACGCCCTGGTCGGGATCACCGCCGGCCTGGTCAGCCTGACCGTGCTGATCGCGGTGGTCGGGGTGGGCTCCACGACCGCGCTGTCGGTGGTCGAGCGGGTACGCGAGTCCGGGCTGCTACGCGCCGTCGGTCTGTCCCGGGCGGGCCTGCGCGCGATGCTCACCGTCGAGTCCGGCCTGTACGGGGTGATCGGTGCGAGCTTCGGTCTGCTGCTCGGTGTCCCGTACTCCTGGTTGGTGGTGCGGGCGCTCGGGCTCAACGCGCCGCTGTCGCTGCCGGTGCTGCAACTGGTCGGGCTCTTCGCGGCGCTTGTCGGGCTGACCGCGCTGGCCGGCGTGCTGCCGGCGCGGCGGGCGTCGCGGGTCAGCCCGGTGGTGGCGTTGGGGATCGAGGGCTGACCACCGCCCCGGCCCGGCGACCCACGCAGGCGGGTCGCCGGGCCGGCGCGGTCAGTTGGGGTTGCTGGCGTGGGTGAGCGTCTCCCAGGCGACGAAGAGGTTGTTGGTGCCGGCGGGTCGCTGTTGCAGCGTGAGGGTCTGCGTGTTGGTCATGACGTTGCCCAGCCGGTTGGCCATCGCGTTGAAGCCGACCTCGGTGATCGGGCCGAGGCCCCGGGTGAGGGTGCCGCCGCAGAGCCAGGACGGTGCCGCCTCGCCGAGCTGGTAGCGCGAGTGGAGGCCGAGCGCCTGCCGCAGCCGCTCACCGACCTGCGGGTACAGGTCGCGGCCCTGGATGCGGGAGGTCTCCGCGACGTGCGAGATGGCGGAGATCCCGTACCCGGTGTGGACGAAGTCCCGGCAGGTCTCCTGCGCGAGGCCGGCGACG
Organism: Micromonospora sp. DT43; assembly: GCF_049841645.1. NCBI lineage: Bacteria > Bacillati > Actinomycetota > Actinomycetes > Micromonosporales > Micromonosporaceae > Micromonospora > Micromonospora sp. DT43. Next base: position 14,570 of record NZ_JBNCKR010000017.1, on the reverse strand, counting down.
AAGGTGGACTGGCCCTGCCAGTAGCCGATGATCTCCGAGCTGGTGTCCAGGCCGCTGCCGGGCACCGTGTACGGCAGCGCGCCGTCGGTGGGCAGGTAGATGAAGGCGCGGGCGCGGTTGAGGAAGCGGGTGACCGCCGCGTCGTAGGCGGTGCGGTCCTCCAGGAAGACGGCGATGCCGACGGCGGCCTCCATCATGGTCAGTTCCCAGTTGCCGTTGCTGTTCGAGCCGTTGCGGACCACCGGCAGGTAGACGTTGCGCAGCATGGTGGCGAACCGGTTGGCGTTGGGCCAGCTCCCGTAGGTGTACTTGATGATCTCGGCGGCCCGGGGCCAGGTCGAGGCCGCCCAGCCGGTCTGCAGCGGCCCGTTGCTGCCGGTGTGCGAGGTGATCGTCGCCGACCAGGCGTCCATGAGCTGGATCGCCTTCTGCGCGTACCGGGAGTCACCGGTGAGGTACCAGGCGAGCGCGTCGGTGTACGCCGCGATCGCGTCCTCGCGCTCGTCGGTGCAGCCGTTGTTCGGGTTGGAGTAGGAGCCGCACTCGACGACGGCGCGGGGGGCCGGGGTGCGCGACAGCGAGGCGTACCGGCTGCTCATCATCTGGCTGTACGCGGCCGCCCACGGTTGCGCGCCCGCCTGCACCCGCCCCCGGACGAAGTCGAGCTGGCCGCGGCTGACCAGCACTCCGGGGTGGGTGAAGCCGTTCGACGGTGGGGGAGTGGTGCCGCCGCTGGGCAGGGTCCAGAGCTGGTTGGCGCTGCCGGTGCAGCTCCAGATCTGCAACGGCGTGCCGTCGGCCGAGCTGGTGCCGGTCGCGTCGAGGCACTTGCCGGAGGTCGGGTTGACCACCTGCCCGGCGCTGGACGACCACTGCTGCGCGCCGGTGCCGTTGCAGTCGTAGATCTGCACCCGGGCGCCGTTGGCGGTGCCGGCGGCGGCGATGTCGAGGCACTTGCCCAGGGCCCGGATGGTGCCGTCGTCGCCCACCGTCCACTGCTGGGCGGTGGAGCCGTTGCATGCGTAGAGCTGCACCGCTGTGGAGTTGGCCGGGTTCGCGGCGGCCACGTCGACGCACTTGCCGCCGTACCCCGTGATGGCGCCGGTGGTGGCGGCCGTCGCGGCGGAGGCGCCGACGAACAGGCCGGTCGGTACGGCGAGCAGGGCCGCGGCGATCGTGGCGGCAAATCTGATGCGGGGGCGGCGGGGCGGGGGCCCGGCCAATCGTCGCGCCATGTGGGGGTCCTTCCGGGCGGCGAAGACAACTGTAAAGTGTGTTAATCATTACAGCCGTACCCATCGATATCAATGTCTTCGCGGTGCCCGGCGCAGATTAGACGACCTGGTCGCCGATGACGGAGAGCAGCCGTAGCTTCTCGTCGCTCTCCGAACCCGGCGCGGCGGTGAAGACCAGCAGCGTCTGGGACGCGTCGGGGTCCACAAGGGTCTGGCAGTGCAGCTCCAGCGGCCCCACCTCGGGGTGCAGGAACCGCTTCACGGGGCAGTAGCCGCCGGGCACCGGGTGCTCCTGCCACAGGCGGACGAACTCCGGGCTGCGGGCCAGCAGGTCGTCGACGAGCGTCGCCGCCCGCGAGCCCCGGCCGTCCCGGGTGTACGACGCGTGCAGGTGCGCCACGAGGAGTCGACTCTGCGTCTCGTGGTCCTCGGCGGGGTGCAGCTGTCGCGCCTGCGGGTCGGTGAACCAGCGGTAGTGCGCACTGCGGGCCAACCCGGTGTGCCGGGTCTCGTCGCCGAGCAGCGCGATGGCCGGCCCGGTCTGCGCCAGGGTCTCACCGAGGTGGTTCACCACCTGGGCGGGGGTGTCGTGCAACCGGTCGAGGATGCGCATCATCCCGGGGTTGCCGTGATCGGCCCGGACGGCGCGGTGCGGGACAGCCTGACCGGCAAGCTGGAAGAGGTGGTCCCGCTCAGCAGGGGAGAGCCGCAGGCCACGGGCCAGCGCGGCGAGCATCTGCTCAGACGGGTGCGGCCCGCGTTGCTGCTCCAACCGGCTGTAGTAGTCGGTGGACATACCACTCAGCGTGGCGACTTCCTCGCGTCGCAACCCACCGGTGCGTCGACGTGGCCCCCGGGGCAAACCGACGTCCTCGGGCTGGAGCGCCTCGCGTCGGGTCCGCAGAAAGCTGGCGAGTTGGGCGCGGTTCACGGTGACTCATCCCTCCACCCGCGGGCGGATCGGCACGTCGGGTGCAACAGGTGGGCATGGGCGCAGTGTTCCGGGACGGGACCTGGGCGACGGGATGACACCCCGCACGCGCGGGGACGATGCGTCGGCGGCTGATCGACACCCCGACGTCCGGCTGCAATCGGGCGGCCGATCGGTTTCCGCCACGTGGTCGTCACGAAATCCGGCGGCAGACCGTCACACTCCCCGGATAGTCTGCCTCGGCGCGTCGTTGCCCCGGCACGTCGCGTCCCGCGCCTGGTCGGCGCGATATTCGCCGCCACCGCCCACATCCGCCGGATCAACCGACCTCAGGAGAGTTAGTGACACAGCAATCCGTCGCGACATCGGACAAGCTCGACGCCGCGGTGCTCAAGGTGGCGGGTGTCGTCGTCCTTGGCGCGATCATGTCGATCCTCGACGTGACGGTGGTCAGCGTCGCGCTGCCCAAGTTCCAGACCGAGTTCGACGCGTCCTACGCCCGCGTGGCCTGGACGATGACGGGCTACACGCTCGCCCTGGCCACGGTGATCCCGCTCAGCGGGTGGGCGGCCGACCGGTTCGGCACCAAGCGCCTCTACATGGTGGCGCTCGCCCTGTTCACGATCGGGTCCGGGCTCTGCGCCACCGCCGACTCGATCGGCGAGCTGATCGGCTACCGCGTCCTGCAGGGCCTCGGTGGCGGCATGCTCATGCCGCTGGGCATGACGATCATGACGCGGGCGGCCGGGCCGCACCGGATCGGCCGGCTGATGGCAGTCCTCGGCATCCCGATGCTGCTCGGCCCGATCGGCGGCCCGATCCTCGGCGGCTGGCTGATCGACACGGCGAGCTGGCACTGGATCTTCCTGATCAACCTGCCGATCGGTGTCGTCGCCCTCATCTACGCGCAGATGGCGCTTCCGAAGGACGCCCCCGAGCCGTCGGAGTCCTTCGACTTCCTCGGCATGCTGATGCTGTCCCCGGGTCTCGCGCTCTTCCTCTACGGCGTCTCGTCGCTGCCGGAGGCGGGCACCTTCTCGGCGGCCAAGGTGTGGGCCCCGATGCTTGTCGGTGGCGCGCTGGTGGTGGCGTTCGTGCTCTACTCGTTCAAGCCCCGGCACCCGCTGCTCGACCTGCGCCTGTTCCGCAACCGCAGCCTGACCATCGCCTCGTTGACGCTGTTCGTGTTCATCATCGCGTTCATGGGCGCCGGCCTGCTGTTCCCGAGCTACTTCCTGCAGGTGCGCGGCGAGACCACGCTGACCGCCGGTCTGCTCATGGCGCCCCAGGGCATCGGCGCGGTCATCACCATGCCGATCGCCGGCATTCTGGCCGACCGGGTGCCGATCGGTCGTACCGTTCCGTTCGCGCTGGCGCTGATCGTCGTCGGGTTCTTCGGCTTCACCCAGGTCGACCCGCAGACCTCGTACTGGCTGCTGGAAGGCTCGCTGTTCGTGATGGGCCTGGGCATGGGCGGCACAATGATGCCGATCATGACGTCGGCGCTGCGGACGTTGCAGGCGCAGGAGGTGGCGCGCGGCTCGACGCTCGTCAACATCCTCCAGCAGATCGGCGGCTCGATCGGCGCCGCCGTGATGTCGGTGATCCTCACCAACGAGCTGAACGGCTCCCGGCCGATCCCCGGCGCGGTGGACCCGAGCGGCAAGCCGATCACCGAGGCAGGCCTGGCCATCGCGGCCCAGCAGCGGCCGGAACTGCTCCAGCAGATGCCTGTGGACCCATCGATCATCGAGCGCGGCCTCGACTTCGCGGCGAAGTCGTTCGCCCACACGTTCTGGGTGGGGTTCGCGCTGGTGGTGGCCACGTTCATCCCGGCACTTCTGCTGCCGCGTCGGCGTAAGCCCGAGCAGCCGCTCGGTGACGAGCAGGCCGAGCTGGCCAAGACGCCCGTCATCATCCACTGACCGACGCGTTTGATCACCCGCCGCGCGCGGCGCCCGGTGTGGCGCCGAGCGCGGCGGTGCGCCGGTCAGCGCAGCGGACCGTCACCCGGGCCGTCGGGGTCCTCGATCACGTGGACCGCCGCCTCCTCGGCGCTGGCGGCGCCCGCGTCGATCCCGGCGTCCCACGCCACCGACTCGGCCTCGTCGTCCTCACGGACGCCCTCGTCGTACTCGACGAGACGGCCCGCGCGCGCTTCGGTCTCGTACCCCCGGCGGGTCAGCTCGTCCTCGTCGTCGCCGCCCTCGGCGTACGGGTCGACGTCCGGCTCCTCCTGAGCGAGGTACTGATCCAACGACTCGCCCGCCCGCTCCTCGGCGGGGGTGGTGCCGAACCGGTTCGCCGCCGTCCAGTGGTCGGCGGCGACGATGCCGGTGTCGAGGGGGTCGCCGACGCGGTCGTCGTCGAGGGTGTCGGAGGCGTCCAGCACGCCGTCGTCCTCGGCCACGTTCCACTCGTCGACGGAATCCGTCTGGCTCACGGCTGTTTCTCCTTCGTCACGGCGCAGCGAAGTGCCAAGCCTAGGACTGTGCAACGCCGCCGCCCCCCGAGGCCTGCCCGCTGTGACGAACGGACCTCGGGGGCGGCGCGAGCGTCACCGCTTGAGCAGCTCCACCACGGCCTCGGTGAACTCCGTCGGCTGCTCGATGTGCGCGAAGTGCCCGCTGTCCTCCAGCACCACCAGGCGCGAGTCCTTGAGCCCCGCGTGCAGCTCCTCGGCGTAGCGGGGACCGCAGATGAAGTCGTACGCCCCCACGATCACCACGGCCGGCACGGTGATCTCACCGAGCCGGTCGCGCACGTCGAAGGGCGTCGGATCCTGCGCGCCGGCCGGCGCCGCCGAGATCCGCACGGCCGCCTGGAACGGGGCGAACTCGGCCTGCCGACCCCAGAAGTCCGCGAAGTACACCGGAAGGGCGGCGCGCAGGGCGGTTCCGAGGGACTCGTCGTCGGTGGCGGCGCCGATCTGCGCGAAGGCGGCCGGGATCTCCGCCGCCTCCGGCCGGTCCGGGTGCCGCTGCGGGTACGCGGCGAGGTTGGCCATCGCCTCGGCCCAGAACTCGGCGCCGGTGACGGGCGACGTGTCGTACAGGGCGAGGCCGGCGACCCGGTCCGGGTGGTCCAGGGCGTACCGCTGGATGACGAAACCGCCGTACGAGTGGCCGAGGAGGTACACCCGGGGCTCGCCGAGGTGCTCGATCACGGCGTCGAGGAACCGGACATACGTGACGAGGCGGTAGTCGTCGGCGTTGTCGAGCCGCCCCGACGCGCCCGTGCCGACCGGCTCGACGTACACCATCGTGAAGTGCTCCTCGAGGCCGGGCGCCCGCAGGTAGGCCCACTCGATACCGGGGCCGCCGGAGTGCGCCACACACACCGGGCCGGTGCCGGCGACGTGGTAGACCTGCTCGACGCCGTCGACGCTGAAGGTGTGCGCGCCGGGTGCGAGGGCGTCGACATCGTGGCTGGTGGAACCCATGAACTGTCTCCCGATTCGTGACCCGCGCGGCGGGTGTCCGCCGCATGGCTGGTGACTGGCACGAACCAGATGCGCGGGTCGACCGGAAAGTTCGCTCGGTCCGCGACGTTTCTCAGGCCAGCGCCGGGACGGGGTGGAAGAGGGTCATCCGGCGCACCCGCCCCTCGTGCAGCTGCTGCAACCACAGCGCCCCGGGCGGGCAGTGTTCCGGATCGTCCGGTGGGCTGATCAGGTCGGTCTCCCAGATCAGCACGTCACCGCTGGCGACCACGTTGCGCAGCCGCTGGCGTACCCCGACCTCCAGGTCGCTGGTCATGCCCCGGATCGCCAGGTCGCGGCCACCGCGTGGCCCACCCGGCACCACCATCTCGGCGTCCGGCCACCAGCTCTCGTGCACGACCCGGTCGAAGTGCCCCCGCATCGCCGTGGCGATCATGTCGCGGCCCTCGCGCCAGCGGGCGTCGCCGGCCGCGCGCACGTCGGCGTGCGCGGCGGTCGCCGCCGTCCGCAGACCACCCGCGAGTGCCCGGCGGGCGTGGCTGAGGCGGCTGCGGACGGTGCCGACCGGCACGCCGCACACGGCCGCGATCTGCTCGTACGAGGACGCGTCGCTGAAGTAGCGCAGCAGGGTGACCAACCGGTCGGACTCGGACAACTGCCCGATGGCGTGCCACACCCAGTCACGCAGGGCGGCGGAGTCCAGGGCCTCCTCGGGGGTGGGGCTGGTGGCGGGCTGGGCGAACCAGTCGGGCTCGGCGACCGGCACGGGGCGCGGCCCGCGCAGGGCCATCCGCGCGTTGTTGCGGACGATCGTGCGCAGCCACGGGCCGACGGCGGCCCGATCGCGCACCTCGCCGATGCGCCGCAGCGCCGTCACCAGGGCGTCCTGCACCGCGTCCTCGGCGTCCGGCCCGTAGCCGAGCATGCTCAGCGCGACGGCCCGCATCCCGGCCTCGTGCCGGCTCAGCAGCACACCGAGCGCCCCCGCGTCGCCCGCCTGCGCGAGTGCCACCAGTTCCGCGTCACCCTGCGTCACGCCCAGTTCCTCCCCGAACCGCCTGTTCTGAACGCTTCTGCTCACTCAAGCGTACGGCGGGCCGGCGTGCCCTCGTCGAGGCTGGGCCGGCCCGTCTCCGCAGCCTGCGGGCCCCCGGCGTGGACCGCGCCTGAGTCAGGATGGGGGCGTGGACATCGAACCGGTCGACCATGCGCCCCGACAGGCGTTTCCCTGGGCGCTCCTGCGCCAGCGCTGGGAGGCCCTCACCTTCCTGCACTGGGCCGTCGACCCGGCACTCGTCGCGCCGCTGCTGCCCGCCGGCACCCACCCGGACACGCTTGACGATGTCAGCTACGTCGGGCTGATCGGCTTCCGGATGGTCGGGCTGGGCTTCGGCCGCGGCCCGGGAGTGCCGTACTTCGGCACCTTCGCCGAGACGAACGTCCGGCTCTACTCGGTCGACGACACCGGCCGACGGGCCGTCGTGTTCCGCTCACTCGACGCGTCCCGCCTGGTGCCGGTGCTTGTGGCACGGGCGACGCTGCGTCTGCCGTACCTCTGGTCGCGGATGCGGTTGGACCGCGACGGCGACCGGCTCACCTACCGGTGCCGGCGCCGCTGGCCCGGCCCGGCGGGTACGGCGAGCCGGATGGCGGTCCGGGTGGGGGAGCCGATCGCCGACCCCACCCCCTTGGAACACTTCGTCACCGCCCGGTGGGGGCTGCACACCCGGGCGTACGGGCGCACGCTGCACCTGCCGAACTGGCATCCCCGCTGGCCGCTGCACCGGGCCGAGCTGCTGCACCTGGACGACGAACTGGTCGCCGCGGCCGGGCTGCCGGCGCCTGTCGGACCGCCGGTAAGCGTGCTCTACTCGCCCGGTGTCGGGGTCCGGTTCGGCACACCGGTGACGGCCGGGCGGCCCGGCTGAGCGCCGAGCCACCGGATCCCACGACCGCCGCTGGATGCCGCCGCGAGCTGGTGTGCGTCACCGTCCGAGAACGTGCGTACGGCGTGCCGGATCTCCTCGGGCGACAGCCGCCGCCCCTGCTCGTGGGCCGTGGCGAAGTCCTCGTCGCCCAGTGCTGCCACGGCCAGGGCGGTCGCCCGTTCGACGTCGGGCCGGTCGGCGAGGGCCAGCGGGAGCCCCGTCGCCTCCCGGCTCGCCGCCGCCGCGCCGAGCAACCGGGCCGCATCCCGTGGACGGCCACCGGTGGCGGCCACACCAACCAGGACCTGCCAGGGGACCTGCTCGGCACCGAGTTCCCCGGCGACCTCGGCGGCCCGCAGGTGCCAGTCCAGGGCCGCCCTCGGGTCGCCACGTAGCTCGGCGACGTACCCCAGCTCGCCCAGGACCCCGGTCAGGTAGAGCGGCTGCCCCGGCCCGTCCTGCTGGCGCGCGGCGGCATCGAGCAGGTTCCGCAGGTGCGCCTCCGCCGTGTCGAGGCTGCCCTCCCGGCGCGCGGCGGCGGCGAGGCACAGCTCCGCGAACACGATGCCGAGCGGAGAACCCTGCTCGGTGGCCAGCCGCAACCCCAGCCCGCTGAGCTGCCACGCCCGTGGGTAGTCGCCTCGCTGCAACGCCACCCAGCCCAGCCAGCAGAGCTGGCCGGACATCTCGAACCGCAGACCCAGGTCCTCCGCGACGCGCAACCCCTCCTCGTACAGTCGGTTGGCCCGCTCGTAGTCACCGGCCATGCCCGCCTGGGCGCCGAGCCACTCGGTGGCCTGCAACACCCCCCACCGATCGCCGAGCCGACGGAACAGCGCGGCGCTCTCGGCGCCGTCGCGCGCCACCGCGGCCGCGTCTCCCCGGATGTGCGCGTGCTTGGCGCGCAAGCTCAGGGTGGCCGCCACGACCCACTCGTCGGGCAGTGCGCGCGCCTCGGCCAGCACCTCATCGAGCAGGTCGCCGGTGGCCGTCACGTCACCGAGGTCGACCTCCGCGTACGCGAGGAACCACAGCGCCCGAAGACGGCCGTGCGGATCGTCGACGTCTTCGTACCGCCGCAGGACCGCGCGGTGCCGCGTCACCCAGTCCGCCACGTCGCCGGACAGGAGGGCGAACCCCAGGTGCCACGCGGCGACACGGGCCCCGGCGGCCCCGCCTCCCGGCCGGCAGTCGAGCGCCGCCGCGAGCCACCGCCGCGCCTCGGCGAACCGACCACGCAAAAACCAGTACCAGCTCAGCGCGTTGGCCAGGCGCAGCGCGAGGTCGGCGTCACGCTGGCGTACCGCCGTGTCCAGCGCCGCGCGCAGGTTGGCGGCCTCGATGTCGAGCCGCCGCAGCCACAGGCGTTGCTCCGGGCCGTGCAGACCCTCGTGCGCCCGCTCGGCCAGCTCCACCTGGTAGCGGTGGGCCCGGGAGCGAACGTCGGGTAGCTCCCCGGCGGCGCGTAGCTGGTCCAGGCCGAAGGCGGCGACGGATTCCAGCAGCCGGTAGCGCCGTGTGCCCTCGCGGGGCGCGACGACGACCAAGGAGCGGTCGACGAGGCGGGCCAACAGATCCGCGATGCTCGCGGCGGGCACGCCATCGGGCGCGCAGACCGCCCGCACCGCGTCGACGTCACAGCCGTCGGCGTACGCGGCCAGCCGCCGCAACACCACCCGTTCCGGCTCGGTGAGCAGTTGCCAGCTCCAGTCGAGCATCGCCAGGAGCGTCCGCTGCCGGGGCGGTACGCCCCGATGCCGCGCGCCCAGCAGCCGGAACCTGTCGTCGAGCCCGGCGACCAGCCCCCGCACGCCCAGCCCGCGCACCTGAGTGGCGGCCAGTTCCAGCGCGAGCGGGATTCCGTCGAGCCGGCGACACACGGTGGCGACCGGCACCGCGTTCTCCACACCCAGCGCGAAACCGCGATCCGCGGCGGTGGCCCTGGCGACGAAGAGCCGCACCGCGTCGGAGCGTGCCAGCGCGGCCAGGTCCGTTCCGTCGGCCGGGTCGGGCACCGGCAGCGGCGGCACGGCCCACACGATCTCGCCGGCCAGCCCGAGCGGCTCGCGGCTGGTCGCCAGCACGCGCACGCCGGGTGCTGCGCCCAGCAGGGCGGCGGCCAGGTCCGCCAACGGGTCCACGAGGTGCTCGCAGTTGTCCAGCACGAGCAGGAGCCGTCGGTCGCCCAGCAACCGGGAGAGCCGGTCCACCGGCGCGACGCCCCCACCCGCCTCGGTGGCGTCCCGCACGTCGAGCGCCGCCAGCACCAGGCCCGCCAACGCGTCCACCGTCTCGGGCGCGTCGGAGCGGTCGACGCCCGCCAGCTCGACCAGAGCCACCCCGTCCGGGTACGCGGACGTCCCCGCGCGAGCCACCTCGACGGCGAGCCGCGTCTTGCCGACCCCGCCGATGCCGGTGAGGGTGACCAGCCGGTTGCGCCCCAGCTCCGCGACCAGCTCGGCGACCGCCGCGTCACGACCGATCAGCTCGGTCAACGGGGTCGGCAGGTTCGGCCGCGCGGGGACGACCACGTCCGCCGGCCGACGGGGCGGAGCGACCGCCGGCACCGGGGGCACGGCGAGCGTCGGGTCGTGGGCGAGGACGGCCCGGTGCAGCGTGACCAGGCCGGGGCCGGGATCGAGCCCCAACTCGTCGCGGAGTCGGACGCGCAGCTCGTCGTAGCTGCGCAACGCCTCGGACTGTCGTCCGGCCCGGTACAGGGCGCGCATGTGCAGTCCACGAGCACGTTCGCGCAGCGGATCCCGGGCCAGCAGGTCACCGAGGTCTCCGACGACGCTCGTGTGCTCGCCCAGCGCCAGCCGGTCGTCGAGACAGTCCTCCAGGGCGGTGAGCCGCTGCTCCTCCAGACCGGCGATCGTGGCGGCGGCGAACGGTTCGTCGCGGAAGTCGGCGAACGCGGGGCCCCGCCACAGCGCCAACGCCGCCGAGAAGAGCGCGACGCGCGAGCGGACGTCCTGAGTGCCGCGCGCATCCGACACCAGCCGTTGGAAGTGGCAGGCGTCCACCTCGTCGGGGCCGACCAGGAGCCGGTAGCCGGGCGGCGGTGACCGCACCAGCTCCCGACCACCGGGCTCGGCCTCGGCCAGCACCCGGCGTAGCTGGGACACCTTGGCCGACAGCGCGCCAGCGGCGTTCGTCGGTGGGGTGTCTCCCCACAGGTGGTCGATGAGCCGATCCGCCGGAACCGGTTGCCCCTCGTGCAGCAGCAACGCGGCGAGCAGCGTCCGGACCTTCAACCCCGGGACGGCCACCACGGCGCCGTGCGTGGTCCACACCGTCAACGGACCCAGCACCCCGAACCGCATGGCGGCCAGGATACGGCTCCTGAACTGCCGCACGAGGCCCCGACGGTGGCGGCGGGTAGGCGGGACAGAAGACCGTAAAGAAACGGTAAGGCGGTCGGCGCAGGGTGAACCACATCGGTCGGCCGTCGCGGGCGGCCCCAGCGTCCACCCACCCCGCTCCCGAAGGGACACCTCCGTGTCGATGTCGACAGCTCGCGTTCTTCCCGTCCTCACCGCCCTGTTCCTGCTGGCGCCTGCCACGCCGGCGAGCGCCGCGCCCACCGGACCCGACCGGCCGGGCACCTGGTCGACGGCCTGGTCGGTCGCCCACCACCACCCCGTGCCGAGCAGCGACTGGCTCGGCCCGAACTGGTCCGTTCCCGGCTTCGCCGACGAGTCGGTCCGGCAGGTGGTCCGGGTCAGCGCGGCCGGCTCTCACATCCGGATCCGGGTGTCCAACCGCTACGGCAGTCAACCGCTGCGGCTGACCGGCGCCACAGTGGGCCGCAGTTCCTCCGGGGCGGCGGTGCGGCCCGGCACCCTGCGACCGGTCACCTTCGACAAACGGCGCTCGACAAGCGTCCCCATCGGTGCCGAGAGCACCTCCGACCCGGTGTTCCTGCCGGTCCGGGCGCTGGAGTCGTTGACCGTCACGTTGTACTTCGCCGGCCCCACCGGCCCGGCGACCTACCACCAGGACGGACTCACCACCTCGTACCGCGCGGCCGGCGATCACCGCTTCGACGACCGCGCGGCCGCGTTCGCCGGCGAGACCAGCCAGTCCCGATACCACCTGGCCGGCGTGGACGTCGCCGGGGTGCCGCGTACCCGGGGCACGGTGGTGACGTTCGGCGACTCGCAGACCGACGGCTACGGCTCCACCCCCGGCGCCGACAACCGCTACCCCGACCAGTTGGCCGAGCGGCTGGTCGCCACCGGCCGCCCCCTGGCAGTCGCCAACGCCGGCGTCGGCGGCAACAAGCTGCTCGCCGACTCACAGTGCTTCGGCGAGCGAGGCGTCAGCCGGTTCCGGCACGATGCGCTCGGGCAGCCGGGCGTACGGTCGGTGGTCGTCCTGATCGGCATCAACGACATCAACGGCGGTGGCTACCCCGACTTCGGCTGCGGCACCTCGCCGGTGGTGACCGCCGCGCAGCTCATCGACGGCCACCGGGCGCTGATCCGGGCCGCCCGGGCCCACCGGGTCACCGTCATCGGCGCCACACTGCCGCCCCTGAAGGGCTCGTACGGCTACACCCAGGAGAAGGAGACGGTACGCGACGAGGTGAACCGCTGGATCCGCACCAGCGGCGAGTACGACGCCGTCGTCGACCTCGACCGGATCCTCGCCGACCCGGCCGACGGGGACGCGCTGCGACAGGCGTACGCCGCCGACGACCTCCTGCACCTCAACGACGCCGGGGCGACCGCAGCGGCCGTCGCCGTGGCCGCCCAGATCCGTTGAACATCCGCCCACCAGGTGCGGCTCGACCGAGGGTGACCGGCCTCGGTCCGAACGTGGCCGGAAAAAGTTTGGCGGCCGTGTCGAGGACGGCGGCGCCTGCTTCGACCCTGGGGTGAGGGCCGGGCACGACCGGCCCCACCGGCAGGCTGACACCGCACACCAAGGAGTGGACCGATGACGAAGGTGACGACCGGGGCGACGATGTCGTTGGACGGCTACATCGCGGACGCCTCCCACGGCGGCTTCGAGCACCTCTTCCAGTGGTACGGCAGCGGCGACGTCGAGACGCCGACGGCCAACCCCGAGATGACGTTCCGGACGTCCGCCGCGAGCGCCAAGCACCTGCGGGACCTCAACGAGCGCACCGGCGCGCTTGTCGTCGGCCGGCGGCTGTTCGACATGACAAGTGGGTGGGGCGGCCGGCACCCGATGGACGTGCCCGTCGTGGTCGTCACGCACACCGTGCCGGAGGGTTGGGAGCCGGAGAGCGACTCCTTCGTCTTCGTCACCGACGGCATCGCCAGCGCCATCGACCGCGCGAAGGCGCTCGCCGGTGACAAGGAGGTCGGCGTCAACGGTGGCACCATCGCGGCCCAGGTCGTCGAGGCCGGCCTGCTCGACGAGGTGCACGTCGACCTCGTCCCGGTCGTGCTCGGGGCCGGCATTCCGCTCTTCGCCGGCCTGACGATCGCGCCGCTGCAGCTCGACGGCCCGTTCCGCGTCGTCGAGGGCGACGGCGTCACACACCTGGCCTACCGCGTACGCCCAGCGGCCTGAACGCCTCGGGGGGCCGGCCCGCACGGGCGGCCCCCCGCATCCGTCTGTCGGCGTGGAGCTTTATCGGAATTGGTGTGGCGCGCTGGTGCGCACGTCGGGACACTGCGTCGGTGACTGGTTCCGCATCGCCTCGGCTGCTTCGACCGTCTGCCCTACGGCCCGGCGATCTGGTTGTTGTCGCCGCGCTGTCCGGGCCGCTGCACGCCGCCTACGAGCCCGACCTCGCGCAGGCGGTGGTCGTGCTCGAGCGGATGGGGTTCCGGGTGCGGCGGGCGCCGCTTGTCGACGTGGGGCGGCAGCGCTGGTGGAGCGCGGCCACGCCAGCGGAGATCGCCGCCGAATTCAACGGGCTCCTGCGTGATCCCGAGGTGCGCGCCGTCATCGCCCACGACGGCGGTCAGACGGCGCTCGGCTACCTCGACCTGATCGATGTCGAGGCGATCGTCGCCGACCCCAAGCCGATCCTGGGCTACAGCGACATCTCGCTGCTGCATCTGGTGCTGTACGCGCGTACGGGCCTGGTCGGGTTCCACACCGACCTGGCCACTCCCGGGCTCGGCGGTGCGTGGCAGCGTGCGTCCGCGGCGCGCAGAGCAGAGCTGGAGAGGCTCTACTGGGCGCTGCTGACCCGCACGGAGCCGCTCGGCGCGCTGCCTGCCAGCCCGTCCTGGGAGTGCTGGCGTCCAGGCCGTGCCGAAGGTCGCCTCATCGGCGGGGTGATCAATCGCATCGCGCTGGTGCAGGCGACGCGGTACGCGCTACCACTCGACTGGTTCGACGGCGCGGTGCTGTTCTGGGAGGAGACGGGCGGCCAGGCGTCGTACGTGTGGAGTTATCTGCACGTGCTGCGGCACGCCGGCATCCTCGACCGGATCGGTGGCATGGTCGTGGGCGTACCCCACGCGATCGACGGGCTCGACGCGCCCGACGCGTCCCCGACCCTGTCCGAGATGGTGCTCGACGTCCTCGGCGACCGTGACATCCCGGTCCTGGGCAACGTCGAGTTCGGACACGCGGGCCCCAACCTGCCGATGCCGGTCGGCGTCCGTGTCGCCCTCGACGCGCGGCAGCGGACGTTGTCGCTGCGGGAACCGGCGGTACGGCCGCACGCGACGACCGGCCCGGGCGGCTGAGGCTAGCGGGCGCGTAGACGCGAAGGTGTCGGTGCGGTGTGCTGAGCTGTCCGGTATGGAGTACTCGCGATATCTCGACTGCCTCGCGGACGACTTCGCCCGCCTGCGCGCCCTCGCCCCGACCAACCCCACAGCGCCGGTGCCGAGCTGCCCCGGCTGGACCGTCACCGACCTGACCCGGCACGTGGGCGAGGTCTATCTGCACAAGACCCTGGCGATCCGCGACGGCATCGAGCACGAGCCGTGGCCGTTACCTCTCAGTGCGCTTTAGCAAGCACATGGTTGGTAGTCCTGCCTTGCGGCGGAACGGTCCCGGTCTGACCGGCGGATGCCGTGCCGGGTTCACGCTTCGTC
>NZ_JBNCKR010000016.1:0-145384 GCF_049841645.1 Micromonospora sp. DT43 | reverse complement strand
TGACCGAGGCCGCGCAGACCGTCCAGGTCTCCGCCTACCCCGACGCCTACGCCCAGTGGGAGCAGCAGGCCACCGACATCGTCGCCCAGCACTGGAACAGCTGACCCACCGCACGACCCGACCGACTGGCCGGCACCCGAACCCCGGGATGCCGGCCAGCGGCATACCCAGCCCCGCCCGCCCCGGCCTGGCTTCGCCGGGGCCGGGCTCCGTCCGGGCCGGGCTCCGTCCGGGCCGGGCTCCGGCCGGGCCGGGCTCCGGCCGGGCCGGGCTCCGGCCGGGCCGGGCTCCGGCCGGGCCGGGCTCCGGCCGGGCCGGGCTTTCGCAGGTTGTCTGGCTTCAGATCTTGGACAGTTTCCGTTCGGCGCGAACAGTTCGGCGTGAACGGAAACTGTCCAAGATCTCGGGCCGACCGGCGACCGAGTCGGTCGGCGGGGTTGGCGGCCGGGCCGGGCAGAGCAGGCGGCCGACCGACCCGGCGAAGTCGACCGGGCGGGCTGGGCCGGCGGCAGAACCCGGCAGGGCAGGCAGGCCAGGCCGGGCAGGCAGGCCGGGCAGGCAGGCAGGCCAGGCCGGGCAGGCAGGCCAGGCCGGGCAGGCAGGCCAGGCCGGGCAGGCAGGCCAGGGCAGGGCAGGCAGGCCCGGGCAGGCCGGGCAGGCCAGGCCGGGCAGGCAGGCTGGGTGGGCAGGCTGGGTGGGTGGTCAGGTGGCGGTGATCGTGCCGGTCAGCAGGAGGGCCAGGACCAGGGTGCCCAGCGCGACCCGGTACAGCACGAAGACGTACAGGGTGTGGTGGGCGACGTAGCGCAGCAGCCAGGCGATGGCCGCGTACCCGATGCCGAAGGCGATGGCGGTCGCCACGATCGTCTGGGCCACGGTGGGCACGGACGTGCCCGGGGCGGACGGTTCGAAGACGTCGCCGAGGCTGAACACCCCGGACATCACCACCGCGGGGATGGCCAGCAGGAACGAGTACCGTGCCGCCGCCTCGCGGGTCAGGTTGAGCAGCAGGCCGGCGGTGAGCGTGCCACCGGAGCGGGACACCCCGGGGACCAGCGCCATGGCCTGGGCGAAGCCCATGACGATGCCGTCCTTCATCCGGAAGTTTTCCAGCGTGCGTGTCTGTCGACCCCAGTACTCGGCGAACGCCAGCACGAACGCGAACACGATCAGGGTGGTCGCCACGACCCACAGGTTGCGCCCGGCGGTCTTGATCTGGTCCTTGAAGACGAACCCGAACAGCCCGATCGGGATCGAGCCGACGATCACGTACCAGCCCATCCGGTAGTCGAGGCTGGAGCGCACCGAACTGTCGCGCAGCCCCACC
This sequence comes from Micromonospora sp. DT43, assembly GCF_049841645.1. Lineage (NCBI taxonomy): Bacteria > Bacillati > Actinomycetota > Actinomycetes > Micromonosporales > Micromonosporaceae > Micromonospora > Micromonospora sp. DT43. The sequence goes on along the minus strand of NZ_JBNCKR010000016.1, from coordinate 144,057 downwards.
AGCCAGGTACGGGTGATCCGCCAGATGTCCTTCGCGAAGTAGATCAGCACGGCCGCCTCGGTGCCGAGCTGGGTGACGGCGGTGAACGACGCGCCGGCGTCGCGCTCGAAGAAGATCGCCGAGGTGATCCGCAGATGCCCCGACGAGCTGACCGGCAGGAACTCGGTCAGCCCCTGGACGATGCCCAGGACGATGGCCTCGATCCAGGTCACTCGCCGACTCCGGAGAGGTCGAGCGCCTCGGCGACGGTACGCAGGGTCTGCACGCCGCTGTCCCGGTCGGCCACGAACAGGGTCACCGACAGCGTGGTGACGCCGGAGGCGGCGTACTCCCGCATGCGTTCGGCGATGCGCTCCTTCGGGCCGAGCAGTGAGGTGCGGTCGATGAACTCCATCGGCACCGCGGCGGCGGCGTCGCGCTGCCGCTTGGCCAGGTACAGGTCCTGTACCTCGCGGGCGGCGTCGCCGTAACCCATCCGGGTAGCGAGCTGGTTGTAGAAGTTCTGCGTCCGGCTGCCCATGCCGCCGACGTAGAGCGCGGCGTACCAGCGCACCAGCTCGGCGCAGGACGCCACGTCGTCGCCGATGACGACAGGCACGGAGGGCACCACGTCGAAGCCGGCCAGTTCCTTGCCGGCCTTGGCCCGCCCGGCGGTCACGGCGGCGAGGTGCTCGTCGGCGAACTCGGGGGCGTAGAACACGGCGAGCCAGCCGTCGGCGATCTCGCCGGCCAGCTCCAGGTTCTTCGGGCCGACCGCGGCCAGGTAGATCGGTATGTGCTCGCGGGGTGGGTGGAAGCCCAGTCGCAGCGCCTTGCCGGGGCCGTCGGGCAGCGGCAGCGTGTAGTGCTCGCCGTCGTACGCCACCTCCTTGCGGGCGATGGCCAGCTTGACGATGTCGACGAATTCGCGGGTTCGGGCGAGGGGCTTGGCGAACCGCACACCGTGCCAGCCCTCGGAGACCTGCGGGCCGGACACGCCGAGGCCCAGCCGGAACCGGCCGCCGGAGAGCGCGTCGATGGTGGCTGCGGTCATCGCGGTGGCCGCCGGCGTACGGGCGGGGATCTGCATCACCGCCGCGCCCACGTCGATCCGCTGCGTCTGGCCGGCCATCCAGGCGAGCATGCTGGGCGAGTCGGAGCCGTAGGCTTCAGCAGCCCACACCACCGAGTAGCCGAGGCGATCCGCCTCCTGGGCCAGCGCCAGGTGGTCGGCAGGTGTGCTCCACGCCGTCTGGTATCCAAGGTTGAGCCCGAGTCGCACTGGTCCTCCCCCATCCGTGGCACAGGTCGCACCAGGTTACGCAATGCCGAAAACGGACTCGATCACCGGCTCACCGCCAATGATCCCCCGTCCGTCGCGGTGCCCGCCGGAGGCGGAACCGGCAGAACCGGCAGAGATGACGGGAGCGAGGATATCGGTGGCGGCGGGTTCGAAATAAGGTTCACCCATGCAACAGCGACCGCTCGGCCGAAGCGGGCTGGCGGTTTCGCGGCTCGCGCTCGGCACCATGACCTGGGGCCGGGACACCGACGCCGACGATGCGGCCGCCCAGCTGAAGAGTTACCTGGACGCGGGCGGCAACCTGATCGACACCGCCGACGTGTACGGCGACGGCGACGCCGAGTCGGTGATCGGGTCGCTGCTGGGCACCCTCGTACCGCGTGACGAGCTGTTGATCGCCACCAAGGCCGGGTTGCGGCCGGGCAGCGGACGGCGTCGCGACGGCTCCCGGGGCCACCTGCTGCGCACCCTGGAGGCGTCGCTGCGCCGGCTCGGCACGGACCACGTCGACCTGTTCCAGGTGCACGGGTACGACCCGGACACCCCCCTGGAGGAGACCCTCGCGGCGCTGGATCACGCGGTGGCCAGCGGGAAGGTCCGCTACGTGGGGGTGTCGAACTTCTCCGGCTGGCAGACCGCGCGGGCCGCCGCCTGGCAGACGGCCTGGCCGGGCCGGGCGCCGGTGGTCGCCGCCCAGGTGGAGTACTCGCTGCTGGAGCGGGGCGTGGAGCGGGAGGTGCTGCCGGCGTGCGACGCGCTGGGCCTCGGTGTGCTGCCCTGGTCGCCGCTGGGTCGGGGCGTGCTCACCGGCAAGTACCGGCACGGCCGGCCGGCGGACTCGCGGGCCGCCTCGCCGCACTTCGAACGGTTCGTCTCCACGTACCTCGAGCCGCGCTGCTCCAGCATCGTGGAGGCGGTGGCGACCGCTGCCGGCGGTCTGGGGGTGTCGCCGCTGGAGGTGGCGTTGGCGTGGATCCGGGACCGGCCGGGCGTGACCGCGCCGATCCTCGGCGCCCGGACCGTCGGGCAGTTGCTCGGCGCGTTGCAGGTGGAGCGGATCACACTGCCCGAGGAGATCACCACCGCGCTGGATGACGTCTCGTCGGTGCCCATCGGCTATCCCGAGCGCGACGGCTGACCCCTCGCGAGCGCCGGAGCGGCGTTTCACGGATCGCGGGCGGCCGAGACCACCCGCGGGCGCCCGTTGCGGCAGGAACCACGCGCGGCAGCGGCGTTGGTCACCCCGGAGGGGGTGGCGAACGGCCGCTGGGCTGGGCAGCATGGAGGGCATGGACTACGAGTACGCGCCACTGCGGCTGCCGCCGAACGTCGACCGGTTGACCGCCGCGGCGCAGTTGGCGATCCAGGCGGAGTTCTCCGGATGGGAGTTGGCCCGGGTGCGGCTGTTCCGCGACGGCACGCGGCAGGTCATGCTGCGCCGTCGGCGGGTCAACCAGCCGCAGCCGGGCCTCTCGTACTGACGCCGGACCGGGACGGGCCGTGACACGCCCGGGGCCCGAACCGCGAACGGTTCGGGCCCCGGGCGCACATCGCCTGATGTCAGGGGCGTCGCTCTAGTGCTGGTGCCCGGCGTGGTCGTGGTCGTCGTCGAGCTCCAGGAACGGGTGCTCGTCGAGTCGACCGACGAGCCGGTCGTCGCTCGCCGGCTGGAACGGGCCGACGGCGTCGTCGTCGTCGAACGACTCCAGGTCCACAGGTGTGCCCACCTCGCTGACCATGACCACGCCGTCGAGGGGCTCCAACTCGGGAACGTCCAGCGCGCCGAGCGAGCCGTCGCCGCTCTGCAGCAGCTCCAACACCGCCTCGCCGACGCCCTCCACCGGCGCTGGCTCGTCGTCCTCCGGGGTGCCCTCGCGCCGGGCCGCCTCGGCCGCCCGCAGCAGCGCCGAGATGCTCGGCACCCGGTAGTCGCGGCGTTGACGCACCGAGATCACCCGCGGGTGGGGGTCGCTGGCCTCGGCGCCCTCGCCGCCGAAGCGCTCGTCGGCCTCGTCCGGGTCGATCGAGTCGACGTCCCACGGCGTCACCTCACCGAAGGCGTCGAGCAGTTGCTCGTCGTAGGCGAAGGAAGCGTTGTTCAACGCCACGTACGCCTGCCAGACGTCGTCGTCGTCGACGCGGCCCTGCGCGGCGCGTACGGCGGCCAGGTGGTGGCGGGCCGCTTCGATCACCCGCTCGAGAGCGGCGTCCAGCTCACCGTGCTGGTCGGTCATGTGGGGCAGTCCCTTCACGATGGAAAACGGCTAGCAGGTGCGGAGGAACCGGTCGAGAACCCGCACGCCGAACTGTAGTCCGTCGACCGGAACGCGCTCGTCGATGCCGTGGAACAACGCGGAGAAGTTGAGGTCGGCGGGCAGCCGCAGCGGCGCGAACCCGAAGCAGCGGATGCCGAGCTGGGAGAACGCCTTGGCGTCGGTGCCGCCGGAGAGCATGTACGGCACCGGCCGGGCGCCCGGGTCCTCGGCGCGCAGCGCCGCCGACATAGCCTCGACCAGGTCGCCGTCGAAGGTGGTCTCCAGCGCGGGCTGCCGCTGGACGTACTCGATGGCGATGTCCGGGCCGACCAGCTCGCGCAGCTGCCGCTCCAGCAGCTCGGACTGGCCGGGCAGGCTACGGCAGTCGATGGTGGCGGTGGCGCGGCCGGGGATGACGTTGTCCTTGTAGCCGGCGGCCAGCCGGGTCGGGTTGGCCGTGTTGCGGATGGTCGCCCCGATGATGTTGGCGATCGGGCCGAGCTTGGCGATGGCCGTCTCGGGGTCGTTCGGGTCCAGCTCGATGCCGAGCAGGTCGGAGACCTCCTCGAGGAACGCCCGGACGGTGTCGGTGACCACCACCGGGAAGCGGTGCCGGCCGATGCGGGCCACGGCCTCGGCGAGGGCGGTGACCGCGTTGTCGTCGTGCACCATCGACCCGTGCCCGGGGCGACCCTTGGCGTGCAGGCGCAGCCAGTCGATGCCCTTCTCGGCGGTCTCGATGAGGTAGAGCCGCTGGCTGTCGTTCACCGAGTAGGAGAAGCCGCCGACCTCGCCGATCGCCTCGGTGCAGCCGTCGAAGAGGTCGCGGTGGTTCTCCACCAGGAAGCGCGCGCCGTAGTCGCTGCCCGCCTCCTCGTCGGCGGTGTACGCGAGCACGATGTCGCGCGGGGGCCGAACGCCTGTGCGCTGCCAGTGCCGCACCACGGCGAGCACCATCGCGTCGAAGTCCTTCATGTCGATGGCGCCGCGGCCCCACAGGTAGCCGTCGCGCTCTTCGCCGGAGAACGGGTGCACGGACCACTCGTCGGCGTCGGCGGGCACCACGTCCAGGTGGCCGTGCAGCAGCAGCGCGCCCCGGCTGGGGTCGGCACCGGGGATGCGGGCCACCACGTTGGCCCGGCCGGGGGCGGACTCGTGCAGAACCGAGTCGACGCCCACCTCGGCGAGTTTCTCGGCGACGTACTCGGCCGCGCGGCGCTCACCGGCGCTTGTGTCGTTGTCCCCCGTGTTTGTGGTGTCGATGCGCAGCAGGTCGCGGCAGAGGTCCACGACCTCCGCGGTGGGGTCCGGTCGGCCGGAGGCGGCGTCGCTCGTCATCGCCCCTTCATACCAGCCCGGGGTGACCGGCGGGCCGGCGCACCGACGTGACGGCGACGGGCATTCAGGTCCGCGGATCCGCCTGCCGGTTTCGCGGCGTCCGCGTTCGGGTACCGCCGCTCGCGACCGCACATCCCCTGCCGGCGCTTCCGCCCGCCAGTCGAGGAGGGCACCATGTCCGCCGTCCCCCTGCCCCCGCTGCCGCCCGCGCCCACGCCCGAGGCGGGTTACCGGCCCGGTGGCCGCAGCGTCGCCGACATCGTGGACCGCGAACACCGGCAGCTGCTGGCTCTCGTGGACCAGCTGACCGGTCCGGACGCCTCGCCGCAGGAGGGGCTCGCGGTGCTCACCGCCGCGCTGTCGCGGCACCTCTCCGCCGAGGAGCAGTACCTGCTGCCGGCGGTACGGGCGGCGCTGCCGGCGGAGTCCGGCCGGGTGGACGCGGAGATCGACGCCGACGTCGCGCTGCTGGCCGCCCTGAAGGGGCTGTCCGACGAGACCCTGACCGACGTCGCGGAGCGGGTCCGCCGCCACGTCGACGGGGTGGGCGCGCTTGTCGCCGAGTTGAGCGCGGTGGCCACCTCCGAGGAGCTGATCCGGCTGGGCAACCGGTTGGAGATCGCCGAGGAGGCCGCGCCGACCCGGCCGCACCCGGGCACCCCGGCGACGCCGCCGTGGAACCGGATCGTGGAGCCGGCGGTGGGTGTGGTGGACAAGGTCCGCGACGCGGTGACGCGGCGACCGACGTACCTGACGGACCTGCCGGAGCCGCCGCGCGACTGAGCGCGCGGGCCGCACGCGCAATGCATTCAATCTCACCGATCCGCTCGGCCTCTTCCGCAGGCTGCGGCGTAGTCCTACCGTCACCGTATGAATCTGGAGCTGCGACACCTGCGGGTGGTCTGCGCGATCGCGGAGACAGGGAGTGTGACCAAGGCGGCGTCGGCGCTGGGGCTCGCCCAGCCGGCGCTCACCGCGCAGCTCCAGCGGATCGAGCGGACGCTGGGCGGGCCGCTGTTCGACAGGGACCGGCGCGGCGCCCGGCCCACGGCGCTCGGTGAGCTGGTGCTCGCCCGTGCCCGGGTGCTGCTGCCGGCGATGAAGGGCCTGCAGGACGAGGCGGCACGGCTCGCCGGCGCGGGGGCGGCGCCCCGCTGCTACCGCCTCGGCGGGGTGAACAGCCCGATCCTGGGCCGGTTGGTGCATCGGCTGGCAGCCGAGCAGCCACCGGCCCAGATCACCACGTACGCCTCGTGGTCGGTGGACGAGCTGGCGCAGTTGGTGGCCGGCGGGCGGTTGGACTTCGCCCTCACCGGCGTGTGCGGCGACGCCACCCCGTCTGCCGCGTTCGGGCTGAGCTGGCGCGAGGTGGCCATCGACCCGGTGCTGGTGCTGCTGCCGGAGACCCACCCGCTCGCGGAGCGGGCCGAGGTGCGCCTGGCGGACCTGGGTCACGAGCAGTGGGTGGCCGCGCCGGGCGACGGCTGTTTCGGCGACTGTTTCGCCGCCGCGTGCGCCCGCGCCGGCTTCACCCCCCGAAAGGTGTACGAGACCGACATCCGCGGCTGCGTCGACCTGGTGGAGGCGGGCGTGGCGGTGGCCCTCTGCCAGGCGACGTTCCGCCCGGTCGCCGGTCTGGTCACCCGGAGACTGGCAGGTGTCCCGCTGCGCTGGCGTCTGCTGCTGGGCTGGCATCCGGACTCGCCCGCCGCCGGGGACGCGGAGCTGCTGCTGGCGACGGCGAAGGCGGCGTACACCGATTCACTGGCCTCGCACCCCACCTACCTGGACTGGCTGGTACGCAATCCGGGCTTCGGCGTCCGGCAGCCCAGCGGCGTCTGAGCCGGTCGGGCCACCGTCGGCGCCCGGGCCCCGGCCGACCCGAGCGCCCGACTCACCTCGACCCGACCGGTTCCTTGGCGGGCGCGGGCTCGACGGCGGGCGCCGGCGTGGCCGGAGGCTTACGTCGCCACAGGGTCAGCACCAGGTGGACCCCGACGCCGCCGATCAGGCCCCAGAACGCCGACCCGATCCCCGCGACAGTCATGCCCGACGCCGTGGCGGCCAGCGTGACAAGCGCGCCCTCACGCGCCGGTACGTCGTCCAGCGCCCCGGCCAGGCCGCCGAGCAGCGCCCCGAAGAGGGCGACCCCGGCGACCACGGCGACCAGCGGCTTGGGCAGTGCCGTGAAGAACTGCACCAAACCGGCGCCCAGCAGCCCGCAGATCAGGTAGAACACCCCGCAGGCGGCGCCTGCCACCCATCGTTTGCGCGGGTTGGGGTGCGACTCCTCGCCGGTGCAGATGGCCGCGGTGATGGCTGCCAGGTTGATGCCGTGGCTACCGAACGGGGCGAGCAGCACCGACGCCAGACCGGTGCCGGTCAGGAGCAACCGGTCGTTCGGGGGGTAGCCGGAGGCACGCAGCACGGCCAGGCCCGGCGCGTTCTGCGAGGCCATCGTGACGACCAGCAGGGGCAGGCCGATGCCGACCAGGGCGGACAGGTCCCAGGTCGGCACGGTGAGGTGCGGCACCGCGACGGCGAAGCTCGCACCGCCCAGGTGCAGGTCGTGGCTGAGCGCCGCGACCACGGTGCCGGCCAGCAGGGCCAGCAGGACGGCGTACCGGGCGAGCAGGCGACGGCCGACGAAGTAGGCCACCAGCACGGCGAGCACGATCGCGGGCGCCTTGGGCAGGGCTTGGAACGCGCCGAGCGCGAACGGCAGCAGGATGCCGGCCAGCATCGCCGAGATGATGCCTGTCGGCACCTTCGCCAGCATCCGCCCGAACAGGCCGGACAAGCCGATGATCGTCATGCCGAGCGCGGCGAAGAGGAACGCGCCGATCGCGTCCGAGTAGTGGTACGCCCCGAGCGAGCCGACCAGCAGCGCCGCGCCCGGCGTCGACCAGGCGGTGATCACCGGCTGTTTGGTGATCACGCTGAGCACGAGACAGGTCAGGCCGCTGCCGATGGAGATCGCCCAGACCCAGGAGGTGGTCTGCGCCTCGGACAGGCCGGCCGCCCGGGCGGCGGCCAGCACGACCACGAAGGGTCCGGAGTACGAGACGAGGACCGCGATCAGACCGGCCACGACCGCAGAGAGTGGAAGTTTCCGCATAGTGCTGGTCACGCTACCGTCCGTGCCCGGCCTGTCGCCTGATCGAGATCCGCACCATGTTCTCCGGGGATCGGCTGCCCGGCCCCTCGAAGGTGAACAGGAGCTCGATCAGGCTGGCGGTGCCGCCGAGCGACGTGGCCGGCAGGAACAGTTCGGTGGCCCTGGCGTCTCCGAAGCGACCTCGCAGCCTCCGCGGCGAGCACTGAAAACGCCGACGGCGGTGCGAAGCGCCACTGCCCGGGTATCTGGCGGACATGACCGATCTCTACCCGCCCGCCGACGACCGGGAACTGCTCCGCCAGGCCGCCGCCGCGCACACCGCCGCCACCCGCCAGGTCGAGGCGTTCCTGCGCCGGCTGCCCGAGGTGCCCGACCCGGCCGACGTCACCGAGTACGCCAACCTGCTCACCCGGGAGGACCAGACCCGGGGCGAGCGCGACGCCGCCGCCGACGCGGCGGGGCTGACCATCGGCAGCCTGGAGCCCGACCAGGGCCAGTAGCGCCAGGCGACGGTGCCGCCCCGAACCGGGACGGCACCGTCGCGTACGGCGTCACTCAGCGTTCGACGAGAGGATCGTGACCGAGGTCGAGCAGCGAGTGCCGCCACGTGTCGTCGGCGTTGCCGCGCCGAGGCTTGGCGTCCATCAGCTCGCGGATGCGCTCGACCGCCTCCCGCATCACCTCGATGTCCTCCGGGGTCAGGTCGACCTTGCGCTTGTTGAGCACCTTGAGGATCTCGCGACCCGGCTGAGGCAGGTCGAGGTCCGGGTTCGGGCTGAACGACTCCTCGCCCGACCCCCGGGTCAGCAGCCAGGTGCGCAGCTGCTCCGACGGGACGTTGACCTCGGCGTGGAAGTCCTCCCAGAGCACTTCCACCTCGGGGTCGAGCCGCGTGTCGCGTACCATCAGGTCTCCTCTCGACGGTGGTGACCCGACGTCTCCGGGTCGTCCTGGTCGGTCTTCGGATGCAGGCCCTCGGCGGGCACCCGCGTGCGGCGCGGGTTCGCGGTCGGGGGCGCCAGGATCGGGTCGGGATGGTCGTCGTCGTCCTCGTCCCGGTGTTTCCCGGACTCCGCGTGCTCGTGCGGGTCCTCGTGGTCGTCTCGTCGCGCGGGCGGAGTCATCGCGGGTGTGTTGTCGTGGCGGCGGTGTACCCCCGCTCGCCCGCGGTCACGTCGAAGGTGAGCTGCCCGTCGCGGGCGTCCACTGTCACCTTCTGCCCGGGCGAGATCGCCGACTCCAGCAGCATCCGCGACAGATGGTTGTCCACCTCCCGCTGGATGACCCGGCGCAGCGGGCGGGCGCCGAACTCCGGCTGGTAGCCGTGCTCGGCGAGCCAGTCGATGCCGGCGGTGGTGAACTCCACCTGGATGTCCTGGGCGTGCAGCCGGCGGCGGGTCTCCTCCAGCAGCAGCGCGGTGATGTCGCGCAACTGCTCGGCCTCCAGCCGCCGGAAGATGATGACCTCGTCGATGCGGTTGAGGAACTCGGGGCGGAAGTTCTCCTGGAGCCGGCGCATCAGGCGTTCGCGCAGCTCGTCGTTCTCCTGCTCGCTGCCCACGTCCCCGCTGCCGAAGCCGACCGCGCGCTGCGCGCCGGTGATCAGCTCGGAGCCGAGGTTGCTCGTCATGATCAGCACGGTGTTCTTGAAGTTCACCGTGCGGCCCTGACTGTCGGTGAGCCGCCCGTCGTCGAGCACCTGGAGCAGGATGTTGAACACGTCCGGGTGCGCCTTCTCGATCTCGTCGAGCAGCACCACCGCGTACGGGCGGCGGCGCACCGCCTCGGTGAGCTGGCCGGCCTCCTCGTAGCCGACGTACCCGGGTGGGGCGCCGACCAGCCGGCTGACCGTGTGCCGCTCCTGGAACTCGCTCATGTCCACCCGGACCATCCGGTCCGCCTCGCCGAACAACGCCTCGGCCAGGGCCCGGGCCAGCTCGGTCTTGCCGACGCCGGTGGGGCCGAGGAACAGGAAGCTGCCCATCGGCCGGTCCGGGTCGGCGAGCCCGGCGCGGGAGCGGCGCACCGCCTCGGCCACCGCGGTGACCGCGTCGTCCTGACCGACCACCTTCTCGTGCAGGTGGCCCTCCAGGCGCAGCAGCCTGTCGCGTTCCTCCTCGGTGAGCTGGCTGACCGGGATGCCGGTGGCCCGGGAGACCACCTCGGCGATCTCCTGCGGGCGCACCTCGGGCACCTGCGAGGACGAGCCGTCGGCGCCGTTCGCGCGGCGCATCTCCTCCTCCAGCTCGGAGATCCGGTCCCGCAGCGCCGACGCCCGCTCGTACTGCTCGTCGGTGACGGCCTGCTCCTTGTCGCGGCGTACGTCGTCGAGCTCCTGTTCCAGCTCCCGCACGTCGGAGGCCGGGGTGCGGGTACGCAGCCGGACCCGGGCGCCGGCCTGGTCGATCAGGTCGATGGCCTTGTCCGGCAGGAACCGGTCGGTGACGTACCGGTCGGACAGCTCGGCGGCGGCGACAAGCGCCTCGTCGGCGAAGCGCACCTGGTGGTGGGCCTCGTATCTGTCGCGCAGGCCGCGCAGGATGGCGATCGTGTCGTCGACGCTGGGCTCGGGCACCAGCACCGGCTGGAACCGCCGGGCCAGCGCGGCGTCCTTCTCGATGCTCTTGCGGTACTCGTCGAGCGTGGTCGCGCCGATCACCCGCAGCTCGCCCCGCGCGAGGGCGGGTTTGAGCATGTTCGACGCGTCCATTCCGCCCTCGCTGCCGGCCCCGCCGGCACCGACCAGGGTGTGGATCTCGTCCAGGAAGATGATCAGCTCGTCCCGGTGCGCCCGGATCTCGTCGATCACCTTCTTGAGGCGCTCCTCGAAGTCGCCCCGGTAGCGGGTGCCCGCCACCAGGCCCGCCAGGTCGAGCTGAACCACCCGCTTGCCGAGCAGGGTCTGCGGCACGTCGCCGTCGCAGATCCGCTCGGCCAGGCCCTCGACGATCGCGGTCTTGCCGACACCGGCCTCGCCGATGAGCACCGGGTTGTTCTTGGTCCGTCGGGACAGGATCTCCACGGCCTGTTCGATCTCGTCGGCCCGCCCGATCACCGGGTCGATCTGGTCGGCGCGGGCCAGGTCGGTGAGGTCCTGCCCGTACTGGTCCAGGGTCGGGGTGCCACGGTCCGGCTTCGGCCCGGTCATCGGGCCGCGCTCGGCGTTGGCGGCCTGCAACGACTCGGGCTGGATCCGGCCGGCGGCCAGCATCCGCCCGGCCGGCGACTCGGGGTTGAGCGGCAGGGCCATCAGGATGTGCTCGGGACCGATGTAGTTGGCCCCCATCGCCCGGGACAGCTGGTGGGCGTCGAGCAGCGCCCGCTTGGCGGCCGGGGTCAGCGACAGGTTGGGCGGGACCTCCCCGCGCGGTGCGCCGTCGCCCTTGCCGCCCAGCGCGTTGAGCAGCGTGTCCGGGTCGGCGCCGGCCCGGCGTACCAGGTCGCGCAGGGGTTCGCGTTGCAGGGCGGCCCAGAGCAGGTGGTCGGTGTCCAGGTCGTTGCTCTGCCGCTGCGCGGCGCGGCGGGCCGCGTCGGCAAGCATCTCCCGCGCGTCGGCGGTCATCAGGCGGGTGATGTCGACCCGGTGCGGCGGTCGGCGTCCTCCCTCACCCCGGCCGAAGTACCGGGCCAGGAATTCGTCCCACGGGTCGGAGCCGATGTCACCGGGTCCCATCATGTCTGTCCTCCGCAGTCGGGCGCGGCACGGTCGCCAGGGGCTACCCGGCGCTCGGCCCGACAAACGCCGCACGCGACGGCGCACCTCGCGGTGTGGAGTGGCGTCCGGTCGACGCCGGGCCCGAGTGGCAGGCTGGCGACATGACTGAGAACCCGCTGCTGATCGTGGACGGCGCCAACGTGGTGGGCTCCCGCCCGAACGGGTGGTGGCGGGACCGGGCCGGGGCCGCCGCCCGGCTGCGGGACTCCCTCGCCCCGGTGGCCGCCACCGGCCTGCCCGCGCGCCTGACCGCCCCGGTCGAGGTGGTGCTCGTTGTCGAGGGCGCCGCCCGGGACGTGCCCGGCACCGACGACGTCCGCGTGGTCTCCGCCCCCGGCTCGGGCGACGACACAGTGGTCGAGCTGGTGCAGGCGGCGCCGCAACGCCGTCGGTTGGTGGTCACCGCCGACCGGGAGCTGCGCGAACGGGTCACCGCCCTGGGCGCCGAGGTCTACGGCCCGCGCTGGCTCCGCGATAATTGAGAGATTCTCATGCCGGGAGTTCCCACAGAACGGACTCCCGGCACTTCCGGTGGGTTAACGGTCAGCTGGACAGGAACACTGACAGGGCGGATGTTCTCCCACGGACGCCAGTAGGCTCTAATGGAGATCTCCCCGCCCCCAGGAGGTTCCGCCGTGGCGAGCGTCGCCGAGCTGAAGGCTGCCATCGATGTCGCCCTCCAACAGATCGGCGACGGGCAGACAGCCGTCCAGGCGGCAGGTGAGAAGTTGGCCGAGGCGCAGCAGACCCTGGCCGGCGCGCTGGAGGGCAGCGGCCACGAGACGGTCGAGGCGGCCCAGGCGTCGCTGACCCAGGCCAGCCAGGAGCTGGAGGAGTGTCTCGCCGCGACACTTGTCGCGGTCGAGCAGGCGCAGCTCTACGTCTCCACCCTGTAGGCCATCGTGTCCATCATCGAGGACATCGGCGGCCAGGTCCGCGCGGCCAGCGAGGAGTTCCCGGTCGGCCTGCTCGGGCAGGCACTGGAGAAGTTCGGCCTGGCCGCCGAGCGGCTGCGCTGGGTACGACAGGAGTCGGCCAACCCGATGGGGGTGCCCGAGCTGTCCGCAGCGACCGAGCACGCCGAGAGCGCCAACTACGCGCTGCGGGTGGCACAGGAGCAGCTGTCGGCGTACCTGGCGGCGATCGGGCTGGCCGCCGACGGCGCCCCGGCGCCCCGCCCGCAGCAGCGCGACACGCGCCACGACGAGACCCCACCGGACGGGCCGACCACTGTGGTGCCGGAGCAGGCCGAGCAGGTGCGGATGCGCCGCTGGTGGTCGGTGCGGGTGGCGGAGTTGACAGGCGGGCGCGACGGCGGCGCCGACGAGCCCGACGAGCGGCTGCGGGACTCGCAGGAGCTGCTGCGTCGGGTCGTCGGCGGGGTACGCGCCGGCGACCGGGACCGGCTGCGCACCGAGCTGCGCCGGGCGTCGGCCGACGTGGGCCTCGGGATGGCTGCGCTCGCGCCGCCGCTGCTGCGGGAGCTGGCAGGTGAGCTGCTGGGGCATCCGCCCCGCGCCGCCGACCTCGGCCGGCTGCGCGGCGAGCTGAACGGGCGGGTGCGGGACCTGCTGCCCGGGTTGCCACCGCCGGTGCTGGAGACGCTGCTGACCCGGGTGTGCCGGATGCCGCCACCACGCGCGTCGGGGGAGCCGCCACACGCCGCCGACTCCGCGGTGACCGCAGGCGTGGCGACCGGGCTGCTGCTCGCCCGCCTCGGCCGGGACCTGCCCGTCGCCACCGGCACCCCGCCGGCCACCGGGGGCCGGGACTCCGCCGGCGCGAGTCCACGCCCCGCCGAGCAGCGCTCCGGCGGCACGAGTCCACGGCCCGCCGAGCAGCGCTCCGGGAGAGCGGCCGCCGAGACATCCTCCGGCGGCGTGAGTGCGCGTCCTGGCGGGGCGGGCGGTCGTACCGGGCAGGCGTCCGGCGGCGTCGTACCGCAGCGGGACGCCGGGCGGCCGTCGCGGACCGGCAGCCCGTGGCGGGACGCGCCGGCCCGTCGGGGTTCCGATGGCTGACCGGCGCGGCCAGCTGGCCACCCGGATCCGGGACACCCTCGGGGAGGCGCTGGGCGCCACGCGTACCCGGTTGTCGGCAGCCCAGGCCGAGCTGACCGCGGGCCGCGAACGGTTGTCCCGGGTCCGGCGGGCGGCTGCCGCCGTACCCCAGCGGGTCGGCGCCCAACGGGACCGTCGTCTCGCCGAGATCGACGCCCGGCACGCCACCCGCATTGCCGAGCTGGCCCGCCACGCCGCCGACGCCGCCCGCCGGGAGGCACCCGGCTGCGCCGGCGCCGACTGGCCGGGCTGGACGCCGACGCCCACCCGCCGGGCCGAGCCGCCCGGCGCGCTGCGGGTCGGCACGGTCCGGATCGACGACGTCGACCCGGTGCCCGCGCTGGTGCCGCTGCTCGACGCCGGGCACGTGCACCTGTCCGGGGACGACCGCGCCGGCTGCGACGCGGTCGTGTCCGCGCTGCTGCTGCGGGCCGTCGGCCGCGCCGACCCGGGCGGGGTACGACTGGTCGGGTACGACCCGGAGCACCTCGGCGGCGGCCTGGCCGGGTTCGCGCCCCTGGGCACCGCGGGGCTGCTCACCTTCGTCGGCCCGGGCGGGTTGGGCCCGCTGCTGGACGACCTGGTCGAGCAGATCCGCCGCATCAACGAGACGGTGCTGGCCGGCGAGCACGGCTCACTGCGGGAGTTGGCCTCGGCGACCGGCCGTCGGCCCGAGCCCTGGCGGGTGGCGGTGCTGCTCGGCGGCGACGAGCTGAACCGGCACGAGCGCGGTCAGCTCGAACGGGTGGTCCGCGCCGGCGTCGCCTGCGGGGTGCACCTGGTGGTCCGGGGCATCCCCCTGCCGGAAGACCCGACGGTGACGCGGGTGGTGACCGAGTCGTCGGGCGCGTGGATCGGCGGCCCGTCCGGCCTGTCGGTCCGGCTGGACCCGCCGCCACCGGCGACGCTTGTCACCGAGACCTGCCGGGAGATCGCGACCCAGGTCAACGCCGGCCCGCCGCCGACCCCGTTCGCCGACCTGCTGCCCCCGCCGGAGCAGATGTGGCGGGAGGATTCGGCAAGCGGCCTGACCGCCCCGATCGGCGAGGGACCGCAGGGCCGACCGGTGCGCCTGACGCTTGGTGACTATCCACCGCACGCGCTGATCGGCGGCCCGTCCGGCACCGGCAAGACCAACCTGATCTTCGCGTGGATCGGCGCACTGGCCGCCCGCTACTCCCCCGCCGAGCTGGAGTTCTATCTGCTGGACTTCAAGGAGGGGGTGTCGTTCGCCCGGTTCGCGCAGGGCCGGCGTGACCCGAGCTGGCTGCCGCACATGCGCCTGGTCGGCATCAACGTGAACACCGACCGGGAGTTCGGGTTGGCGCTGCTGCGGTTCCTCACCGAGGAGCTGCGTCGCCGCGCCGACGCCGCCAAGAAGCACGAGGTGACAAAGCTGGCCGAGCTGCGCGCGGTCGACCCGACCGGGCACTGGCCCCGGATCGTCGCCGTTGTCGACGAGTTCCAGATGCTGCTGGCGGGCCGGGACGTGGTCGCCCGGGAGGCCGCCGACCTGTTGGAGGACCTGGCGCGGCGCGGCCGGTCGCAGGGCATCCACCTGGTGCTCGCCTCGCAGGACGTGCGGGGCATCGAGGCGCTGTGGGGACGTCCGGCGTTGGTCGCCCAGTTCACGTTGCGGATCGCGCTGCCCAAGGCATTGCGGATCCTGGCCGAACGCAACGACGCGGCGCAGTCGCTGCCCCGCTGGCACGCGGTGGTCAACGCCGAGTCGGGCATGGTGGAGGGCAACGAGGTCGCCCGGATCCCGTCGGCCAGCGACTGGGAGACGTGGAGCGGCCTGCAGCACCGGCTCTGGCGGATGCGCCCGCCGGACGCCGCGCCGGCGCGGCTCTTCGACGGCGACGCGATCCCCCGACTCGACGAGGCCCCGGACTTCCGGGCGCTCGCCGCGCCGGTGGACGGCCGCGCGCCGCGCAACCCGGTGGCCCTGCTCGGCGAGATCATCGACGTGCAGTCCCGCTCGGCGGCGCTGCGGCTTCCGCGCGCGCCCGGGCGCAACCTGGCGGTGCTGGGCACCCGGGTGGACGAGGCGTGCGCGGTGCTCGACTCGGCCGCCCGGTCGCTGGCCCGCCAGCACCCGCCGGGCACCGCCCGGTTCTCCATCGCCTGCCTCGACGCGGACGCCGACGGAATCGCCCGCGCGCTCTACGACGACCTGGCCGACGACGCCGCCTGGTACGACGAGGAGACCGTCGGCGAGTTGATGAACGAGACGGCCGACGGGCTGTCCGGCCCGGGCAGCCCGCACTACCTGCTGCTGTTCGCGGTCGACGCGGCGGCCGGGGCGCTGGCCGCGCGCACGGGTCGGCGCACCGGCCTGGAGCAGCTACGGCGGATCCTGCACGACGGGCCGGAGCGGCGTACCCACGTGCTGGCCTGGTGGCGGGGCGTGGCGCGAATGCGCGCTGACCTGGGCGGCCCCGCAGCCCGCACCGACCAGATCGGCGCCTGGGTGGCGCTCGACGCGCACGGCGGCGAGCTGGGCAGCTCGCTCTACCCGGGCACCGGCGGCCCGGACTGGTATCCCCGACCGTGGCGGGGGCTCTTCTTCGACCGGGCGGTGCACCGCACCGGCCAGGTACTCATCCCCTATGGACCGTCGCGATGAACCAGCCGGTGAGCAGTGACACGTACACGGCGCAGTTGCGGCGACTGGCCGAGCTGACCGCCCGGGTCCGCGAGCAGCGCGCCGAGGCGCACACGTGGTACGAACGGCAGTGCGCGGCGGCCGAGCGGGCCGTCGCCGACGCTGACGACGAGGTACGCCGCGCCGAGGAGGAACTGGTCGCGGCCCGCGAGGAACAGGAACGGGTCGACGCCGAGGTGGCGCACCTGTGGCAGCAGGTCCGCGCCCGGCTGGGCGTCCGCCGTCTCGGCGCCCCGCCGACGCCGACGAACGGCAGTGCGGCGGGCGAGCCGGTGGCGCTGCTCGGCCGTGCCCGGGACCTGCTCGACCGCGCGGGGCAGCCAGGTGAGCTGCCGGGTTCGGTGAATCCGCTGCTGGCGCTCTGCGGGGTGGCCGGCGCGGTCGTGGCGTACGCGCTGGGCTCCGGCGCGCGGGCGCTCGGCGTCGGGTACGGCGGGGACCTCGCGGTCGGATTGCCGGTGCTGGCGCTTGTGGTGACTCTGCTCGGACCGCTGATCGGCCTCGTGCCGGCGCGGGTGCTGGCCGACCGCCGGCACGCGGTCCTCGGCCCGCGCCCGATCACCGTCGTCCTCGGCGCGGGGGTACTCGCGACCGCGCTGCTGCTGGTACTCGGCCGCTGACCCTGCCCCAGGCGACCCCCGCCGGGCAGGTCCCGCCAGGCAGGTCCCGCCGCGCGGCGGCGGCGTTGATCGACTCGGTTTCCTGGAAACCGCGCTGTCCGAGCCCTCCAGACACCGCGACTTCATGGAAACCGAGTCGATCACCGCCAACGGGCGGCTCAGGCCGGCGGGGGCACGCCGGCGGGCTGGCTCAGGCGGGGACGAGCACTGCCTCGCGCAGCAGGCGGCGGGCCAGGGTGACCCGGTCGGCGTCGTCGGGCAGACCCGGCAGGTCACCGACGCGGGTGACCGTGCCGCTGAGCAGGGCACGCGCCGCCGGCTCACAGTCCGCCGGCAGGGTGATGGTGCGGTCGAACAGGCGCAGCGCCACCTGGTCGTTCCCGTGCGGCACGAGCTGCCAGCGCAGCCCCGGCCGCAGGGTGAGCCGGGAGTCGGCGTCCAACGCGGCCACGGCGCCGGCCTGGGCGAGTGGCCGGATCGGCGCTGGTCGGGCGGCAGGCCAGGCGCGCTGACGCAGTCGCGCCGCGACGGCGGCCGGGTCGGCGCGGAGCAGCCAGTCGCGCAGCGCCTCCACCGTCTCGGTCAGCTCCGGCTCGATGGCGTCGGGGTCGGCCACGTCGGTGCCGAACGGCAGGGTGGCCCGCAGCCGTCGGTCCTCGGCGGCCAGCGCGAGCAGCTCCTCGACCAGGGCGTAGCGGGTCAACGCGCGGATGCCCACGGTCAGGTGCAGCGAGCTGGCGTCCTGGGCCTGCGCGCTGTGCAGCCAGCCACGGGGCAGGTAGAGGGCGTCGCCGGGGGCGAGCACCACGTCCAGCGCGGCGGGGCCCTGCGCGGTGGCGGAGACCTCGTCGGCGCGGCCGCCCCACGTCTGCTTCTCCAGCGGGTCGGGCAGCACCGGTGGGTGGATCCGCCAGTGCTTGCGGCCGTCGACCTGGAGCACGAACACGTCGTGGGTGTCGTAGTGGGTGGCGAAGCCCTGACTTCCGGCCGGCGTGAGGTAGGCGTTGATCTGCAGCGGCTGGTTCAGCGCGAGGCCCAGGTCGCGGGCGAAGTCGACGAGAGGCGGCCAGATCCGGTGCAGGCCCTGCAACACGAGGGTCGC
The DNA here is from genome assembly GCF_049841645.1 of Micromonospora sp. DT43. Lineage (NCBI taxonomy): Bacteria > Bacillati > Actinomycetota > Actinomycetes > Micromonosporales > Micromonosporaceae > Micromonospora > Micromonospora sp. DT43. The sequence goes on along the minus strand of NZ_JBNCKR010000016.1, from coordinate 125,899 downwards.
GCCACCGGCGTACTGCTCCAGGACCCGCTCGTCGAGCACCTGGTCGCCGATCTCCGCGCCCGCGCCGCCGCCGCCGGTCCAGCGCGCCGCCGGCACGAGCTGGCCGTCCTTGGCGATCCGCAGGAACGGGGTACGCAGACCGCGCCGGCTGAGCAGCTCGTCGGCGTCGGCGGGGCTGAACAGGTCGGTGAAGCCGGCCGGGTCGGGCAGCTCGGCAGCGCGGGACAGCAGCGGGGTGTGTCCCCAGTGCGCGGCGGCGAACTTGGCCGGCTCGACCGAGACACAGCGGGCCAGCGCGGCGGTGGCATCCGCGGACGAAACCGCCGGGCGGCCGTGGCCGCCCGGCGGGTCGAGGTGCGTCATGACGGTCCGTTACCGGGCGCTGCCGTCGGCGCCGCCATCCTGCTGCCCGGGGGTCGCGCCACCGTCGGCCGGACCCTCCGCGCCACCATCGGCGCCGCCGTCCTGGTGACCCGGGGTCGCGCCACCGTCGGCCGGACCCTCCGCGCCACCGTCAGCGCCGCCGTCCTGGTGACCCGGGGTCGCGCCACCGTCGGCCGGGCCCTCCAGGCCGCCGCCGCCAGTGGTCTGCATGTCATCGTCGTTGAGTGCCATCGGTACTCCCTCGGGTGTGCCGCCCCGCCGTACGCCGGGGTCCGTCGTGCTGCGGGTGGTACCCCACGCGCGATCTTCTCTAACCCACACCGTAGACGCCGAACCGGGGCGACACGGGCGGTTCGCGGCCGGTCGCGGTCGGTGTCAGGATGGGGAGGTGATCCTGGTGGGTACCTCCGGTTGGCAGTACCGGGACTGGCGAGGCCGCTTCTACCCGCAGCGGCTGCCACAGCGACTCTGGTTGGAGCACTTCGCGGAGCACTTCGCCACCGTGGAGGTCAACAACGCCTTCTACCGGCTGCCGCAGCGGGAGACCTTCGCGGCGTGGCGGGAGCGGACACCCGCGGACTTCTGCGTGGCGGTGAAGATGAGCCGCTATCTCACCCACATCAAGCGCCTGCGGGATCCGGCCGAGCCGGTGGCGCGGTTCCTCGGCCGGGCCACGGCCCTCGGCGACCGGCTCGGGCCGGTGCTGCTGCAACTGCCGCCGAACCTGCGGGCGGACGTCGACGCGCTGGACGCGACGCTGCGGCTGTTCCCGGCCGAGGTGCGGGTCGCGGTGGAGCCGCGGCACCCGTCGTGGTGGACCGACGCCACACGTGCCGTCCTGGAACGGCGACGGGCGGCGCTGGTCTGGGCGGATCGCCTCGGTCGTCCGGTGGCCCCCCGGTGGCGTACGACCGACTTCGGCTACCTGCGGCTGCACGAGGGGCGGGCCCGACCGTGGCCGCACTACGGGCGTACCGCCCTCGGCTCGTGGGTCCGCCGGCTCACCGACGCGTTCGGCGCGGACGAGCCGGCGTACGTCTATTTCAACAACGACCCCGGCGGCGCGGCAGTCACCGACGCCGTCGCCTTCGCGGCGCTGGCCCGAGGGGCCGGTCACCAGGTGTCGCGGGTGCCCTCCCCTGCCGAGGCCGACATGTCGCAGCGCTGAGCCCGCCCGACGCGTCGTCGGACGGGCTCACGGTGTCACGGAATCACGGCATGAACGTGGCGAGATCCTTCGGCATGGTGTCCTTCACGTCCTGCCACTCGCCCTGGGTGACGTGCCGACGCAGGGTGTCCAACACGACCTGCGTCACCCGCTCCGCGCCGCCCTCGGCGTCGTACGGGAAGCCCTGGCGGACCTCGTAGAGGAAGTCGTCGCGGTTGAGCTTGATCGGCACGTCCGACGGGTTCCAGCCGTCGAAGTAGATCCCCCGGACCAGCACCGGCAACTGCTGGGCGAACTCGACGCTCTCGTTTACCGCCAACCTGTCGCGCAGCAGGTGCAGCACCGTGCGCAGCGCCGCGTACGACTGGTTGCGCCGCTCCTTCGGCCACCCGTAGGCGGACTCGATGTCCTTGAGGATCAGGTTCGTCTTGTCCAGTGAGCTCTCGAAGGCGGAGATCATCGCGTCAGCCATCGGTCGACCCCCGTTCCGTGGTGTCCCACCGTCGGTCGTCGGTGCGTCGCGGTGGTCCTACCGGGCCACGACGGGCCCGTACCGGGCTGCCCTGCGGGGCGCGCCGGGTGTTGTCGGCCGCGCCGACCACGTGCAGGACGGCGCCACGCCGTCGATCTGTCACCACTCGAGCCGTCATACCCCGTCACCTCCGTGTCGTCTCGGGCGTCGGCCACTGCCGCGCGGCCGTACCCACCGTGTCCACCGTGCCGCTCGGCCGGGTGAGCCGACCCCACCCGGATCGGGTGAGGTCAGCCGGCGTCGAGGAGACCTGCGAGGGTCTTCGCGTTGGTCTGGGCGTAATCGCGGTAGCAGTTGTTCATGAGCACGTGGGTCTGCCCGGCGGAGTCGGCCAGCTCGCGCAGCTTCGGCGCCCAGTCGGCCAGCTCCCGCTTCGAGTAGTGGTAGCCGAACTTCTCGTGGATGTCCTTGCTTGTCCACTTGTCGCTGTGGCCGTGGAAGCGCATGACCGCGAGGTCCCCGGTGGCGGCAAGCACCGGGGGCACCGACGAGCGGTGACCCTGCGGCATGTCCACGCAGACGTACGACAGCCGGTGCTCACGTAGGAAGGCGAGGGTCTCGTCGGCGTTGTCGCCGTCGAACCAGGACGCGTGGCGGAACTCGTAGACCGGTCGCAGCGGCGCGCAGCGCTTCGCCACCTCCAGCAGGTACTGCTTGTTGGCCCGCTTGATCGTGAACCACGGCGGGAACTGGAACAGCAGCGCCCCCAGCTTGCCCGCCTCGACAAGCGGGTCCAGCGCGGACAGGAAGCGCGTCCAGACCTCCTCGTACGACTGCGCGGGCAGGTCGTCGGGGTAGACGTTCTTCTTGTCCGTCTCCGGGCGCAGGTCCTTGTAGAGCGCGCCCACCCGGGTGGGATGCCCGGTGAGCAGACTGAACGCCTTGATGTTGAAGGTGAAGCCGGCCGGGGTGCGTTCGGCCCAGAGCCGCGCGGTCGCCTCGGCGGGTGGCGAGTAGTAGGTGGCGTCCACCTCGACCAGCGGGAACTGCCGGGCGTAGTACGCCAGGCGCTTCTCCGGGTTGTCGGCGGTCTGCGGGTACCAGCCCGAGTCGAGCAGTGTGCGGTCGGTCCAGGACGCGGTGCCCACCAGAATGTCACCCATGGGGAAAGTCCATCGTGTCGTGGACCGACCGGCAACCGCTGCCGTCGCTCAGGCCGCCCGTCGCTCGCGGGTCTGCTTGCAGGTCACGCACGTGGTGGCGGCCGGGAAGATCTCCAGCCGCTCCACCGGGATCGCCGCCGAGCAGCCCTCGCACCAGCCGTACGTGCCCTCGGCGAGGCGGCCCAGGGCGTGCTCGTACTGGGTGCGCCGGTCGAGGATGGTCCGCAGCAGGGACTGCGCGGTGTCCCGCTCGGCCGTCTTGGTGCCGCTGTCGGCCTGGTCGTCGCCGGCGGTGTCACCGACCTCCACCAGACGCAGCACCTGGCTCTGCAGCACGGCCTGCTCGTACTCGGCGGTCAGGTCGTCGTAGCGCGCCTGCAGGGACTGCCGGATCTGGTCGATCTCCGTCTGGGACCGGCCCGTACCGACCGTGTCGTGGACGAGCATCGCTGCCTGCCTTTCCTGGGCCTGGTGGCTCAAGGTGAACCGGGTGCCGGCGGCGTGGGCCCCGGTCAACGGTCGCATCCGGTACGCGGGCGGTCACCCGCGCTCTGTGAGCCGGGCGAGTACCCGCCGGAAACGGCACGCAAACCGGCGATTTCTCAGCCGTCCCCGGTCTCCACGAGGGCGGGGTGGCGACTGTCGTCGGCCCGTACGACCACGTCGGCGAAGCTCGCGGGGACCACCTCCTCGGCGTACCTGTCGAAGGCCGGCAGCGTCCACTCGTCTGCCGCTTCGGTGCGGCGGCGCAGCGCCGCCGGGGACAACTGAAGGTGGACTGTCACGTCGAAGGGCAGTGCGCCGCCGAGCAGGAGCGCGCCGCTGACCAGGACCACGCCGCCGGGTGGCAGGTCGACGTACCGGGCGCGGCTGGCTCGGTCGGCGGTCGCGTCCCACAGCGACGGCAGCACCCGCCCGTCGCCACCGGGGCCGGCTGGGTCGAGCACCTCGCGGCGCAGGCCGGCCTCGTCGCTCCAGCCCTCGTAGTAGGCGTCCGGGTTGGTGCGGCCGAGCTCGAAGCGCAGCGACGCGGGCCGGAGGAAGTCGTCGGCGCGCACGTGCAGGACCGGGCGGCCCCGGGCGCGCAGCGGGTCGACAAGCGCGGCGGCCAGCGCGTCCGGGCCTGCGGCGGGGGCACCGTCGACCGCCACGCGCAGCCGGGCGGGCTCGACGGCGCGGGAGGCGTCGGCGAGCCGGGCGGTCAGTTCGGCGACGAGCAGGTCCGGCGAGATGGGACGGATGGGCACCGCACCATCCTGCCTCGTCGGCCCGGGTGGCCTCGCGGATGCCAGCCTGGCCGCCGCCCTGGCCGAGCTGCCGGCCGGTTGGGTGGAGGCGGTCAGCCGGTGCGGTCGACTGTGACGCGGGCGTCGTCGGCCAGTCGGTAGCCGACGCCGTAGACGGTGGTGACCAGGGGAACGTCCACGCCGACCTTGCCGCGCAGCCGCCGCACGTGCACGTCCACGGTGCGGACACCCGCGTGCTCGTAGCCCCAGACGGCGTTGAGCAGTTGCAACCGGGTGAACACCCGGCGGGGGTGGGCGACCAGATGCAGCAGGAGGTCGAACTCCAGCCGGGTCAGCGGCAGCGGCTCGTCGTCGCGCAGCACCGACCGGGACGACGCGAGGATGTGCAGGGCGGGGATCGTCGGGGTGAGGGCTCGGGCGGGCGCCCGGTTGGCCGGCACTCCGTCGGCGCGCCGCTCGGCCGGAACGGAGCCGGTGATCACGGCCTCGCCCCGTTCCAGCATCTCGCGGGCGGCTTCGAGCAGCCGCCGCGCCGGCGGGGTCAGCGACTCCTCACAGGCCAGCGGGATGGACAGCGTCACGGTGAGCATGGGCGCGGCGGTGTTCGTCGGGCGGCGTTGACCGCCGGGAGGTCGACCGGGCACCGCGGGTTGGGACGTATGCCATCCGGCGCGCGACGAGGCGGGGCTGACCGACATGGTCCTCCTTGGGCTGGTCCGGGTATCTCCCCACGGCCCGGGACGCCGCTTCATCGATGCTTCCGGGCACCCGGGCGAGGGTCAAGAGGCGGCTGCGTTGCATGAATGTGACAATTGACGAACACATCGGAGCCAGACGCTCGCTCTGCGTACGAAGCCAGATGATTACAGCAGAGCCGCCACGATGCCCCGTTACGGGGGTCCCCGTCCTGTTCACCATGCCATCGCGCATCGCCCCCGCACCGCCGCCGGACCGCCACTCAGCGGTTGTGGTCGACGCTGATCCGGGCTTCGTCGCCCAGCCGGTAACCCACCCCGTAGACGGTGGTGACCACCTCGGCACCGGCCAGCTTGGCGCGCAGGCGCCGCACGTGCACGTCCACGGTGCGGGCCACGGCGTGTTCGTAGCCCCAGACGTTCGACAGCAGCTGGAGGCGGGTGAAGACCCGGTGCGGGCGCTCGGCGAGGAACAGCAGCAGGTCGTACTCGATGCGGGTCAGCGCGACCACCCGGTCGCCGCACCGGACCACCCGCGAGCCGGCCAGGATGTGCACGTCGGCCCCGTCGGTGTCGGCGGCGGGCACCTCGACGGCGGCGGGGCGCGACAGCGGGCGCGGCAGCGGCGGCACGTCGTCGGCGAGGCCCAGCCGCCCCTCCCCGGCCTCGGCCAGCTCGCCGAGCAGCTGTACCAGCCGGGCCAGCCGGGGACTCATCGGCCCGGGGGCCAGGTCGAGGGTGATGGTCAGAGTGGGGCCGGTACGCGGGCGGACGGCGGCCCGACCCGGGTGACCCGGCGAGTAGGGACGGGTGGGGATCGCGACGACGGACATCGTGCCTCCTGAGATGGCGGTACGCCCGCCACGCCGGGTGCGGCGTGGCGGGTCAGCGGCGCGCCCAGCCGGCGGTGACCGGGGACGCGAGGGGCGATGCGCGGTGCAGTGGGGTGGGGCCGAGCGCCGGCAGGCCGGCGATGCGCCAGGCGGCGAACCCGCCGTCGACGTCTGTGGCGCGGTGCAGGCCGATGTCCTGCAGGGCGGCGGCGGCCAGCGACGAGGTGTAGCCCTCCTGGCAGAGGATCACCACCGGCACGTCGTAGTCGACAGCCTCGGGCAGTCGGGCCGGGCAGCGCGGGTCGAGGCGCCACTCCAGCACGTTGCGCTCGATCGTGAGCGAGCCGGGCACGACGCCGTGCGCGGCGCGCTGTGCGGCCGGCCGGATGTCGACAAGCAACGCGCCGGCCCGGTACGCCAGATGCGCCCGCTCCGGGTCGAGACGGTCGAGGCGGGCTCGCGCGGCGGCCAGGATCTCGTCGATGCCCCGGGAGCCCGGCGGTGGCACGGGCGCCGGACAGTGCTCGGCGGTGAGCTGCATTATCGGTTCCTTCCGGTGACGAGGGGGCGGTGCGAACGAGAGGCTCACCAGGACCGGCCGGCCTCGGCGACCTCGGCGACCCGCAGGCGGCCGTCGAGGAGGTGATAGCGGATCATCCGGCGTAGCGCCGGCCGGTAGACGTGCACGCTTACCGCCGGCTCCGGGCCGCGGTTGGTGACCTGGTGGACATGGCGAGCGCCGAAGCGGCGGCCGACGCCGGCGGGCAGCAGACGAGGGCGCAGTTCTCCCCGGGCGACCGTCTCCTCGGTGAGGGCGCCGGCGACCACCCGGAAAGCGCCGGCGGAGCCGCCGTGGTCGTGCAGGTCGGTGCCCTGGCCGGGCAGCCAGCTCAGGGCCCACACCTCGTGGTCGTCGGCGGTGGCGAGCCGGGCGTACCAGCGCTCGATCGGGTCGAAGCGCAGCGCGAACGGCCAGCCGGCCGGGTCGGCCCACCGGGCGGCGACGGCGAGCAGGTCAAGGGCCGGGCGATCGTGGGTCATCGGTGGTTCCTCAGCGGGTCGTTCGGCGGGGTGCCCCCGTACTCTAGCCGGCAAACCCTATAGGTTTAGTAGGTAATTCCACATGCCGGGAGGCGATCCCCGCGCCCGCTCGGGGCTCACCGCAGGATCGGGGGGTCCACCCGGTAACCGGGCAGCGACGGCCACCGCACGGTCAGCACCACCGAGGCCCGCTCCGCGTACCAGGAGTGATCCACTCCCCGCGCCCACACCACGTAGTCGCCGGGGGTGGCCAGCCGGACCGTCCGGTCCGGCAATTCGACACGGAAGCACCCGTCGACGAGCACCAGCAGGGTGGTCCGGCGCTCACCTGTCGCCCACCGCGAGCGGGCCTCTCCGGGCGGATGCACGCCCCACTTCACCTCGACGTCGGTGCTGTGCCGGATCTCGTCCGGCGGCGCGAAGTGCCCGAGCAGCCAGCCGCCGTTGCCGGCGCCGTCCACGCCCGCGTTGCCCACGTAGACCGTCTCGCCCATCGGACCCTCCCCCACCGCGCCGGCCGAGCAACCTATCAGGACCTCGGCGACTACCCTGGACCGGTGACCGATGACCTTGACGCCGAGACGCTGGCGTTCGCGCACCGGATGTTCGACCTGGCCCGCGCGGGCTCCACCGAGGAGCTGGCCGCCCAGGTCGACGCCGGCCTGCCGGTCAACCTGACCAACGACAAGGGCGACACGCTGCTCATCCTGGCCGCCTACCACTCCCACCCGGACACGGTGGCCGCCCTGCTGGCCCGCGGCGCGGACCACACCCGTGCCAACGACCGGGGGCAGACCGCGCTCGCCGCCGCGGTCTTCCGCAGCAGTGCCGACGCCGTGCGCGCGCTGCTCGCCGCCGGCGCCGACCCGGCGCACGGCACCCCGTCGGCGATCGAGACCGCGCAGTTCTTCGACCTGCCGGAGATGGCCGCGCTACTGCGCGCCGGCTGACGCGGCCCCCGACGGCCCGGTATACAGGGTCGGTGGAAGATCCCCTGCCCGAACAGATGCGTGCCGCAGGCACCGCGCTGCTGGCCGCGCTCGATCCCGCGACCCGCATCGGCGCCGTGTACCCGTTCGACGACGAGTCGGCCCGACGCTGGCTGGAGTACCGGCCCCGGCCCCGCCCCGGCGTCTGCCTCGCCGACCTGGACGTCGCCGGCCGCAAGGCCGCGCACCGGCTGCTGGCCACCGCGCTCAGCCCGACGGCGTACGCCCAGGCCATGGCGATCATCGCCCTCGAGGAGGTCCTCGACCGGGCCGAGGACTGGCACCGCGGGCGGCACAGCGGCGACTACTGGATCGCCGTGTTCGGTGACCCGGCGCGCGACGACCGCTGGGCGTGGCGGCTCGAAGGGCACCACCTGTCGGTGACAATGACAGTGGTCGACGACCGCGTCTCCCCCGCGCCGATCTTCTTCGGGGCCAACCCGGCGGCGGTGCGCTACGCCGGGCACGCCGTCTCCCGACCGCTCGGCGTCGAGGAGGACCTGGCCCGGGCCCTGCTCGACGCGCTCGGGCCGGCCGGCCGGGCCGCCGCGATAATCGCCGACGAGGCGCCCACGGACATCATCAGCGCCACCCGCGGGCGGGTCGACGGACCCCTCGAACCGCTCGGCGTGCCGGCCGACCGCCTCGGCCCCACCGGCCGCGCGCTGCTCGACCAGGTCGTCGCGCTCTACCTGGACCGGCTGCCGCCCGAGCTGGCCGTACGGGAGGCGGCCCGCGTCGAGGGCGGCCCGCTGCACTTCGCCTGGGCCGGCCCGACGACGCCCGGCCAGCGGCACTACTACCGGGTGCAGGGCGACGACCTGCTTATCGAGTACGACAACACAAGCGCCGACGGCAACCACGCGCACACGGTGCTCCGCCGTCCCGCAAGCGACTTCGGCGCCGACATCCTGGCCACCCACCACCAGACCCACCCCCACTGACACCACCGCGACGGTCGGGGAAGCTCACGAGGTGGGGCGGGTGGCTTCGATGAGGTAGCGCTGGGCGTGGGCGACGAAGGGGCCCTCGGTGGTGATGCGGCGGTGCAGCGCGAGCAGTTCCGGACGGTAGCGGTCCACCGTGAAGCCGGGCACCGTCCACACCACCTTGCGGAGGAACCACACCACCGCGCCGATGTCATGAAAGACCGCGCGCAGCGTGGCCCGGCGCAGGTCGACCACCCGCAACCCGGCGGCCTCGGCGGCGGCCACCGCGTGCTCGGGGTGCCGCCCCTCCGGCGGGGGCAGCGGGCCGAGGATCGCCTCGCTCAGCTCCCGCATCGTGCCCGGCCCGATCTGCTGCGACAGGTACGTCCCACCGGGGCGCAGCACCCGGGCCGTCTGGGCCCAGTCGGTGCGTACCGGGTGGCGGCTGACCACCAGGTCGAAGGCGTTGTCGCGGAACGGCAACGCCGAGTCGGGGGCGACCGCCACCACCGTCGCGCCGAGCGGGCGCAGGGTACGCCGGGCGACCTCGACGTTCGGCGGCCACGCCTCGGTGGCGGTCAACACCTTCGGCGGGTGCGGGATCTCGGCCAGCACTTCGCCGCCGCCGGTGTCCACGTCCAGCGCGGCGTCGGCGCGTGCCATCCGGTCGGCGACCAGCTTGGCGTACCCCCAGGGTGGGCGTTCCTCGGTGGCCCGACCGGCGAGCCAGTCGAAGCCCCAGCCGTCGACAGGCGCGGCGGCGGCCTCCGCGATCAACTCCTCGGCATCACGTTCGGCGCTCATGCGAGCCAGCCTCACCGCCCGGCCGGTCGGTGGCAACCCATTTGCCGGCGCGTGCGCCCGGTCGTCAGGGGCGGGGGCGGGCGATGTCGACGGTGCCGCTGGCGAGGGCGTCCAGGCTGCCGGTGTCGGCCCGGCCGGTGTCGAACTGGCGCATGAGCCGCGCGCCCAGGCGTACACCCACGCCACCGGCGGCGAGCGCGACCAGCTCGGTGGCCAGGATCGCGATCGTCGCGCCGCGCTGCGGCGAGTGGGCGCGCACCAGGCAGGTGACCAGGAAGAGGCCGGCCATGGCCGCGTTCACCAGGTTGAAGGCGATGGCGGTGCGGCGGGTGCCGTCGACCGGCACGTCCCACAGGTCGACCATGCCGGCGACCGCCGTCATCGCGGCGGCGAACAGGGCGGCGACGCCGGTCCAGTAGCCGACCTCGCCGAGGAACGTGGGCCCGCCGGCGACGTCGGTGAGGTCGAAGACTGTGGCGCTGACGAAGAGGCCGAGCGGGAACGTCACAAGCATCGGTTGGATGGGATGCCCCTGCACGCGCAGCCGGCTCTGCATCGGTCCTCCCCGGGGTCGGCGCAGCTCATCGGTACCAGACCAGAGTGCTACCCGACCCCCCGTCGCACGAAACGACACCGCCCGACTCGCCGCCGGCCGGGAGAACGGGCACCGCGCAGCGTGATCCACTCGGGTTCCAGGAAATCGCGCTGTCCGCACGGCTCGAACACCCCGACTTCCAGAAAACCGAGTTGATCACCGCGCGCCGCCACGGCGACACGGCGACGGGGCCGGTCAGGTCTCGCGGGGGCGGGAGACCGTCCGGATGAGGCGTTCGGCCACCTCGCGCAGCGGGATGTCCAGGGACGACGCGGCGGTGCGCAGCACGTCGAGGGCCTCGGCCGGCGGGCACCCGCGCTGCGTCATGATCACACCGATCGCCTGCCCGACCGCACCGTCGTGCAGGAGCGCGGCGTCCCGCTCGCCGACGAGCGCCTGCCGGCGGCTCCGGTCGCGGACGGCGGCCAGCAGCAGGCCGGCGTGTTCGGCGAGCAGCATCGCGGTCAACTGGTGCTGAGGCGTGAGGACGTCCGGCGCGGCGGCGTACAGGTTGATCGCCCCGATGACCTGGTCGTCGATGTCCACCGGAGCGGAGATGACCCCGTGGACGCCGAGGTCACGGGCGCGTGGCGTCCAGGCCGGCCAGCGTGGCTCGCCGGCCAGGTCCACCGCGAGGATCATCTCGCGGCGGCGGATGGCGCTCATCGCCGGCGAGTCGGGGCCGTGGCGCAGGTCGTCGAGGCCTGCCAGCCGCTCGTCGGAGGCGGCCACGCCGGCCGGCTCACCGGCCCGCAGCGCGGTGAAGCCGCACCAGCGCACCCCGGCCACCGCGTCGCGGGTGACCCGGACCAGCGCCAGCAGCGCCTCGTCGAAATCGGTCAACGCGATGAGGCCGGCGGTCAGCTCCCGCAACAGCGCGGCGGTCTCCAGCACGCCGAGGTGCTCGACCACAGGTTCCCGCGTGTCCACGTTCACCGTTCCACTGCCCTCGTACGCCCTCGCGCGCATCCCGCCGACATCGTCACCTGTGCCATGGTCTGCTCTCTTCCGCCGTGACCGACCCGCCCTACTACCCTCGCAAACCGGGATCGAAACGGCGTAAGGCGGGGCCTCCGCCACACCACCGAGGTGTCGCGGAGGCCCCGAAGGCCAGGTCAGCGCGACGCGCCGCTGAGCCGCCGCCCGATCGAGGCGATCAACCGGTCGAGCTCGGAGCCGAACGGGTTGTCGTGCACCAGGTACGTCCAGGTGGCGGTCGGCCGGATCAGGGTGCCGTCCTCGGGCGCCCAATCCTCATCGAATTCGGTCTCGGTGAACGTGGCAATGGTGCGGGCCTCGATCTCCGGGACGAGGTTGTTGAACGCCGGCACCGCCGCCCGGTGGAACTCGTCCAGCGGGTCGAGCCGGCCCAGCGCGCGCAGGTGCACGCCCTCGCGGACCTCGGACAGCTCGGCCAGGTGCTCGGCCCAGAGCCGGTCCAGGTGGAAGAGCGCGATCGAACGGGCCACCCGGGCGAGCAGGTCCTCGTCCATCTCGCCGGCCTTCTCGGGCACCTTGTCCAGCAGCATCAGCGCGGCCACGTCGCTGGTCAACAGCCGCTCCCGACGGGCGGCGAGGGCGATGCGCTGCTGCTCGATCACCACGCTGTAGCGCCAGGTGTTGCGGTGGATCTCGTGGTTGACACCCTCGGCGACCCGCTGTGCGTGCTCGACCGCGTAGTCGACCTGCTCGTCGGTGACGAGGCCGTCGGCGTTCATCCGCGGCGACGGGGGAATCGCGTCGGCGGCGTGCCGGACGACCAGGTCGTCCTCCAGGCTGACGAAGAAGACCGAGCCACCCGGGTCGCCCTGTCGGCCGGCGCGGCCCCGCAGCTGGTCGTCGACGCGGCGGCTGTCGTGCCGGCCACTGCCGATCACGTAGAGGCCGCCCAGCTCGGCCACCCGCTCCTGGTCGGCCTGGTCGCTGCCGCCGAGGCGGATGTCGACGCCCCGGCCGGCCATCTGGGTGGAGACGGTCACCGCGCCGTACGCGCCGGCCTCGGCGATGATCGCCGCTTCCTCGTCGTCGTTCTTGGCGTTCAGCACCACGCAGGACACGCCGGCGGCGTTGAGCCCCGCGGCCAACCCCTCGGACTCCTTGACGTCCAGGGTGCCGACCAGCACCGGCCGCCCCTTGGCGTGCCAGCGCTGGATCTCGTCGATCAGCGCCTCGTCCTTCTCGGCGCGGGTCGCGTAGATCCGGTCGGGCTCGTCCTCGCGGACACACGGGGTGTTCGGCGGGATCACCGCGACCTCGAGGCCGAAGAACTCCCGCAACTGGTCGCCGACCAGCACCGCCGTGGCGGTCATGCCGCACACCTTCGGGTAGAGCGCGATGAACGCCTGCACGGCGATGGTGCCCAGCACCTCGCCCTCGGCCGTGGCGTCCAGCCCCTCCTTGGCCTCGACCGCCGCCTGGAGCCCGTCGGGCCAGCGGCGGCGCTGGGCCACCCGGCCGCGCATCTCGTCGATCAGCTCGACCGAGCCGTCCCGGACGATGTAGTCCACGTCGCGGTGCAGCAGGGCCTGGGCGTGCAGCGCCACGTGGACCGCGGAGAGCTGCTCGACGTGCTCCTCGTCGTACAGGTCGATGCCGAGCTTGGCCTCGACGGCGGCCAGGCCGGCGGAGGTGAAGGCGACGCTGCGCCCGTCCTCGGCGACCGTGTAGTGCTTGCCCTTGCGCAGGCCGCGCACCAGCGCGGCGGCGGCGTGCACCGGATCCTGCTCGCCCGGCACCGCGCCGGCCAGGACCATCGGCACCCGGGCCTCGTCGATCATGATCGAGTCGGCCTCGTCGATGATCGCGGTGGTCAGTGCGGGCTGCACCCGGTCGGCCACGTCGGTGACCAGCTGGTCGCGCAGGTAGTCGAAGCCCGCCTCGCTCACCGAGACGTAGGTGACGTCGCAGCCGTAGGCGTCGCGCCGCTCCTGCGGCGTGGACGCCTCGTTGACCCAGCCGACGGTCAGACCGAGCAGCGTGTAGATGGGCTCCATCCACTGGGCGTCGCGTCGGGCCAGGTAGTCGTTGACGGTGAGCACGTGCACCGGCCCGTTGCCGAGTCGGACGTGCCCGTACGCGGCGATGGCGGCGGTAAGCGTCTTGCCCTCACCGGTGGCCATCTCGGCGACCTTGCCGGAGAGCAGCGCCATCGCGCCGAGCAGCTGCACGTCGTACGGTCGCTGGTCGAGACCCCGGCGGGCGGCCTCGCGGCCGACGGCGCAGATCTCCTCGTAGCCGGAGGCGGCCCCGGCGGCCTCGGTCAGCTCGGCGTCGTCAAGCGCGGCGAGGTCATCCTCGCGCGCCTCGATCGCCGGCAGCAGCTTCTCCAGCGGAGCAAGATCCACGGTTGATCCCGGGCGCTGGAGGAACCGCCGGAACTTGCTCTTGAACCGTTGCGACACACCCATGAGCGGCAACGGTACGCGATTCCGGCCGCCTTGCGCGGCCCGGCCGGTCGGGTATCCGCCGGCATGTCGATTCCGCGTCGCCCTCGGGTCAGGCGACAAGCAGTTGGTGGGTGGCCAACTCCCGGTAGAGGGGGTCGGTGGCGGTCAACTCGGCGTGGGTGCCGACCGCCACCACCCGGCCGCCGTCGAGCACGACAATCTGGTCGGCGTCCACGACTGTGGCGAGCCGATGCGCCACGATCAGCAGTGTTCGGCGGACGGCCACCGCGTCGATGGCCCGGCGCAGCGCGGCCTCGTTGCGCGCGTCGAGGTTGCTTGTCGGCTCGTCGAGCAGCAGCACCGGCGGGCCGGCCAGCAGCGCCCGCCCGATGGCCAGCCGCTGCCGCTCACCCCCGGAGAGCAGCACGCCGCCCTCCCCCACCTGGACGTCCAGGCCCTGCGGTGTGCGCTGCTCCAGGTGGCGCAGGTTCACCTCGTCGAGGACCTCGCGCAGCCGGTCGTCGCTGGCGTTCGGAGCGGTGATCAGCAGGTTCTCGCGCAGGGTGCCGGCGAGCACGGGCGCCCCCTGCTCCACGTACCCGAGCCGGGCGCGCAGCGCGTCGCGGGGCAGCTCCCGTACGTCGACCCCGTCGACGCGGACAGCGCCGGCGCTCACCTCGTAGAAGCGCTCGACCAGGGCCAGCAGCGTCGACTTGCCGGCGCCCGAGGGACCGACCAGGGCGGTACGGGTGCCGGCCGGCACCGCGAAGCTGACGTCGTGCAGCACCGGAGTGCCGCCCGGGTAGCCGAACCCGACCCGGTCGAACTCGATCATCGGGGCGGGCCGGCGTGGGGTCGTCGTGGCGGTCGGGGTGGTCGGCCGGTCCGCCGCGCCCTCCGCCGGCACGGCGAGGATCTCCTCGATCCGCTGCAACGCGCCCAGACCGGACTGCAACTGGGTGTACGCGCGCAGCACCTGGCCCAGCGGCAGCGCCAGGAGGAACAGGTACATGACGAAGGCGACCAGGTCGCCGACGGAGATCGCCCCGGCGGCGACCCGCGCCCCGCCGATCCCCAGCACCAGCAGGAACGCTCCCTGCACGGTGACCGAGCCGATCGGGCCGATCAGCGCCTGCACCCGGGCCACCCGCAGCCCCGCCGCGTACGCCTGGCGGGCGCTGCCGGTGACGGTCTCCGCCTCCCGGGCCTCGGCGCGGCTGGCCCGGATGGTCCGGGCCGCCGAGATGGCCCGCTCCACCGCCGAGGTCATCTCACCGATCCGCTCCTGTGCGAGGCGGGCCAGCGCACGGACCCGGCGGGCGAAGGTCGCGGCGAACCCGAGCCCCAGCGCCACCCCGAGCAGGGTGACGCCGAACAACAGCGGGTCGAGCAGCACCATCGCGGTGCCGGCGCCGAGCACCATCACCGCCCCGGTGACCGTCTCGAACAGCCCGGAGGTGACGACCGCCCGCAGCAGGGTGGTGTCCGCGCCCACCCGGGAGAGCAGGTCGCCGGTGCGCCGCTTGTCGTACTCAGCGATGGGCAGCCGCAGCAGGTGACCGGCCAGCCGTCGCCGGGTGCCCAGCACCAGCCCCTCGGCGGTGCGTTGCAGCAGGTAGTCGCGCAGCCCGCCGATCGCCGCCCCGAGCACCACGAGCGCCACCAGCACCGCCACCAGCGCGGACGCCGGGTGCGTGGCGCCGATCCGGTCGAGCACCGAGCGGGTGAGCAGAGGCTGGGCCAGCGACGCCGCCGAGCCGGCCAGCGACAGCGCGCCCACCGCGACGAGGGTGCCGCGGTGCTCCCGCAGGTACGGCAGCAACGCGCTCAGACCGACAGGGCGGCTCGCGGTCGCGTCGCCGACCGGCCGGTCCTTCGGGGTGCTCATGGCGGGAACGGTAGCCCGCCGTGTCACCCGGCGGGCGCGCTCCGACGGTCACGTGGCCAGGACGACCTGCAACTCCTGGCGGCGGCGCTCGGCCAGGTCGGTGAGCAGGGTGGGCGCCTCGTCGAACGGCACCACCGCCGAGACGAGGTGCTTGCGGATCACGTCCCCGTACGCCCGCAGCAGGTCGATGGTCTCGGCGGAGAGCCGTTCCCGGTCCCAGGTGGGCGCGAGCCCGCGCGGCACCCGCCCGATCTGGGCGCAGCGCAGCGCCAGCCCGTTGTGGTGGAACTCCTCACCGAGACGGACCGCGTCCGCGCCGCCCTGGTAGAAGGCCAGGTCGATCACGGTGCCCTGCGGGCGCAGCGTCCGCAGCGCGAGCTGCAACGCCCACGACTGCCCCCGGCACTGGAACACGACGTCGGCCCCCCGGTCACCGGAGGTGTGGGCCCACCGGGTCTTGAGCACCACTGCCGGGTCGTCCGCGTCCGGGTCGAGGGTCTCCAGGCCGAGCGCCTCGGCGACCTCGCGGCGGCGCGGGGTGGGGTCGAGCACCACCACCGAGGCGGCGCCGTGTCGCCGGGCCAGCAGGGCGGTCAGCAGACCCACCACGCCGGCGCCGACCACGGCGACCCGCCGGCCGCGTACACCGTCGCCGAGCGAGCGGACGTCCGCGCCGTGCAGGTCGGCGGCGGCGTGCAGCAGGCCGTTGGCGCAGATCGGGCCCATGTGCGCGACGTAGACGCCGAGCAGCGGGTCCAGGTCGTCGGGCAGCGGCACGAACCGCTCGGCGACCGGGTCGGCGAGCCAGCCGGTGCGGTGCCCGTAGGTCATCGCACCGACGACGCCGACCGGGACCGCCGGCGTGGCGCTCTCCACCACCCGGCCGACCTGCATGTACCCCAGCCGGGTCACCGGGTACGGGGTGCTGGCCTCCCCGGGCTGGAAGAGCCCCAGGTCGGCGTTCCAGGTGACGTTCAGGTAGGGATTCGTGCCCTTGACATAGCTCAGCTCGGTACCGGCGGACACGCCGCTGAACAGCGTCTCGACGCGGAAGGTGCCGGGGCGCAGCACCGCGGCCCCCTGCTCGACGAGCTCCACCCGGCCGGGGGCGGTGACCGTGACCACCCGATCACGCATCGACGCTCACCCCGCTGCTCAGCGCGACCGGCGCGGCGGGCGTGGCGAGCCGCACCGTCTGACCGGTGCGGGCCGAGTCGGCCACCGCGAGGGCCAGTCGCTGGGTCTTCAGCGCCTCGGCGTACGGGACGCGCACGTCGTCGCCGACGCCGCGTACCGCGTCGACGAAGGCGCGGTCCACCGCCACCCGGGCGGCCTCCGGATCGGCGGGGACGTGTCGCTCGCCGTCGGCGTCGCGGATCAGCAGACCGTCCTCGGTCAGCGCCAGGGCCAGCCCGTCGGCCAGGATCTCCAGCCCGGCCCGGTGCTTCCAGCCCAGCACGCAGGCCGCGCTGAGGGTGCCGACCGCACCGTCGGCGAAGCGCAGCGTGGCGGTGGTCACCGAGTCGATGTCGGCGCCGTCGACGGGCGGTGGCGTGCCGTTGCCGTACGCGGTGACCTCGGTGACCTCGCCGGCCAGCACCCGGATCAGGTCCAGCACGTGGGCGGCCTGCTCGACCACCGGGCCTCCGGAGCGGTCGCGGCGCGCCCACCAGGCGACCGGCGGCACCTTGTCCAGCCAGGCGCCGCTGACCATTCGCACCGGGCGGTCGGCGAGCAGCTCCCGGGCCTGGTCGAGCACGCTCAGGTAGCGCCAGTGGTGCCCGACGGCGGTGCGCAGCCCGCGCCGGGCGACGAGGTCGGCGACGCGCTCGGCGGTGACCAGGTCGACGGCGACGGGCTTCTCCACGAACATCGACACCCCGGCGTCGATCACCGCCTCCTCGGCGGGGCCGTGCGCGAAGGGCGGCACGCAGACGTACACCGCGTCCGGGGCGGCGGCCAGCAGCTCGTCGACGTCGCGGAAGGTCTGCCCGCCGTGCTGGGCGGCCAGCGCGGACGCTGCGTCCGGCACCACGTCGGTCACCCCGACCAGTTCGACGTCGTCGAACCCGGACAGCACCCGCGCATGACGTTGTGCCACCCCGCCGGCCCCCACGAGACCCACCCGGCATCGACCCATTCGACAACCTCTTTCGAGAACGTTTCGGCTTCACTGGGAGCAGTCCCCTGGGTTGCGCGCAATCAAACGTTCATCCCCTGGGAACGCCACGATGTCACCATCGTGATCAAGCTGTTGCGCTGGGAACGGTTAGCGCGTGGTGGCGAGTGGGAACTAGAGGCTCCGCTTGTTCCACGCACGAAACGGAGGGGTGCCCGTGCGGGATACGACCGTGTCACCGGTGGTGGAGGCGTGGGCCACGTACCGGACCACCTCGGCGTCAGACTGGCCGGCACGCCGGCTGCTGCGCGCCAAGGGAGAGAGCCGGGTCAGCGTGGTGCTGCCGGCACGAAACGAGGAGGCGACCGTCGGCGCGATCGTGTCGACCATCAGGGAACACCTGATGGATCGGGTCGCTCTCGTCGACGAACTGATCGTGGTGGATTCACGGTCGACCGACCGCACCGCGCAGGTGGCCCGCGCCGCCGGCGCGGAAGTGGTCAGCCAGGACGCGATGACCCGGGGCCTGCCCCGGCTCACCGGCAAGGGCGACGCGCTCTGGGCCGGGCTGGCCGCCGCGGAGGGCGACGTGGTGGCGTTCATCGACGCCGACCTGCGGGAGTTCCGCCCGCACTTCGTCACCGGTCTGCTGGGGCCGCTGCTCACCGACCCGTCGGTGGACTTCGTGAAGGGCTTCTATCACCGGCCCCTGGTGGGCGCCGCCAGCGTGGAGCAGGACGGCGGTGGCCGGGTGACGGAGCTGATGGCCCGACCGCTGCTCAACCTCTTCTGGCCCGAGCTGGCCGGTTTCGTGCAGCCGCTCGCCGGCGAGTACGCCGGTCGCCGCGAGGTGCTGTCGCAGGTGCCGTTCGTCTCCGGGTACGGCGTGGAGACGGCGATGATGATCGACCTGCTGGACCTGGTCGGCCTGGACGCGTTGGCGCAGGTCGACCTGGGCGAGCGCAAGCACCGCCACCAGGACACGGCGGCGCTCGGCCGGATGTCCGCGCAGATCATGCTGACCGCCTGGTCCCGGCTGCAACGACGCGGCTGGGCGAGCCCGGGCACGATGCCGGAGGCGCTGCTCACGCAGTTCCGCCGGGGCGGGTCGGACACGCTGCCGAACCTGGACCGGGAGATCGTGGTCAGCGACGTGTCGATCGAGGAGCGCCCACCGCTGGCCGAGCTGCGCCACCGGGTCCCCCGCCGACGGGTGGCCGCGGCGTGAGCGCCGAGGTACGGAAGTGCCCCCGATGAGCCTCACCGTGTTGATGAACGCCGGCCCGTGGCTGTCGGTCCCCCCGCCCGGCTACGGCGGCATCGAGAACGTGATCGCCACCCTGGTGCCGGAGCTGCGGCGACTCGGCGTACGGGTGGTGCTCGCCTCGGTGGAGAGCAGCGAGCTGCCGGTGGACGAGAAGGTGTCGGTCTTCGCCGACGGGCAGTTCGCGGCGCTGCAACGGCCGTACAACCAGGTCTGCGGGATCGCCCAGGCGCACCTGGCCGGGGTGGTCCGCGAGCTGCACTCCCGCGACGACATCGACCTGGTCCACGACCACGTGGAGGCGGTCGGGCTGGCCACCCTCACCGCGATGGGGCCGTCCGGGCCGCCGACCCTGCACACCCTGCACTGGGACCTGGCCAAACATCCCGCGCTGTACGGCAACCTGGACGGCGGCGACCGGGTCCGGGTCAACGGCGTCTCGGCGTCGCAGCTGGCCCGGGCGCCGCTGGCGCTGCGGGAGCACTCCGTCGGTCACGTGCACCTGTCCACGCCGCTGGCCGTGGACGCCGACCGCCGGCCCCGCCCGGAGAAGGGCGAGCACCTGCTCATTCTCGGGCGGATCAACCCGGGCAAGGGGCAGGACGTGGGCGCGCGGCTCGCACAGCGGATCGGCGTACCGCTGGTGCTGGCCGGTCCGGTGGGCCCGTACCATCGCCCGGCCGATCTGACCGCGGCCGGCGACGAGGCCCGGCAGAACCCGGACGTGCGGTTCTTCCTCGACGAGGTGGCGCCGCACGTCGACGGTGATCTGGTGCGCTGGATCGGCACCGTGGCCGGCCAGGAGCGGGACGACCTGCTGGCCAGCGCCCGCGCGTCGCTGTTCCCGCTGCGCTGGGAGGAGCCGGGTGGCACGGCGGTGGTCGAGTCGCTGGCCCTGGGCACGCCTGTGGTGGCCACCTCTCGGGGCTGCCTGCCGGAGTTGATCGAGCACGGCCGCACCGGCCTGCTCACCGCCGACGAGGCCGAGCTGGACGACCTCGTCGTGGCCGCCGACCTGCTCGACCCGGACGAGTGCCGGCGGGTGGCCGCCCAGCGGTTCACGCCCGCGGTGATGGCCGAGCGCTACGTCGAGCTGTACCAGCGGGTCCGCGACCTGGCCAGCGCGCCCCGCCTGCAACCGGTCTGAGCACGCACCCGTTGCCGTCGGCGCGTTTCGCGTCGGCGGCAACGGGTAGGCGCGTCGCTCACGCCCGTCGCGCAGCGAGGAGCCGGTGATGGTCGGACCGATGGCGCACTCCCGGGCCCGGGCCAACCCGGCCGACGGCAAGCCGCCGGTACGCCGGGCGGCGAGCACCGCGTCGGTGCTGTTCCTGCTGATCGGCGTGCTGGGCTTCGTCCCGGGGATCACCAGTGGTACGGAAAATCTGCGCTTCGCCGGGCACGGCTCGGGCGCCTTCCTGTTCGGCGTCTTCCAGGTCTCAGTGCTGCACAACCTCGTACACCTGCTGTTCGGGGTGGTCGGCCTCGCGCTGGCGCGCACGGTCAGCGGCGCCCGGACCTTCCTCATCGGCGGCGGCGCCGTCTACCTGGTGCTCTGGCTCTACGGCCTGGCGGTGGACCACGACACCGGCGCGAACGTCCTTCCGGTCAACGCCGCCGACGGCTGGCTGCACCTCGGTCTCGGGCTGGGCCTGATCGCGCTGGGTCTGCTGACTGGGCGGGCACGCCGCTGACCTGCGCGTCGGGGCGTGA
This sequence comes from Micromonospora sp. DT43, assembly GCF_049841645.1. Lineage (NCBI taxonomy): Bacteria > Bacillati > Actinomycetota > Actinomycetes > Micromonosporales > Micromonosporaceae > Micromonospora > Micromonospora sp. DT43. Next base: position 105,209 of record NZ_JBNCKR010000016.1, on the reverse strand, counting down.
CCTGCGTCCCGGGTCGGACCGGTCCGGTTTGGTGCCGCCGGGCCTCGGGTAGTGGGCAGATCCCGACCGACCAGCGAATCGAGGGCACGCCGATGGCCAGCCGGATCACCTGCGAGGTGCGCGAGGCCGCACCGGTGGCGGTCGTCCGGCTCACCGGCGCCCTCGATCTGGGCACGATGCGCTCGGTGCACCATGCGCTGGACGGGGCCCTGGCCACGCAGCCGGAGGCGCTGGTGGTCGACCTCGCGAAGGTGACCGTGCGAGACCGGTTGGCGCTGTCGGTGTTCGCGGCGACGGCTCGCCGGGCCGAGGAGTGGCCGGCCGTGCCTGTGGTGCTGTGCGCGCCGCCGCCGGTCGCCGCGCGCTGGCTCGCCGAGTCGACGACGTGCCGGGTGGTGCCGGTGTCGCAGGACTGCGCGGAGGCGACCCGGATGGCCGGCGCGACCGGGACGCTGCGGATGCGGGCCCGGCTGGAGCCGGTGGCCGGGGCCTGCCGGCGGGCCCGGGAGCTGGTCGGGGACGCCTGCGCCCGGTGGAATCTGCCCGTCGCGGCGGGCCCGGCCGCGCTGGTGCTCAGCGAGTTGGTCGGCAACGTCGTCCGGCACGCGGGCACCCCCATGCAGGTGACGTTGACGCTGCGCCGGCCGTACCTGCACCTGGCCGTGGTGGACGGCAGTCGGGCCGCCGCCCAGCCCGCCGGCGTGAATCTGCGGGCCGAGGGCGGCCGAGGGCTGCTGCTGGTCCGCGAGCTGGCGCAGCGGTGGGGCAGCGTGCCCGCGGGTCAGGGCAAGGCCGTCTGGGCGATGCTGCCGGCCACCTGAGCGCACGGGCGGCTTCGACCGGTACCGGCGATCTGACCGAAATTACCGCTTCAGCCTGGTTACATGGTGCGAGGGTCGGGTAGGCACGCTCGTCCTTTCTGCCGTCACGACGGGGTGAGCAGCCATGCCCAAGCGGGTAACCACGGAACCCGGTCGCGATCGGGGCCCGGCGATCCTGGCACCGGCCCGCTTCGGGGGCTTCCCCGGAGCGCTGCGGGCGCCGGTCCCCGGCAACTCCCTGATCAAGTTCCTCGCCACCACAGACCACAAGCAGATCGGCCTGCTCTACCTGCTGACCTCCTTCGGGTTCTTCCTGTTGGCCGGCCTGCAGGCGATGCTGATGCGCGCCGAGCTGGCCCGCCCGGGCCTGCAGTTCCTCTCCTCCGAGCAGTACAACCAGCTCTTCACCTCGCACGGCGCGGTGATGCTGCTGCTGTTCGCCACGCCCGCGGCCTTCGGGTTCGCCAACTTCATCGTGCCGATCCAGATCGGCGCGCCGGACGTGTCGTTTCCCCGGCTCAACGCGCTCGCCTACTGGCTGTACCTGTTCGGCGGCCTCATGGTGGTCGGCGGTTTCCTCGCGCCGGGCGGCTCGGCGGACTTCGGGTGGACCGCGTACAACCCGCTGAGCAGCGTCGAGAACAGCCCCGGTGTGGGCGCGAACATGTGGGTCGTCGGCCTGGTCCTCTCCGGGCTGGGCACCATTCTCGGCGCGGTCAACCTGATCACCACGATCCTCACCCTGCGCGCGCCCGGGATGACCATGTTCCGGATGCCGATCTTCACCTGGAACATGCTGTTCACCAGCGTGCTGGTGATCCTGGTGTTCCCGCTGCTGGCCGCCGCACTGCTGGCCCTCTCGGCCGACCGCCTGCTCAACGCGCACGTGTACGACGCCGTGACCGGCGGACCGATGCTCTGGCAGCACCTGTTCTGGTTCTTCGGCCATCCCGAGGTCTACATCATCGCGTTGCCGTTCTTCGGCATCATCACCGAGATCATCCCGGTCTTCTCCCGCAAGCCGATCTTCGGCTACACCGGTCTGGTGCTGGCCACCATCGCGATCACCGTGCTGTCCATGACGGTCTGGGCGCACCACATGTTCGCGACCGGCCAGGTGCTGCTGCCGTTCTTCAGCATCCTGAGCTACCTGATCGCGGTGCCCACCGGGGTGAAGTTCTTCAACTGGATCGGCACCATGTGGAAGGGGCAGCTGACCTTCGAGACGCCGATGCTGTTCGCCATCGGCTTCCTGGTCACCTTCCTGCTCGGCGGCCTCACCGGCGTCCTGCTGGCCAGCCCTCCGGTGGACTGGCACACCCACGACAGCTACTTCGTGGTGGCGCACTTCCACTACGTCGTGTTCGGCACCGTGGTCTTCGCCCTGTTCGGCGGCTACTACTTCTGGTGGCCGAAGATGACCGGCCGCCTGCTCGACGAGCGGCTCGGCAAGGCGCACTTCTGGACGATGTTCATCGGCTTCCACGGCACCTTCCTGGTGCACCACTGGCTGGGCGCCGAGGGCATGCCCCGCCGGTACGCCGACTACCTGCCCAGCGACGGCTTCACCACGCTGAACACCGTCTCCAGCATCTTCGCCTTCATCCTGGGCCTGTCCACGCTCTTCTTCATCTACAACGCCTGGAAGTCCTGGCGGTACGGGGCCATCGTCACGGTGGACGACCCGTGGGGCTTCGGCAACTCCCTGGAGTGGGCGACCACCTGCCCACCGCCGCTGCGCAACTTCGACAAGATGCCCCGCATCCGCTCGGAACGCCCGGCGTTCGACCTGAAGTACGGTCCCCTCGTCGCCGACCTGGGCCGGGACCTGCCGCAGCGCACCACGAAGCCACCGCAGCAGTTCGGCGACGAGATTCACCTGGAGCACCACGCGCCGGAGTCACCCGCCGCCGAGGGCGCGCACGGCGCCCGGGACGCGGTCGCGTACCAACCGGCGCCGGAGTCCGGCGCCCGCCCGGTCGACGTGCCGGAGCCCGAGGGCGTACGCCGGCCGAGCTTCGAGCAGAGCGACGCGCCGAAGGACGCCGAGGACGCGCCGAAGCCGCACGAACGCTGGCGGCACCCGCACAGCGACGGCGAAACCGAAGAACACTGACCTCCGGTACGCGCAAAAGGGCCGACACCTTGCGGGGTGTCGGCCCTTCGTTCGTCCGTCGTCGGTGTGCGGTCAGTCCCGGGCGGGCGCCAGGCCGGCGGCGGTGAGCGAGCGGCGCACCGCGGGCTGCACCCGGGTCAACCGCAGCGGCACCCCGGTACGCTCCGCCGCGTCCCGCCCCGCCATCAGCGCGGCGATCCCGCCGGCGTCGAAGCCGCCCGCGCCGACCAGGTCGACGACGACCTCGCTAGGCTGGCCGTTGACGGCCTCCAGCATCGCGCGGCGCAGTTGGTCCGCGCCGTCCCGGTCGATCTCACCGCCGACCTCGACGACGACCCCGTCGCCGTCCTGCCGTATCGAGATGCGGGTCTTGCCCGGGTCCGGTTCGGCGGCCCCGTTCTGCCACGGCGGTGGCGCGTCGGCGAGCATCGCCTGCCGCAGCCAGGTCAGCGCCCGCGACAGCAGCCGGGAGACGTGCATCTGCGAGATGCCGAATCGTGCGGCGATCTCCGCCTGGGTCTGGTTGCCGTAGAAGCGCATGGCGAGGATGCGGCGTTCGCGCCACGGCAGCCGGTGCAGCAGGCCGCTCACCGTCACCCGGTCGTCGACCGATTCCAGCGCGTTGTCCGACTCCCCGACCAGGTCGCCGAACTCCGCGGAGCTCTCCCCGCCGACCGGCGCGTTCAGCGACGCCGGGCTGTAGCCGGCCGCCGACTCCAGCGCCGCGAGGATCTCCTCCTGCGGCGTCTCCAGTCGGGCCGACAGCTCGGCCACCGACGGCGCCCGGGACAGCTCGCTGGTCAGTGCGGCGGTGGCCTGCCCCACCTCCAGGATCAGGTCGCGCAACCGCCGGGGCACGTGCACGCCCCAGGTGCGGTCCCGGAAGTGCCGCTTGATCTCCCCGACGATGGTGATCGCCGCGTACGCGGTGAACGAACCCCGTTCCGGGTCGTACCTGTCGACGGCGTTGACCAGCCCGAGGCGGGCCACCTGCTCCAGATCCTCCAGCGGCTCCCCCCGGCCCCGGTAGCGGCGGGCCAGTCGCCCGGCGAACGGCAGCGCGAAGCGCACCAGGTCGTCCCGGGCCTCCCCCCGCCGCTCCGGCGGCAGCCCCGCGATGCGGGCCGCGTACGCGAGTGCCGCCGCGTCCAGATCCTCCAGACCGCGCTCGGTGGGTGGTGGTGTGGTCGTGGTCGTGCTCGTCTGTCCGAACATCCGCGCCTCCCTCAGGAAGGTCCCCCGCCCGGATCGGGAAACCGGTCGTGCGCGTGGTCGAGCCACGCACCGGGCCGGAAAGTGGGTCAGTGACTGGGATGCCAGCGGGCGACAACGCATGTACGCGGCGCAGTCAGGCCGTCGCAGCCAGCGATGTTCCCGCTCCGTAGGTACTCAATCACGGGACCCCGGGTTCGCGAGGAAGTTTCGGCGTCCTCCCCTCAGGAGACGAGCAACCCCTGGTGGCCGCCACTGTCGCGGAGCACCGACAGGGCCTCGACGGCCCCCAGCGGGGGCGGAGCGGGCAGGTCGTACGGCTGGGCGCGCAGAACCTCGGTGGCCCGGCGCGTCGGCACGGACGTCACCGGATAACCTCGGGCGGAGGTCCGGTCCAGCGCGCGCCGCCGCCTGCCGAAGCCCGCGACGGCCAGCCACTGCGGCAGCCCGGCCAGGGCGGGCGAGCGCATCCCGGGAGGCTCGGGCAGCACGTCCACCGAGCTGAACGCCTCGCTGCCGGCCAGCCACCACTCGGCCTCGTCGACGGTGCGCCGGGTGGCGTTCTCACACCAGTACGGCACCATCCCCGCCCGTACCACCTGCCACGGATCGAGCAGCCGGCCGCATTCCACCACCAACCGGTCACCGGTCTTGCCGGCGGCCCGCAGCCACCGTCGGTACAGGTCGGCCACACCCGCGCTCAGCGCCGCCGGCCGGGGCGTCAGCACCCGGTGCAGCGGGTGCCCGTGCCGGGTCGCGAAGTCGCGCGCCGCCAGCTCGAAGCCGGACTCCATGCCGTGCTCGGCGTCGCCCGACGGCACCGACACCTCCGGCGACGCCCACCCGGTGGCGTCCCCGCCCACGGCGCGCAGGACCTGCCGCAGGGCGTGACTGTCGGGGTGGAAGTCGACCGGGTCCAGCCCACTGGCCGGGCAGCCGACCTGGAAGCTGTGTCCCGGGCCGCGCTCCGACACGGGCCAGGTGCGGGCGTCGCGTACCAGCAGCACCGGGGCCCCCGCGTCCAGCCGGTCGGTCAGGAACTGCCCGTACGCGGCCGGCAGTGCCCGCCAGCGGGCGACAAGCGACACGGTGACGCCGGTCAGCGATCCCCGGCTGGCCGGGCAGTGCACCTGACGCAGGTGCACGTCGGGGTTGCCGGCGAGCAGCCGTTCGGCGAGCGCGCCGCCGTGTTCGACAGCCGCGTCCGGGCGGTCCACGGCGCCGTCGCTCCAGTGGGCGGTCATCTCGAAGCCGGCGGGCAGCCACGGCACGCCGAGGGCCACCGCGAGGTGGGCCGCCGCACCGTGCGGCGAACCGATGAGCACACCCGGGTAGCTCCGGCGCGGGTACTGGTCGACGAACCAGCGGGCCACGCGTGCCGCATCCACCTCGCCGACCTGGTCGACGGTGAGGGCGACCCGCCCGGCGGCCCGGCTCACCGCCGCGCGGCGTACCGGTTCGGGGGCGCCCGGGAACCGTGACGCGGGCCCGGTGTGCCCGAGGTCGGCGCAGTCCACGCCGCGCAGCGCCCGGGCGGTGGCGGCGACCAGTACCCGGGCGGCGCTGCCCTGGGCCACGACCCGGTCGCCGGCCAGACCGGCGCCGTCGGCCGTCAGCCCCTTGTGCACCTTGTGCACCGGGCCCACCTTGCCTCGTTCGCTCACCACGCGGCCCGGCTTCCCGTCCCGATGGGGTTCAAACGGGGCATCACCCACCCGGCGGCAACAATCCACAGGTCAGCGGCGTTCGGCGACGATCAGCCCCGGGCGGCGGGAGGGGGCCGGCGGGGACGATCCGACAGGTGGGGCACACGGCGTCCGCACGGGGTTTCGTCGCCGCGGGGGCGGGCACTTCCCGGCCCATGCACACCGAGGACACCGGCGAGTCCGCCGCCACGATCACCCCGTACGAGGATGGACCGCTGCTGGTCCGCGGCGACTTCTCCCTGGTCACCCCGGACGGCGAGCGGATCGACGCCCGCCGCGGCACGGTGGCGTTGTGTAGGTGTGGCAAGTCGGCGCTCAAGCCGTTCTGCGACGGCACCCACAAGGTGGTCAACTTCCGCGCGGGCACGGGTCGCCAGGCGTGACGCGACAGCGCCGCGCCTCGTGACGCAGCCTCGTCAACGCACGGGCGCCCGGGTGCGGCAGGCCCGTCCAGGCCGTCAGACGACGACGGGCCGGGCAGCCGGCGGCATCACAGCGGCGGACGCCGGCACGGCGAGCGAGACGGTCGGCGGCGCGGCCGGCGGCGCGGGTGCCCGCAGTGAGCTGCGGCCGGCGGCCCAACTGTCCAGCAGGTGCGCCGCGAACAGCCGGTCCACCGCGAGTGCCGCCGCCGCGCCGAACAGCACGTCGGGGGCGAGTGCGGGCTCGGCACGGATCAGGCCACCGCACAGGTCGTGGGCGGCGATCTGCTCGTGCACCGCGTCGGCCTCCACGTGCTCGTCGTAGAAGCGGGTGGCCACCTCGTCGAAGCCGAGCCGGCGCAGGCCGTTGCCGTAGCGGCGGTTGGGCAGGGACGAGGTCATCTCGAAGGCCGCCAGGTGCCCGAGCAGCGCGCCGCGCAGCCGCCGGTGCAGCCCGAACAGCGACATCAGGTTGTTTGTCGCCAGCGTCACGGCGGGCACCGCGTCCAGGTGGGCGCCGTAGCCGGTGTCCATGCCCAACCGGTCGAGGGTGCGCCGGAACAGCTCGGCGTGCATCCGGTCCAGCCGGCCGTTGCCGTACTCGTCGGTCTGGATCTCGACGAGGGCGGCCTTGGCGGGACCGCCGAGACGCGGCAGCGCCCAACTGTGCGGGTCGGCCTCGCGGAGGTGGTAGACGGAGCGGTGGGCGACGAACTCACGGAACTGGGTGAGGTCGGCGCGTCGCTGGAGCGTGGCGGCCAGCGGCGGCCCGTCGTCGGCCGCGACCAGGTCGCCCAGCCCGGCCGCCACCCCGCCGGCCGGCACCGCCGGTGCGCCGACCAGCCGGCGCAGCGCCGCCTCGAAGGGGCGCTCGGCGCGGGCCCGCAGAGCCAGCAGCGTGGGCTGCCACTCCCAGTCCTCGTCCACCCCGCGCCAACCCCGATAGTGCAGCTCGTAGCAGAGGAACAGGGTCAGTTGCAGGTCCTCGTCGCTGAACGGGTCCGCCGGGTCGAGGTCGACGCCCAGGCCGGGCGGCAGGTCGTGCGGCGGTCGGCGCAGCGCATCGGTCACCGCGGCGGACAGCGGACCGCGTGACCGCGGCAGGCGCGCGGGACCGTAGCGGCGGTCGGCGGGCTCCGGCATGTGACCTCCAGCGTCGTCGGGCCGCTACTGATGCCCTGATGAGGTACGCCTAAACGAGATCCTCGACGGCCACGGCCTGCTCCACCTGCTCGCGGACCCGCCGGGCGGGCTCCCCCTCGTCGTACAGGCCGCGCAGGTCGGCGAAGGCCGGCTCCGGGGGCGCCAACGACACCGCCGGGTCGACTACCGCCTCCAGGACGCACGGGCGGTCCGCGGCGAGCGCCTCGTCCCAGGCGGCGCCGACCAGTTCCGGGCGGTCCACCCGGACACCGTGCAGCCCGAGCAGCCGGGCCCAGCCGGCGTACGGCACGTCCGGGCGACGGTGGGTGGGGTCGGACGACGGTTCCCGGCCACCGCCCATGCCGTTCTGGTCGCGGTTGTTGAGCACGAGCACCACCAGCCGGGGGTCGGTCCACCGCTGCCAGTGGTGCGACACCGTGATCAGCTCGGCGAGGCCGTTGAGCTGCATGGCTCCGTCGCCGAGCAGCGCGATCACCGGCTGGTCGGGCGCGGCGAGTTTGGCGGCCACCGCGTACGGCAGGGCGCACCCCATCGAGCCGAGGGTGCCGCAGAGCTGCGCGTTCACCCCGGGTGGCAGGACGAGGTGGCGGGCGTACCAGTAGAGAACCGAGCCGACGTCGACCGCGACCGAGCCGCTCTGCGGCACCCGGGTGGAGAGTTCCTGGAGCACGAGCTGCGGGTTGATCGGTTCGGCAGGCGCGGCGGCCCGGTCGACGGCGGTCGTACGCCACCTGTCGACAGCGCTCTCCACGGTGGCACGCCACTGCTGCTGAGGTCGGGAGGGCACCCGGGCCAGCAGCGCCCGCAGCGTCTCGGCGGCGTCACCGACAAGTGGCACGTCGGCCGGATACCGGCTGCCGATGCGGGTGCCGTCGATGTCGATCTGCACGGTCCGGGCCTGGTCGGGCATCGGGAAGTAGTCGGTCCACGGGTCGTTGGTGCCGACCAGCAGCAGCGTGTCGCAGCCGCCCATCAGCTCGGCGGCGGCCGGCGTGCCGACCTCGCCGAGCACCCCGGCGTGGAAGGGCAGCCGCTCGTCGAGGACCGGCTTGCCCAGCAGTGACGTGGCCACCCCGGCGCCGAGCCGGTCGGCCAGCTCGATGATCTCGGCGGCCGCGCCCCGGCCTCCCTGGCCCACCAGGATCGCGGTGCGCTGGCCGTTGCCGAGCACCTGCGCGGCGGCGTCGAGGTCCGCCTCGTGTGGCAGCACCCGGGCCAGCGGCTCGCCGGGAGTCGCCGTGATCACGCCGGCCGCGTACGTCCCCAGGTCGGGCACCAGGGCCTCCTGCAGGTGCCGGGGCAGCACCACGCAGGTCGGGCTGCGGGTCGCCGCCGCGGTGCGGAACGCCTGGTCCAGCAGCGCCGGTACGCTCTCCGGGCTGCGGCCGTACTGGACGAACTGGTTGCACACGTCGCCGAAGAGCCGGCTCAACCCGATCTGCTGGTGTGCGCCGCCCAGTGGGCCGGTGACGTCCTCGCCGACGATCGCCACTACCGGTTTGCTGTCCAGCTTCGCGTCGTACAGGCCGTTGAGCAGTTGTACCGCGCTGGGCCCCTGGGTGGCCAGGCAGACCCCGATGCCGCCGGTGAACTTGGCGTGCCCGGTGGCCATGAACGAGGCGGTCTCCTCGTGCCGGGCCGGGACGAACGCCGGGTCGCCGCCGGAGCGGTCCAACGCCTCGACAAGCGGGGCGATCGCCGCGCCGGGGTAGCCGAAGGCGCGCGGGACCCGCCACGCCCGCAGCCGCTCCACCACCAGGTCCGCGACGCGACGCTCAGCCATTGCCGCGCCCCGGGGTGCCCTCGTCGACGTAGCGCAGCACCGCGCCCACGCCTTCGGTGAGCTGGGGCGCCTCGTCCGCGCCCAGCACTGTCAGCGCCGCGTCGGTGCCGACAAGCGCCCGTACCAGCGCCGCGTCGGCGCGTACCCGCTGCGGGTCGCCCACCGACATCGCGCTGAGCTGGGCCGGGTCGACGGCGATCTCGGTCGCCTCCGGGCCGATCCACAGCTCGCCGTTCGCCGACGGGTCGTCGACGATGAGCATGGTGTCGACCTGGTTGCGTTGCAGGGCCGAGACGACGGCGTCGAGGCCGGCGCCGACGTCCTCCTGCACACCGAACCGGTCCAGTGCCGCGGTGATCCGCTGGTCGGCGACCTCCGCGATGGTCTGCACGGTGAGGTCGTCGAGCATTGTCTGGTCGGCGCCGCCGGCCCGGGACCCGGCGTCGGTACGCACCACCAGGTCCTGCCAGCGCTCCGGCATCTGGGCGGCGATCATCCCGGTGGCGCGGACGTCGCCGGCCACCACCACCACGTCCGCGCCGACCCTGTCGGCCAGCTCCACCGTCGCGGCGGTCACGTCGCCGGCGTTCTGGTGCCACGCCTCCATGGCGGCCCGCTGGTAGCGCGACTGGGACCAGCCGCCGGGCTGCACGCGGCGCAGCGGGAAGCTGTCCCGGCCGGCGACGTGCGCCCGGCGGGGCACCCCGCCCGCGCTGACCGCCATCGCGTCACCGCCGGTGCGGTCGGCCACCACCCGGACCCAGGCCACCTGCTCGCCGCGCTGGGCGAGCAGCGGCATCACGTGCGGCAACGGGTCGAAACTGGCCAGGTCGCGCAGCGGCGGCGCGGACAGGTACTCGGAGAGCACCACCCGCCCGTGGCTGGCGAAGACGGCCAGGCCGTAGTCCCCGACCATCGGGTCGTGACCCCGGATCACCCGGTCCAGCGCGGCGATACTCGCCTCGTCGGCGCCCTGTTCGGCAAGGCGACGTTCCAGGGCACGCCAGCGCAGGTCCAGTGCCGGGTGGGCGTCCTCCGTGTCGGCGGAGGCGTCCAGGTACACCGAGCACCACGGCCCGGGTCGGTCGTAGAGCGGGCGCAGGAAGGACAGCTGCATGCTCGACCCCTTTCCAGCTCGGCCCCCCGCTTACCCTGCTCGCCCGGGATGTCACCTCGTGGCCGTGAGCCCGTGACCAGGTTTCATTCACGTCGTTCAACCGGGGACATCGATACGATCAGTGAACACAAGCGGACTCTCGGTGGTGGGGATGGACAGCGGACTCGATACCCGACGGATCGTGCACCCGACGGAGCGGATCGTCACCGGGCGGTTGGTGCGCCTGCTCGACGGCTACACACGTGAGATACGCGTCGGCCAGCCGGTGCTGGTCGCGGTGCTCGCCGCGGCGGCGTTCGCCCGGCTGCCGGCCCTGCTGCTGCGGGCGCTCTTCTCGTTCGGCGGCGGGGGCACGCGGCGGCGCTGGAAGGAGCTGAAGCAAGGCCCGGAGTATCTGGTGACGCCGGTCCGGCTGCGCAACACCGCGGGTCAGCTCTGCGAGGTGGAGATGCACGGGCACCTGCCGCAGAGCGCCCTGCACCCGGCCGATCAGGTGCAGCTCACCCTGCGCCCGCAGCGCGACCCGGAGTTGCCGCCCCGCATCGAGAAAATCGTCAACCTCACCACCGGGCAGTTGCTCACTCCCCGTACCGCGACGCTCTGGTCGCATCTCGGCCCGCCGCTGCTGTTGCAGGCGGTACTGGGCGCGCTGCTGCTCGCCGGCGTGGTGGCCTGCTCCACGCTCACCTGAGCCGTCGGCCCGCGTTTCCCGGCCCGCCCCGGCGGGCAACGGCAGCGCATGTTTCCCGGATTCGCCCTGGACGAGATCGACGTCGGCCCGGTACGCCTACGGGTGCGCCACGGCGGCTCCGGTTCGCCCGTGGTGCTGCTGCACGGTCATCCCCGCACCCATGCGACCTGGCACCGGGTGGCGCCGCTGCTCGCCGAGCGGCACACGGTGATCTGCCCGGACCTGCGGGGGTACGGCGGTTCGACGAAGCCGGCCGAGACGGCCGACCACTCCGCGTACTCCAAGCGGGCGATGGGCCGCGACGTGGTCGCGCTGCTCGACGCGCTCGGCCACGAGCGCGCCGCAGTGGTCGGCCACGACCGTGGGTCGTACGCGGCGATGCGTACCGCCCTGGACCATCCGGAGCGGGTCAGCCGCCTCGCTGTGCTCGACGGGGTACCGATCGGGGCGGCGCTGGCCACCTGTGACGCCCGGTTCGCCGCCCGCTGGTGGCACTGGTTCTTCCTGGGCCAGACCGACAAGCCGGCGGAACGGGTGATCAACGCGGACCCGGACGCCTGGTACGGCGGCTCCCCCGCCGAGATGGGCGAGGAGGCGTACGCGGACTACCACCGGGCCATCCACGACCCGGCGACTGTGCACGCGATGTGTGAGGACTACCGGGCGGGCCTGGGGCCGGACCGCGCGGCTGACGACGCCGACCGGGCGGCCGGGCGGAAGATCTCCTGCCCGGTGCTGTTCGTCTGGTCCGAGCGCGACGACATGGTGGAGTTGCACGGCGATCCGGCGGCGATCTGGCGGGAGTGGGCCGACGACGTGCGGGCCGCGTCTGTCGACTCGGGTCACCACATGGCGGAGGAGGCGCCGGAGGCCCTGGCTGCCGTGCTGGGCGACTTCCTGGCCGACTGAGCGCTCAGCCGACGGCGGCGGGCTCGCGGGTCGGTTGGCTGTCGACCCCGAGGATCCCCCGGCGGCGGGCCCAGCGCTCGAAGGCCAGGGTGGCGAACGGTGGAACGGCGCAGGCCAGCGCCACGAGGGTCACCGGCAAGCTCCACCGGCGCAGCCGAGCCACCGCGAGCACCAGCAGCCCGTACGCGATGAACAGCCCGCCGTGGATCGGGCCGAAGATCTTGACGCCCAGTTCGTTGTCCGGCGGACCGTACTTGACCGCCATTCCGACCAGCAGGGCCAGCCAGGAGCACGCCTCGGCGATCGCCGCCGCGACGAACAACCGGGTCACCTTCTCGCGCATCCGGACGCCACCACCTCTCGGGCGGCAATGCTAGCGGTACGGCCGTTGGCGCCCCCGCCGACCACGCAGCGTGCGACAGGGGTCACGGCGCTCGCGACTGGGTAGGAAAGGACTCTCGGGTCTTCCCCCGCCCGTCGGTCCCGTGCGAGGTTGGGGGGTACCAGCGGTGACAGGGTGGTGACCATGGGCGAGGATGTCGGCGTTCGGACGTTCAGTCGGGAGGATCGGGCTCGTTACCGCGAGAAGGTGCGTAACTGCCTGGACGTCTTCGCGGAGATGTTGCGCGAGTCGCGGTTCGACATCGACCGGCCGATGACCGGCCTGGAGATCGAGCTGAACCTCGTCGACGAGGCGTCGAACCCGGCGATGCGCAACGCCGACGTGCTGGCGGCCATCGAGGATCCGAGTTTCCAGACGGAGCTGGGCCAGTTCAACATCGAGATCAACGTGCCGCCGCGCCGGTTGACAGGCACCGGCACCGCCGGCTTCGAGGAGTACGTGCGGGCCAGCCTCAACGCCGCCGAGGAGAAGGCGCGGACGGTAGGCGCGCACATGGTCATGATCGGCATCCTGCCGACGCTGCGCCCCGAGCACCTGACCGCCGAGACGCTCTCGGCCAACCCGCGCTACAAGCTGCTCAACGAGCAGATCTTCGCGGCGCGGGGCGAGGACCTGCCGATCGCCATCAGCGGCGTGGAGCGCCTGGCGGTCACCGCCGACACCATCACGCCGGAGGCCGCCTGCACCAGCACCCAGTTCCACCTCCAGGTCAGCCCGGCGCAGTTCGCCGACTACTGGAACGCCGCCCAGGCGGTCGCCGGCATCCAGGTGGCGCTCGGCGCGAACGCGCCGCTGTTCTTCGGCCGGGAGTTGTGGCGCGAGACCCGCATCCCGCTGTTCCAGCAGGCCACCGACACCCGGTCGGAAGAGATCAAAGCCCAGGGTGTACGCCCCAGAGTCTGGTTCGGCGAACGGTGGATCACCAGCGTGTTCGACCTGTTCGAGGAGAACGTCCGCTACTTCCCGGCGCTGCTGCCGGTGTGCGACCCGCAGGACCCGGCGCAGACGCTGGCGGCCGGCGAGGTGCCCAACCTCGCCGAGCTGCGGTTGCACAACGGCACGATCTACCGCTGGAACCGCCCGGTGTACGACGTGTCGCGCGGTCGGCCGCACCTGCGGGTGGAGAACCGGGTGCTGCCGGCCGGGCCGACAGTGCTGGACACCATCGCCAACGGCGCCTTCTACTTCGGGTTGGTCCGCGCTCTGGCCGAGTCGGACCGGCCACTGTGGTCACAGATGTCGTTCAGCGCGGCCGAGGAGAACTTCACCAGTTGCGCCCGGCACGGCATCGACGCGCAGGTCTTCTGGCCCGGCCTCGGTTATCTGCCGGTCACCGAGCTGGTGCTGCGCCGGCTGCTGCCGATGGCGCACCACGGCCTGGACCGGTGGGGCCTCGACCCGGTCGAGCGCGACCGGCTGCTCGGCGTCATCGAGCAGCGCTGCCTGACCAGTCGCAACGGCGCGACCTGGCAGGTGGAGACGCTGCACCGGTTGGAGTCCGCCGATCACCTGGACCGGCCGGAGGCGCTGCGCGAGGTGGTCCGGCACTATGTGGAGCTCATGCACAGCAACCGGCCGGTGCACGAGTGGCCCATCCCCTGACGCGACGCCACGGTCAGCCGCGCGGCGTGGGCACACCGAAGAGGTCGGTGATGCCGCCGGGAAGCTGGGCGAGCAGGTCGTGTCGCTGGTCGTCGTCGAGGGCCTCGGCGACGGTACGCAGCACCGCCTGGGCGTGTTGACGCACCTGGTCGGCGTTCGCGACCTGCTCCCGGTCGCCGACGTGCTTCAGGAAGTCGCCGATGTCCCACCGGCGGCCCTGCGGATTGCGGGTCACCGACCCGTTCAGTCGTTCCGGTAGCTGGGCCGCGAGGTGGTCGGCCTCCTGTCCGGCGAGCCGTTCGCCGAGCACCGACAGGACGGCCTGCACGGAACGTACGGCCTCGTTCTCCCCCAGGTCGGCGCGCTGCCGGACCGTGGCGATCATCTGCTCGTACTCCATGAACCGCTCCCTTCGTCTCCTCGACCGGCCGTGCGGCCTGCCGGGCGAACGGGGCGGTTTCCCCGGCTCGCTTGGCACAAACGGGGTGGCCGGAAAGCGGTGCTCGGGGACGACAGCGCGCAGGTGGCGGCAGACCGGCACGGACTCACCCGTGGACGGGCGGCGGATCGTCGCGCAGCCGGCTGTAGAGATACCCGTCGCGCCACGTACCGGCCCGAAACTCGCAGGCCCGCACGACACCTTCGAGCTGGAAGCCGGCCTTCTCCAGCGCCCGCTGCTCGGCGAGGTTCTCCGGGTGGGTGCCGGCCTGGATGCGCTGCGCCGGCGTGTGGTGGAACAGGTAGTCGCAGAGCATCGCCTGGGCTCGCCACCCGATGCCCCTGCCCCGCCACTCGGGAAGCAGCACGATGCCGATCTCCCAGTACGACGCCAGCCCGGCGTAGCGGCCGGAGGTGTAGCTGACGAGGCCGGCCGCGGCCTGATCCTGCCCGACCTCGACGACGAGCCGCCCGTCGTCGGCGCCGAGCCAGCCGTCGACGGCGAACCGGCGGGCCGGGGCCCCGGCGTCACGGAAACCGGCCCAGTCCAGCCCGATCAGCCCGGGCTCGGTGCAGAATCGCCGCATCATCGCCAGGTCGGGCTCGGCAGCGGGTCGCAGCCGAACATCCACGTCTTTGCCGGGCCCCGGCGTACCCCCGTCCACACTCTCCATCCCGGACACGCTAGCCAACCCGGCGCTCAGTGTGGTGTCCCGGTCACCTCGGGAGGGAGTCGTCGGGCGCCGGGTCGGGCGTGGGCGGCAAGCCACTGCGGCGGTAGGGCGAGGGTGTAGATCGCCTCGCGCGGTATCTCGCCGTGATACGGCGCCTTGAGCACCTGTGTTCCCCCGCCGAATCGGGCGGCGGCCGCGGAGGCTCGTTTGACGTTCAACCGCCAGCCGTTCATCACCCGCGAGGTGACGATCCTGCCGTCCCGGGCGAAACCGACGTTGCGCACGACCTTCGGGATACTCTGCGTGGTCCACACCCGCCCCTGGAAGTGGACCACGAAGTCGATGCGGGACCACTGCTCGCGGATCGCCGGCCGGCCGTACTGATCCGGGCCGAGGTAGACGCCCTGCTCGTCGATGGCGAAGAGCAGCTCCTGCCGCAGCGCGCTCCGTATGGTGCCGAGCATCGTGCCGACGAAGATGGTCTCGAAGACCAGCCCGATCACGAAGAACAGGAAGAGCTCGGACAGGTTCCCCAGACCGATCACGATGGCCGTGACCGGCAGGAGGCTGTACAGCGCCAACGCGAGGCCGGTCCAGAGCCGACTCCTGCGGACCTCGTACGGCGAAGCCGCATCCACTCTCATGGCTACAAGATAGCGACGGTCCGCAGCACCGCCGAGCGCGACCGTCGGGTGTGGACGGCTGGTCAGACCGTGAGGAGCACCTTCGTACAGTCGTCCTGCTTCTTCTGGAAGATCTTGTAACCCTTGGGGGCGTCCCGCAGCGGCAGGCGGTGGCTGACGATGAAGCTCGGGTCGATCTCGCCGCGCCGGATGCGCTCCAGCAGTGGTCGGGTGTAGCGCTGCACGTGGCACTGACCGGTCCGCATGATCAGCGACCGGTTCATGAACGCGCCCATCGGGAACTTGTCGACGACACCCCCGTACGCGCCGATGACCGACACCACCCCGCCGGAGCGGCAGGCAAGGATCGCCTCCCGCAGCGCGAACGGCCGTTCCGTCTCGGTCCGCGTGGCCTGTTTGGCCCGGTCGTACGCGTACAGGGCCGCGTTGCCGTGGTGGCCTTCCAGGCCGACCGCGTCGATGCACGCGTCCGGTCCGCGGCCGGCGGTCATCTCGTTGAGGGTGTCCAGCACGTCGACCTCGTCGTAGTTGATCGTCTCGGCGCCGGCGTGCTCCTCGGCGAGCCGCAGCCGGTACGGGAACCGGTCGATGACGATCACCCGGTCCGCGCCGAGCAGCCGGGCGCTGGCGGCGGCGAGCAACCCGACCGGCCCGGCGCCCCAGATGGCGATGACCTGCCCCGGCTTGATGTCGCACATCTCGGCGCCCATGTAGCCGGTCGGGAAGACGTCCGCGAGCAGGACCGCCTGGTCGTCGGGGACGTCGTCGGGCACCTTGAGCGGGCCGACGTCGGCGAACGGCACCCGGGCGTACTCGGCCTGGCCGCCCGCGTAGCCGCCGAGCAGGTGGGAGTAGCCGAAGATGCCGGCCGGCGAGTGGCCCATGACCTTCTCGGCGATCCCGGCGTTGGGGTTGGAGTTCTCGCACACCGAGTACAGGCCGCGCTGGCAGGAGGAGCAGTGCCCGCAGGCGATCGGGAACGGCACCACCACCCGGTCGCCGGGTTTGAGGTTGCGCACCTGCGGGCCCACCTCCACCACCTCGCCCATGAACTCGTGACCGAGGATGTCTCCCTTGCGCATCGCGGGGATGTAGCCGTGGTAGAGGTGCAGGTCGGAGCCGCAGATCGCGGTGGTGCTGATCTTCACGATCGCGTCGCGGGCATTCATGATCGTCGGATCGGGCACGTCGATCACCTTGACGCGGTCGGTGCCCATCCAGGCGGTGGCCTTCATCTGCGGGATCCCTCTCGACGGCGTGGGTGGTCAGCGACGGGACGCCGGCAGCGGCTGCGCGGGCCGCTGCATGGCCTGCTGGCGTACGGAGATGCCGTTCGGGCTGCCCTCGGAGCGGACCACCTCGCCGGCCTCCAGCACCTGCTTGAACCGGCGCAGGTCGTCGCGGACCTGCTGCTCGGGCTCCTCGCCGAAGAGCTTCGCCACCGCCCGGCCGAGCGCGCCTGCGGGCGGCGCGTAGCGCAGGCGCACCCGCACCTCGGTGCCCCGGTCGCCCGGCGCGGGCACGAACTGGACCCGCCCGGCGTTTGCCACCCGCGTGCCCGGCAACGAGCGCCAGGTGATCGACCTGTTCGGCTGGTCGTCGATGATCTCGGCGTCCCACTCGACGTGGCGTCCGGCCGGGCCGCGCGCGATCCAGTGGGAGCGACGCAGGTCGTCGGCGCGTACCGACTCCAGGTGCGCCATGAACTTCGGCAGGTTCTCCATGTCGCGCCAGAACCGGTACGCCTCGGCTGGCGATCGGTTCACCGTCACAGCGATCTCCATCCGGATCACCCGGGCGCGGGCCCGGCGGGCGCGACCGGCGGCGATGGCGACGGCCGTGTCCAGGGCGGTGATGCCGGCGATCGCGGCGGTCGTCAGCGCCGCGCGCCGTCGTCGTTCACCCCGACGATCGGCCATGGCCCGAACCAGCAGTGTGAGGTCGAGCGCGTCACCTGCCACCCGCGTCCACGCCCAGCCGGCGGGGCGACGGCCGGTGAGCAGGCCGACGGCGTGCACGAGCTCGCGTGCGCCGACGGCCGGGATGACCGCCCGGGCCGTCGGGGAGTCGTCCACGCCTGTCAGTCGGGCGAGGGATCGGGGGGCGGCCAGGGCGCCCACGCCCAGGGCCAGGCTCACCAGGCCCAGCGCCCTCGGCAGGGCCGCCGGCACCGGCCCGTCCAGCTCCGGCAGGAGCACCGTGTCGACTCGATCCATGTCCGGTCCCTTCCGCGGGCCGTGGCCGCCGACGCGCGGCGCATCGGCGGTGGATCCGCCTTCGTGACGCTATGCGGTACGCCCACCCCACGAGACCGATTCGGGATAGAACGCCCCACCTGCCGTTCGCGGCGCGTACCCCCGGGTCGTTCTACAGCGCCCAGCGGACCACTGTGATCAGGCCGACGACGGTGAGCGCGACGAGGACCAGACCAATCAGCGCCACCGCCAGGCAGCCCCCCGCCTCCCGCCACGAGGTGGGTGCTCCCGCCCGGGGGCCGTCCTCGGTCCAGGCGACCGCGAAGGGGCCCTGCCGCTCGATCTGCCGGACCAGGCGGGCGAGCCGCGCGCCCGCAATCGGCCCGAGCCGGTCGGTGGGGTCGGCGATCATCTTCAGTGCGCGCAGGCGTTGCCATGCCTCCGGGTAGGACCTCTCGAACGCGGCGATCTCCTGCGCGCTGGCGTCCTCGCCGAGGAACCCCCACCGCCCGGCCTCGGCCACGTTGCCCACCTGCCGGTACAGCGCGGCACGCCGGGAGCGCAGCTCCAGGTCGTCGGGGTACGCGGCGTTCAGGCTCGCCAGGCGCTGCATCGCGGGGTGGACGTGCCCACGCCGCAGGTCGGCCTCGACCTTCGCCAGTACGTGCTCCCGCGCCATGGCCGACATTGTGAGCGGTCCGCGTGCCGCAACGACACTCCAATTCCGCCGAGCCCCATATTCTGGCCGGCCACCGGAACCTTCTCCCCGGCCCGTTGGTGGGAGTGGTGGAGAGGGGAGGTGACGGTGTCCGAGGGCGATCTGATCTCCGAGCTCTACGCCGGCTGTTTCCGGCGGCTGGTGGTCCAGCTGTACGCGGTGACCGGCGACCTGGGTGAGGCGCAGGAAGCGGTCCAGGAGGCGTTCACCCGGGCACTGGTGTCACCTCGGCGCTTTGCCGGGCTGGAGAACCCGGAGGCGTGGCTGCGTCGGGTGGCGGTGAACTGGGCCCGCAGCCGCTACCGACGCCGCCGGGTGCTCGACGGGCTGCTGCGCCGGATCGGCCCACCACCGGCCGTCGCCGACCATTCGCCGGAGCACCTCGCCCTGCTCGCCGCGCTACGGATGCTGCCGGAGGGGCAGCGGCACGCACTGGCGCTGCACTACCTCGTCGACCTGCCGGTGGACGAGGTCGCCGCCACGCTGGGCGTCTCGGCCGGGACGGTGAAATCCCGGCTGTCCCGGGGCCGGCAGGCCCTGGCCACGCTGCTCACGGACCCCGCCAGCGGCGACAGCGGCACCACCACCAGCACCACCGACGCTACGGAAACCGGGAGGATCGATGTCCGGTCGTGAGTTCTCCGGGTTCGACGTCGACACCGTCACCAAGGCTGTCCGCCAGCCACCGATCGAGGAGCTGCGGTCCTCGGCCCGCTCCCGTCGACACCGTTCCGTCGCGACGGTGTCTGCCGCGCTGCTCGTCCTGGCGGTTCTGACGGTCGTACCGCTGGCTGTCGGGCGCGACCGCGCCGACCCGGCGGACCCGACCCGGCCGTCGCCCACGCATTCCGGCGACTTCACGCTGACCGGCCCCGACGCCGGGGTGGATGTGTGGACGGACGGCTGCGTCCTGCGTTTCGCCTACACCGGCGACCGCGGCCGGAGCTGGTCGGACTGGGACGCGGCCCGGTTCCAGGGCACCAGATGCGCGGTCGACACCACAGGGGCGCCGGGAAGCCACCTGGAGGCGTCGGTGCTCAGTGAGCGGTCGTACCTGGTACGCGACGCGGGGCAGCAGCACCTCTCCACGGACTACGGGCGGACCTGGCGGGACGGGGACACCGCGATAGTGGCCGTTCCGTCGTTTCCGGCGACGGCCCGACCGGTCTTCTGCGGCTTCGGTTGCGGGGCGGTGCGGGAGCCGCTGGCGGTGGATCCGTCGAGCGGGACCGTCTACCGGCTGTCCGCCACGGTGCCATCGTGGCGTCCGTTGTTCAGCCTCTACCCGGCCGCGGACGGCAGCATCTGGGCGGCCTACCAGAAGGGGGGCGCCTCCGGGTCGACGGTCGTCCGCAGCGCCGATCGGGGTGCGACCTGGACCACCTGGGAGGTCGGGGGCGACGCGACAGTCCTGGCAGTGGTCGGGCTCGACGAGCGGCAGGGTTACGTGCTGACCGAGACGGCGGGCGGCGGGATCCGGCTGTTGCGGACCACCGACGGCGCGAAGACCTGGACGGACACCGACGCCGACCTGCCGGCGCAGCCCCACTGGGACCTCACGGTCGGTTCCGACGGATCCCTGTTGGCGATCACCGCGGGCGGAGGCACGGCGTCCGACCGCACGGCGCGACTGCTGGTCAGCCGGGACGACGGGCGGACCTTCCTGGTCGCCCGGGAGTACGGCCCACTCGTCGGGTCGGTCAGCGTCGCCCCCGGGTACGCCTGGCTCTTCGGCCGTGACGTCGGATCGGCCGACGAGCCTGACCACCTGCTGCTCACCACTGACGCGACCACCTGGGCCCGCTTCACGCTCGCGCCGTGACGGGCCGGATGCCCCGGTGGCGACGGAAGCCTTTCCGGGCGAGGAATGGAGTGTCGCTGACCGGGTAACCGCATGCGCTCCTACCAGCGGCCGGGGAGGTCGGATGACGGCGACCAGTGACTTCTTCTCGCGACTGGCCGCTGCCTGCCAGGACCCGCGTTTCAGCAAGGTGTGTGGGAGCGTGCGCTTCGACATCGGTAACGGGGACGACCTGGAACAGTGGCTTCTGATCATCGACCACGGCCGCATGGAGGTTTCGAGGAGCGCCGATCCCGCGGACACGGTCATCAGGGTGTCCGTGCCGGTCGCGGACGCGATGGCGCGGGGTGAGGTGAACGGGCTGGCGGCGATCACCCGCGGCGAGATCCTGGTCGACGGTGACCTCGGCCTGGCGTTGCGGCTCGGTCGGCTGTTTCCCCGCGCGAACAGCGGCGGGGGGCAGCGCGAACAGCCGACGCCGAGCGGCGCGTCGTGAGGGACATCCCGGGCACCGTGTCGTGTATCGACGGGAACACGTTCATCGTGTCGGACGCCAGTGGTGACGTGGAGTCCTCCCCGGCCACTCCGGTGGGGCTGTTCGCCGCCGACACGCGCTTCCTGTCCCGCTGGGTGCTCACCGTCAACGGTGAACGCATGGCCGCCCTGTCGGTGGATGACAGCCAGTACTACGAGGTCACGTTCTTCGTGGTGCCGGGCGGGGCCGTCGACTACGTCGAGGCGGACGTGTCCGGCATCCGGCGGCGACGCATCGGCCCGGACCTGACCGAGTCGCTGACGATCTTCAACTACGGCCAGGGGGTTGTCGACCTGGACGTACGTCTGGAGGTGGCGGCCGACTTCGCCGACATCTTCGAGATCAAGTTCGACATCCACGACAAGGCCGGCACCAGTTACACCCAGGTCGACGGGGGCGAGCTGCGGTTGGGCTATCGGCGCGGCACGTACCGCCGGGAGGTCGTCGTGTCGGCGAGCGAGAAGGCCACCATCGACCCGGGCGGCCTGCGGTTCGCGGTGCGCCTGGAGCCCGGACACCAGTGGACCACCCGGTTGCAGGCCGCCATGCGGGCGCTTCGCCCGGACGGCGTGGACCTGCGTGACGCCCTGCGGGCGCAGCGGCCGGACGACTCGACCCTGCCGGACAGCGTGCGGGAGTGGGTCGCGCAGGCCCCGACACTTGACACCGAGAGCGCGGCGCTGCAGCAGGTGTACCACCGCAGCCTCGTGGACCTGGCGGCGCTGCGCTTCGCGCCGCTCTCACTCGGCGGCGCGACCGTACCCGCGGCCGGGTTGCCCTGGTTCATGACCCTGTTCGGCCGCGACAGCCTGCTGACCTGCCTGCAGACGCTGCCCGTCACACCGTCGTTGACCCCGCCGACCCTGCGGATCCTCGCGTCGTTGCAGGGCGCCCGGACCGACGACGTCCTGGAGGAGGATCCCGGCCGGATCCTGCACGAGCTGCGCTACGGGGAGTCGGCCGCGTTCGAGGAGCAGCCCCACTCCCCCTACTACGGCACGGTCGACGCGTCGCCGCTGTTCGTGGTGCTGCTCGACGAGTACGAGCGGTGGAGCGGCGACACCGCGCTGGTGGTGGAGTTGGAGCAGGAGGCCCGCGCGGCCCTGACCTGGATCGACACCTACGCCGACCTGACGTCGACAGGCTACGTCTGGTACCAGAAACGCAACCGCGCCACCGGGCTGGACAACCAGTGCTGGAAGGACTCCTGGGACAGCATCTCCTACGCCGACGGCCGGCTGCCCGGGTTCCCGAGGGCCACCTGCGAGACGCAGGGGTACGCCTACGACGCCAAGATCCGTGGGGCGCGGATGGCGCGGGCCTTCTGGGGCGACCCCGATTACGCCGACCGGTTGGAACGCGAGGCGGCAACGCTGTACGACCGCTTCAACCGCGATTTCTGGCTCGACGACCAGGGCTACTACGCCCTCGCGCTCGACCACGACGGGACCCCTGTCGACAGCCTCTCCTCCAACATCGGGCACCTGCTGTGGAGCGGCATCGTGCCACCGGAGCGGGCCGCGCGGGTGGTCGACCATCTGATGGGTCCGGCGCTGTTCTCCGGCTGGGGGGTGCGAACCTTCGCCGAGGGGCAGGGCCGTTACAACCCGCTCGGGTACCACAACGGCACGGTCTGGCCGTTCGACAACTCGTTCATCGCCTGGGGTCTGCGCCGCTACGGGTTCGCCACCGAGGCGGGTCGCATCGCCGAGAGCATCCTCTCCGCCGCTACCTACTTCCAGGGCCGTCTGCCCGAGGCGTTCGGGGGGTTCGACCGCGGCACCACCCGGTACCCGGTGCGGTACCCGACCGCCGGCAGCCCGCAGGCGTGGTCAAGCGGGGCGCCCATGCTGCTGCTGCGCACGATGCTCGGGATCGACCCGCACGATGACCATCTCGCCGTGAATCCCGCGTTGCCGTCCGCCTTCGCCCGGGTGGCGCTGCTGGACATCCCCGGCCGGTGGGGCCGGGTCGACGCGTTCGCCAGGCATCGCACCGAGCAGCGCTGATCAGCCGGTGGGGCCGGTCGAGGACGCCTCCAGCCTCGCGTGCAGGACCTCGCGGGCCTGTTCGGCGGCGCGGGTGATGCTCTCGCTCATGAAGTCCAGGAATCGGGCGATGTTCTCCAGGCGGGCGCCGGCGGGGGTGTGCGGGCCGAGGACGGCGGCGCCCTGGCGTGCCGTCTCGACGACCTGGTCGTTGGCGCGGGCGCTGGCGATCGTCGCCTGGTAGAAGAGCTCGTTGTCGACGACGTAACGGTCGCGGCGGCGCTCGTCGCGCTCGCGACGCACCAGGGTCTGGCTCTCCAGGAAGGCGACCGACTTGGAGATGGACGCCGGGCTGACCTGGAGGCGCTGGGCGAGCTCCGACGCGGTGAGGCTGCCCGTGTCGGTGGTGAACAGGCAGGTCAGCACCCGGGCCGACATCTTGTTGAGGCCCGAGGCCATGAGGACCGTCGTGAACGTCTCCGCGTACTCGGCGACGGCCTCGGCGTCCCGGCCGTGCGGCTGCGGGGCCGACTCCGCCGCGCGGGCGGTGGCGGGCGCGCGTCGGCGGGCCCGGCGTTCGGTGGCGCGGTGGGCCAGGTCGGCGCGGTACGCGTTCGGCCCGCCGTTGCGCAGCACCTCACGGGTGACCGTCGACGTCGGACGGTCGAGCCGCCGGGCGATCTCGGCGTAGGGAAGGCTGTCGGCCAGCCCCAGCGCGATCTGCTGGCGTTCCTGCTGGGTGAGTCTGCCTCCCGGCATCGCGATCTCCTCCGTGGTTGTCGTAGCGGTCCCGCGCGCTCCCACCATAGCGTTCACCGTCATCCTATTGCAATGGCAACCGGTCGTTGCGTTGCGTTAGCCGACGGACCATTGCAACAGTTTCAGCCATTCTAGCTGGGCATACGCATTTGGTTCGCAACGAGCTTGTTGCCGTGTACTGGAAAGCAACGTAGCGTTTCGCATATCAGAAACACCGAACGAGCACCGGAGCACACCATGCAGAGCTTTCCGACCCCCGCCCCCATCTCCGCCGTCCTGGACCTCCCCGCCGGTCGCGTCCAGGTCATCGCCGCCGACCGCGCGGACACCACAGTCGAGGTCCGGCCCACCGATCCCGGCCGGGACCGCGACACCCGGGCCGCGGAGGCGACCACCATCGCGTACGCCGACGGCGTTCTGCGCGTCACGGCCGCGCCCCCCACCAACCGGCTCGTGGGCCCCTCCGGCTCGGTGGAGGTGACCGTGCGACTGCCCGCCGACTCCCGTGTCGAGGTTCGGGCCGCCAGCGCCGAGCTGCGCGGCGTCGGACGCCTCGGCGACGTCACCGTCGACGGCGCGTACCGCAACATCAAGATCGACGAGGCCGCGAGCGTGCGTCTCACCGCGATCGACGGCAACGTCGAGGTCGGTCGGCTCAACGGCCCGGCCGAGATCAGCACGACACGGGGCGACATCCACGTCGCCGAGGCTTGGCGCGGCACGGTCGTGCTGCGTACCCAGTCCGGCGACATCTCGGTCGCCGCCGCCGGCGGCGTCTCGGCCGCCCTGGACGCCGGCACCGGCCACGGCCGCGTCCGCAACGCCCTCACCAACACCGGCAGCGCCGACCTCGACATCCACGCCACCACCGCGCGCGGCGACATCACCGCCCGCAGCCTCTGAACCCCAACCCCTCAGGAGTACGACCATGACGACGAACAACCCCACCTCGACCAGCTCGACGTGGACCGGCATGGTGCCGGTCGACGACACGGCCCTGGCCGTCACCGACACCGGCGGTCCCGGCATCCCGGTGGTCTTCCTCAACGGCCAGTTCGCCACCCAGGGATACTGGCGGCACGTCATCACCGAACTGGGTACCAGATGGCGGCACATCACCTACGACGAACGAGCCCGGGGCAGAAAGTCGGGCCGCTCGACGGACTATTCGTTCGAGGCGGCCGTCCGGGACGTCGACGCCGTCCTCGCCGCCCGAGGCGTGGACCGGGCGGTGCTCGTAGGCTGGTCCTACGGGGCGGTCGTCGGCGCGCACTGGGCCCACCGCAACCCGCACCGCACCATCGGCGCGGTGCTGGTCGACGGCGCCTTCCCCTACGACTGGCTGGACGAGGCCATGGAGCAGCGCATCCGGAAGATGTTCCGACGAATGAACGTGTTCATGCCCCTGCTGCGCCCGACGGGCCTGACCCCACGAATGAACGCCGCACAGATGGCGGAGAGCAACATCGAGCTGGGGCGACTCTCCAGCGAGCGCGAGCTGGGCCCGGTGCTGGACGCCATCACCGTCCCGGTGCGGTACGTGGTCGCGTCGGGGACGTCCCTCGGCAGCAAGGGCGACGAGCAGGAACGCATCCGCACCAGCCTCGACGCGGTGACCACCCGCAACCCGAACATCCAGGTAGCCGCGAAGGTCGCCAGCAACCACGGCGCCATCCTCAAGAAGGACTTCGCGGCCGTCGCCACAGCCGTACGCGAGGTCACCGACCTCGACCGTGCAGGGTGCTGACATCACGTCGCCTGCCGCCCGCTCGACCCCGGCTGCCCCGGTCGCCTCACGCGACCGGGGCAGCCGGGACGGCACGGTGACCGGGGCGACGACCCGGATGACCGGGGCGGGCCACGCTCGGTGGGCGAGGTGTTGGTTGCATCCTTTGGAGCTGATTCGTTTTGCGACATCATCGGCCGCGCGAGGGCGGCGTGGGTCGCGGCCACGGGCGACGGCACGCAAGCGCGTTGATTCGTTCACGACATCAGGTCCATAGGAGCCACCCACCCCCTCAGCCGCTTCGAGACCACCCCCTGCACCAGTGCTGGCGCACCGCATCGCCACGTCGCCCGACGCCACACGGCCGGGCAGGCTGAAGAGGAGCGGACGCGACCCGCCCCAGGCTCGATCGTTGCTTCGGTAGTGCCCGGAAACCCTGGCACCTGCGCCTACGGGGGTCTCCGAATGCGACCGCGCATGACCGCCTTCCCAGCGGTCACTCCACCGTCCAGGTGACGGCGGGAGGCTGAAGCCGGGCGCACACCGGCTCCCCGCTCGCGTCCGTCAGCCCCAGCCTGCCGACCAGGAGCCCGCCGCCGTCGTGTGCGGCGCGCAGCAGCGCGGTCGGGACGTCGGTGAACATCAGCTTCGCCCGCCGGAACATCGCGAACCCGTCCTCGGTCACCGTGCCCCAGCTCAGGTACAGAAACCGTGCCCCGGGACGGCCGTGCACGAACGGCCCGCCGACGTCCAGCATCCCGTCGACCTCCCGGCTGGACACCTCGACGGTCCAGGTGGCTGTGATCGCGTCGGCCGGTACACGGTCGATCACCTCGGTCTTGCGCTGGATCCCTACGTGCACGTTGCCGAGCCGCAGCGCGTCGGCGGCCGCGCCGCCGCGCCGACCCGGGAGGTCGCTGCCCTCGATCCGGATCCGCACGACTGCGACTCTAGACACCACCGCGACCGGCGTCCCTGCCGGCGGCCCCGATCAGCGGGCCACGCGGGTACGGCGGTAGTAGGACCAGCCGGCCAGCGGCAACGCGACCGCCCAGGCCAGCAGGAGGGGAAGGCCGATCAGGACACCGGTCGGGGTGAAGATGTCGTCCGCGCTGGACTGCGCCAGGTCGGCGGCGAACTGCCAGGGCAGGGTCACCGAGTAGCCGATCATGAGGGCCGATCCCAGGATCGTCGGCGTCAGCGGCACCCAGGGCGGCACCCGGCGTCCGCGCAGCAACGGCACCCAGCGGGGGAAGGCTAGTCCCCAGTCGCTGATCAGGCCGAGCGCCAGGACTCCGCCGAGGCCGGCGAGGACGCACAGCAGGCCCAGGTAGAACGCACCGGCCGGCAGGCCCAGGAGACCGTCGACCGGGTGCTCCCCGACGCCGGGGCCGCGACCGTGGTACCACTCGTCGAACGGGTCGGCGTGGGCGAACAGCGGGATGCCGAGGATCCAGGGCACGTGCAGCGGGATGAATCCCAGCACGGGCGCGATCCATGCCACGTGACCGGCGCGGCGGGCCCACCGCGGCGGCGGTGGCGTACGGGACGGCGTTGAGGCGTCGACGGTCCGGATCTGCGTCACGGTCGGTACTCCGTATCGGTGGGGGCGTTGATTCCTTCCGGGATGACGCTGCCCGGACGGCCGGCCGAGCGAATCCCCGCGCCGAGGGAGCCACATCCCCGCACCCGGTGAGCGGTCGCCCGCGCGGAATCGGCCTGACGCCGGAGGTTGCTCGCCGGTGGCATCATCGCCTCATGAACGTTCGTCGTCTGGCGGCCATCGACATGTACGGCAGCCGGGGCACCACCCGCCGACGGCGGATCATCCTGGCCGAGTTCCTCGTCGGCGTGGTCGCCATGGTGACGTGGGGCAGCTGGCTGTTGGCGTCCTCCGACGACCTCGGCGCCCGGGCGTTCGGCCTGTGGCTCATCGGGGCGGGCCTCAACTACGCTCCGCTGTCCGCGTACGCCATCATGCTGACGCGGCCCGGCGCCCTCGACGCCGAGCTGGCCGGCGCCGACACGGACCGTGAGCTACGCCGCTACACCGTCCTTCAGCTGTGGGTGTTCGTGCCGCTGTCGCTCGTCGTCTTCGCCATCCGCGACGTGCTCGCCCGACGCGGGCGCGGATGACACCGTCGAACGAGGGCAGGACCCCGGCCAGCCGCCGCAGGAGGCCCTAGGGTACGGCCATGGTTGACAGTCGTCAGGTGCTGCACTTCCGCGTACGGGCCCAGCAGCTCGACCGGGATCAGGGCACGCTCGCCGACACCGCCGTCCTGGACATCGGTGTGCAGAACACCGGCCCCGACGGCGCCCGGTGGGCGTTGGCCGCGCGCGGGGTAGACGTGACCGCGATGTCCGACGAGCAGGTGGTCCTGTTGTGGACGGTGCGCGGCGCCCCGCACCTCTACCGGCGGGCCGACGTGGGGCGCGTGGTGGCAGCGCTCGAACCCTTCTCCGATGCCGATGCGGGCAAGCGCATCTACGACGCGGCCAAGCCGTTGAAGGCTGCCGGCATCGCCAACCTCGCCGCTCTCGACGAGGTGGCCGCCCGCATGCGAGCCATCGTCACCACGCCGACGGTCAAGGGCGACGTCTCCGGCCGCCTGGCCACTCTGCTGCCCGAGCCGTACCTGCGGTTCTGCCGGGTGTGCGACGCCACGCACCTCTACGAGATGCCGTTCCGGCTGGCCGCCGCGCGGGCCGGGCTGGAGTTGGACCTCGACACGTCACCACCGGTCCTGCGACGCATCACCGGCTTCCGCAGGGCGGCCACCGCGGGCGACCGCTTCGACCTGATACGCGCCTACCTTCGCCTGCTCGGCCCGGCCACCCCGAAACACGTGGCCGACTATCTCGACGCCCCGGTCAAGGACGTGAAGGCGCGCTGGCCCGACGACGTGATCGAGGTGACCGTCGACGGGGAGGCACGCTCGCTGCTGGCCGCCGACGCGGAGGCCCTGGAATCGGCCGACACCGGCGGCGCCCGCCTCCTCGGCCCGTTCGACCTGTTCCTCCAGGCCAAGGACCGGGCGACCCTGGTGCCGACCGCCGCCCGCGCCAAGGAGTTGTGGCCGGTGCTGGGTCGCCCCGGCGCCGTCCTGGTCGACGGTGACCTCGTCGGCACCTGGCGTCCCCGCAAGTCCGGCAGGACGTTCACGGTCGCGATCCAGCCCTGGCAGCGGCTGTCGGCCGCCACGCGCAAGGCCGTCACCGCACAGGCCGAACGTCTCGCCGCCCACCGCGCCGTCTCCCTCACCGGCGTCGACTTCGCCAGTTAGGGCCCCGCGCGCCGAGCGGGCTGGGAGACTGCGAAGACCCCTCGGCACTCGGCTGCGGAACGCGTCGACGCCCGACGCGCGGAGAGGGGCGGGGATGCAACCGACCTGGCTCCTGGCGCTGGCCTGGGTCTCGCTCGCGGTCGGGTTCGTCAGCTGCGCGATCGTCGTCACCGACACCTACCTTCGCGGGCACCGTCAGCCGGTCCGGGTCATGGAGATCGTCTGGTTGGTGACCGTTCTCTACATCGGCCCGGCAGCCGTTCACCTCTACTGGAACTGGGGTAGGCCCGAGGCGTTCTCCCGACGGCGGCGCGACGACCAGCCCCGAAGGCCGCGCCGGGGCGTCGTCGTCACCCAGGTGTCCCGCTGCGGCGCCCACTGCGCCCTGGGTTTTGTCGTTGCCGAGGTCGCCCTGTACCTGATGAGGTCCGACCCGGCCCACGAGACCCTGTGGGTCGACTACGCCGGGGACTACCTGGCGGCGGTGGTGATAGCCGTGCTCTTCCGGTACGTCGGCGCGCCCGGTCGCCGCGGCACGAAGCTCTGGCACGCGCTGTCCACGGTCACCAGGGTCGAACTGCTGACCATCACCGCGTTCGAGCTGGCGCTGTTCGGGTGGCTGACGCTCGCACACCGCGTGATCTTCCCGGAGCCACCCCTGCGACCCGACAGCCCGATCTTCTGGTTCGCCGGCCAGTTGGGGCTGATCGCCGGCTTCGTCGCGGCGTGGCCCACCGCCTCCTGGCAACTCGGTCGGGGGCTGAGAGTCGAACGGCGCGCCGTGGATGGCTAGATCGACTCGAATTTCATGAAGTCGGGGTGTCCCAGAGGTCCGAACACCCCGACTTCCCGGAAGGCGAGTGGATCGTGGAACCTGGACGAAAGTCGGTGGTCATGAGGCCGTTGGCGGTCTAGCGTGCCCGCCGTGCTCTCCAACGAACAGATCATCGGACAGGCCCTCGACCGGATCGAGGCGGGGTACGTCTTTCCGGACAGGGTCGCGGACATCGACGCCGCCATCCGGCACCATGTCGCGGCGGGCGACTACGACGGCCTGGACGGGCCGGCGCTCTGCGAGACGGTGACCGAACACCTGCAGCAGGCCTGCCCGGACAAGCATCTGCGGCTGCTGTGGTCGGACCGGCCGCAGTCGCTGGATCCGGCGGACGAGGACGGGGGGCAGGCGGCGTTCCGCGCGCTGCTCCGCAGGGAGAACCAGGGGATCCGCCGCGTCGAGCACCTGGACGGGAACGTCGGGCTGATCGACGTGCGGCGCATCGCGTACGCCGACGACGGCGCCGCCGCGATAGGCGCGGCCATGCAGTTGGTCGCCCTCAGCTCCGCGCTCGTCCTCGACCTGCGCGCGTGCAGCGGCGGAACGCCGGAGGGCGCCGCGATGTGGTGCAGCTACTTCTTCCGCGACGACCAGGTGCACCTCAACGACTTCTACGAGCGGTCCACCGGCGCCACGCGCCAGTTCTGGACGACCGCGCACCTTCCCGCGCCGCGCTACGCGGACCGCCCGGTCCACGTGCTCACCAGCGCGATGACGTTCTCCGGGGGCGAGGACGTGGCGTACACCCTGCAGGCGCACGGCCGGGCGGTCGTCGTCGGTGAGACGACGCGTGGCGGCGCGCATCCGACGGCCCGCCACCCCGTCACCGAACACATCCTCGTGACCGTGCCGACCGCCCGGACCATCAACAGCGTCACCGGCACCAACTGGGAGGGCGTCGGAGTGATCCCCGACGTGCCCGTCCCGGCCGACCAGGCACTCGACACGGCCCTCAAGGCCATCTCGGGCGCATAAGCGCGGCCGAGTCGACGGCCGTGGTCTACCCGACGTCGACAGTGGCGCGCTGCCGCACGGCGGCGCGCTGCTGCCGGGCGGAGCGCAGGCCCAGGTAGGCGACCGCCCCGGAGGCCAGGTACAGCAGAGCCTGCACGTTGAGCACAAGGACGACGTCGAGTACGTCGCCGAGCAGGCCGGCCGCCGCCATGCCCAGCCCTTGCGACGCGTTGAAGATCGCGTAGTAGACGCCGAACGCCCGGCCCAGCGCGGTTTCGTGCTCCTGATCGGCGACGAGAGATCAACTCGGGTTCCGTGAAGTCGGCGTGTCCAACGAGCCGGGACACCCCGACTTCCATGAAGGCGAGTGGATCACGGCGCCAGCTTCCCGTCCGGTGCGACGGCCCCTGCGCGCAGTCCCTCCGCTCGTCAGCCCTTGGCCTGGCTGCGCCGGGGGCGCCGGGGGCGCCGGCGGGGGGTGTCGTCGCCGCCGGCGAGCCGGGTGAAGGTGAGCATGTTCGCCAGTGCCACGACGATGATCGCGAGGCCGACCTGGATCGCGAGCACCACCCAGTCCCAGCGCAGCACCCACACCCGCGCGCCGGCGCCGTCGTCGACGTGCAGGGCCCTGGCGACCACGGTGCCCAGCACCGCCGAGCCGACGCCGATGACGAACGTGGCGAAGAGACCGATCCGCTGCCTGCCCGGCAGGATGAGTCGGCCGAGCAGGCCGACGAGGGCCCCGATGAGCACCGCGCCGAGATAACCGGTTACCAGCATTGCCGTCTCTCCCCTCCAGCAGTGCCGACGTACATGCCCGATTCGCACGGTCCCGGAAACCCCGGGCCGGCCGACACCGACCCTCGGGGTCACCGGTCCTTACGCAGCAGGACTGTCACGGCCTCCCCGTCGGCCGTGCCGAAGGCGCCGTCGGTGGGATGCCCGAGCGCGGCGCCGAGGGTGCGGACGTGCAGGTCGACCACCGCCTCCACCAGGTCCGCCAGCACCGACACCGTGCCGCGGCCCCCTCGCCAACCCGCCAGGCACAGGCCGAGGCCGACGACCGCCGCGGGCCACCACAGCAGACCGAGCGCCAGATACAGCAGGCCCCAGCCAACCCGTCGGGCGGCGGCGGCGAAGTCGGCCTGCGCGAGGGCGAGCGGGACCCGGGTCTCCTCGGGCAGCAGCAGCCACAGTCGGGGCCAGGCGGCGGCCAGGTCCAGGCCGTAGCAGGTCCGCACCCGTACGGCAGTGGCGACCATGCGGTCCCCGATCCACGTCGGCCGGTCCGGCTCGGTCACCGCGATCCGATCGCAGGCGCGGGCGAGCGCCTGGGTGTCCGGCAGCGGACCGGTGGTGTCGTCGGCGGACCGCAACCGGCGTGCCTTGTCCCGCAGGGCGTTCTCGTAGCGGTCCATGGCGGCGTTCCACAGGCGTCGCCGCCGGCGGGTCAGGGCATCGCCGGCCCGACCCCAGTCCTGGGTCCACAGGGCCACGACCAGGCGTTCCAGGCTCTGGGCGGCCAGCGCGGCGACGACGCTGCCCAGCACGACACCGAGCACGATCAGCAGCGCGGACCCGGTGCTCCGCGACGGTGACCCGAGGGCGAGCCGGTCCACCTCCTGCCGCAGCAGCCGCAGGTCCCACCAGTGGGCGTGGCCGAGCCGCACCGCCACGGCGGCCATCGCCACGAACACCAGACCGGGCAGCGCCAGGCCGGAGAGCCACCGCTCGGCCAGCTTCCCACCGAGCGAGGCGATGACCGCGTTCACCGGTCCATCCGAAACGTCGGCAGCGGGCAGTCCCACACGGCGCAGCGCGGCGGCGGGCCGGCGTCCGGCCGGGGGACCTCGACCCGGTCGCACAGGTCACCGGGGCACACCCGCACGACTTCCGGGCGGCGGCCGTGGATGCCGGCCAGCGGCAGGTAGCGATCTCCCCGGACGGTCGTGTCGCCGCCGACGAGGCCGCCGAGGCGCATCAACTCGGTCACCTCGGCGAGCACCGCGTCCACGTCCTCGTCGGACAGCGACCGGTCCCGCAGTCGCGTCAGGGCCCGGGCCGGTTCCGGGCCGAGCAGGTCGCCCACCTGCGCGATGTCGGCGCAGACCCGGGCCAGCCGGGTGGCCCGGTCGTCGTCGAGCTGCCGGTCCCGCGCCGATTGACTCATCGGCTGATTATCTCCTGTCGATGTGGCGGGCGGCTGGCAGGCTGGGGGCAACCGCGATGGGGAGGTGCGTCGGTGGGTCGCTTCGCGAGGGACGCCGTGGACCACTGGCGTCGTGCCGCGGCCGGACGGCCGCTCGGCGACCGGCGGTGGGCCGAGGCCCAGGTGGAGCTGGGGGCCGCGCTGCTCGGCCGCTACCACGCACACCAGGCGCGGCAGGACCTGATCGAGGCCACCGTCGTGCTGGAGGCCGCGATCCGCGCGATGGCCGACTCCTTTCTGGCTGCCGATCTGGGTACGCCGCACGGCGTCCAGGCCCTTGCCACGTACACCGATGTGCTGCTGGCCAGAGCCCACATCGAGAGTGAGCCGCAGCTCCTGGACATCGCCGAGCAGTATCTGCGGTTCGCCGAGGACGCCTCGGCCGACCTCGCCAACAGCGCGGTGCTGATGCTCAAGACCTGCCAGGTCCATCGGGTCCGGCACGACTTCGACGGCTCGGTCGACACGCTCTACCGGCTCACGGCCATCGCCAAGATGGCCGAGCAGTGGATCAGCCCGGAACACCTGCCCGTGTTGCGGGGCATCCACGCGGAGGCACTGTTGCGCGCCTACCAGCTCACCGGCGTGGAGGACTACGTCGACGAGGCGTTGGAGCTGGTGTCCTCGGTGGACGCCACAGGCCCCAACCAGGACCAGATCGTTCTGCTGCGAGCCCGGTGCCTTTTGGCCCGGGCGTCCGGGACCACCCACACGGCAGATGTCGAACGGGCCGTCGCGGTGCTGCGGGAGCACAGCCCGCAGAGCGTCGACGCACGGTTCCTGGCCGGGCAGACGTTGCTCACCCTCGTCGACCGTACCGGCCGCGCCGAGCTGCTCCGCGAGGCGTGGGAGGAGTTCGCCGCCGCGCTGAGCACGGTCGGTGAGCGGCATCCGCAGCACCGGACGGCGCTCGCCAGCCTCTCCACAGTGGGCATGAGGACGCACCAGCTCACCGGGGACATCTCCGCCCTGGAGACGGCGATCGGTCTGCTGCGCCGGGCGCTCGCGCTGTCCGTACGTGGGGAGCCCAACCACGCGTTGTACTCGGACCAGTTGGGCTACAGCCTCCGGCTGCTCTACGACGCCACCGGGGAGCCCGCCTACCTCCAGGAGGCGCTCGTCCTGCTGCGCCAGGCGCTGGACGCCCTGCCCGCACGCGATCCGCATCGTGTCGAGACCGGGTTGTCCATCGCCCAGGCGCTGCGGGCGACCTACCTGCGTACCGGTGAGAAGGCGCTGCTCACCGAGGCCGTCGAGCGGGCGCGCGCCGCCGGCCGCATCGACTCCGGGGCCGTGCCGGTCCGGATCCAGGCGTTCGACAAGGCGGCCTACACGCTTACCGCGCTGGGCCGGTGGGCAGAGGCGACTGATGCCTTCGACGAGGCCATCACGTTGCTGCCCCGGCTGGCGTCGCGGGGGCGTACCCGACACGACCAGTACGCCGACCTCGGCTCGACGGCCGGGTTGGCGGCGACGGCCGCCTCCTGCGCGATCGGCGCCGGGCAGCCGGAGCGGGCGCTGGAGCTGCTGGAGCGCGGCCGGGGCCTGCTGCTGCACCAGCGGTTGACGGCCGACGGCGAGTGGGCGGCACTGCAACGCGCCGACGGGCGTCTGGCGGCGGACTTCCAGCGGATGCGCCGGGACTTCGAAGCGCCAGCCCCCGAAACGTCGCGGCCCACCACCTTCGGCCGGGACCGGGAGACCGAGTGGAACGTGCTGCTGGCGACGATCCGGGAGCTGCCCGGCCTGGGTGACTTCCTGCGCGCGCCCAGCGCCCGACAACTGCTCGACCGGGTCGACGGGACGGTGGTCGTGCCGATCGCAAGCGAGTTGCGCTGCGACGCGATCATCCTGCGGGGGCATCGCGTGACGGTGCTGCCGCTGCCGGAACTGTCGCTTGCCGACGCGATGACGCAACTACGGCTGCTCCAGGAGGCCACCACCACGGCGTACGACCCGACGGCGGACGCCCGGAGCAGGCTGCGCGCCCAGTCGGCGCTCAGCGACGTACTCGAATGGTTGTGGTCTGTCCTGGTCGGGCCGGTGCTGGAGGGGATCGGCGCGTCCGAGGCGGCCGGCGAGCTGCCGCGCGTCTGGTGGTGCCCGGTCGGTCCGCTGGCGTTCTTTCCCCTGCACGCCGCGCAGGCCGGCGCCGGCCGGTCGGCGCTCGACCGGGTGGTCTCCTCCTACACCCCGACGGTGACCGCGCTGGCCCGCAAGCGCACCGGAGCGCGCCAGTCCCGGCCGGACGCCCGGTCCTGCGTCGTGGCGATGCGCGCCACCCCCGGCGGCCCGGGGGCGCTGCCCAGCGCCGAGCGTGAGGCCGCGTCGGCGGCGCGGGCGCTGCCCGGCGCGTGGGTCGGGCTGGACACGGGAGCCACCCGGGAGAAGGTCCTGGACCGGTTGGCCGACTCGGCGTACGCGCACTTCGCGTGCCACGCGGTGGCCGATCCGCACGACCCGGCGCAGGGCCGGCTGCTCGTGCACGACCACCAGGCCAGCCCACTCACCGTGGCCGACCTGTCCCGCCTCGACCTGGACGCGGAGTTCGCCTTCCTGTCGGCGTGCGCGACCACCCAGGCCCCGCCGACCCTTGTCGACGAGGCGCTGCACATCACCGGCGCCTTTCAGCTCGCCGGGTTCCGGCATGTCATCGGCACCCTGTGGGAGGTCGACGACGCGATCTCCCTCGCCCTGACCACCGCCTTCTACGCGCACGGCGACGCGACCGGGTCGGCGGCGTACGCGCTGCACGCGGCCGTGCGGGGGCTGCGGGACCGTTACCCGCTGGCGCCGACGCTGTGGGCGGCGCACATCCACACCGGCGGCTGACCTTTCACCGCCCGTCGGTGAGCCGGACCAGCGCCCGGGCCCTCTCCGTGTCGGGATGACCCGGCCCGTGTACGCGTTCGCAGCCGGCCAGCGCGGCGCGCGCCTCCGGACCCGCGCGTCGGTCGCCGGCCTCGACGAGCAGTTGGGCGAGGAGCATCCGCATCTCCAGGGTCGCGGGGTGGTCGACGCCTCGGCCCCGTTCGCTGTCCGGCAGCGTGTCGGCAAGCAACCCGATCGCCTCGGCCCGCCGGTCCACCCCGGCGAGCGCTCGGGCCAGGGAGTGCCGGGCATGCAGGCGTACCCCGTCGGTGGTGCTGAGAGCGCGCCCGGCGTCGTCGGCGAGCGCCCGGGCGGCCTCGACCGCCTCGGCGGCCCGACCGTTGTCGAGCAGGACGACGAGCAGGTTGCTGCGGGCCTGGAGCGTCACCGGGCTGGTGGGGCCCACCGTCCGGGTCAGCCGCTGGACCACGTCCCGTAGGCCCCGCTCGGCCTGCTGGCTGCGGCCCTGCAGGTGCTGGATCCCCGCCAGCTTCATCTGGCAGGTCAACGTTTCCGCGTCGTCGCGGCCCAGCGTCCGCGCCATACCGTCGGCGATCGTCCGCAGCAGCGGTTCGGCCTCGTCCATCCGACGCAGCTCGATCAGCAGCCAGCCGAGGTTGTTGCCGCTGCGCAACGTCTCGGCGTCGGAGTCGCCCAGCACCCGACGCCGCGCCTCGTAGACGTCTCGTTGCACCCGTTCCGCCTCGGCGTGGCCGCCGCGCTGCCAGAGCGCGAAGGCCAGGCTGTGCTTGCTGCGCAGGGTGTCCGGATGCTCCGGCCCGAGCGCCGAGCTGCGCAACCCGACGATCTCCTGATAGACGGTCACGGCCTCGGCGACGTCGTGGTTGCGCATCAACTCCTGCGCGTATCGGGTGCCCGCCTCCAACGTCCGCGGGTCGCTCACGCCGTACTGCTCGTGGTAGGCGTGGTACTGCAGCCCGTAGGCGGTCGGACCGCCGATCGTCGTGGTGCTCGACCGACGACCGCCCCCGCTGACGGTGATTTCGAGGACCGGCCCGGACGGCGCCGACTCCCGCGGTGGCTCGTCGTCGCGTTTACGGCTGCGGTGGAACCATCTGCCCATCGCGCGCACCTCCTGCGCTGTCGACGACCTCACGATCGGGTGTCGGATCCGGATCCTCCGGCTCCCGAACGACGGGCGGGTAACTGATGTGGATGACGCGGATCATGGAGCCGGGAATGTAGAGCTTGACGGCCGGGGACGGCGTCCTCTCGAAGTAGCCGGTGCCGCTGAAGAAGAGGGGACGTTGCAGCACAAGGTCACGTCGGGCCGGGTCGTCCTCGATCGCCGCCTGTCGCAGATAACCCTCGACCAACCGCCCGTCGTCGAGTTCCACGGCGAGATAGGGCTCCCGTCCGCCTGGCGACGGGGTGGCGAGGACACCTACCGACATCACTCCGGCGTTGATGGGCCCGACACGGCTGGGGGCCCACCGGCCCAGCACCTCGCCGGCCACGATGCACAGCGTCACGCTCAGGAGCAGCACGAGGCCGGCGGACGCGACGACGTGCCATGCGGAGGCCCGCAGGTCGCGCGTGTCCCCCACCAGGTCGTGGAGTGAGACCAGCCACGGCACCACGTTTCCCAGCGCGAGAATCAGGAGGCTGGCGACGACTGTGGCCAGCGCCCCCGCGCCGAAGAACTCGATGACTTCCCTCGTGGGGCTGGGCTTGTCGGAGAGGACGTGACGCCGGTAGGTCTGCACGAAGCAGAAGCCGGGCGCCAGGGCGGCGATCAGGACGGCGACCGTGACGATGTTCGCGGGCATGGGCGCCGCCTAGGACGAGGGAGGACGGGGCGGCGGTGGGGCCACCGGTGGCGGGGGTACGAGCCGTCCCGCCTCGTCGTCGTCGCTCTCGATGGCGTCCTTGGTGACGTAGGAACGCCAGTCCAGACCCAGGTCGTCGAGATCGTCGAGCCCGTCGGGATCGGGATTGGACGGTTGGTGCGTCGTCATGTCATGAACCTCCACTCGTACCGGCGGGAATCCGACTGTCGACACCGAGGGCGACGAGCCCCGCCCAGAGCACCGGCGGCGCTTCCGGTCGGCTCTCCCGCCACCGACGCTGGGCCCGGCGCAGGGCGATCGACGGGGGTACGCCAGCGCTGAGCAGACCGTAGAGGTGGCTGAGGATGGTCGCCGTCGCATGACTGTACTCGGGATTTGCGGCCGTCCCGTCCGGCAGGGGAAACAGTCCACCGAGCACGGTCTCGGCTCCCCGGCACAGCGCCACGGTCGGGATGCCCAGGGGGTCGGTGCCCTGACGTTGGTCCAGTTCGGCCGACAGACAGGCGTTGATCAGCAGCAGCGGGGGGAATCGCAGCGCGAGCATGCGTGCGGCCGACAACTCGGTGCCGCCGGTCAGCTTGAGGGCGTGTGCCAGGCCCGGGCTTCCGTTGCCGTGCACAGTCACCGCCAGCAGGCGGAGCGGTGATCGTGTGCCGCAGTCCCGCAGCACGGACAGCAGCGCCTCGGGTGTCGGCAGGAATTCGACAGCATCCCCGTAGGCGCTGGTCAGGGCCTCCTGCTCGATGCGGATCCCGCCCCGGTTGACGCCCGAAAGATAGGCCGCCGCCGGCCCGTGCGACTGTTGCTCCCCATCCGGTGCGGTGTCGTCCAGCAGGGCGAGGCTGGGTAGGTAGCTCAGGATGGCGTGGTCGGCGAGGAACCGGTCCGTGCCGTCGTTCCGCACGGCCAGGACGGCCCAGGGGACCCGCCACAGCATCGGATCCGGGACGATCAGCAGGTGCGGCACGTCCCCGTCCGGGTCGCTACGGCCGAGGACGGTCAGGAGTCCCGGGGGCAGGAGCAGGGCGGCGAGCTCGGACCACTGGTCCCACTTCGGGGTAACCAGTCGACGGTAGTGCCGACTGGCCTTCCAGGTGCCGGTCTGCGCGCGGAATGCGGTCGGCAGTGCGCCGGCGGCATCGTCGACGGACTCGCCCGCACCGCCCTCGACATCGTCGGTGGCGGGCCGGCCCGGTGCCTGCACGATGAAGTCTCGGATGATCGACGCCTGCCGGTCCGTCGCCGTGTGGAGGTACGGAACGCGTACGCCGTCCGGGGACGTCCAGATGCCGGTGATGACCACCGAACCGTCGTCGTCGAAGAGCCGAGCCTGGAGCAGGTGGGAGCCGGGAGGAACCCGGCCCGCGGGTGCGCCGGACGCCTGCGGGGCGGTTCCCTGGAACATGCGCCGGAAGCGGATCGACACCAGGCTCTCCAGCCGCTCGTACGCGGCCAGGCTGACGATCCCCTTCTGCTTCAGGTCGTCGGGCTGTTCCGCCACGGGCCGCCCGGTCTGGTGCCCGCTTATCGCATCTTCGTAGCTGGCGATCTCGCCCAGCAGTCTGACGAGGTCCGGTTGGATGTCGTCGGCCCGGTCGTCCGCGGCGATGCCGCCCCGGAGCACCTGCCGCAGGGCGGTCCGGCTGCTCAGGTCCATCACCTCGGCGAGGAAATCCACAGCGGAGTCATCGCCCCGGTCGTAGCGCTCGTGGGCGAGCCGGACCGCTGTCAACTCCTGCTCACCCATGACGCGCGTGAGGTGGGCCTGAGCGTCCCTCCACCCCCAACCGGCCCTGACCTCGCTGAGCAGTCGGATCATCAGCAGGTAGGCGTCCAGCGCGCGCACCTCGTCACCGGTGAGGGTGAACACTGTCGCTCGCGCCAGATGGTGACGGATCCAGACGTGGGGACCGGCGTCGTCCTGCCGATACGCCTCGGCGGCCTCGGCGAGGTAGGTGTCGGCCTCGGCCGGCCGACCCGCCTCGGCGGCCAGGCCGGCGAGCAGGTCACACGCATTACCGAGAACGGTAGACGCTCCCCATTGGCGGCTGAGTGTGCGCGCCTCGAGCGCGTGCGACAGCGCGGCCTCGGTGTCGTCGGTCTGGACGCAGATGACCGCGAGGTTGTATTCGATCCGTACTCGATTCAACCGGTACATCTTCCCGCCGGCGACCTCGATCGCCTCGGTCATCGACGCTCGGGCTTCGGCGTACCTTTCCTGCGCCAGATACAGATTTCCCAGCCCCAGGAGAGCCTCCCCCAGCGCCGACCGGTCGGGGTGCTTCCGGAGGTATTCGGCGGCGGCCGTGAACTGCCGTTCGGCAAGCGCGTGGTCGCCCTGACCGAGTGCCCAGGCGGCGCGCTGCATGGCGATGCTGTGGAGCACCTTGGGATACTTCCGGACCGCCGGGTGGTTGGCGGCACGGTCCTGCAACTCCCGCGCGGCGGCCAGCTCACCGCGTCGGGCCTCGCCTTCCGCCTGCGACACGAACGCCAGGAGCGAATCCATCAGCTGGATGTCGCGCCACCGAAGCAGCCCTCCGGTTGCGCGCCAGAGTTTGATCCGTGTCTGCAGGCCGATGCCGACGAGCACCAGAGCACCGACGACTGCCACCTTCGCGCCGAACTGAAGCCAGGTGAGGTAGGCCAGTGCCGCCCAGATCGTGCAGGTGAGCAGCGGCCTGAAGGCGCTTCCGTAGACCCGCAGGACGACGGCGTCGCCTCGGGTCGCGAGAGTGGGCAGATATATCCTGTCGTTCAGGGTCCGAAAGAGTTGGGCGAGGGCCAGGAGAATCACGAGTTGCAGGATGCTGGGCGGATTCCGGCCGAGCATCGCGTTCACGAGGAATGCCAGGACGGCGATCTGCGCCAGGATCAGGGCGGCGAGCAACCCCTTGCGCCCCGCGCCAACCTCGTCCTGCTGCTGCAATCGGTAAGCGCGTGGTCTGTTGTCGACCATCCGGCGGTCGCCCTTCCTCGGCACCGATCCTGAAGGTTCTGGAAACCCGGTTGGGACGCGTCGCTCTCGGTAGGACAGCCTAGCC
Organism: Micromonospora sp. DT43; assembly: GCF_049841645.1. Taxonomy (NCBI): domain Bacteria; kingdom Bacillati; phylum Actinomycetota; class Actinomycetes; order Micromonosporales; family Micromonosporaceae; genus Micromonospora; species Micromonospora sp. DT43. The sequence goes on along the minus strand of NZ_JBNCKR010000016.1, from coordinate 64,774 downwards.
ACATCACATTCACGTTCGTGCCGCGCAATGCACCTTTCGCACCGTACTTACGCATTTCCGTGATGGACAGTCGGATCCTGGACAGCGCGTTTCGGCAGCGGGACGCGCTCCCATGTCCAGGACAGCAGGCCGAACCGTCAGCGGGTGAGGCCGACGAGCGTCGCCAGTCGCGCCACGCCGGCCGGCGCCGGCTGCGCGCGGACCAGATCGGCGATGAGAGTACGTGCCAAACGGCCGGCACCGGGCTGCAGTGGCGGTAGTTGACGCGCCGCAGGCGCAGGGCCTGCCCGTGAGTGCGTTATACCGATGGCGGGGGTGTATGGACCGCGAGCGGGCGCAAGCCGTCGAACAGAACGGCAAGGGTCCGGTCGATGACCGGGCCGGAGTAGTCACCAGTTTCCGCCGCCATGCTGGCGCCCCGCAGCAAGGCGAGTATCTCGGGCATGCCGACGTCGAGGCGTACCGCGCCGACGCGTTGGGCGTCGCGCAGAAGGTCCGCCAACGCTTCGCGCATCTGCGTTCGCTGGCCTGCCTGCTCTGCTTTCACATCGATCCCCGCGCTGTGCAACGCGTCCGTCAGAGCCTTCTTGCGCGCTGCGTCCGCGACGACCTGCGCGAAGAATCGGAAGAACCCGGTCTGCGGCTCTGCGGCGACGCGCAACCGGGCGGCCTCGTCAAGCAGCAGGTCTATCCGCGCCGAGACGATCGCCGCGTAGAGGGCTTCCTTTGTGGCGAAGTGCCGGTAGACGGTGCCGACACCAACTCCGGCTCGGCGTGCGATCTCGTCCATGCGGGCGGTCAGTCCCTGCTCGCCGAGCACGATCTCGGCCGCCGCGAGGACCTTCGCGCGGTTGCGCGCCGCATCCGAGCGGATCATGCCGGCCTCCTTCGATTCGAGCACCCTTGACGAGCGGAATCCAGGTTCCGTATCTTCAAGCGGAATATTGATTCCGATTCTACGGGGATGGCATGCGGTACGCGACACTGGGCCGATCCGGTCTCCACGTCTCCCGGGCATGCCTGGGCACGATGAACTTCGGCACCGACCCGCAGGCACCGACACCGGAAGCCGAGACCCGCCGCATCATCGGCGAGTTCCTCGATGCCGGCCACAACTTCATCGACACCGCGGACACCTACCGAGGCGGCACCAGCGAAGAGATCGTCGGTCACGCCATCGCCCACCGTCGCTCCGAGGTCGTCCTTGCCACCAAGGGGGCGGCACCGCAAGGCGCCGGACCCAACAACCGGGGCCTGTCCCGCGCCCACCTCACTCGCGCCCTGGAGGCGAGCCTGCGCCGACTGGGCACCGACTACATCGACTTGTATCAGTGTCACGTCCCGGACCCGGACACCCCGATCGACGAAACCATGGCAGCGCTCGATGGCTTCGTGCGCTCCGGCAAGGTCCGCTACATCGGCTGCTCCAACTTCACCGCCGCCGGCATCGTCAACGCCCAATGGGCAGCGCAACGCGTCGGCGGAACACCCTTCGTCAGCCTGCAAGCCAACTATTCCCTGATCACGCGTGCCATCGAGGCCGAAATCGTCCCCACCTGCCAGCAACACGGGCTCGGCCTCCTCGCCTACAGCCCGCTAGGCAGCGGTCTGCTCGCCCAGCGCTACCAGCGCGGCACCGCGCCGCCCGCCGAATCCCGACTCGCCCAATGGGCGGCCATGCCCAGCCCGATGGCACGCGCATTCGTGACCGGTCTCCTCGCCGAGCGACATTTCGACATCGTCGACGAGGTCACCAGCGTCGCCGCCGAACTAGGAACGACCACGCCAACCGTGGCGCTCGCCTGGCTCAGCAGCCGCCCCGAGATCACCTCGGTGGTCCTCGGCCCGCGCTCCGCCGACCAACTGAGCGACAACCTCGCCGGCCTCGCATTCGAGCTTCCGGGCAGCGCCTCCACCCGGCTGGACGCGGCAAGCCAGTGCACCATCAGCCCTCCGGTCAACGGCCAGCACAACACGGCCTGATTTCAGCGACGAGCCGCCCTCGCGATCCTCGTACCCCCTCGCTCGTCTTTCCTTCTGCCACGATCCGCGTGCATCCGCCTCCACGCGATGCGACATCAACGTCACACCGCCACGATCGCCGCCTGGGCTACCGAGATGGTTGCCGTTGCCGCCAGGATCGATCCGCCGCCGGCAGCGGCCGTCGCCGGTCGACGGCCAGCGATGATCGATCCGGCCGAACCGGCGTCGCGCACAACGGCTCCGACCCAAAATGTGGAGTGCGGAGGCGGTATCGGCGGCCACTGACTCGTTGCTCATCAGATGCTCATCGGGCTGCGGCAAGGTCGAGAGGTACACCTGCCGACGTCCGGCAGGTACGCCGTTCGGGCACCGATCGGCGACCACTCACGAGGAGAACAGCACGTGGACCTGCAGCTCAGCGGCAAGACCGCCTTCATCAGCGGATCCAGTCAAGGCATCGGTTACGCGACCGCGAAGGCCCTGGCCGGCGAGGGTGTCAACGTGGTCCTCAACGGCCGCGACCCGGCAAAGCTGGCCGAGGCTGTCGACGTGTTGCGCCGGGAGGCGCCCAACGTATCCGTCACCGGTGTCCCGGCAGACTTTTCGGTTGTCGAGGACGTCGACAGGCTGTGCGACGAACTGCCAAGCGTTGACATTCTCATCAACAACGTCGGGCTCTTCGAGCTCAAGCCCTTCGACCTCATTTCCGACGAGGAGTGGCGGCGCTACTTCGAGGTGAACGTGCTCAGCGGGGTCCGGCTCGCGCGGCACCTCATGCCGGCGATGCTCGATCGGGGGTGGGGCCGGATCGTGTTCGTGAGCAGCGAGTCGGGCGTCAACATTCCCGCCGACATGATCCACTACGGCACGTCCAAGACGGCGATGCTCGCAGTGGGCAACGGTCTGGCGAAGCTGACGAAGGGCACCGCGGTGACCGTCAACTCGGTGCTGGGCGGCCCCACCTATTCCACAGGCGTCGCCGAAACGGTCAGGTCGCTTGCCGATGCCCAGTCCCTCCTCGAGGACGACCTGAAGGTGGCGATCATCGGCGCCAACCAGACCTCCCTACTGGGACGCTTCATCGAACCCAGTGAGATCGCGAAGGCCGTGACCTTCCTCGCCAGTCCGGCCGCGTCCGCAATCAACGGATCGGCGGTACGCGTCGACGGCGGCGTGCTGACAACGATCCTGTGAGTCCGAAGCGGGACTGACGCACCCACCTGGAGGTACGCCCGAGCGGCGTCGACCAGGTAGGCGCCCCGGTACTCGGCCGGCAACCGCCGCCACCCCTCCCGCGCCGCTGCTGTCCGGCGAAGATCCGCGCACCGTCGCCGCCCCGGCCACCTGACTAGTTGCCTCATCGGAAAGAAGCTAGTACTTTCCAATGAGGCAACTAGTCAAGGAGGTCACGATGAGCATGCAAGACGATCAGCAGAACGCGGCAGCAACTCTGGCCACGATCCACGAGCACCAGCAACGGACCCGGCGCGCGGCGCGCGTGCCGTGGTGGGTCTACGCAACGATGTTCCTCCTGAGTGCCGCGGCATGTGCGGTTAACGACTTCGTCGACCTCGATGGCGCCAAGCTGCTCGCCGCGGTGGTCCTGGTCGTGCTCGTCATCGTTGCCGTGATCACTTTTGCCGGCCGATCAGCGCCACTGAGCAGGCTGCGCGCTGTGCGGCGCAGGCAGACGTTCGCGCCACAGGCTTTCGGTGTGGTGGCGGTCGTCGGCGGTCTCGGCGGCTGGCTGCTCTCCCGTTACGGCAACACGATCGCTGACAACGTGGCCGGCGCGATCGGCCTGAGCAACTACCCGAACACCGTCGCCGGGATACTCCTCGGCGCTGCGTTCACCGCGCTGTTCGCCCTGAGTCAGCTGCTGAGCGAGACCTTCCAACACCGAAGCGGCCGATGACCGACTCACCACCAACTGCGGGCCGGGCACCGGGCCTGGACCGGCTGCTCTCGGATCCGACACGGCTGGCGATCATGTCGGTGCTGACAGCCGCGGACTGGTGCGACTTCGCCTTCCTGCGGGACGCGGTGTCACTGTCGGACTCCGCACTGTCCAAACAGCTCACCACGCTCAAGAACGACGGGCAGATCGAGCAACGGCGCACGTATCACGGCCGGGTACCCAAAACCACGGTACGAGCCACCGACGAGGCCCGATCCCGTTTCGTGAGGCATGTCGAGGCGCTACGAATGATCGTGGAACGCGCTCAAGCCGGAGAACAGCCGCGGTCCTAGGTCCCGTTTCGTAGCCCGGTTGACCCGACGGCCTACGTCTCGTCGACGGGTTGTCAGGCGTGGGAGTAGGCGCCTGTGTTGAGGTCGTCCAGGAGGGTGGGGCCGGTGGGTGTCCAGCCGAGAATCTCCTGGGTGCGAGTACTGGAGGCGGGGATGTCCCTGCCGAAGAATCCGCCGATCCAACCGAAGTGAGCTGGTGCGTTCTCGGCCGAGATGGAGGCGACGGGCAGGTCGAGCGCGTGGCCGATCGCCTCGGCGATCTGGCGTGTCGGGACTCCTTCCTCGGCGATCGCGTGCAGGAGCGAGCCCGCGGGTGCTTTCTCCAGTCCGAGGCGGACGAGGCGGGCGGCATCGGAGCGATGCACTGCGGGCCACCGGTTCGCACCGTCGCCGATGTAGCAGGCGACGCCCTTCTCCCGCGCGATACCGACGAGAGTGGTCATGAAGCCGTTGTCGCCCGCGCCGTGCGTGGTGGGGGCGAACCGCACCCCGACCACGTGCACGCCTCGGGCGAGGTAGTCCAGTGCGAGGTTCTCGCCGCCGCCGCGAGGGGTGTCGGGGCCGTGGAACGGGGAGGCATCGTCTTCGGTGGCGGGACGACCACCGTCGACCGGGATGATGCCCGAGGCGAACAGGAACGGCCGACCCGAACCTTCGAGGGTGTCCCCGATTGCCTCGATCGCGGCTCGTTCGGCCCTGTTCGAGACGGCGGGGTTGTCGAAGTCGTGTTTGTTGGCGAGATGAATCACGGCCTCGGCGTCTGCGGCGCCCGCGCGGATGCCGTCGAGGTCGTCGAGGTCGCCGCGCCGGACCGTGACGCCCATGGCTTCCAGAGCGGCGGCGGAGGTGTCGGAGCGGGCGAGGCCGACGACGTCGTGACCGGCCGCGAGCAGCTCGTCGACGGTGGCGGAGCCGATCCAACCGGATGCCCCGGTGACGAAAACGCGCATGGATGGATCTCCTTCTTGATTCCGGCCAACCAACACCCTGGTGATGTCAGTTGCTGTCGTCACCCTAGCGCATGATGTCAGCCGCTGTCATCACTATGCTCTCCCCATGGCGCGATGGGATCCAGGTGCGAGGCAGCGCCTACAGATGGCGGCACTGGAGCTCTATGTCCGACAAGGCTTCGAGAAGACGACCGTCGAAGAGATCGCCCAGAGCGTCGGCCTGACCGAGCGCACGTTCTTCCGTCACTTCGCCGACAAGCGCGAGGTGCTGTTCGACGGACAGGACATGCTGCAACAGGCATTCCTGGACGGCGTGCGCGCGGCCCCGCCGTCCGCGTCGCCGCTGGAGATGGTCACCGCAGCCCTGGCGGTCGCGGCGGAGTCCTTCGCCGACGAACGACGGCCCTGGTCACGTCAGCGCCACGCGGTCATCACGGCGAACCCCGGCCTACTGGAACGCGAGCTGCTGAAGAGGGCATCGCTCGCGGCGGTGGTAGCCGGCGCGTTGCGTGCGCGCGGTGTCGCCGAGCGAGCGGCCGTCCTCGCGGCGGAAACCGGCGTGACGGTTTTCTACGTGGCCTTCTCCGAGTGGATCGCCGAGGACGAACAGAGGTCACTAGCCGAGGTCGAGCGTGCGGTGCTGGAAGAACTGAAAGCACTGGCAGCTTGACATTTTTCGCCATCGAAGCCCCGATGGCTGCCTTTGTCCCGTCCCGCCGCCCGGCGCTTGGGTCGCCGCAGGTGCTCACCGGGTGAGGCCGACCAACGTCGCCAGTCGCGCCACGCCGGCCGGCGCCGGCTGCGCGCGTGCGACATCGGCGATGAGAGTACGCGCCAACGGCCGGCACCGAACCTCAGCCGGCGCGACACTGTCCGCGTCGACAAGCGCCCGCGCCGCCCCGCGCAGGTCACCCACCTGGAGGTACGCCCGCGCGGCGTCCACCAGGTACGCGCCGCGATACTCGGCCGGCAACCGCCGCCACCCCTCCCGCCGCACCACAGTCGAGTGCCTGTGCAGTGCCTCGACGGCGTCACCCCGCGACACCGCCGCCAGCACCCGCGCCAGCTCCACGGCGACCGGGCCGAAGCTGGTGCGGTGCTGATCGTCGTACCCCCGAAGGTGTGCGGCGACGCCCGCGGCCCGGTCGGCCAGCTCGTCGGCGCGGCGATGCTCGCCGCAGCCCGCGGCGGCCAGGGCGGCCTGGACCAGCAGTGTCCCACCCACTGCCCACTCCCCCGCCGACCGCTGCGGCCGGACACGGTTCGCGGCGGCGAGGGACGCGGCCAGGGCCAGGCGGTCGCGGCCGGCGGCGCGGAGCGCCTGGCTGACCGAGACGGCCGCCGTCGCCGCGAGCGCCGGGTCATCGGCGGCGGCGGCCATCGCCCGGTCGGCGGCCAGCCAGCCGAGGTCGGCCTCGCCGAGCTTGACCAGCAGCGACGAGGTGATGCGGTACGCCTGCACCAGCAGCTCCGCCGACCGCGCGCCCTGGGCGGCGTCGAGCAGACCCGGCAACACCCGCACCAACTGCCCGTAGTGCGCGTGCTGGTAGGTCAACCAGGCGTAGCCGACCTGCCGCCTCAGCTCGTCCGTCTCCTGTGGGGCCTGCGGAGTGTCGTAGCGGGCGAGCGCGGCCCGGATGTCGTCCACCCCATCCGGAGGGCCGGCAGGGACGCTTTGCGGCTGGCCGAGAAGCACCTCCGGGTCGACGCGCAGGACGTGGGCCAGCTCCTGGATCACCGAGTACCGGTCCAGGGGGCGCACGCCCCGCTCGATCTTGTCGACCCAGCTCTTCGACCTGCGCAATCGGTCGGCAAGCATCTGCTGCGTCATCTGCCGCCGCACCCGCCAGCGGGCGACCCGCCGGCCGATCGGGAGGTCATCGTTGGTCACGCCGCCACCGCCGGTCCGGGACCGCGCGGGTCGTGTCCTCCACGGGTACGCGGTCTGCCTCGGCCTGGGCGAGGAGGCGCTGTTTGGCGGCCTCCCGCTCGGCGGCCTCACCCTTGTTCTCCGAAGCGTTGTCGTCCTTACCGCTCATCCCCGCCTCCTCCGTCAGAGGCCCGGGAGGCTCGCCACCCCAGGCCGTTGGAACGCGACCACGTCCCAAAACGGACAGTAGGGCGGATTAGTGATGGGGGGAATTACTGGCAGTTATACGGCCAGGTTGATGCCGATGCGGCCGGCGAGCAGCCGCAGGTCGTCGGGGATGGCCCGGCGCTGGGCACGCTGGGCCAGGGTCACCACTGCGTCGCGGGCGAGGGGGTTGATGGCGAACGGGATCGGCGCGGCCTGTTCGGCCCGGATGAATGCTGCGAGGGCTTCGGAGTCTCGACGACCGCCGTCCGCCAGCGCTCGTCCGATATCCAGCCAGTACGACAGTTGGCGATTCGATGCCTTGAGCACCTGCGGTCGTATCGTCCGGGACAGCTCGATTATCTTGCCGTACTCGCCCTGCTCAGCCGCGATGGACATCTTCCAGAGCCCGACATTGGTGGGACCGAAGCAGCACCCGTTGAAGCCACCACCGTCGGCCGGATCTCCCAGACTCGCCGCCTCGCGTGCTGCCTCCGCGAGGTGGTCGCGGGCAACGTCGGGGCGAGCGTCCACGGTCGAGGCCAGCGCCGCCATGAGGTGAAGCTGACCAAGCATCTGTCGCACCCGGACGTCGGAGGCGTCCCCCTGGAGCTCCGCCAGTGATCGGTCAGCGGAATTGGCCGCCAAGCGGGCCGACTCGATCGGCAGGCTCTGCGCGTAGACGAACCGGGATGCGCCGATCCACGCGCGATCTTCAACGTCCTCGGCAGCCGACACGGATACCCGGGCGGCGTTGAGGGCCAGGTGGCGGTAGCCGAGGTGCCGGAGGCAGGTGGAGGCCAGGTAGGCGACCTGAGCGAGCGCGGTGCCGCCCACGGCGGCAGCTTCGAGCAGCAGGTCCGGGAGCATGCGGGCCATGGCCGAGTAGTTGCACGAATTGCGGAGCTGATCGGCGCGGGCGGTCTCGGCCGTCAGGCGTTCCGGTGTGTAGGTCGACGGGCGGCGCTCGCCGTCCTCGATCTCGATCAGGGCCGACCAGATCGCCGGCACACACTCGGCAGCGCTCTCGCGGGCCGGATCACCGGACTCGGTGCCCTGGCCGAGCAGATCGGCCACCGTGACCTGGAGTGCGGCGGCGAGAGCGACCAGGGTGGACCTGCGGTCGATGGTTTTGCGGCCCGACTCGACCTGTGACACGTACGACTGAGTGACACCAGCGAGCCCAGCGAGCACGGCCTGAGTCATCCCGCCACGGCGCATCCGCCAGTAGCGAATCCTGGCACCGATGGTGTCCGGCTTCGTCACCATGCCTACTCCTGGTTAGAGGACCGATCTGGCATTGAGCCCGCTACCCCCGCCCGGTTGGACGCTACACCCGCTGAGCAGCGCATCGGTGACGCTCGACGTCGTGCGGGTGGGTCTGGCACCTTCCGTGGTCAGCCGGCTTCCGAGCCTCGATCGGCAACAATAGGCGGCGTCACTCGACGGATGACATTGAAGGCGCGCAACGACCCACCTGGGGAGGCAAGGTGACCCAGCGCTCGCAGCATCAGCAGGGCCGGTGCCCCGTCTGTAAACGCACCGTAGCCCTCACCGCTGACGGAAGAGTTGCGCGGCACAACGGCACCATTCGTGCCTACGCCCCGCCCGAGGAGTGCCCCGGGGGTGAACAGCGTGCGGAAACCGCTGGGTCATGAGCAAGCAGGGCCCGGCGTAGATGCGAAGTCAGTCTGGACAGACTGGTGCCAACTACAGCATGGCGGTGCCAGGTTCCTCCGGACGGGCTATTCAACTCCGAAGCCGGACGTCGGGGCAGAACGCCCGAAGGCTCGACAACTTTCAGTTATGCGGCCAGGTTGATGCCGATGCGGCTGGCGAGCAGGCGCAGTTCGTCGGGGATGGCTCGGCGCTGGGCGCGCTGCGCCAGAGTCACCACGGCGTCGCGGGCGAGCGGGTTGATGGCGAACGGGATCGGCGCGGACTGCTCGGCCTGTACGAATGCCCCGAGGGCTTCGGCGTCCCGACGACCGCCGTCTGCCAGCGCTCTCCCAAGGTCAAGCCAGTAGGACTGCTGGCGGATCGACGCTGCGAGCACCTGCGGCCGGACCGTCCGAGACAGCTCGATGACCCGGCCCGACTCCCCCTGTTCGGCCGCAATGGACATCTCCCAGAGCCCGACGTTGGTCGGCCCGAAGCCACAACCGTTGAAGCCGGCCCCGTCGACCGGATCCCCGAGCGTTGCCGCCTCGCGGGCTGCCTCGGCAAGGTGATCGCCAGCTACGTCCAGACGACCGCTGACCGTCGACGTCAAGGCGGCCGAGAGATGGAGCTGTCCGAGCATCTGTCGCACCCGCTCGTCGGCGGCGTCAGCTTGCAACTGAGTCACTGACCGGTCCGCGGCACGCGCCGCGACCGATGCGGACTCGATCGGCAGGCTCTGCGCGTAGGCGAAGCGGGCGGCCGCGATCCATGCCGGGTCCTCGGTGTCTTCGGCGACCGCTCCGGCGAGCCGGGCGGCGTTGAGGGCCAGGTGGCGGTAGCCGAGGTTCCGTAGGCAGGTGGCGGCCTGGTAGGCGACCTGGACGAGCACTGTGCCGCCGGCAGCGGCGGCTTCGAGCAGCAGGCTCGGGAGCATGCGCGCCATGGCTGGGTAGTTGCACGAGGTGCGGAGTTGCTCGGCGCGGGCGATCTCGGCGGCCAGGCGCTCCGCTGCGTAGGTGGACGGGCGGCGCTCGCCGTCCTCGATCTCAATCAGGGCCGACCAGATCGCCGGCACGCACTCGGCGGCGCTCTCGCGGGCGGGGTCGCCGGACTCGGTGCCCTGGCCGAGCAGGTCGGCCACCGTGACCTGAAGGGCGGCGGCGAGAGCGACCAGAGTGGAGCGGCGGTCGATCGGCTTTCGACCCGACTCGACCTGCGATACGTACGACTGGGTGACACCTGCGAGCCCGGCGAGGACGGCCTGAGTCATGCCGCCCCGGCGCATCCGCCAGTACCGGATCCTGCCACCGATGGTGTCCGGTTTATTCACCGTGCTTTCACCCTCCCAAGTAGAGGCTTGGGACGGCGGTCACAGCCGCCGTCCCAGGCATGCCGCTCGAAGACCGAAGCCAGGGGACGAACTTGATAGACGGCTCCGCTATCGCGGACTGTCATCAGAACCTCGGTGACCAGTGTAGATACACTTTCTTACTCCATCAGTCGGAACCAGTCACGAACCGTCAACCGCAACCGTACGATCTCGTCCTCCGCCAGCGGACTACAGTGGGCAATCGGCCCGCGCAACGTGTTGAGATTAGCCATCACACGTTCGACAGCCTTTGCGCTCTTGAATAGGCTGCCAAAGATGTCCCAGTTACACTTGATGATCTCACCAAGCTCGCCGAAAGTGGCAAAGTCAAGCTCTTCATCCGATCGCGGAGTGTTGCCCGTGTCAATCTCTTTTCGCCGCCTCGCCTCACAGTCTGCCTTTATTTTTGCGGGCACCCGGCTTCCTTGCCACCAAGACTCCCCATCGGCAGCTTCAAAAGTTTGCCCAACAAGGCCGCGAATCGTCTTTTCCAAAGAATAGAACATTTCGTAGTGCGGCGCCATTGCTGCCGCCTCAGCCCGTATAGCTTGCTCGATTTGGGGATAGTAATCGTGATCCTCTTCGACTACGACCCCTACCTTCGCGCGACCTAGATCTATTCCTAGCTTAGCCTCAACTTGGTCAAGCTCGTGTTCGATCAACTGAGCTGTGAGACCAAAAACTTTCAACGCCTCTGCCGAATTCATGATCGCACCTTCTTAGACTAGGAGGTGTTCGCGCAGGCTCTTAAAGATCGCATTGAATACGGCTACGTCAGTGGTGTTGGGCAAGTGTAGATTGATCTCGTAACCAAGGCGAAGCTGAGTAGCTGGCAGTTGAATAGGCCGACCGGTTGGGCTCCCCGTAGGTGCATCACTGCCGCGAGACGGCTGTTCAGCTAGTTGTTCCTCCACCTCAGCCGGGTTCGCATCGAAATCGGCCAGGCTCCGCAAAGCCTTGAACGAGGCCAACATCGCCTTAACGGTCGTCGAATCGGGCTCCAGTCCCGTGATCTGAACGATGAGCCCTTTCACGTCCTTGTCGGACGCGTCATGGATGTACTCGTTGAGTTCATAGAGCGCAGGGTAGGCGTTGCGTACCGCCACCGCCGCTGCCGCTCGACTGGCGGCAGGATTACGGAATTGGCGATAGAGCGGTGTTGGCGCTCCATCCGGACCCAAGAGCCCAGCGCGCTTGAGGTAAGGAATGATGGGACGCGCCCCACCCCCGCTGAGACCGAGTTTTGTTGCCAAGAAATCTTGGGTGAACCGGTCTGGCACTGAGGCCGCTTTGATCTTCTCAAGCACTTTGCCAATGTTGCCGTAAGCCGACATGTAGGGAATCTTGCCGCCAGATTCAGTCGCCAATTTGGACCTCCGACATACGCGTAAAGGCGTCGCAAGAAAGCGCTTCCGCCCATGCGCGGAAGATTCCCAGAGTACGCTTCCCCCACATCACTAGCAAGCTCGCCGCGCCGCACTTCAACCGAGGACCCTTGCCGCCAAGATCCAATGACGAAGTGATGTTGGACGACTCCGAAGCCATCGCTACCTCAACGCTCAGTGTCACTAGATCAAGACATGGGAAAGCACCCGTCTTAGTCTCGTACAATTGTGCGAAGAGTGCCCGACGTCGGTTCTAGCACCTAGCACGGTGGTGTAATCGGTCCACCGACAGAGCAAGTCTCGCAACCGCAGTTGAGCAGACCGAACAATGTTCCGAGACAACCGACTAAACGGAGGTACGACTCAAAGCGCCACGATCGCCGCAGTCTCCGCCGGCAGCTCGATCCGGTCCCGCATCACCGTGACCCCCTCGCCGGTCGCCAGCAACACCCGCCGAGCCACCCCAGGCAGGCTGACCCCCTGCCCCCGCCCAGCCAGGTTGGCGACAACAAGCGTGTCCCCCCGCCGCATCAGCAGGAACTGGTCCCCGTGCTGCACGGAAACCGCGTGCAGCCGAGGATCCGACAGGTCCGGCACCGACCGCCGCAGCCCAATCAACCGCTGGTAGAACGCCAGCATCGAAGCGTGCTCAGGCTTGTCCAGCTCCGCCCAGTCCAACCGGGACCGTACGAACGTCTGCGGGTCCTGCGGGTCCGGCACGTCCCCCTCCGGCCACCCGTGCGCCGCGAACTCTCGCCGCCGCCCGGTCCGCACCGCAGAGGCCAACTCCGGCTCCGGGTGCGAGGTGAAGAACTGCCACGGCGTAGAGGCGGCCCACTCCTCCCCCATGAACAGCATGGGAGTGAACGGCGCGGTCAACAGCAACGTAGCCCCGACGCGGAGCAGCGAAGGCGACAGCGAAGCCGAGATCCGGTCGCCAGTAGCCCGGTTGCCGATCTGGTCGTGGTTCTGCAGGTACGCCACCATCCGATGCCCAGGAATCCGCGGATCGACAGGCCGCCCGTGGTGCCGGTTCCGGAAGCTGGACCATGTGCCGGCGTGGAAGAACCCGCCGGTCAGCACGTCCGACAGCGTCTCCAGGGAGCCGAAGTCCCCGTAGTACCCCTGCCGCTCCCCCGTCAGCAGCGTGTGCAGCGCGTGGTGCGCGTCGTCGTTCCACTGGGCGTGCAGCCCGAACCCACCCGCCTCCCGGGGCGTGATGAGCCGAGGGTCGTTGAGGTCGGACTCGGCGATCAGCGACAACGGCCGCCCCAGGTGCGTCGACAGCGACTCGACCGCGATGGCAAGCTCTTCCAGGATGGGGACCGCCCGCGAGTCGAGCAGGGCGTGCACGGCGTCCAGGCGCAGCCCGTCGACGTGGTAGTCGCGCAGCCACATGAGGACGCTGTCGATGATGTAGCGGCGTACCTCGTCGGAGTGCGGGCCGTCCAGGTTGACCGAGCGGCCCCAACTGTTGCTCTGCTCGGCGAGGTAGGGCCCGAACCGCGGCGCGTAGGCCCCGGAGGGCCCGAAATGGTTGTAGACGACGTCGAGGATCACCCCCAACCCCTTGGCGTGGGCGGCGTCGACGAACCGTTTCAGGCCGTCGGGGCCGCCGTAGGGCTGGTGCGGCGCATACCAGCAGACACCGTCGTACCCCCAGTTGTGTTCGCCGTTGAAGGCGTTGACCGGCAGCAGTTCGATCAGGTCGACGCCCAGCGACACCAGGTGGTCGAGGCGCTCGATGGCCGCGTCGAAGGTGCCCTCGGGCGTGAAGGTGCCGATGTGCAGCTCGTAGAGGATGCTGCCGGGCAGTTGCCGCCCGGTCCACGAGCTGTCGGACCAGTCGAAGGCCGAATGGTCGTAGAGGCGGCTCGGCCCGTGGACGCCGTCCGGCTGCCACGCCGAGCGCGGGTCGGGCAGCGGGATGTCGTCGTCGTCGAGCAGGAACGCGTAGTCGGGGCCGCCGTCGGGCACCTCGACCCGCCACCAGCCGCCGGCGGCGGCGCGCATCTCGTGGTCGTCGGCGCCGGGCAGGTGCAGCCGCACGCGGGTGGCGTCGGGCGCCCACACGGAGAATTCGGTCATGAAGCAGCCTCCGCGTCATCGGTGGGAGGAGCCAGCAGTGCGACGGGATAGTCGGCCAACAGGTCGGCCAGTGAGGTCTCCCCGCCACTGTAGACCCGCCCGGTGAACAGGTCCTTCACCTCGTTAACACCAAGCGACAGGACTGTGTCGCACCACCCACCGGCCCGCGCCAGGCCCAGCGGCAGGCGGGTCGCCACGGTGATCGCGCCGCCCCTGTCGAAGGCCAGCACGTGCCGACCCTGCGGCCCGTGCGCCGGCACCGGCCGGTAGGTGGTGAACAGCTCCGGGTGCGCCCGCCGCAACCGCAGCGTCCGCGACACGACGAGCAGCTTCGCCGCTCCGTCGGTGTCGATCGGGGGACGCCAGCCGCCGTCGAGCCGCGCCAGCATCTCCCGGCGTACGTCGAAGTCGACGGGCCGCCGATTGTCCGGGTCGACGAGGGAGTTGTCCCACAGCTCGGTGCCCTGGTAGGTGTCCGGAACGCCCGGCATGGTGAGTTGGATCAGCTTCTGCCCGAGCGAGTTGCACCAGCCGGCCGGGGTGATGGCGGCGGCGAGTTCGGTCAGCTCGTCGTGCAGGCTCGGGTCGTCGTACATGCGGTCGATGACCGCGTGCATGGCCTGCTCGAAGGCCGGGTCCGGGTCCGCCCAACTGGTCGAGGCCGCGGCCTCCCGGGCGGCCTTCTCGGCGTACGCGTGCAGCCGCTCCCGCTCGATCGGCCACGCGCCGACGGCCGTCTGCCAGAGCAGGTGGGCGAACGCCGGGTCGGGCAGTGGCGCGTACTCCATCCAGGTTTGGACCTGCTCGGCCCAGCGGCCCGGCAGCTCGCTGAGCACGGCGAGACGGGCGCGCACGTCCTCGCCGCGCTTCGTGTCATGGGTGGAGAGCGCCGTCATGCTTGCCGGCCAGCGGACCTGGCGGGCGCTGGCGAAGCGGTGAAACTCCGCAGGCGGCACCCCGAAGTGGGCGGGGCTGCCGCCGACCTCGTTGAGCGCCACGAAACGCGTCCAGCGGTAGAACGCGGTGTCCTCCACGCCCTTGGCCATCACCGCGCCGGTGAGCTGCGGGAAACGCATCGCCAGCTCGTCGTCCGGGTTGCGCAGCCGGCGGGTGATCGCGTCCAGGGCGCCGGTCAGGTCGGGGCGGCGGCGGCCGGCCTCGGAGCGGGCGGCGGCGAGGTGCCGGGCGCCCTCCGGCGGGTAGCCCCGGTAGACCGGGAACGCGGCGGCCAGTTCGGCGAGCGCGGCGCGGGCCCGCTCGGTGGGCACCTCGGGGGCGAGCGCGGCCAGCCGGGTCAGCTCGGCGCCGAGGAGCTGGGTGGCGGCGGCCAGCTTGGTGGTGTGGGTCAGGTCCTGCCACGACGTGTGGTGCCCGGCGAGGCGGGTGTCCAGCGCCGTGAAGTCACCCTCGGTGTCCGAGTCGACGAACAGGCCGTTGACAGCCGCGAGAGCGTCGTAGCCGGTCGTGCCGTCCACCGGCCAGTCCGGCAGCTCCTCGCCGTACTCCAGGATCTTCTCCACCACGAGCCAGGCGTCCGGCGCGGCCTCGCGCAGCCGGGCCAGGTAGCCGGCGGGGTCGCGCAGGCCGTCCGGGTGGTCGACGCGGATGCCGTCGACCTCGCCGGCGGCGGCCCACCGCAGGATCAGCTCGTGGGTGGCGGCGAACACCGCCGGGTCCTCCACGCGCAGACCCGCCAGGCCCGCGATGGCGAAGAACCGGCGGTACGTCAGCTCGGCGTCGCCGCGTCGCCAGGAGATCAGCTCGTAGTGCTGCCGCTCGTGCACCTCCCGGGCGGTGCCGTCGCCGGTGCCGTCGGCGACCGGGAAGCGGTGCTCGTGGTAGCGCAGCTCGCCGTCGACGAGCTTCAGGTCGTCCAGGGCGGCCGGGTCGTCGGCCAGCACCGGCAGCAGCAGCCGGCCCCGGTCCCAGTCGATGTCGAACCAGTCGGCGTACGACGAGTCGCGCCCCCGGCGCAGCACGTCCCACCAGGCGGGGTTGGCCGGCGGCACGGCGACACCTGCGTGGTTGGGCACGATGTCGACGACCAGGCCGAGCTGCCGCTCGCGCAGCGCCCGCAGCAGCCGCTGCCGGGCGGCCTCACCGCCCAGCTCCGGGTTGACGGTCCGGTGGTCGACCACGTCGTAGCCGTGCGCCGAACCGGGGGTGGCGGCCAGCAGCGGGGCGCTGTAGAGGTGGCTGACGCCCAGCTCGTCCAGGTAGTCCAGGATCGCGGCGGTGGAGTCCAGGTCGAAGCCGGGGCGGACCTGGACCCGGTAGGTGGCCTTGGGAGGGGTGGCCGGCATGTCAGATCGTCCTCTCCAGCACGACGAGGGACCGGTCCGGCACCCGGATGGTGCCGCCCGCGCTGATCACCGTGGCGTCGTCCGGCTCGGGTTCGGCGGTGCTGATCACCCGTTCCCACTTCTGCCCGTACTCGGAGCCGGGCATCGTGAAGTCCAGCGGCGCGTCGTGGGCGTTGAAGCAGAGCAGGAACGAGGCGTCGTGGTGCTTCTGGCCGTACTGGCCGCGCTCCCGGATGCCCTCGCCGTTCACGAACAGCGCCACCGAACGACCGAAGTCGTTGCCCCAGTCCTCGCCCGTCATCTCCCGCCCGTCGGGCGTGTGCCAGGCCAGGTCGGGCAGCGGCTCGTCGATGCCGCGCCCGTTCACCGGCAGGCCGGTGAAGAACCGGCGGCGGCGGAACACCTGGTGCCGTTTGCGGAAGTCGGTGAGCGTACGGACGAAGTCCAGCAACTGCTCGTCGACGTTGTCCCAGTCGATCCAGGCCAGCTCGCTGTCCTGGCAGTAGGCGTTGTTGTTGCCGTGCTGGGTGCGGCCCAGCTCGTCGCCGTGGCCGATCATCGGCACGCCCTGCGAGAGCATCAGGGTGGCCAGGAAGTTGCGCCGCTGCTTGGCCCGCAGGGCGAGCACCGCGTCGTCGTCGGTGTCGCCCTCCACGCCGCAGTTCCAGGACCGGTTGTGGCTCTCGCCGTCCCGGTTCTCCTCGCCGTTGGCCTCGTTGTGCTTGTCGTTGTACGACACCAGGTCGTTGAGCGTGAACCCGTCGTGCACCGTGACGAAGTTGATGCTGTGGAACGGGCGGCGGCCGTCGTCCTGGTAGAGGTCGGCCGAGCCGGAGATCCGCGACGCGAACTCGGCAAGGGTCGCCGGCTCACCGCGCCAGAAGTCCCGCACGGTGTCGCGGTACTTGCCGTTCCACTCCGTCCACAGCGGCGGGAAGTTGCCCACCTGGTAGCCGCCGGGGCCGACGTCCCACGGCTCGGCGATCAGCTTGACCTGGCTGACCACCGGGTCCTGCTGGACCACCTCGAAGAACGTGGAGAGCCTGTCCACCTCGTAGAACTCGCGGGCCAGGGTGGCCGCCAGGTCGAAGCGGAACCCGTCGACGTGCATCTCGGTCACCCAGTACCGCAGCGAATCCATGATCAGTTGCAGCGAGTGCGGGCTGCGGACGTTGAGGCTGTTGCCGGTGCCCGTGTAGTCGACGAAGTAGCGCCGGTCCTCCTCGCTGAGCCGGTAGTAGCTGGGCGCGTCCACGCCCTTGAAGCTCAACGTCGGCCCGAGGTGGTTGCCCTCGGCCGTGTGGTTGTAGACCACGTCGAGGATGACCTCGATGCCCGCCGCGTGCAGCGCCTTGACCATGCCCCGGAACTCCTGCACCTGCTGCCCGAGGTGACCCAGCGCCGAGTAGCCGTGGTGCGGGGCGAAGAAGCCGATCGTGTTGTAACCCCAGTAGTTGCGCAGACCCAGGTCGACGAGCCGGTGGTCGTGCACGAACTCGTGCACGGGCATCAGCTCGATCGCCGTCACCCCGAGCCGGGTCAGGTGCTCGATCATCGGCGGGGAGGCGATGCCCGCGTACGTGCCGCGCAGCTCCTCCGGGATGTCCGGGTGGCGCATCGTCAGCCCGCGCACGTGCGCCTCGTAGATCACCGAGTGGTGGTACGGCGTACGCGGCGGCTTGTCGTTGCCCCAGTCGAAGTACGGGTTGACCACCACCGACTTCGGCATGAACGGCGCCGAGTCGGTCTCGTTCATCTTCTCCGGCTCGCCCAGCTCGTAGTCGTACACCGCCGGGTCCCACTGCACGTCACCGTCGACGGCCTTTGCGTACGGGTCGAGCAGCAGCTTGTGCGGGTTGCAGCGCAACCCGTTCGCCGGGTCGTACGGGCCGTACACCCGGTAGCCGTAACGCTGCCCCGGCTCGATCCCCGGCAGGTACGCGTGCCAGACGTAGGCGTCCACCTCGCGCAGCTCGACGCGGCGCTCGGCGCCGGTGTCCCACTCGTCGAAGAGGCAGAGTTCGATCCGCTCGGCCACCTCGGAGAAGATGGCGAAGTTGGTGCCCATCCCGTCGTAGGTGGCGCCCAGGGGATACCGCTCGCCCGGCCAGACCTGCATGTCGCTCCTTCAGCACTTGATCACGAGCGAACCGCGTCGTGAGCGCACGGGAGGGCGGGCCCGCCCGCGCGCACGCCGGTATTGCCCTGCGCCCCCACGCGCCAATCCATCCTTTCAGGCGATGACCGAAAACCACCTGTCTGATGCGCGCTACACCCTCAGGTGTCCTCCGTCACCATGGGCGTTTTGAAGATGCGATCCGGGGCGCGATGCCCTTTGCTTGTCGGGGGACACGCGTTCGCGCGTTGCCTCACTCGGCCCTCGGCCACCCCTTCCCACCCTCACTCCGCCGCCACTGCTGCCGGCGCGTGCCACCACGTATGGACGGAGACTGATGTGACGACGCTGCGGGTCGGCGAGCAGCTCGCTACCGCCACGGATCGGGCCCACCGGCCCACCCTCACCTCCCGGCCCCAGCTTCCGGCGCAGCCCGGCCCGTCCGCGCATTCCGGACTCGGCGCGCAGCCCGGCGCGATCGTGCCCGCGCAGCCCGGCCCGGGGGTGCCGCCGCAGACCCGTCGCATCCTGATGCTCTCGTGGGAGTACCCGCCGGTGCTCGTCGGCGGCCTCGGCCGCCACGTGCACGCCCTGTCCGTCGCCCTCGCCGCCGCCGGCCACGACGTCACAGTCGTCACCCGCCACGCCGAGGGCGCACCCCTGGAGGAGTACGCCGACGGCGTGCGCATCCTGCGCGCACCCGAGGACCCGGTCGCCTTCCCCCTCGCCACCGGCTCCCTCCTCGCGTGGACGATGGCCTTCAACCACACCCTCACCCGCACCGCCCTGCGCGCCACCCAGGCCGGCAGCTACGACGTCATCCACGCCCACGACTGGCTCGTCGCACACACTGCGATGACGTTGCGCGACCACCTGGACATCCCCCTCGTCAGCACCATCCACGCGACCGAGGCGGGCCGGCACCAGGGCTGGCTGCCCGAGGAGATGAACCGCACCATCCACGGCGTCGAGCAGTGGCTCAGCAGCGAGTCCGGACGGGTCATCGTCTGCTCCGGCTACATGCGCGACGAGGTGGGCGCCCTGTTCGGCGTACCGGCCGGCCGCGTCGACGTGGTCGCCAACGGCGTCGAGTCGCACCGTTGGAAGGTGCCGGCCCGGGACGTGGCAGCGGCGCGGGCCCGGTTCGCCGCAGACGGCCCCCTGGTCACCTTCGCCGGCCGGCTCGTCTACGAAAAGGGCGTACAGCACCTCATCGCCGCCCTCCCCCGGCTGCGCGAGCGGCACCCCGGGCTGCGCGCCGTGATCGCCGGCGACGGCCCGTACCGCGCCGAACTGGAGGCCGAGGTGCACCGCCACGGCCTCGGCGGGATGGTCACCATGCCCGGCTTCCTCGGCGGCAACGACCTGCCGGCGCTGATGGCAGCGTCCGACTGCTTCGCGGTGCCGAGCATCTACGAGCCGTTCGGCATGGTCGCCCTGGAGGGCGCCGCCGCCGGAGCGCCCCTCGCCGTCGCCGCCACCGGCGGTCTCGCCGAGATCGTCGAGCCGGGAGCCACCGGGATGACGTTCCGCCCGCACGACCCGGACGGGCTCGCCGACGCCGTCGACGCGCTGCTGTCCGACCGTGAGCGCGCCCGCGCCATGGCCCGCCGCGCCCGCCGGATGGTCCACGACCAGTACGGCTGGACGGCCATCGCCCAGCGCACCGCCGCCAGCTACGCCGCCGCCATCGCCAACGACGCCGCGTTCACCGCCGAGCGCACCGAGCAGCGCATGTCCCAGGGTCGCGCCCTCCCGGCGCTGCCCGAGGGCAACCTGCTCGCCGCTGCCGGCCTGCGCTGACGGTCATTCCGCCCCGGCCCGGCCGGGCTGCCCCGGCCGGGTCGGGCTTGATCGGCCCGGTCGGGCTTGATCGGCCCGGTCGGGCTTGATCGGCTCGGTCGGGCTTGATCGGCCCGGTCGGGCTTGATCGGCCCGGTCGGGCTTGATCGGCCCGGTCGGGCTTGATCGACTCGGGTTCCTTGAAGTCGCGGTGTCCCCATGCCGGGGACACCGCGCTTTCCCGGAAGCCGAGTCGATCAAGCTGCGGTGACCGGGCTTCGCTGCCCAGTGCCGGCCGCCGGGCCAAGCGGGCCCGACGAGGGCCGACCGCGGGATCCCGGCCCGGTCCGGCTGTTCCGGCCCGCTTGATCGACTCGGGTTCCTTGAAGTCGCGGTGTCCCCACGACGGGGATACCGCGCTTTCCTGGAAGACGAGTCGATCACGCCGAGGCCCGGCCGAGGTTCGCTGCCCAGCGCCGGCCGCCAGGCCGAGCGAGGCCCGGCCGAGGTTCCCTGCCCAGCGCCGGCCGCCAGGCCGAGCGAGGCCCGGCCGGGGTTCGCTGCCCAGCGCCGGCCGCCAGGCCGAGCGAGGCCCGGCGCGGTCCGGCCGGGCCGGCTGGGCCGGCTGGGCCGGCTGGTCCGGCTGGGCCGGCTGGGCCGGCTGGGCCTGTCAGAATGTGCAAATGTCTCGTCCTGCCGATGCCCTGGACTCCGCGTTTCCGATCGCCGCCTCGATCGCGCTGGACCTGATCCGGCGCGCCGAGGTGTCCGCGCAGTGGTCGAACCCGAGCGCCCTGCCGCACCTGTCGGTAGGGGCACTGGCGTGCCACCTCGGGCGGCAGGCCGTACGGGCGGCGGAGCTGCTGCCGAGCCCCGCCGACCTGCCCACGCTGGAGTCGGCGGACAGCCACTACGAGCGGGCCGCCTGGGTCACCGACGGCACCCCGGACGCCGACGCGGTCGCCGCGGGCCCGGACGAGGCCGACGCGGCACGCGGCCCGGCGGACCTGCACGCGCGCTCGGCCGACGCGCTCGCGCAGGTCACCGACCTGCTGTCGCGGGGCGCCGCCCTCGACGTCGTGCCGATCCCGTGGCAGGGCTGGTCCCTGCGCCGCGCCGACTTCCTGCTCACACGCCAACTGGAGATCGTCGTGCACTCCGACGACCTCGCGGTAAGCGTCGGCGTGCCCACGCCGGTGTTCCCGGCGGAGGTCTTCGACCCCGTACGCGACCTGTTGGTCCGCCTGGCCGTCCGCCGGCGGGGCCAGTCGGCGCTGATCGGCGCACTGAGCCGCAGCGAACGAGCCCAGGACATCTCCGCCTTCTGACCCGCCGCGCCGCCGCCCGCCCGGTCGCCGGTCGCCGCGCCGCCGAAGGCCGATCGCCGCGCCGCCGGTCGCCGCGCCGCCGGTCGCCGCGCCGCCGAGGGCCAGTCGCCGCGCCGCCGGACGCCGGACGCGGACGCGGACGCCGGACGCCGGACGCGGACGCCGCCCGCCGGACGCCGGACGCGGACGCCGGACGCCGGACGCGGACGCCGGACGCCGGACGCCGGACGCGGACGCCGGACGCCGGACGCCGGACGCGCCCGCCGCCCGCCGGACGCCGGACGCGGACGCCGCCCGCCGGTCGCGCTTGATCGACTCGGCTTCCTGGAAGTCGTGGCATCGATCCTGTCCGGACACCCCGGCTTCCTGGAAACCGAGTCGATCAAGGGTCCCGGACGCGAGACGACGCAGGCCGCCGGCCCGGATCGGGTCGGCGGCCTGCGGGTGGTGCGGAAGAGCGGGTGGTGCGGAAGTGCGGGTGGTGCGGAAGTGCGGGTGGTGCGGAAGAGCGGAGGTCAGCGCTCGGCGAAGGGGACGTAGTCCCGCTCGGGGGCACCGACGTAGACCTGCCGCGGACGGCCGATCTTGGTCTCCGGGTCGTTGATCATCTCGCGCCACTGGGCGATCCAGCCGGGCAGCCGGCCGAGCGCGAAGAGCACGGTGAACATCTTCGTGGGGAAGCCCATGGCCTTGTAGATCAGGCCGGTGTAGAAGTCCACGTTCGGGTAGAGCCGGCGGGAGACGAAGAAGTCGTCGGCGAGCGCGATCTCCTCCAACTCCATGGCGATGTCCAGCAGCGGATCCGGCTTGGCCATGCGGCCCAGCACGTCCTGCGCGGCCTTCTTGACGATGGCCGCCCGCGGGTCGTAGTTCTTGTAGACCCGGTGGCCGAAGCCCATCAGCTTGACGCCGTCCTGCTTGTCCTTGACCTTGCGGACGAAGGACCGGACGTCGCCGTCACCGGCGTGGATCTGCTGGAGCATCTCCAGCACCGCCTGGTTCGCGCCACCGTGCAGGGGGCCGAACAGCGCGTTCACGCCGGCGGAGACCGAGGCGAACAGGTTGGCGTTGCTGGAACCGACCAGGCGGACGGTCGACGTGGAGCAGTTCTGCTCGTGGTCGGCGTGCAGGACGAACAGCATGTCCAGCACCTTCGACATGACCGGGTCGACCTCGTACGGCTCTGCCGGCACGCCGAACGTCATGCGCAGCAGGTTGTCCACGTACCCCAGGGAGTTGTCCGGGTAGAGCAGCGGCTGCCCGATGGACTTCTTGTACGCGTACGAGGCGATGGTGGGGACCTTCGCCATGAGCCGGACCGTGGAGATCTCCACATGCTCGGAGTCGAACGGGTCCAGGCTGTCCTGGTAGAAGGTCGACAGCGCGCTCACCGCCGACGACAGCACCGCCATCGGGTGGGCGTCCCGGGGGAAGCCGTCGAAGAAGCGGCGCATCTCCTCGTGCAGCAGCGAGTGCCGCCGGATCCACTCGGTGAACTCGGTCAGCTGCTGCTCGGTGGGCAGCTCACCGTAGATGAGCAGGTAGGAGACCTCCAGGAAGGAGGACTTCTCGGCCAGCTGCTCGATCGGGTATCCCCGGTAACGCAGGATCCCCGCGTCGCCGTCGATGTAGGTGATCGCGGATGAGGCAGCGGCGGTGTTGACGAAACCGGGGTCGTACGTCGTCATCCCGGTTTCCTTCAGCAGCTTGCTCACCCCGATGCCAGCGGGGCCCTCGACCGCGGAATGGACCGGCATCGACAGCTGCCCACCGGGGTGATCGAGCTTGACTTCCGTCATGTGGTTCCTCGCTTCGCCGGCAGATCTACGTTGAATTGCCTTCGCTTCTACCGTAATTGCGGCCCGGGGGACACCGCCCGCCGTGGTTCGGCGGTGAGGTATGCGTCACCCGATTCCCGACCGGGCAGCCGGGAAACCCGCCGTCCCGCCAGGCGGGAGCCGAAAGAAACCCCGCCGGAAGGCCGGACGATCAGGACAACGTGAGGCGTCGTAGCGTACCGTCCGCCGCGACCTGGTAGACGTCGAGCTGGTTCGTCCCGGCGCGGAACAGCCGGTCGTCGGTCAGCAGCGCGGCGAAGCGGCGCCCGCCCGGGTCGGTCGGCACCACCGGGACCACCGCGCCGATCCGGCCGTTGACGGCTACGGCCAGCAGCGTGCCGTCCGGTATCGCGTCCGGCACGTCACCCCAGACCAGTGCCGGGAGGGTGCCGGTGTCCGGGTCGGTAGCCCGGAAGGCGGCCAGGTCGGCGACCCGGGCGCTGCCGCCGGTCGGGCCGGCGCGGACCTCGGTGCCCACCAGGGGGTGCGGCGTCGGCAGCGGCGGCGGCGTGGGCACACCGCCGGGGAAGGTGACCGCCCGCCCGGGGGTGTCGTAGAAGTGCTTCGTGGCGTCGGCGCGGGGGGCCTGCCGGGCGGAGCGGCCGTCGACGTGCCAGGGCAGGCGGATGCCTGCGGCGTCGGCGACGGTGGGCAGCAGGTCGACGTGTTCCCAGTTGCGGTCGTCCACCCGGCCGGTCTGCTGCCCCGGTTCCTTGACGAACATGGGCACCCACGCGACCTCGCCGGCGGCGGCCTTGATGGCGTCCATGCCCCGGCCCTGCGCGCCCGGGTGGAAGCTCACCCCGTGGTCGGCGGTGACGACGACGAGGGCCTGGTCGTAGAGGCCGCTGGCGCGCAGCGTCCGCAGGGTCTCGCCGATCAGCCGGTCGGTGTAGCCGAGTTGGGCGAGGTGGCGCTGGCGGGCCAGCTCGACCCAGCCGGCGCCGTCGTTGGGCAGGTCCTCGGGGGCGTCGTAGCGGGCGCCGGACGGCAGGTACGTCCACGGGGAGTGCGGCATCAGCAGGTGCAGGAAGTGCAGGGCGGGTCGGGGCTGCGGCTTCAGCCCGGCCAGGAAGCGGGTGAACCGGGCCGGCTGGTTGTCGTCGAGGCTGTCCCAGCGGAACTTCGGGTCGGCGGGGACCGGCTCGGCGGCGTCCAGGCCGGCCTCGACGCGGGTCTGCTCCCGGTAGGAGTCCTCCGGGTCGACGCGGGTGTTCGTCGGCCCGGCGACCTGGCCGAGCAGCTTGCCGGTCTCCCGGACCAGCACGCCGAGGCCCTGCTCCGGCGCGACCGGCTGGTCGCAGCGGCTGGGTGGGCAGAGCCGGGTGACGCTCTCCTGGGCCTGGATGTCGTAGAGACCGCCGAAGGCCGTGAAGAGGTTGTCCGGGTACTGCGAGTAGTGCGGCGCGACCGCCCGCGCCGGGTACCGGCCGGTGAGCATCGCCGGCAGCGCGTACGGCGTCCAGCCGCTGACGCCTGTTGCGTTGCGGTACCAGGTCGAGCCGCCAGCCAGCTCGGCGAAGTGCGGGAACCGGGCCGCGTCGATCCGGCCGTCGTGGCCGAGCAGGCTGACCAGCGGCAGCTCGTCGAGGATCAGCATGACCACGGGCGGGTGCACGGCCGCGCCCTGTGCGGTGCCGACCGCACCGCCGTCGCCGCGCGGCAGCACGACCGCCGAGGTGGGCGAGACGAACAGGAACAGCGCCACGAAGGCCACCGGTCCGGCGGCGGCCAGTCGCAGCGCCCGGCCGGGCGAGCGCCACCGCCGGTGCGCGGCCGCGCCGCCCAGACCGGCCAGCCCGGCAAGCACCAGCAGGGGTACGCCCCGAAGCGGCACCGTGTGCCGGCCCACCTGCACCGCGAGGGCGGCGAGCAGCAGCCCGACGAGCACCGTGTGGGTGAGCGCGCGGGAGGTGCGGCCGACGAGTCGACTGAGCGCGCCGAGCAGCGCCACGGGAACGGTGGGCGCGAGGGCCACCAGGGCGACAAGCAGCAGGATCTGGGCGCGGTCGGCGCGGTGGAAGAGGAAGAAGTCGGGGCTGCGGCCGAGCACGTCCAGCAGGGGCTGGGTGACGACAAGCCCGACCAGTGCCACGATCTCCAGTAGCCGGCCCACCTCGCCGCGCCAGCCCCACTCCCAACGGCCGGTGGTCGACGCCTCGGCGTCCCGGCCTGCCGGTCCACCCGAAGCACCACGGCCATCCGATGCCGGGCGGCCATCGGACCCGGAGCGGCCCTGCGGAGCCGAGGGGTCGTGCGACGCGAGCCGGTCGGTGCTGGGCGGTTCAGCCACCCATCACCGCCCGGTAGAGCGTGCGGGTGCCCGAGGGCAGTTCCAGCCGGTCGGTGATGCGACCCCGGGCTTCGATGAGCCGTTCGAAGGTGTCACGCCGGTAGTCCGGGAAGAGGCCGTCGGGCTTGTTGGCCAGCAGCCGAGCAGCCATCTGGTCGTCCGGGTGGACGAACTCCACCACCACTGCGCCGCCGGGCGCGGTCAGCCCGGCGAGCCAGTCGACGACCTCGGGCAGTGGCACGTTACGGCCGATCGCCAGGTGGTGCACCAGGGCCAGGGCGAGCACGACGTCCGCCGACGCCCGCTGGGCGAAGCCGGCGCGCTCGACGCCGCGCCAGCCGCCGCCGGGTGACGGGTCGGCCAGGTCGACGACGAGCGGCAGGATCCGTTGCTGCCCCTCGGAGCGCAGCGCCCGGTACAGCTCGTCGACCACTGCCGGGTCCTGCTCGACGGCGACCACGTAGTCGGCGTGGCCGGCGGCCAGTCGGGCGTACCGGCCGTCGTTGGCGCCCAGGTCGAGCACCAGGCGCGGGCGGGCGGCGGCGGCCACCGCGCCGACCACGAACTGCTCCTTGGCGACCCGGTCGCGGGCCGAGTAGCCGCAGGTGCGCTGGTAGTCCGACCAGTGGCTGCCCGACGGGCGGTGCTCCAGCCGGCGGACGAGCTTCTCGATGCCGCGTACGGTGGCCGCCTGTAGGTCCCGGGAGTAGCCGGCGGCGCGTAGCTGGGCCTTCACGTCGTTGGTGCTGGCGGCGGCGTTGCGCTGCTGCATGGCGCCGTGCAGGTGCAGGTGGGTCAGGATGCCGGGGCGCAGCCGGCGGGTGCCGCCGAAGAGGGGGCGCAGCTGGTCGGCCTCGATGCCGTCGACCTGAGCGCGCAGCCAGGGTTGGAAGTCCACGCCCAGGTGGGCGGTGAGCAGCAGCGGGTAGAGCACGGTCTGGCAGAACTGTCGGTAGCCGGCCCACGGTTCGCCGTCGCGGACCGGCTCGAAGGAGCCGATGTCGATGAAGACCGGCTTCGCGCCGCGCCACTGCAGGTTGTAGGCGGAGCCGTCCTTGGTGGTGAAGCCGTCCGCGAGTGCGGTACGAAGGATCTCCAGGTGCAGCAGCGCGGCGTCGCGCAGCATGCCGAAGGACCACTCGTACGGGTGGGAGACGAACGGGATGCGCTCGTGGCGCAGCACCGCCGCCCACGGCACGCCGGCCGTGGCGGGCACCAACGTGGGCGGGGCGTCCTCGGTGGCGCAGACCTTGCCGGCCGAGACGAGCGTGGGAAAGAACGGGCTGGCCGCGAGGGTCCGCCAGTGCTCGGCGGCCTGGGCGTCCAGCCCGCGCAGCACCTCGTCGCCGACGTGGAACACCCGGTTGGCGGGGTCGCGGAAGGAGGCGGGCTCGGGGCGTACGCCGGTGGGTGAGGTCGTCATCGTCGCGGCGGCCGCTACCGCTGGTCGGTGGGCTGCCGGCGGAACCGGTCGACCAGCCGCCGCCAGTAGAGCTTGGCGGCGACCGCGGCGCCGGCCACCCCGCCGACGACGGCCTGCACGATCAGGCTGCCGGATCCCGCGTCCAGGTAGGCCAGATGGATCACCGACCGCTCCTTCCCCTCGCCCGTCTCGACACCGGCGTCCCGGGAATACAGCGGTGAGGCTTTTAACCCAGAAAGCCGGACTTGTCCATCACCGTACGCTGCTCGTCAGCGCTGTCGCGGCCACATCGGAGGACTCCCAGCCTCGCCACAGGAAGCCGTCCGCGTCGGTACGCTGCGAGAGTGCGCTGGACGGTCGTGGACGCGCCTCTGGACTCCTCCGGCGCCGGGCGCGGCGAGGAGCGGGCCCCGGCTGCCCTGCGCCGGGCCGGCCTGCTGGACGCCCTCGGCGCGGACGACGACGGGCAGGTGGACGAGGCGCGGTTGCGCGACAGGTCCCGCGACCCGGCGAGCGGGGTGATCGGCGCGGCCGGCCTGGTCCGGGCCGGCGCGGCCATCAGCAGCCGAGTGGCGGCGCTGATCGCCGACGGCCGCCGGCCGCTCGTCCTGGGCGGGGACTGCGCGATACTGCCCGGCATCTGCCGGGGCCTGCCGCGCAGGACGGAGCTGTGGTTCGTCGACGCTCATCCCGACTTTCTCGACGGCGCGACATCGCCGACCGGCGAGGCCGCCGACATGGACCTCTCGGTGGTCACCGGGCACGGCCCGGCCGCCGCGATCGGCGTCGACGAAGCCCTGCTCGACCCCGGGCGGGTGCACCTGCTCGGGCACCGCCCGTCGTCCGACGACGACGGGCGGGTCGAGGTGGCCCGGATCGACAGGGCCATCCACCAGGTGCCCGCCGCCGACCTGCTGCGCCGGGGCGCGGGGGCGGTCGGGGAGGCCCTGGCGGCCGACGGCGACGGGCCGGCCTGGCTGCACCTCGACCTGGACGCGGTGGACCCGCGCGACCTGCCGGCGGTGACCTATCCCGAGCCGGAGGGGCTGCGCTGGCCCGACCTGACGGCGCTCGTCACCCCGCTGGCCCGCGCCGACCGGCTGCTCGGGATGAGCGTGACCGACCTCAACGCCGACGAGGACCCCGACGGACGCCACGCGCGGCGCGTCGTCGAGGTCCTCGCGGACGTGCTGGGCGGCTGAGCCGGCAATCCCGGCCCAGCCCCCGCGTCAGGGGCGGCGGTGGTGCATGCCGAGGCGCAGCAGGACGAAGCGCAACACCGTCGACAGGTAAGCCTCGTCGGTGCTGCCGACTACGCGTCAGCTGTGGGATTCGGCAGGCGGACGGCGAAGACGGTCCGCCCCGGCCGGCTGTCGACGGCGACCGTGCCGTGGTGGGCCTCCACCACGGCAGCCACGATCGCCAGGCCGAGGCCGGTGCTGCCGTGCGCGCGGGACCGGGAGCTGTCGCCCCGGGCGAACCGCTCGAACATCTCCGGACGCAGCTCCGCCGGCACCCCCGGCCCGTCGTCGGCGACGGTGAGCACGGCGGCGTCCGGCTCCACGGCCAGCGTGGTGGTGACTGTCGTGCCGGGTGGGGTGTGCACGCGGGCGTTCGCGAGCAGGTTCGCCACCACCTGGTGCAGGCGGGCGGTGTCGCCGGGTACCCGGATGACCACCTCGGGCAGGTCGAGCTGCCAGCGGTGCTCGGGACCGGCCACGTGGGCGTCGCTTACCGCGTCCACGACGAGGGCGGACAGGTCGACCGGGTCCGCCGCGAGCGGTCGGCCGGCGTCGAGCCGGGCCAGCAGCAGCAGGTCGTCCACGAGGGTGGTCATCCGGGTGCTCTCCGACTCGACGCGGCGCAGCGCGTGCGCCACGTCGGCGGGGACCTCGGCGCGGCCGCGCCGGGCCACCTCGGCGTACCCCCGGATGGCCGCGAGGGGGGTGCGCAGCTCGTGGCTGGCGTCGGCGACGAACTGGCGTACGCGGGTCTCGCTGGCCTGCCGCGCGACAAGCGCGTCGGCGACGTGGCCGAGCATGCGGTTGAGCGCCGCGCCGACCTGGCCGACCTCGGTGCGCGGGTCGGTGTCCCCCGCTGGCACCCGGACGGCGAGCGCGACCTCGCCGCGGTCCAGCGGCAACTCCGTGACCCGGGTGGCGGTGGCGGCGACCCTGTTCAGCGGTCGCAGCGTGGCGCGCACGATCAGCGCGCCGGCCGCGCCCGCGAGGACCAGCCCGACGGCGGCCACTCCGGCCTGCGCGGCGACAAGCGCCCAGATGGTGTCCTGCACGCCCGACAGCGGGATCGCCACGGCCAGCACCATCCCGTCGGGGAGACGCCGCGCCACGGCCCGGACGTCACCGCCGTCGTCGAGGCCGACGGTGCGCGGCAGGCCGTCGGTGGGGAGCGCGGCCAGCCGGGCGGCGTCCGTGGCGGGGACGTCGGCGAGGCTGCCGCTCTCGGTGCTCCTCGTCGCCGTGGTGACGCCGTCGGCGAGGCGGACGGCCAGCGAGCCCGGCGGAAAGCCGCGCGGAGGCTCCGGCGGAGGCGGGCCGACGCCGTCCGGTCGCGAGGCGGGCCACCCCGGGTCGCCCCCCTGGCGGAACCACGGCGGCACATCGGCGCGGGGCCGGTCCCCCATCGTCAACTGGCTGTCGACCTGGCCGACGAGGAAGTGCCGCAGGGCGACAGTGGTGAGCCCGCCGATCGCGACGCTGACCAGGGCGAGCAGCGCCACCAGGGCGAGCACCAGCCGGGTCCGCAGCGACCGGCCGGCCAGCCACCGCCGGGCCGTCCGCAGCGGCCGGCGGCGCGGCCGTCCGTCAGTCGGCGGGTTTGAGGACATAGCCCGCGCCGCGCAGTGTGTGGATCATCGGCGGCCGACCGGCGTCGATCTTCTTGCGCAGGTACGAGATGTACAGCTCCACCACGTTGGCCTGGCCACCGAAGTCGTAGTTCCACACCCGGTCGAGGATCTGCGCCTTGCTGAGCACCCGGCGCGGGTTGCGCATCAGGTAGCGCAGCAGCTCGAACTCGGTCGCGGTAAGCGTGACGAGCTGGCCGGCGCGGCGGACCTCGTGACTGTCCTCGTCGAGGCTGAGGTCGCCGACGGTCAGCACCGCCTCCTCCTGGGCGGCGACCGCGAAGCCGGAGCGGCGCAGCAGGGCGCGCAGCCGGGCGATCACCTCCTCCAGGCTGAACGGCTTCGTCACGTAGTCGTCGCCGCCCACGGTCAGCCCGGCGATGCGCTCCTCGACGGCGTCGCGGGCGGTCAGGAACAGCACCGGCACGGTGGGGGCGTGCTCGCGCAGCCGGCGCAGCACCTGGAAGCCGTCCAGGTCGGGCAGCATGACGTCGAGCACGACGGCGTCCGGCTGGAACTGCCGCGCGGTGCTCAGCGCCGCCATGCCGTTGCCGGCGCTGCGTACCTGCCAACCCTCGTAGCGCAGCGCCATCGCCAGCAGGTCGGTGAGTGTCGCCTCGTCGTCGACCACCAGCACCCGGACCGGTTCGCCGTCGGGGCGGCGCAACTCGATCCGGCCCGGCGCGGTCTGTCCCTGGATGACCATGCCCTCCATCGTGGGTGGGTCCGCTGTGACGCGCCTCTGCCCCACCTGTGCGCCAGCTGTGCGGCCGGGCCGCCGGAGCACCGCTCAGCCCTCGCCCGTGGTCACTCGGACACTCCCTGGGCGTCGGTCCGGACGAACCGCATGCTCCACCCGCCCCGGCCGTCCGGCTGGTCGCGTTCGTAGAGGTGGTCGGGGCCGGGCTGCGTCGGGCCGGTGCCGTCCGGGTGCCGCATGATCCACCGCCGTGGAGGGCCGCCGTCGGGCTCGGCCGGCACCGCGCGAACCAGGCCGTCGGCGGGACCGCCCACGAAGCGTACGGTGACCTCGCTCATCGCGGTGTCTCCCCGGTGACCGTGCCGGCACGCTCGGTGCGCCAGCCCTGGCTCGCAAGCTACCGCACCCACCACCGAGCCGCGCCGAGGTACGACGGGATCGGCCACCCCCGATCGCCGCACGGTTTGCCCAGCTCGGACCCCGGGTACCGCGATCGGAGGCACCCGCGGTCGGCGGGCGAGGGCGAGGAGCGGTCGATGCGGACGCTGGACGGGCGGTACCAGCTCGAAAAGCGTATCGGCGTGGGTGGGATGTCCGAGGTGTGGCGGGCCCACGACCGTGTGCTGGACCGGCCGGTCGCGGTGAAGCTGATCTCGCCCGGCCCGGAGGGCCACCACGACACGGTGGACCGTATTCGTACGGAAGCCCGTTCCGCAGCACGGCTGGTGCACCCGAACGTCGCGAGCGTGCACGACTTCGGCACCTCCTCGACGCTTCCCGGCCGCCAGGCCCCGTACATCGTGATGGAGCTGGCGGAGGGCGAGACGCTCGCCGCGCACCTGCGGGCCGGTCCGCTGGACTGGCGCATCTCGGTGCGGGTCTGCGCCGAGGTCGCCGCCGCGCTGTCCGCCGCCCACGCCAGCGGCATCGTGCACCGCGACGTGAAGCCGGCGAACGTCATGCTCACCCCGGCCGGGGTGAAGGTCCTCGACTTCGGCATCGCCACCCCGGCCGGGACGGCGGACCCGATGCCGGACGGCATGGTGCTGGGCACTCCCGCGTATCTGGCGCCCGAGCAGCTCGACGGCGCACCGGCCACTCCGGCGGCCGACATGTACGCCCTCGGCGTGCTGCTCTACTACTCCCTGACCAGCCGGCTGCCGTACCGGGCGAACACTGCCGCCGAGCTGCTGACGGAGCGTCGCGCCCGGCCGCCGCAGCCGCTGCCCGAGATCGACGGGCTGCCGCCGGAGGTGTCCGAGTTGTGCCGCTCCTGCCTGGCCAGCGACCCGGCGGAGCGTCCGACCAGCCTGGTCGCCGCGCTGCTGCTGGCCGAGGCAGTGGACGCCCGGGTGTACGTGCCGATGATGATCCCCACGCCGCGCCGGCCGACGGCGATGTCGCCGTGGAGCGAGCAGGCCGCGGCGGAGGCCACCGAGGCGCTGTCGGTGGTCGAGGGGACCTGAACGCGGGGTCGCGTGGCGTTTCGCCCGCCCCCGGCCGGGTAGCCGGGCGGGTGAGCGACGGGAGGAACGCGATGCCGAGTCCGAGTTCCTGGCTGCATCAGGCCACCGCGACGGCCGAGGGCGGCCACGTACGCACCGACGACGGCGGGCTCTCCACGCCGCTGGCGTCGCCACTGGCGGCGCACTGCACCGGCCTGCGACCCGAGCAACTGCTGGCGGCGGCCTTCGCGTCCTGCCTGCACCACGCGGCGGTGGAGGCGGCCGGCGAGATCACGAACGAGGCGCACACGGTCCAGGTACGCGCCGAGGCGAAACTGGGCCGCGACGACGACGGCCGCTATCGGGCCGACGTGCACGCCTCGATCTCCTCCGCCGGCCTGAGCCGGTCGCAGTTGGCCGATCTGGTCGAGTACGCCGACCGGCTCTGGCCGTTCTCCAGCGGCGACAACACCCGGCATCGGCTGACAGTCACCCCGGCGGAGAACGGCCGGCACTGATCCCGGCACCGCGCCCGTGACCGGTTGGCGGCTTTTCTGGTGCCCGATCCGTCGTGTCTTACCATCGCGGCATGAAGATCGTCGTGGATGACCTGTCCGGGCCTGAGATCAGGGCGCTTCTGCAGGAGCACCTCGATGAAATGCGAGCGGTCAGCTCGCCCGAGAGTAAGCATGCCCTTGACCTCGACGGGCTGCGTCAGCCCGCAGTGACCTTCTGGTCGGTCTACGACGGTGACGAACTCGTGGGCTGTGGAGCTCTCAAGAAGCTGGACAACACGAGCGCCGAACTCAAGTCGATGCGGACCGCCCGGACCGCGAAGCGGCGGGGAGTGGCCTCCGCGCTTCTCCAACACGTCCTGGCAGAGGCCCGCCGGCGCGGCTTCACCCGGCTATACCTGGAGACCGGCGCGGATGACCATTTTGCGCCGGCGCGGGCGCTCTACGCGAAGTACGGATTCACCCGATGCGAGCCGTTCGCCGACTACCCAGAGGACCCGAACAGCGTGCACATGACCAAGGTCCTGTAGTCGAGGCTGTCACAGGGCCCGATCTTCGGGCGGCTTTCCTGGGGGGCGGCCCCAGCGTTGCTGGCGTTCGCCGCAGACGCGGGCCCGTTCGCGGCGTTGCGCCGCCCGGCGTGTCGCTGACCCGGTGGACGTTCACGGTCAACGCACCAGCCTCCGCCGTTCGGTGGAGCGGGCGCCCTCGGAACGGAGGATCGCCGGGAATCGTTCGCAGCCGGCAGGCGGGTCCGCAGCGGTGACCGAGTTGGCCGGGCTAATCGGGAATAACCGTCTCGCCTGATCAGCGAGGTTTCGCGGGTTCAACCGGTCTTTCGACCGATATGGTGACCATGATCCGGGCAAATTGTGGCGCATGCCACCGTACGGGGTGATGGCAACGGGCGATCGACTATCTAGCCTCGGCGGGTGCATCCCGTCGACCCCGCCGCCCAGAAGCTGACCGACGCGCTCCCGACCACCTGTTCGGGCGACGCCGCATCAACCGAACGGACGATCGGCCGTCACCGGGCCCCCGAGCCGCCGCCGCGCCGCAACCGACTCGGCTCCACCCCCGTCCGGGTCGCCCTGGCCACCGGAGTCACCTGCTGCCTCGGTCTGGGCGCGTTCGCCGCCGCCCGTGGCGCCGAGGACAACCCGCCGCCGGCACGACCGATGTCCGACGCGCTGGCCGACCGCGCCTCCATCGCCGACGAGCGCGCCTCCCGATCGCTGGACCGCGACGCCGCCCCCGCCCGGGTCATCCCCACCCCCACGGCGTCACCGACCCCCACCGTCGCCCGCAAGGCAGCGCCCAAGAAGCCCGTCAAGCCCCGCCGACCCCGCCCGGTCGCCGGGCTCGACCAGACCCAGATGGACAACGCCAAGATCATCGTGGACGTCGGCCGGGAGCTCCAGATGCCGCGCCGCGCCCTGGTGGTGGCGCTGGCGACCGCGATGCAGGAGAGCAACCTCTACAACCTCGCCAGCGACGTGCTGCCGGAGTCGACGCAGTACCCGCACCAGGGCACCGGCGCCGACCACGACTCGGTCGGACTGTTCCAGCAGCGGCCCAGCAGCGGCTGGGGCACGGTGGCCGAGCTGATGCGCCCGTCGTACGCCGCGCGGGCCTTCTACACGGCGCTGGCCGAGATCCCCGGCTGGGAGGACATGAGCGTCACCGCCGCCGCCCAGGCCGTGCAGATCTCCGCCTTCCCCGACGCGTACGCCCAGCACGAGGAGCGCGCGACCACCGTGGCGGCGGCACTCACCGTCTGAGCCTCGCGCTCAGCGGGCCGTACGCCCGCTGGGCGGCTGCGCGCCGGTGTCCCGACCGCCGGCCGCCACCCTGGTCGCCGGTACGCCCGTTCCGGCGGCAGCCGTGGGCGTGTCGGCCGGCACCGGCTCGACTGTCACGCCGGTGAGGATCTCGTCGACAAGCGCTTCGCGGCGTCGCCGGGCGTGCAACGCCTCCTCGAAGTCCCGCCGGGCCTGCACGGCGTCCGCGTACGCCTGCTCGCGAACGCGCCGGGCCTCCTCGCGGGCCTCGTCAAGTTCGGAGCGGGCCTGCGCCAGGATCTCGGCCGCCTCCCGCCGCACCGCGTCGCCGGCCTGCCGGGTCGTCGCGGCGTCGCCCAGGTCGAGCCGCTGGAGCAGCCCGCTGAGCCAGGTCGCCTCCTGGCGGATCTCGTCCCAATCGCGGGTCGCCCCGGCGGCGCCCTCAGCCCGTGCCGCGAGCCGGGACAACCGGATCCCCAACTCGTCCAGGCAGGAATCCACCTGCCGCTGGTCGTAGCCGGTCTTCACGACGGAGAACCTCATACTGTCGCCCCCCAGGCAGCCGCTGTTACGTCCCCACCTGGATCCTCGGACGCGGCGACAGCGGCCGAGGCGGTTCGGGAAAATTGTTCAGCATGCGCGGGCGTCGAGCGACGCGGCGCGGCGAGGGGCCACGTGCGGCCCGGCGGCGGGGACAATGCCCACCGACCGCGCCGGGTGTGATCAGGGGCGCTTGGGCAGGACGACGACGCGGCCGAAGAACTCGTCGATGCGGCGCACCACGTCGTTGAAGTCGTCCAGGTCGATCGGCTTGGTGACGTACGCGTTGGCCTGCAACGTGTAGCTGCCCACGATGTCGGTGTCGGCGTTCGAGGTCGTCAGCACCACGATCGGAATGGTCCGCAGATCCTCGTCCTGCTTGACCGCGCCGAGCACCTGACGGCCGTCCATCCGCGGCATGTTCAGATCCAGCAGGATGACGTCCGGTCGGCGGGCCTGGACGTGCCGGCCCTCGGCACGGAGGAACTCCATCGCCTCCTCGCCGTCACTGACCACGTCAATGATCTTCTCGACGTCGGAGTCGGCCAACGCCTCCTCGATCATCAGCACGTCGCCCGGATCGTCGTCGACCACCAGGATGCGTACCGGCTGCGGGCTGTCGCCCATCACTACCTGCCTCGGGTCGGCGGAGAAGGAGACCGGAACGGTCACCGTGCTGGCGGGGAAATCTAGCCCATCAGGAGGCGCTCTGGGACGCCGGGTCGGCCGTGTCCGGAAGGTAGCGCAGCACGTCGGCCAGACCGGTGACCCGCAACACCCGCTCGACCCGGCCGGTGGCGCCCGTGATCCGCAACCAACCGCCGTCCGCGGCGACCTGGTTGTCGCCCCGGACGAACACCGCCATCCCGGTGGAGTCACAGAAGGTCAGATCGGCGAGGTCGAGCAGCACCCGCCGCTCGCCGGCCGCGGTGAGCTTGTCGATGGCGGCAGTCAACTCACCGGCGGTGCTCAGGTCCAGCTCACCGGCGAGCCGCAGGCAGGCCGCGCCGCCGTCGCGTTCGGCGTGGCTGACGCTGAACGTCACCGTTCTCCCCCTCGCTCCACCGGTGGGTGGGACGTTTGCAGTCCGGCAAGTATACGCAGGGGGCTACGACAGTCCGCAGCGCGTGGTGATCGTCCGGGAGGGTCCTCAGCCCTCGGAACGGGACGTGGCGGGCAGCCCGGCGCGGCTGCGGGCCAGCGCGTGCGACGCCCGGGGAAAGTCGCGCAGCACGGCGGCGTAGTGCTCCAGGGTCAGGGCGACCGCGCTGGCCGGCACCCCCCGACTGGTCAGGATCTCCACCAGCCAGCCGACGAACTCGGTGAACAGCGAGGCGTCGTCGACATAGAGCGAGGCGGCCAGCGAGTCAACGACGTGCCCCAGGTCGCTCACCGTCGAGTCGAGTTGGGCGGCCGTGTAGTCCCGGGTCGCCGGCACCCGCTCGCGCAGGTCGGTGAGCGCGCTGTCGATCAGCTCTCCGCGGCGGCGGACGAGACTCGCGTACTCGTCGTCGGCCAGGTGCCCGAGCTGCGCCGCCGGCACCCGCCGCAGCGCCCGCTCGTCGGCGATCAACTCGGCCGCCGCAGGCGCGTTCGGCGCCCAGGCCGCGCCGAGGCGGGCCGCCCACCGGCCGTCCGCGCCGAAGCCACGCCCACCCACGACGACCGGCACGTCCGAACGCCGGCACGCCTCGATCATCCGGTGGGCGTGCGGCAGCCGCATCGGCAGCGCGCAGGCCAGCGCGACCGCCTGCGCGTCGTGCCGATGCAGGTACGACACCAGGTGCGCCGCCGGCACGCTGGCGCCCAGGAAGGTCACCTGCCAGCCGCGCAGCCGCAGCACCTCGGCCACCAGCCGAGGCGGCAGCGCATGCCACTCGCCGTCCATGCAGGCCACCACGACCCGCCCCCCGGTCGGACGCGGATTGGCGTGCGCCGCCACCGCGGCCACCACCCGCTCGCTGATGTGGGTCGCCGCGTGCTCCTGGGCCACGCTCCACTCGTTGCGTGCCCACCGCTCACCCACCTCGGCCTGAGCCGGCGCCACCAGGTCGAGCAGCACCCGCTCCGGCGGCACACCCGCGTCGAGCAGGCCGAGCGCCACGTCGATCGCGGCGTACTCGTCGGCGTCGGCGAGGCAGGCCAGGTAGCCGGAGTACGCGTCGGTCGGGTCAGTGGTCACGGCGGCGGCTGTCACGCGGGGCCCTCCGGCTGCTCGTCGGCGCTCGTCGACGTGGGCACCGCGTGCAGGTGCCGCGCGGCTCGCCCACCCGGGCTGACCGCGCGCAGCGCCAGCACCGCGATGTCGTCGTGGTCGCCGTGCCCCAGCCAGTCACCGGTGACCTGCTCGACGCGTTCGGCCAGGGCCGGCGCCGGCATGCGCTGACACCCGGTCACGGCCGTGACCAACCGCTCCGCGCCGAACAGCTCGTCACCGCGGCGGCCCCCACGGGCCTCGGTCACGCCGTCGCTGTAGAGCAGGCAGGTCTCGCCCGGCGCCAACCGCACGGTCACCTCGCCGACGCGCGGATCGGGCACCACTCCGATGAGCATGCCGCGCAGCGACACCGACTCGACCTCGCCCGACGTCCGCAGCACAAGCGGCGGCAGGTGCCCGCCCCCGGCCATGGTGAGGGTGACGCTCCCGTCGCGCTGCGGACGGGCGACGCCGAGCACGATGGTGGCGAAGCGGCCCTGACCGTGCGCCTGGGTCGTCTCCAGCAGCGCGTCGTTGAGCAGTCGCAGTAGCCGCCCGGGGTGTGACTCCACCCGGTGCAGGGCCTGGAGGCACTGGCGGAGCTGGCCGGTGAAGACGGCCGCCTCGACGCCCTTGCCGGAGACGTCGCCGAGGAAGAACACGGAACCACCGTCGGCGAGCCGGTGCGAACCGTAGAAGTCGCCGCCGATCCGCAGCCCCGCCTGCGCCGGCCGGTACGCCGTGCCCCACTGCACGCCGGGAGTCTCGGTCGGCTCGACGGGCAGCAGGCTGGCCTGGAGGGTGTCGGCGACCTCGGCCTGGTCGCGGTAGAGCAGAGCGGTCGTCAGCGCCGCGCCGGCCCGAGCCGCGAAGGCGCGGATCAACCCGACGTCGTCCTCGTCGTACCACCGACTGGAGCGCCTGGCGACAAGCAGCACCCCGACGGGCGCGTCCCGGCCGGGCAGCGGAACGACCCGGGCGGCGCTGTCGGCGCCCGTGAGACCGGGCAGCCAGCCGGCGTCGACCGCCTGCTCCACCAGCCAGTCGAGAGCGTGTGGCTCGACCCCGGTCAGCGCTTCGGCGATCGCGGCCGGCAGCGCGGGGCCGGCCAGCACGCCGCTGTCGACCATCGGCGCCTCGTCGTCGGCCCGGGAGGCCCGCCACCACCGCGCCCGCCCAGTGCGCGGGGCCAGCACCAGCACGGCCACCTCCGCCAGGGTCGGCACGGCGAGCCGGACGACCGCCGCGGCGGCCCGGTCGGGGTGCAGTGGGTTGCCCAGCTTGTCGCCGACCACGGCCAGGAAGGCGGAACGGGCTCGCTCGGCGAGCAGCGCGTCGGCACGGCTGACGCTCTCGGTGACGTCCTCCACGTACCAGCAGCAGCGGCCGGCGGAGAGCGGCACCTGGCGGGCGGTCAGGCGACGCCCGTGGTGGGTGAAGCCCCCGGGGATGCCCGCGCCCAACCCGGGCACGCCAGAGGCGGCCAGCAGGATGCCGGGGACCACCTCGGGCAGCAGCCGCTCGGCCACCGGGCTGACGTGTCGGACGACGCCGTCGGCGTCGCAGACCACCAGGCCCTCGCGGAAGTGCTCGACGACCTCGGACCAGTCCGGTGTGGCCTGATCGCGGTCGGGCGCGAGCGGCGGCAGCGCGGGCGGGGGCCAGGACGGTGCGTCGGCGGACCACGCCGGGGCCCGTGTGGTACTCGGCGTGGAGATCCGTCCGTCGCCCGGGTCTGCGCCCCTGACGTCGGAAGCAGTCACCAGCTGAGCCTCACTCCTTGTCGTCCACCCGAACCCGCACCGGAACCGGCGTCTGTGGTCAAATCTCTCCGACCACCCTACGCCGGTACGCCTCCACCGGCATCCCACGGCAGGTGGCGGGCCCTCACTCGCGTACCGGGCGAACCGGGTAGACCGTTGTTACGATCCCCTCGCACGGCCGGAACGGCGGCGTGCGGAAAGGCGTGATCGTGGCATCTGTCGGGCGGGGCTCCGAGGCGACACCGCTGAGCGTGTTCGTCGATCGGTCCGATCCCGACATGCCCCTGATCCGGGTGGGCGGCGAGCTGGCGTACGCCACGGCAACGCCCCTGCACGCCGAGGTCGACCGGGTCCTCGCCGACGCGCCGCGCGCCCTCGTCCTGGACTTCGCCGACCTGACCTTCATCGACAGCACCGGTCTCGCCGTGATCGTGCACGCGTGGCGGGAGGGCCAGTCGGTGGGCACGACCCTGCGGCTGCGGGCGGTTCCCCGTTTCCTGACGTCGATCCTGGACATCACAGGCGTGGCGGCGCTGGTCGGCCGGCCGCTCCCGGCCACCCGGGCGGCCCTGGGCCCCGACTCGGCGCGGTCCGCCGCCACCGCGTGATCCGGCGGCCGGCGGCCCCCGGGTTTGCGTTCCGCCGCTGGACTGGGAACATGGGGGCATGTCCCACCAGCTGCTGACCATCGAGGTGACCCGGCTCGACGCCAGTCACGTCCGGCTGCGGCTGACCGGCGAGCTGGACTACGACACCGCGCCCGAGCTGATCGCCGCCGCCAGTGAGCTGCACGGCGAGCAGCAGGTGACGATTGACCTGGCCGGGGTCGGCCTCTGCGACTCGTCCGGGCTCAGCGCCCTGCTGGTGGTGCACCGCGGCGCCGGGGCGATCCGGCTGACCGGGGTCAGCGCCCGACTTCAGCTGATGCTTGACCGCACCGGGCTCACCGAGCTGCTGGCGGTGGAGAGCACTGCCGCCGACGACGGCGACAACCTGCGCGCCATCGGCTGACCACCGCACCCACCCACCGCCGGGCCGCCCCCTGAGGAAACGGGGGTGGCCCCCGACCCTGGGACCTGGGGTCGGGGGCCGGAGGAATGTCTAGGGCGCGGTCATCGGCTGGAGCCGGGGCGCGCCGTCGCGCAGCTCGACGGTCGCCGGGGGTTCGATGTCGTCGGGCTCCCCCGAATCGGGCGTCTGGTACAGGTAGCGGACAAACTCCCCACCCGCCTCGTTGTCGTCCGCACCCGGCCACTGGCCGATGCAGTCCATTCCGACCACCTCCCGGCCGGTTCCGTCGGCCTCCTCCAGCAGCGCCCACAGGCTGACCGGATAGCACCTGGTGGCGTCGGGCGTGAGCTGCCAGCGGGCGTACCAGCCCGGTCGAGCGGGAACGATCTCGACGATCTGTTTCATGACGACCTTCCTTCCGCGTACCTCGGAAGAACTGCGGTCCTGCCCCGATCCTGCGGCCCGCGTGGGTGAGCACCCCTCACCCGCGCCGGATGAAGCGTGGGCCGCGC
This sequence comes from Micromonospora sp. DT43, assembly GCF_049841645.1. Classification (NCBI taxonomy): domain Bacteria; kingdom Bacillati; phylum Actinomycetota; class Actinomycetes; order Micromonosporales; family Micromonosporaceae; genus Micromonospora; species Micromonospora sp. DT43. Next base: position 24,600 of record NZ_JBNCKR010000016.1, on the reverse strand, counting down.
TCGGCGCTACCCGGCCGGCAGCGCCCGTTTCGGCTCCCGGGAGGGCGGGAACGCGACCGGCGCAGGATCGATCCCCAGCGAAAGGGGCGTCACCATGCGCAAGCAGATGGAGGGCGACAACCAGCGGCGCCGGGCGCTGGCCCGGCAGGCCCGCGAACAGGGCAGTCAGCCCAGCCAGTTCGGCGCCAGCCTGAGCGCCTCCAAGCAACTCACCAGCCTGGACCAGGGCAAGCGAGCCGGCCCGCCGCCGGCCGGACGGCACAAGTCGGACACCACGCGCGGTGGACCGGCCCCGCCGTCGCGAGGCACCGCGGACAATCCGCGACCGCAGCCTCCTCCCGGCGGTGCGGCCGGGGTGAACAGCGTGGGCTACCACGACCTGGTCGACGACATCCGACGACGCTCCGGCGTCGACTTCAGAACCGCCAAGGTGGGCGCCGAGGCGACAGTCCTCGTCCTGGCCTTCGCGCTGGAAACGGCGGAGCGGCAGCGGCTGCTCGCGGCCGTGCCGAACTCGCTGCACGACGTCGTGCCCGTCGACGGCATCGAGCGGCACCGGGACCTGCCCGGCTTCCTGGCCGAGGTGGGCCGGATCAGCGGGCGTACGCCCGAGCAGGCCCGCTACCAGGCCGAGGCGACACTCGCCGCGCTCGCCGAACAGGACGGCGACCTGGTCGAGTCGCTGCACGTCCCCGACGGCCTGCGGGAGCTGCTGAACCCGCCGGCGGCCGGCGGCGGCATCGTGGGGGCCTCCACCACCACGCCCACCCTGGACGAGGCCCAGCTCCGGGCGGCGTTGGACGACCTGCCGTACTGGGCCGGTGACAGCACCGGCCTGTACCGCGTGATCGCGCTGCCGCCGGACAACCTGGACCGGGTGCTCGCCCGACTGGACCGGCTACGCGTGGACACCGGGCGCGGCCCGAGCATCGGTCGACCGGGCGGCACGGCCGCCGTGCTGACCGTCCGCACCAACCAGGCGGACGGGGTGACCGCGCTCGACGTGGACCTCGCCCACTCGATCGACGACGCCATCGACGAGGTGGGCGCCGGGATGGCCAGCGGCTGACCGGCCGCCACCGCACGGGCGGGCCGACGGACGCGGGGTACGACCCGCGCCGTCGGCCCGTCGGCGCGCGCACGTCGGGCGGGCCGGCACCGGACCGGCCCGCGCGCACGTCGGGCGGCCCGGCGCGGCCCGTCGAAAGGCACCGGCGGCGGCTCGGTTAGCGTGCCGTCATGAACCGCGCCGCCGACCGGTTGGAGCTGGTAGCCGATCCGGTCCGCAAAACCGGACGGACGCTGCTGTCCGCCGGCGTGGAGCAGTCGTACGTGGATGTCGAGGATCCCCGGCATCTGCACTTCGAGTACGTCCGCCGGATCGCCTCGGCGGTGGAGGTGGCGGCCCCTGCGGGCGTACCGCTGAGCGTGCTGCACCTCGGCGGCGGCGCGTTGACGCTGCCGCGCTGGCTCGCCGCGACCCGGCCGGGCTCCGCGCAGCGGGTCGTCGAGCGGGACCGGGCGGTGGTCGATCTGGTCGCCCGGGAACTGCCGCCGCTGCCGCCGGAGGTGCGGGTGGAGGTCGCCGACGCCCGGGACGCGGTGACTGCCGCCCCGGCCGGCGCGTACGACCTGGTGATCGCCGACATCTACCGGGCGGCCCGGATGCCTGCGCACGTCCGCACCGTGGAGTTCGCGGCCGAGGTGGCTCGCGTCCTGCGCCCCGGCGGGCTCTGTCTGGTGAACGTGACGGACCTGCCGCCGCTTGTCGGCACCCGCGTGCAGGTGGCGACGCTGCGCGCGGTCTTCGGGGACGTCTGCGTGTTCGGGGACCGCCGGATGCTTCGTGGCCGGCGCTACGGCAACGTGGTGCTCGCCGCGACGCACCGCCCAGGCGGGCTGCCGGTCGGCAGGCTCGCGGCGGCGGCCCTGCGCGATCCGATTCCGGGCGGGCTGCTGCACGCCGCCGCGCTCGACACGTTCGTCGCCGGCGCCCACCCGCTCACCGACACCGACGCATAGGACGGGGCCACTCGTCCGCATTGCCGGGTTTCCTGCCGTGTGGGCGGGGAAGGCCGGGCGGGTGAGTAACGCCGACGATCGGGCCACCGCCCGCCGGGCCCTGGTCGTGATCGGCCTGGTGCTGGCGACCGCGCTCGCGCTGGCCTTCGTGTACGCGACCCGGCGGGTGCTGGTCTGGGCAGTCGTGGCCGCCTTCTTCGCGGTCGCCCTCAAGCCGTCCGTGGACTGGCTGCAACGCCGGTTCGTCCGGCGGCGGGCGGCGGCCACGCTGTTGGTGTTCCTCGCCGCCTTCGTCGTGGTGGCGATCCTCGCCACTGTCATCCTGGTGCCCCTGCTGGACGAGCTGGGCCGATTCGCCGAGCGGGGGCCCGACCTGCTGCGCGACGCACGCGCCGGACGCGGCCCACTGGGTCAGCTCGTGGAACGCACCGGAGCGCGGCGCTACGTCAGCGAGCACTCCGACCAACTGCGCGACTTCGGCAGCCGGCTGCGACAACCCGCCGTCGGCGTGCTGCGCGGCGTCGTGGAGACGGTCGCGGGGCTGGTCACCGTCGTCGTGCTGGCGTACCTCATGGTGTTGGAATCGCCGCGGATCACCCGTGGCCTGCTCGCGGCGGCCGGGGACGGTCAGGGCGAGCGCCTGCGCCGGGTGGGCCGAGAGGTGTCGCGGACGGTGACCGGCTATCTCACCGGCAACCTGCTGATCAGCGTGATCTGCGGGGCGTTGACGTTCGTGGTGCTGGCCCTGACCGGGGTGCCGTTCGCGGGCGTGATCGCGCTGCTGGTGGCGGTGGCCGATCTGATACCGCTTGTCGGCGCGACGATCGGCGCGGTGATCGCCGCCGGGGCCGGGTTCCTGCACTCCCCCACCGCCGGGGTCGTCGTGCTCGTCTTCTTCGTGGTCTACCAGCAGGTCGAGAACCACCTGCTCCAGCCGCTGATCCTGGCGCGCGCGGTGCGGCTCAACCCGCTGACCGTGCTGCTGAGCGTGCTGCTCGCGGCGGAACTGGCCGGGCTGCTCGGCGCGCTGCTGGCCATTCCCGCCGCCGGCATCGTCCAGACGCTGCTGCGGGAGTACGGGCCGCGACGGCTGAACCCACCCCCACCGGCGGAACCCGGACCGCCCGCACGCGGACCGGCCGGTCCCGCCCCCTCGCGGGGCTGACCGGCCCGGTCGGCGGGTCTCGCTCAGCGGCCGTGCATGGCGACCTCCGGTGAGGTGCTCTCCAGCGGAACCGCGTTCGCCGGGACCAGCCCCAACTGCACTGCCGAGCGGGTCAGCGCGGCGTCGAGCACCCAGTCGGCGCCCACGCGGGTGCGGTTGCCCGGCATCGCCATCAGGTGGTACGCCCGGGTGACCGCCTTGGCCGGCAGCCCGGCCAGGTTGACGTGCAACGGGTTAGCGGCCGCGTCCTTGCCGCCCAGGTCGACCACCCAACCCAGATCGTGGTGCTTGTACGGCTTGCGCTGACCGAAGCCGTACGACGCGGCGATGTTGTGCGCCACGCGCTTGCCCTGCCGCTGCGCGTGCTGAGCCGTCATGCCGCAGAGCTGTCCCGGGTTGACCAGGTCGGGCACGGCGGCGGCGTCACCGCAGGCGAAGACCTCCGGGTAGCCGGGGACGTTGAGGAACTCGTCGGTGACCAGCCGGCCCTTCTCGGTGCGCAGGCCCAGCTCGTTGACGAACGGGTCGGGCCGCACCCCCACGCACCAGACGAGCGTGCAGGTCGGCACGTACTCGCCGTCGGTGAGCTTGACCCCGTCGCAGGTCGCCTCGGCCACCGACGTGCCCATCCGCACGTCCACACCACGCCTGTTGAGCACCTTGTGCGAGGTGTCGGACATCCGCTTGTCCAGCTCGGGAAGCACCCGGGGGGCGACGTCGAGCAGCATCCAGCGGGGCCGGACGGTGAGCCGGGGTCGCTGGGCGTGCAGCGCGTCGGTGAACAACTGCCCGTGCGCGGCCACCTCGGTACCTGTGTAGCCCGCCCCGACGACCACGAACGTCGAGCGCGCCTTCTGCTCCGCCGGGTCCTCGGCCTGCTCGGCCAGCTCGATCTGGCGGACGATGTGGTCGTGCAGGTAGACGGCCTCGGGCAGGCCGCGGAAGCCGTGCGCGTACTCGGTGACACCCGGGATGGGCAGCAGCTTGTTGACGCTGCCCACGGCGAGCACCAGCCGGTCGTACGCCAGGCGGTTCTTCTCCCCCTCGGCCTGGGTGAAGCCGACCCAGCGGTTCTGCAGGTCGACGTGGTCCGCCTCGCCGATCACCACGCGGACGCCCTTGAGGGTCCCGGTCAGCGGCACCGCGATCCGTTTGGGCTCGACCACCCCGGCCGCGACCTCGGGCAGCAGCGGCAGGTACAGGAAGTAGTCGGTGGAGTTCAGCACCACGATCTCGGCCCGGTCCCGGGCGATCCGGCTCAACGTCTTCGCCGCGTGGTAACCGGCGAACCCGGCCCCCACGATCACCACACGAGGTTTCGTCATTGCGGGCCGTTTCCCGTCGCAGCCCGGGACAAACGTCGGCGTACGGTCAGCTCGCCTGGAGCCGGACGTTACCGCTGCTGCCCAACGCCTCGATCCTCCATTCCTGCCCGAAGGCGCGCACCCGGTCGGCGGTGATCCGGCCCAGTTCCGGTGGAATGTCCGGGTCGATCATGAGCTGCCCGCCGACCGGGTTGAGCCCCAGCAGCGCGCGGACCAGCGCCAGCGGCGTGCCGGCGGCCCACGCCTGCGGGCTGCACGCCGTCGGGTAGGGCACGGCGAACAGCAGCCGTTCGCGGTCGTACCCGCTGAGCGCCTCGGGCAGTCGGTGGTCGAACTGCTCGGCCGCGTCGAACATGGCGAGGCTGATCCGGTTCGCCTCCGCCCGGTAGCCGTAGCGGGCCAGGCCCAGCACGGCGATGGAGTTGTCGTGCGGCCAGACCGTGCCGAGGTGGTAGCCCAGGGCGTTGTAGAGCCGTTCCTCGCGCGACAGCGTCCGGATGCCCCAGCCGGAGAACATGTCGGGGGACATGAGCTGCCGGACGACCGCGCCGGCCCGCTCCGGCGGCACGATCCCGCTCCACAGCAGGTGACCCATGCTGGACGTCTTCGCGTCGACCAGGTTCTTGTCACCGTCGAGGGCGATGGCGTAGTAGCCACCCCGCTCGTCGATCCAGTAGTCCTGGTTGAACCGCTCGTACAGGGTGCCGGCCTCGTCGCGCAGCCGACGGGCCAGGGAGGGATTGTCCAACGGCCCGTCCAGCAGCTCGGCCAGTCGCAGCTTGGCGTCGTACGTGTAGCCCTGGATGTCGGCGGTGGCGAGCGGCAGCACCGGGATGCGCCCGTCGGCGAAGCAGATCCCGTCCGGCGAGTCCCGCCAACACTGGTTGCCCAGGCCCTCCGGGGAGCGGGTGGCGTACTCGACGTAGCCGTCGCCGTCCCGGTCGCCGTACTCGTCGATCCAGCGCAGGGCGGCAATGGCGTTGTCGGCCAGGTGCCGGACTGTCTCGTCGTCGCCGGTCCAGCGCCAGTACTCCGACAGCAGGATCAGCCAGAGCTGGGTGGCGTCGGCGCTGCCGTAGTACGGCCCGTACGGCTTCTGGCCGCTGCGGGTCAGCTCGCCGCTGCGGACCTCGTGCAGGATCTTGCCGGGCTCCTCGTCGGTGAAGTCGTCGCACGTGTCGCCCTGAAGGCGGGCCAGCGCGAGCAACGCACCCTTGGCCAGCTCCGGCCCGGCCACCAGAGTCTGGTACGCGCTGATCAGCGTGTCCCGCCCGAAGACGCTGAGGAACCAGGGCAGCCCGCGCCGGGCAGCAGGATCTTCTGGCCCTTGACCTCCAGGTCGAGCCGCAGGGCCGCCAGGTCGTCGCGGGACCGACGCACGGTGCGTTCCAACGCCTGGTTGTCGCTGCGCAGCACGGCCCGGTCCTCGACCCACCGGCGCAGCGGGTCGTCGCCCCGGCCGTGGATGACGTCGGCGATGTCGCCCCGCACCGGCTCGACCACTCCCATCCCGGGTGGCAGTGGAACGTGCAGGTCCACCTTCCAACCCTGGCGCGGGCTCAGGTCCAGCTCCCAGACCAGCTCGTCACCCTCGATCCGGTCCGCCGGGGTGGCGCAGCACACCCGGGTCTGGGCGGAGAAGTCCCCGTTGCGGTAGGAGAAGCACAGCTCGGAGCCGTCTGCGGCGTGGTCGCGGGTGATCTGCGCCGAGCGGTCCCGGACCACCGACTTGACCTCGAACAGGTCGGCGAAGTCCGCGTCGACGGCGAGGCGCAGTTCCAACCGGACCGGCTCCGGCCGAAACGACAGCAGCTCGACCCGCTCGTGGAAGCCGTCGCCCACGTAGCGCAGCCGCCGAAGGCCCAGGCTGTTCGGCGGCAACCCGGGCAGTTCGGAGTTCGTGAGCACGTACTGCGCGGAGTAGTGCTCGATCGTCTGGGCCCGCAACACCAGCAGGGCGCCGCCGTTGACGGTCAGGGTCCAGCCGCTGACCAGCCGGGTGTCCAGGTGCACGAGCCCGCCGATGCTGCCCGGCGGGACGTCGCCGCTCGAATTCGAGTACATGAAGGTGGGGCCGCTGAGCACGGCGAGGGAGTCGGGGCCCAGCTCCGGCGGCATGGCCCGTTGGTCGCCGCTCCGCCCGGCCTCGCTCATCAGGCCGGGAGTCGGATTTGCGGGGGTCGCGCGCACGGCAGCCATGACACCCACCGTAAGAAGGCCATAACGGGGTGTCATCACCCGGTCCGGGTGAAAACTCCGCCGCCATCGACGCCGCACGATATGGACAGGCACCGTCATCGATGGGCAGGATGCCGGAATGGGATCAGACGACACCGGCGCGGGGCCCACGAGGTCCACCCGCCGCACCTTCCTGTCCGCCTCGGCCGCCGCCGCCGCGGCGACCGCCGCCACCGTCGCGGTGCCCGCGCTCGCCGCACCCGCCGCTGCCACCGACGCCGCTCCGACCGGCCCCGGCCGCCCGATCCACGCCCAGCGGCCCGAGCGCGAGTTGCGTGAGCTGCTGCGCCAGGTCGACCCACGCCGGATCGAGGCGATCGTGCGCCGCCTCGCCGCGTTCGGCACCCGGCACACCCTCTCCAGCCAGGACGACCCCCAGCGGGGCATCGGCGCCGCCCGGGACTGGATCCACGCGCAATTGCAGGGGTACGCGGCCACCTCCGGCGGTCGGATGACAGTCGAACTCCAGTCGTACGTCCAGCAGCCGGCGTCGCGGATCCCCACCGCCACCCGGATCACCAACGTGGTGGCCACCCTGCGCGGCCAGTCCTCCCCGAACCGCACCTACGTGGTGACCGGCCACTACGACTCCCGGGCCACCGACGTGATGGACGCCGTCAGCGACGCGCCCGGCGCGGACGACGACGCGTCCGGCGTCGCAGTCGTGCTGGAGCTGGCCCGACTGATGGCCACCCGACCGACCGCCGCCACTGTGGTCTTCGCCGCGGTCGCCGCCGAGGAGCAGGGCCTGTACGGGTCGGCGTACCTGGCCGCGCAGCTCAAGGCGGCCGGCGCGGACGTGCAGGGCATGTTCAGCGACGACATCGTGGGCAGCAGCACCGCCGACGACGGCACCCGCGACCCGTACGCGGTGCGCCTCTTCGCCGAGGGGGTGCCAACCGCCGAGACACCGGCGGAGGCCACCACCCGGCAGTCCGTCGGCGGCGAGAACGACTCACCGTCGCGGCAGCTCGCCCGGTTCGTCAGGGACGTGGCGGAGAACGACGCGACGGGCATGCGGGTGCGGGTGATCTACCGGCGGGACCGCTACCTGCGCGGCAGCGACCACATCTCGTTCCTGCGCGAGGGCTGGCCGGCGGCGCGGTTCACCGAGCCGAACGAGGACTTCGCCCACCAGCACCAGGACGTCCGCGTGCAGGACGGTCAACAGTTCGGTGACCTGCCCGAGTTCTGCGACTTCGCGTACATCGCCCGGGTGGCCCGGGTCAACGGCGCGGCGCTGTGGTCGCTGGCCCAGGCCCCCGGTACGCCCAAGGGCGCGATCATCGTGACCACGGACCTGACCAACAACACGACGCTGCGCTGGCAGCGCGGCGACGAGCCGGGCCTGGCCGGCTACGAGGTGGTGTGGCGGGAGACCACTGCCGCCGAGTGGCAGCGGGTGATCGGAGTCGGTGACGTCACCGAGGTCAGCATCGACCTGTCCAAGGACAACGTCTTCTTCGGCATCCGCGCCGTGGACCGGGAGGGCCGCAGAAGCCCGGTAGCCTTCCCCCGACCCGGCGCCTGACCCCGCTCCACCCTCGTTGATCAAGAGGTTCGCGTCCCCGTGTCGTGACGCGAACCTCTTGATCACGCGGGAGGTGGGGTGGGGGCGGTTATCGCCCAGCGTTCGTGGTCGCGCCACGCGCCGTCGATGAACAGGTAGTCCGGGGAGAAGCCCTCCAGGCGGAAGCCGAGCTTGCGGGCCACCCGCCGCGACGGTTCGTTGCCCGGCTGAATGTTCGCCTCCAGGCGGTGCAGCCCGGCCGCCGTGAACGCGTGGTCGATCACCAGCGCGATGCCCGCCGAGGCGTGGCCGGTGCCGCTGTACGGCTCGAACGCCGCGTACCCCAGGTAACCGCCGCGCAGCGCGCCCAGCACGATGCCGCTGATGTTCACGTAGCCGGCGATGGCGCCGCTGGCCCGGTCGCAGATCAGGTAGCCGGCGCTGTCCCTGCGGCGGATGCGACGCAGGTAGTTGTCGTACTCCTGCGGGCTCGTCGGCGCGGCCAACCACGGATGGTGCAGGTCCCGGCTGCGCCGCGTGGCCGCCACGAACTCGTCGACGTCGGTGGGCCGGGGTCGCCGGATCGCGGCGGGACCACCGCTGCGCAGGTATCTCACGGCCGACCACTCTGACCGACCGGCCCGGCCGTTGTCCAACCGGCCCGCCGCCCGAGCCCGATGGCAGGGGGCGTTCGCACCGGCAGCGCGCCTGCTTAGGATCGTCGGCATGGCAACCCGGCTTGTGCAGATCAACATGAAGGCTCGCGACGACGCCGCCCTGGGCGGTTTCTGGGCGAAGGCGCTCGACTGGGGGATCTCCAGCGAGGGACCGGGTGTCACCAACCTCGAACCCGAGGGCTTCGTCTACCCCGATCCCGTCGCCGTCTGCATCGACCTCGTCGTCTCCGCGGAACCCAAGACGGTGAAGAACCGCGTGCACGTCGACCTGGCGACCACCTCGGCGGAACACCAGGCGGAGGTGGTGGCGCGGCTGAAGGGTCTCGGCGCGACCCTCGCGGACGTGGGCCAGGGCGACGTGCCGTGGACGGTGATGGCCGACCCGGAGGGCAACGAGTTCTGCGTGCTGGACTCGCTCTACGAGGAGACCGGCCCGATCGCGTCGGTGGTGGTCGACTGCGCGGATCCGCGTCTCATGGCCCGCTTCTGGGGCGAGGCCACGGACTGGACCGTGCACAAGGTAACCGACCACAGCGCGGTGCTGCGCTCGGCTCAGGGCGTCGGCCCGTACCTGCAGTTTCTCCGCACGCCCGATGTGAAGACGGTGTGGAACCGCGTCCATCTCGACGTCCGCCCCTACCCGGGCGACGACCTGGAGGGCGAGGCGGCCCGACTGCGGTCTCTCGGCGCCACCGACGCCGACCTGGGCGGGGGCACCGTCCCGTGGACCGTCCTGGCCGACCCGGAGGGCAACGAGTTCTGCCTCCTCACGCCGGCCTGACCCACACCCCGGCCCTCGTCGTGCTCAGTGCGCGACGCGAACCGCCGAGACGAGCCCGCCCACGCCCTCGTCGTGCTGCGGCGGGGTGAGCACCGGCCGCCCGTAGGCTGCGGCGCGCTCACGCAGGGTGAAGGTTTCCGCCTCCCAGCCGAGGCCGGCCAGCCAGCCGACCGGGTCCTCCGGCATCTCCGAGACCCACATCGACGCCGCCGACCCCGAGGCCGCGTCCTCGCGGAAGCGCTCGACCACACCGCGCGAGCCCAGGGTGAGGCCCATCCGGCTGCCCGGGGCGGACAGCGCACCGACCCGTTCGAGCAGCGACGCCACCGCGGCCTGGGGTAGATAGATCAGCAGGCCCTCGGCGATCCACGCGGTCGGCTGTGTCGGGTCGTGCCCGGCCGCGGCCAGGGCGCCGGGCCAGTCCTCGCGAAGGTCGACCGGGACGGTGATCCGCTCGCAGCGCGGAGCGGCATGCTCCTGACGCAGCACCGCGGCCTTGAAGCCGAGCGGTTCGGCCGTGTCGACCTCGAACAACCGGGTGCCCGCAGGCCAGTCCATCCGGAAGGCCCTGCTGTCCATCCCGGCGCCGAGCAGCACAACCTGCCGGACGCCGGACTCGACCGCCCGGTCCAGCAGGTCGTCCAGGAACTTCGTCCGGATGACGATCGAGACGGCCACACCGAGCCAGCGGCGTCGCGCCGCCTCGTCCGCACCCGGGGGCGACGGCGTCGCGGGGTCTCTCCCTCCGGCCGTGGCGAAGGCCAGCGCCAGCGGGTCCCGGAACAGCGGCTGCTCGCGTGCCGTCTCCATCGCCCGCACCCGGGCCACGCCGACGGCTGTGGACCACACCCCGGACGGCTCGATCGGGCCCGCCGCGTCAGTCATGCGTCCAGCCTAGCCAGGCTCTCTGCCACCCCACACCGTGCGCGTCCGCGCGCACCGAAACCGGCGCTCAGCGCCGCACGGGCTCGTCGGGTGGCAGCGACGACGGCGGAGGTGAATCGGCACGGCATCGTGGCCGGGGCGCGGTCCACTGCTCGTGGCAAGCGATCGCGAGCAGGGTCGATCCCGATGCCCGCGTCGATGTCCGGGGTGCCACCGGTGACGTGCCGTGTCTCGTGCCGGCTCGGGTCATCCGCCGTGGCTGCCCGCCGTGTCGATCTGCTGGTGAGCGGTATACCGCAGAGGTATGAATATGACTTCGCGGTATACCGCTCACGACCGCATTCGCCCCTGCGGAGGTGACCGACGGTCACCGCCGGCGGCCGGGGGGAGGCATTACTCGCCTAGCGGCGCGTCAGCAGGCGGAACTCGGTGCCGTCGGGGTCGGCCAGCACCACCGCGCCCTCCCCCTCGGTGCCGACCACCGTGGCGCCGAGGGCGAGCAGGCGGTCGACCTCGGCCTGCGGGTCGTCCCCGTCGTCGACGGCGAGGTCGAAGGTCACCCGGTCCCTGTCTCCCTTGGGCATCAACGGCGGACCACCCCAGGTGATCTTCGGGCCGCCCAGGGGTGACTGGATGGCGGTCTCCTCGTCCTGGTCCCAGACCAGCGGCCAACCGAGCGCCTCGCTCCAGAAGTAGCCGACGGCCCGCGTTCCGTCGCAGGCCACGTCACCGAGGAAACCGCAGCCGGCGAGGAACACGCTGCCCGGCCCGAGGACGCAGAACTCGTTGCCCTCCGGGTCGGCGAGCACCACGTGGCTCTCCTCCGGGAGTTGGCCGACATCCGTGTGCCGCGCGCCCAGCTCCAGCGCCCTGGCCACCGTCTTCCGCTGGTGTTCCGGCGAGTCGCTTGTCAGTTCGAGGTGTGCGGGGTTCTGCAGGAGCTTCGGCTCCGGGATCCGCGGAAAGCGCAGCCGGAAGCCGCTCTCGTCGTCGGGCAGCAAGAGGACGCCGTCTCGACTGTCGTCGACCAGCTCCCGACCCAGGATCTCGGACCAGAACCGTGCGACACGCAGGGGTTCGTTCGCGCCGAAACACACCGCGAAGAGGTGACTTGCCATCGCTGCGCTCATCTCCGATCCCTGAAGGGGACAGCCCGGACGGGCCGGAGATCGGAGCCTACGGATCCGGCCGCGCCGCCCGCACCCGAGTTTTCGATACGGCGGCGGTTGATCGACTCGGCATCCTTGAAGTCGGGGTGTCCCGTGCGCTCGGACACCCCGATTTCCGTGAAACGGAGTCGATCACCGCCCACCGGGGCGGCGGGACGCTCCGGTGGATGCCGCGTAGTGTTGCCGCGGAACTTCGTATCCCTGGTTCGAGAAACACGTCGCAGATGAACTCGGGACCTCGCCGTGGGCGAGGAGGAGGTGGCGGCTTCAGTTCACGCTGCCTACCGTACGGAGATCGACATGGACATCGGCCTCGGCCTGCCCATCAGCGCACCGGCCCGCCTGCTCGACTGGGCCACCGCCGCCGAAGCACACGGCTTCGACAGCCTCGCTCTGCTGGACCGCCTCACGTTCGACAATCCCGAACCGTTGACCGCCCTGGCGGTCCTCGCCGGCGCCACGACGCGCATCCGCCTCCAGACGGAAGTCCTGCTGGGCCCGCTGCGCGAGACCGCCCTGCTGGCCAAGCAGGTCGCCACCCTCGACCGGATGTCCGCCGGCCGGTTCGTCCTCGGCATCGGCGTCGGTGGTCGCGACGACGACCACGTCGCCGCCGGCACCCCGATCGGGCAGCGGGGTCGACTGCTCGACGCGCAACTCGCCGCCCTGAGCGAGATCTGGCAGGGCGAGCCGTATCGCGGGACGACGATCGGGCCCCGCCCCACCACGCCCGGAGGGCCACCGATGCTTATCGGAGGGTTCGCCGCGCCGGCACTGCGACGCGTCGGGCGCTACGCCGACGGGTTCGTCTGCGCGGCACCCCTGGCCTGGGCCGGCCCCCTGGTCCGTACCGTGCGGGAGGGGTGGGAGGCGGCCGGCCGTCCGGGCCGGCCGCGTCTGGTGTGCCAGGTCAACGTGGCGGTCGGCTCGGCCGCCACGATCGACGAGGCCCGTGCCGCCATCGCCGCCTACTACGCGTTCACCGGCCGGCCCGGGTGGGGTGAGCCGCTGAGCGACCCGGCGCAGATCGCCGACACCGTGGCCGCGTACCGGGAGTTCGGCGCGGACGAACTGGTGTTGTACTGCTACGGCGCTGACCCCGGGCAGATCGACGTGCTCGCGGAGATCGTGCGCTGAGTCCCGGGACACCGGATCGGGGCCGTCGCGAAGAGGCAGCACGCGCTGCGTCGACGCGGCGGTCCCGCGCCGCCCGTCGCGTTCCCCATCCGTGCTCAGGTCGCACTCATCGTGGGGCAGAGGCCAAGGACTCAGCCTTCCAGGTAGGCGAGGACCGCCAGGATGCGGCGGTTGTCGTCCTCGGAGGGCTTGAGACCGAGCTTGGTGAAGATGTTGTTGCTGTGTTTGCTGACGGTTTTCTCGGTGACGAACATCCGGGCGGCGATCGCAGCGTTCGAGCGGCCCTCGGCCATCAGGGTGAGGACCTCGTGCTCGCGTGGGCTCAGCTCCAGGAGCTTGGGGTCGGTGGAGCGGTGGGTGAGTAGCGCGCTCACCACGTCGGGGTCCATAACGGTGCTGCCGGTAGCGACCTGCCGGACACTGGCGACGAATTGGCCGACGTCCGTAACCCGGTCCTTCAACAGGTAGCCCACCGCGCCCGCGCGATCTGACATCAGCTCCCTGGCGTAGATCTGCTCGACATACTGCGACAGCACCATGATGGGCAACCCCGGAATCTGGCGGCGGGCCTCGATCGCGGAACGCAGCCCCTCGTCGGTGAAGGTCGGCGGCAACCGCACATCGACGATGGCGACGTCGGGGCGGTGCGTCATCAGCGACCGGATCAGCGCGGGGCCGTTGTCAACGGCTTCCACGACCTCGAATGAGTTGGCCCGCAGGATCCTGATCAGGCCCTCGCGGAGCAGGGCGAGGTCCTCGGCTATCACGATACGCACGGCAGCGACATCCTCACCTCGGTAGGTCCGCCCGGCGGGCTGTCAACGGTCAGCGTGCCATCGAAGGCCGCCAGGCGACGGACGATGCCACGCAGGCCCGTGCCGGAATCGATCGAAGCACCCCCACGGCCGTCGTCGGACACCAGCATCGTCAGTTCCCCGGCAGCGCCGCCCCGGTGGGGTGCGAACTCCACGGTGATTCGGATCTGCTGGGCCTGGGCGTGCTTGATGGCGTTCGACAAGGCCTCGGCGACGGCGAAGTAGGCCGCAGACTCGATCGGGGCTGGCAGCCGTCGGGGTAGGCGGGTCACCACCGTGATCGGGATCGGGTTGACCAGGGCCAAGGCATTGAGTGCGCCGTCCAGGCCGCGGTCGGCCAATACCGGCGGATGGATGCCTCGTACCAGGTCGCGCAGCTCGGTGAGGGCGCTGGAGGTCGACTCGCGGGCCTCGGCCAGCAACTGCTGGACGGCCTGCGGATCGTTGGGCAGCAACTGTTCGGCCAAGCCCAGGCTCATACCCAGCGACACCAGCCGGGCCTGCGCGCCGTCGTGCAGGTCGCGTTCGATTCGGCGCAGTTCACCGGCCTGGGTGTCGACGGTCTCAGCTCGCGAGGTCGCCAACTGTTGGACGCGGGCCCGCAGGCGCGCCTGTTCGGTGGGGCCGAGCAGAGCGCGGATCACCCGAGCGTTGAGGTTCGCGAGGCGCACCGCAGTGACGTACCAGAGCAGAAGGAAAACCAGACCGAGCGGTACGAGCCCAAACGACTGCGCGACGCTGTGCAGCCGGAAGCCCTCCCCCATCGGAGTGCGGAATACCTGAGACGGCGTCAGCTGATAGATGAGTGGATAGGACAGGTATGCGACTCCGAAGACGAAGAACAGCAGCGACAGTCCGCAGCTCAACCAAATGGTGATCGAGTTGACCACCAACCAGATCCAGTCCCGCCACGTCGCCGGGTCGCGCAGGATCGTCCAGAGCCGCACCGGCCATCGGGCGTCCGGGGTCGGCTGATAGGGCCGGGCGGGCACCGGTTCGCCGAGCCGGTCGGCGGCCCACTGGCGATGCAGGTCGGCAAACCAGCGCACCAGTACGGTCGCGAGCAGGGTCAGTGGGATTCCGGCGCCAAGCGCGGCGATCGATATCGAGGTGATCCACAGTGTGGCCAGCACGGCACCTAGGGCCGCGCCCGGCAGCAGCACCAGCGACCAGCCCAGCAGGCTCATCCGCTGGGCCAGCGCGGAGCGCGGAATCGGACCGCTGCGAGCAACGCGACCCGGCCCGGAGCCCTCCCGCGAGGCCGAGGAGCCGCCGGACGGCGCGATTCCGCTGTTATCGGTCATCTCACTCCATCATTGCGCATCGTGCGAGGTCGTCTCCGCAGACTGGTTGACCGAGAACGCCGGGGAGCGCCGGTCAACCAGGCTCGCCGGTCCTGTCAGCCGTCGGCCCGACGGCCTTTACTTGACGGTGGCGGTCATCTGTTCGATTTCCTTGAGCACCAGGGCGGGCTTGTCCTGGGGAACGTCGTGCGAGCTTCCCTCGGCGGTGACGAGTGTGCGGTCGGGCGCCGCCTTGGTGAACGCCGCTGCCGCGTCGCGCCAGGCCTGAGCGTCCTGCGGAGATCCGTCGAAGGGCGTCTTGTCCGACACGACATAGATGACGGGAACACCGTCGGGCCAGGAGACCTTGTGATACGCCTGGTGCGTGGGACCGAAGTTGTCGGCCGTGGCGATGAGCTGGCGGTTCGCCTTCGTCGACGGCGCCTTCTTGAGCTCTTCGATCTGCGGCGCGGTCAGCGCGACGAGGCGTTGAATCTGGGTGTCGGTGAAGAATTGCGGCACATTGGCATCGATGAGCACCGCCCCCGAGACAACGCCGGGGTTCGCGAGGACGAAGTAGTGGGCCACTTCTCCTGCCTGCGAGTGGCCCGCGAGGACCACGTTCTGGGTGACACCGAGTTCACGCAGACCGGCCTGCAGGTCGGAGGCGGCGGCCTTGGGGTCCCATGGGCCCTTCACCTCCTCGCTGGCGCCCAGACCGGCCCGGTCGTAGGTGATGATCTGCGATCCGGTGGCCTGCGACAGCTGCGGCACCAGGGCATCCCAGTACGAGGAGTCCTCGCCACCGCCGGCGTCCAGCACGATGGTGGGAGAACTTCCGGGCGTGACGTGGAAGGCAAGCTGATGCCCGTTGTTGGCGATCATGTGCAAGCCCGCTGCGGGGGCCGCACTTGCCGGGCCGGCCGCGCTTGTCGAGGTCGAGGGAACCGCGACTGCCGAACTGGCTGCGGGCGCGGCCTTCGGTGCCGCCGAGTCAGCACACCCGGCGACTGCCGCTGTCACGGCGACAGGAAGGACGAGGGCCAGGGCGGCCCGATGGAACCGGGAGATCTTCTGCGTGGTCATGGAAATGAGCTTCCACGGTTTCTAGATCTTGATCGATCCTGCTACCTCCCAGTCGGGTTGGGAGTTACCCCTACCCTGGCCAGGGGGCGGTTCGTCGACTGGACCCCGTACCGCCGACCGCTCATCGCGCCGGACCGACCCGGCGGATCAGCCGCAGAGGGACCGGCGACGTTGTGGCGGGTTTGTAGTGTCCAGAGCCGGACGTCTACCAACGGGGACGGCGACGAGGAGGTCTGGTGGACACGGGGGCGCAGGATCCGGTCGTCACCGCCCTGTCCCGCCTGGTGCCGGATGGCGTCATCCGCCACGAGCTGACCCGTGAGTCAGGCCGGCGACTGCGGTGGGTGGAGGCCGGGGGCACCGGGCCACCCGTCCTTCTGATCTCGGGGGCCGGCGAGGTGGGGCTGGACTGGGCCACCGTCCTGCCCACGCTGGCCGAGACGTCCCGCGTTATTGCCTACGACCGCGCCGGCCTGGGCGCCAGCGACCCCGTCCCGCGGCTGACACTGGATTCCCAGGTACGCGACCTCGTAGCGCTTCTCGACCACGTCGGTCCAGCCGTGCTGGTGGGTCACAGCTGGGGTGGACTGCTCGCCGAACTGGCCGCGCTCGCCCGGCCCGACCGCACAGGCGGCGTGGTCCTCGTCGACCCGTTCCACGAGGACACCACGGCCGAGGTGCCGCTGGCCCTGCGGGTCGCGTCGAGCGTCGTCCTGGCTGCCCTTCCGCTGCTCAAGGCGGTCGGGCTCTTCAACCGGGTCGCCGCGAACATGGGCCGCGAGCTCGCGCAGCGCTGCACCGACGACCCGACGACTCAGGCCCTGGTCACTGCGGCCTATCAGGCCAGCTATGCCACGTACGCGCAGGTCGCGACCATCCGTACGGAGAACCGCCTCGCCAACGCCTGCACCCGGCAGGTCCGTGCCACGCGTGCGACGTCGGCGGTGCCCGACGTCCCGATGAGAATCCTCACGGCAACGCGCGGCAAGCCGGCCGCACTGCAACAGCGCTCCCGCGACCTCGCCGAGCAGACGGCCGCACACTTCGTACGCGGCACCCACGTCGTGGTGCCCGACAGCGGCCACTACATCCACAAGGAACAACCCGCCGCAGTGGTGGACGCAGTCCTCGCCGTCCTCGCCGAGGCGGATCGGGAAACACCGTAGCGGTGCGCAGTCCGTCGGGCCGGCTCAGCGGGCGTACCACCGGGCCAGCCACGGGGTGAGCGCGACGAGGGCGACGGCGAGGGCGGTGATCACGGCCTGCCCGATCCGGCCCGGGGTGACGCCACCGGCGGGGTCGAGCACGTAGTTGGCGTACCCGTTCGCGGCGGCGTCGGTCACCAGCACGGCGCAGCCCAGCGCGAGCCCCACCGGGCGGCGAGCCGCCAACAGCAGCGCCGCCAACGGATCCCACAGGGTCAGGGACGCGAAGTAGACCGCGAGCCACCCGGGCAGGGCGACCTGCGGTCGCAGCCCGGGGACGAACAACTGGAGGACGTGCACGACGGTGCCGTAGGCGAAGACCAGCACGGCCGCCGACACGACCAACCGGACCCGCAGGGGTACGCCCTGCCACCGACCGGTGCTCATCCGGCCAGTGTGTCGCAGCGGCGCGAGCGCCGGGTGACCGGTCAGAGCGGCTCGGGAAGCGTCTGCTCCATCGGCATCGGCACCTGGAGGTAGGTGACGCCGCGCATGTCCAGCCAGGCCCGGTCCGGTGCGCGGACCAGCCGCACCATCACCGACTCGCAGGACGGACAGCGCGCGACCAGGCCCGGGGCGTGCGAGTAGACGTGCAGGCTTGCCATCGAGCCTGTCATCCCGCAGTTCTCGCAGCGGCCCATCGCGGTGCTCAGGTCGACGGTGAACAGCTCGCGCATCGGGCCGTCGAGCATGTTGCCGTCCAGGTAGGACATCTCGGTCATCGGGTCTCCTCGACGTTGCGGGGCGGGCTCTCAGCCGGTGGGGCCGAAGCGTTCGGTCCTGATCCGCCGCGACGAGTGGCCCAGGCCCACCAGCAGATCGGCCACGGCCTCCACGAACCCGGTCGGACCGCACACATAGGTGAGCGGTTCCAGGTCCGGCGGCCAGCCGTGGGTGTTCACGTCGGCCAGCCCGACCCGGTGCGGCTCGCCGCGCCAGCCGTCGGGCGCCTCGCGGGTGTACACGTACGCCACATCGAGGCCGAAGTCGTCGCGGCCCCGGCGGCGCAGCTCGTCGGCGTAGATCACGTCCTGCGCCGTGCGCACCGAGTAGATCAGCCGGAACGGCACCTTGCTGCCGACCGCCCGCCGCGCCCGGATCATCGCCATCAGCGGCACGATGCCGGAGCCACCCGCGACCAGCTGCACCGGCGCGGTGTCCTCCGAACGCCAGATGAACCAACCACCGAGCGGTCCGCGGACCTCCACCGGGTCACCGGCGCCGAAAACATCGATGAGGTACGGCGACACCTCGCCGTCGGGCACCCGCTGGACTGTCACCTCGATGCGCGGGCCGCCGGGGCCGTCCACTGCCGGCCCGGCGATCGAGTACGACCGGGCGGCCTGGTAGCCGTCCGGCGCTGTCAACCGCACGTCGACGTGCTGCCCGGGCAGGTGCCCCGGCCAGTCCGGCACCTCCAGCACAAGCGTCTGCGCGGTCGCGGTCTCGACCCGGCGCTCCACCAGCCGCGCCACCTGCCACTTGATCGGCTCGCGGGCCGGTGTGCCCGTCGCCACGGCCCGCTCAGTCACCCTGGTACCGCTGTTCGCGCCACGGGTCGCCGTAGTCGTGGTAGCCGGCCGTCTCCCAGAATCCCGGCTCGTCCATCGTCTTGAGCCGGATGCCGCGCACCCACTTGGCGGACTTCCAGAAGTACAGGTGCGGCACCAGCAGCCGCGCCGGCCCGCCGTGCTCGGCCGGCAGCGGCGCGCCGTCGAACGTGTGCGCCACCCAGGCCCGGCCGCCGCGCAGGTCGTCCAGCGGGAGGTTGGTGGTGTACCCGCCGTACGAGTGGGCGAGCGCGAAGTGCGCGCCGGTGTCCACGCCGTCGAGCAGCGTGTCCAGGGAGACGCCCTGCCAGGTGGTGCCGAGCTTCGACCAGTGGGTGACGCAGTGGATGTCGACCATCGGCGTCTCCTGCGGAAGCGCCATCAGCTCCTGCCACGACCACCGGTACTCGGTGCCGTTCTCGGCGGAGATGACGAACTCCCAGGTGTCCAGGGAGACCCGGGGTGTCGGGCCCGCCGACAGCACCGGAAAGTCCTCGGTCAGGTACTGGCCGGGTGGCAGGGCCGGCTCCTGCGTTCGGGGCCGACCCGAGAAGCCCGGTGACACGATTCCCATGGCACAGTCGTACCACCCGGGCCGGTCGGGGCGGGAGCTTTCCCGCGTACGCCCTCGTCGGTCCGGCGCGGCGCGGTCAGTGCCGCTCCGCGACGACCTCGCGCTGCTCGGGTGTGTCGCCCCGGGTGGCGCGCAGGCTGGTCATGGTCACCACGATCAGCACGCCGATGATCACGCCGAGCGAGGCCAGGGTGGGGATCTGGGGCACGCTCGCCCAGATGCCGTGCGCCCAGTGCAGACCCAGCTTGAGGCCGATGAACGCCAGGATGATCGCCAGGCCGTAGCTGAGGTGCACCAGCCGGCTCAGCGCCGCGTGCAGGACGAAGTAGAGCGCCCGCAGGCCGAGCAGGGCGAACGCGTTGGTGGCGAAGACCAGGTACGGGTCCTCGGTGATGCCGTAGACGGCCGGCACCGAGTCGACGGCGAAGACCACATCGGTGGCCAGCACCGCGACCACCACCAGGGCGAACGGGGTGAGCGCCCGCTTCGCGCCCTGCCGCACGGTCATCCGCGCGCCGTGGTACTCGTCGACCACCGGCATGATCTTGCGCAGCAGCTTCACCGAGCGCATCGTGTTGATGTCGACCTCCTGCTGGTGCCCGGCGAGGGCGTCGCGCAGCAGCTTCACCGCGGTGGCGATGAGGATGATCGCGAAGAGCAGGAACGCGAAGTCGAGCGTCTGCAACGCCGCCGCGCCCAGGGCGATGAAGACCGCCCGCAGCACCAGCGCGCCGGCGATGCCGTAGAGCAGCACCCGCTGGGCGAGCACCGCCGGCACCGCGAACGCGGCCAGCAGCAGCATGAAGACGAAGAGGTTGTCGACCGAGAGGGACTTCTCCACGAGGTAACCGGTCAGATACTGCACGCCCTGCTCGGAGCCGTAGCGGGACCAGACCCAACCGCCGAACGCGAGCGGCAGCGCGACGTAGAAGGCCGACCAGCCGATCGCCTCCCGCATGGACACCTCGTGCGGTTTGCGCGTCACCAGGAAGTCCAGCACCAGCAGGAGCACCACGCCGGCGATGGTCAGCGCCCAGAGCGTGGGCGTACCCACCGACGACAGGTCACTCGCCGCGGCCAGGTATGACAATTCGGTCATGGGGTCTCCTCGAACACCGTGTCATGTTCGAGGTCTCCTTCACCCATCGAAGATGGGCAACCACCCGAGGCACGCCGGGCGTGCCGTACTGACCGGAATGGTTCGTGGGAAGTACTCCCCTCGCACGACAAGGTTAGGCCAGGCCGGATCGACACGCCAAGCCGGACGTCGATGGTTGCCCTGGCCAACCGCTGTGCGCCGTGCCGCTCAGGAGCGGCGCAGCGTCGCGCCCGGCGCCATCGCCTGCTCCACGAGACCCCGGTAGTCACGCGGCAACTGGGTCGCCACGTCGTCGAACTCCCCACCCGTGATCGCCTCGCGCAGGGTGGTAAACACCGCCCGCACGGCATCACGCGCGGCCGGCTCCTGCACCCGGGCACGCAACGCGACGCGTGCCACGAACTCCGCAGCCCCGAACCGGTCCGCCTGCTCAGTGCTCGGGCTGGGCTTGAGCACCAGTTGCAGCGGCTGCGGAAGCTGCGCGGCCAGGTCGAGCACCTCGCCGCCGGTCAGCCGCTCGGCGAACGTCTCCAACACCGCCCGGGTCAGCTCGACCGCCTGCTCGGACGACGTCCGGGTGCGCTGGGAAACCTGATCGACGAAGGTGTCGTAGTTCATCGCGTACTCCCTCGGGCTTGTCGGCGGCGCCTGCGGGTACCCGCCGCCGTGCGGTGGAAACGACGCCGCTTTTCTCCGCCGACGCCGGCGATTTCCTCGCTCGGGCCGGCGTGAGCGGGCGGCGGGTGGGTAACCGCCGCCGGTCGTGACCACATCGATGCCCCGAGGGAGCCCCAGACATGGCGAGCTACGCGGACGTCCTGCAGTACCTGTCGAGCCTGGACTACCCGGCCGAGAAGAACGACGTGGTCCGCGAGGCCGAACGCGAGGGCGCCCCGCCGGACGTGCTGAAGGCGCTGCGCGCCCTGCCGCCCGTCGACTACGCCAACGGCAACGAGGTGGCCCGGTCCGCAGGCATCGAGGCCGCGCCCGAGGTGGGCCCCGCGCAACGCGCCGCGCAGGCCCGGGACAAGAAGCACAACCGGGTGTCGCAGCATCTGCGCGGCATCTGACCCGGCGGTGGCGGACCCCGCCGTGAGCCGCCGATGACCGGCACCGGTCCGCTGTCCCGCCCCCCGGACGGGCACACCCCGGCGGCGACGCAACTCGTCGTCGTGGCGGTGGCCGGCGTCATCGCCGGCTGCGTCTTCGCCCTGACACTGGCGCCGTCGCTCGCCCCACTGGCCGGCTGGGACGCCGCCGCGCTGAGCTGGCTGGTGCTGGTGTGGCGCAAGCTCTGGCCGATGGACGCCGCCCGCACCGCCCGACTCGCCGTGCACGAGGACCCCAACCGGGCCACCCGGGACGTGGTGCTGCTGATCGCCTGCCTCGCCAGCCTGCTGGCCGTCGGCCTCGTCGTGGCCAGCGCCCACGCGGCACCACCCGGCCTGCACCGGGACCTGTACGGCGGACTCGGCGTCCTCAGCGTGCTGCTGTCCTGGCTGGTGGTGCACACCGTGTTCGCGGCCCGCTACGCCCGGATCTACTACACCGGACCCGACGGCGGGGTGAACTTCAACCAGCCCGAACCGCCCCGGTACACGGACTTCGCGTACGTGGCGTTCACCATCGGGGCGACGTTCCAGGTCTCCGACACCAACCTGACGAGCAACGAGATGCGCCGCACGGTACTGCGGCACTCGATGGTGTCGTACCTGTTCGGCGCGTTCATCATCGCCGTCACCGTGAACCTGCTGGCGGGACTGGCCCACTGAGCGCTCAACCGCGGCCCGGGGTTGGCACGGGGCGGGAGTTCGCCGGGACAGGCGGGCGCCCCGTGGCCGCGAACCGCGACCGGGGGGCGCCACGCAAACCTGTCCAGGCGGTGAACCACTCCCGAACCGGTCGCGGTCACCAGGCGGTGGATGCCCGCTCGAACCGAGCGGGCAGCACTGCCGGGTACAACCATACGACAGAACATCCTCCGTACGGTCAGTTTTCGCCGAACTGTGGGCCAGGGCACGTCAGGAGTGACCGGTCAGCTCCGCGTACCGGTGCTCCAGATCCACCCGGGCCAGGGCCCCCACCAGCCACGCCAGCTGCTCCGACTCGCCGCTGGCCAACCCGGCGAGGTCATCCGCCGACCGGCCCAGCCCGAGCCGGCGGGCCGCCACCAGCGCCCGCCGGTCCGCGACGGGGGCCACCTCCCGCCACAGCGCCTGCGCCTCGCGCAGGAACAGCTCGACGACCTGATCGTTCACCCCGGGCAGCTCGGCGAGGAGCGACCGCTCGACAGCCGGCTCGTGGTGCGCCACCGCGCGCAACCGGCGCAGGTCACCCCGGTACCGCTCGACGACCGTCCGCGCCAGATCGCCCACCACGTCCGCCAACGCGTCGACGTCGCCGCGCTGACCACTGTCGCGCAGCACCCGCACCCGGTCGGTGTGCAGCGACCGGGCCAGCCGGGCGGCACTGTCCCACCCCTCGTCACGCAGCGCCCGCGCGCCGTCCAACGCCCGCCGGAAGTCACCCCGGCGGGCGAGCAGCACCGCCAGGTAGAGCACCTGGAACAGGCTCGCCGGATTGTTCGTCACCCGGAAGCCGTACTGCTCGGCGAACCCCCGTCCACTGCCGGCCAGGCGGCGGGCCAGGCGTTTGCGGTCCTCCACGGGCGTGATCAGAGTGGTCGCCATGCCGGCGACTACCCGCGCCACGGTCGGTCAACCGCCGCGTCCTCGGCCCGCGCACGCCCTGGCCGGCGCGCGTCTTTGGCCCGGACAGCCGACCTGGACCGGCGTGGCTGGGTCGAGGCGCCCGCCCTGATCGTCATCGGCCCGCGTGCTCATCCGCCCGCGTGCCCTGGCCCTTCGCCTTGGCCGTTCAGCCGTGCAGGCCGCCGGTGCGGTCGCGGGCCTTGAGTCGGGTGGTGGGCAGGGCGGGCGCCGGCAGCGGTGACGCCGCGTCGTCGGCCACCACCCCGAAACGCCGGCCGGCCATCCAGTCCTCCCGGGCGGCGGCGACCTCCTCGTGCGAGCGGCCCACGAAGTTCCACCACATGACCAGCGGCTCCTCGAACGGCGTACCGCCCAGCAGCAACAGCCGGGCCCCCGCCCCTCCGCGCACGGTCACCTCGCGCCGGCCCGAACCCAGGTACAGCAGCGCGCCCGGCTCGAACCCCACCCCGGCGGCCTCCGCGGAGCCGGACATCGCCAGCACGGCGTACTCGAAATCGGGCCGCAACTGCAGCGTGGTCGGCGCCGACCCGCCCAGCTCGAGCTGCACGCCCACCAGGGGGGTGTGCACCACCGCCGGGGACCGTTGGCCGGCGAACTCGCCGACCAGCAGGGTCGCGTCCACGTCGCCGTCCCGCCAGCGTGGCAGGTCGGCGTGGTGGGCGAAGTCCGCGTCGCCGGCCCGCGCCGGGTCCGGCAGCGCCACCCAGAGCTGCACGCCGTGCATGACCGGCGGGTGCGTGGCCGGCGACCGCTCCGAGTGGGCGATGCCGTGCCCGGAGGTCATCACGTTCAACTGGCCGGGCCGGATCGCCTGGACGTTGCCGAGGCTGTCCCGGTGAATGATCTCGCCGTCGAGCAGCCAGGTCACCGTCTGCAGACCCGTGTGCGGGTGCGGCGGCACCTCCATGCCCGGCCGCTGCGCCACGTCGTCCGGGCCGAAATGGTCCACGAAGCACCACGCGCCGACCATCCGCCGAGGCCGCTGCGGCAACAACCGCCGGACCGTCGTGTACCGCCCCAGCGGCACGTCGTGGCCCGGCAGCAGCACGCTGCCGGGATCGACGTCGGCCACGCCGGGCGGTCGGGTCTGTGCCAGCATCGATTCGGTACGCTCCACCGCCCGACTGTACGCTCGCGCCCTCCCCTGGCTGCGGCGCTTCCCGTCCGGGGTGACCGCCAACGCAGCACTGGCCGGCACCCGGGGTTCGGGTGCCGGCCAGTCGGTCGGGTTGTGCGGGGTGGGTCAGCTGTTCCAGTGCTGGCCGACCAGGTCGGTGGCCTGCTGCTCCCACTGGGCGTAGGCGTCGGGGTAGGCGGAGACCTGGACGGTCTGCGCGGCCTCGGTCA
>NZ_JBNCKR010000015.1:0-176812 GCF_049841645.1 Micromonospora sp. DT43 | reverse complement strand
ACGTCACCACACCAGGCCTCGCCACCAGCACCTCCACCACAACCAAGATCAGTTGCACTGAAGCCTAGAAACCACCCCGATGTGGTCGGCAATAACTTCATGATCAACAGGGGGTGGTGGGGGTTAGATCAGGCGGAGTTGGCGGTCCTTGGGGCGGCGTGGTTCGGTTTCGCCGAACCGCTCGAACAGGCCCGGGTCGATCGTGGCGAGGAACGGCGACGGCGCGCAGTCGCGTTCCGCGCCGTGGCGGGTGCGGCGGGCGGCGTGGCTGACGTACAGCCGGTCCTGGGCCCTGGTCAGGCCGACGAAGAAGAGCCGACGCTCCTCGGCGACCGCGTCCTCGTCCGGCGTCGAGCCCGGCCAGCGCAGCGGCAGCAGCCCGTCCTCGACGCCGACCAGGAAGACCACCGGGAACTCGAGGCCCTTCGCGGCGTGCAGGGTGAGCAGGGTGACCGCCTCGGCGCGCGGGTCGAGCGCGTCCACCTCCGCGCCGGTGGCCAGCTGCGACAGGAACGTCTCCAGGTCGTCCCCGCAGCGGCGGGCCAGCGGGGTCAGCAGGTCCACCGCCGAGCGGACGTCGTCGGGGCGGACGGTGCTGCCGGCGCCGTCCAGGGTGGGCACCGCGAACCGTTCGGCGACCACCTGGCCGGCCAGGCGCACCCGGGCGGCCAGCGAGCCGGCCAGCCCGTCGGCGTGCCGCAGCTCGCGGGCGATGGCCGCCACGCCGGGCCGGTCCCGCAGGCGGTCGTGCGAGCGCTTCTGCACCGGGATGTTGGCCCGGGTCAGGGCGTCCACGATCGGAGCGGCCTGCGCGTCGGTGCGGTACAGCACGGCGATGTCGGAGAACGACAGCGAGGTGGATCGGCCGTCGATCCGGCCCGAGTCCAGCGAACGGTGGGACAGGCCGCCGACCAGATCGTCGACGGTACGCACCACGAAGTCAGCCTCCTCGGCGACGGACGCCGCCGGGTACCGCCCGACGAGCGGGGCCTCCGGGTCCAGCCGCGCCGGGTCCAGCCGCCGCCCCCGGACCAGCGAGGACGGCGCGATGGCCTGCACGGCGGCGGCCAGGATCGGGGCCGACGAGCGGTAGTTACGGTTGAGCCGGACCAGCCGGGCGTCCGTGAAGTCCTGCGAGAAACGCAGGAAGTAGCCGACGTCGGCGCCCCGGAACGAGTAGATCGCCTGGTCCGGGTCACCGATCGCGCAGAGGTTGCCGTCGGCGGGGCTGAGCAGGCGCAGCAGCTCGTACTGCACGGCGTCGACGTCCTGGTACTCGTCGACGAAGATCCACCGCCAACGGTCCCGGTACCGCTCGACCAGCTTGCGGTCGGCCCGCAGCAGCTCCACCGGAAGGCTCACCAGCTCGTCCAGGTCGACCAGGTCCTGCTTGCGTAGCAGCGCCGTGTAGGCGGCGAGATCGTCGCCCGCCTCCGAGCGAGCCGCCGCCCGCTCGGCGTCGTCGGCGATCCGGAACCCGGCCGGCAGGCCGGCCGCGTCCGCGTTCTCCCGCAGGATGGTCAACCCCAGCGCGTGGAACGTGCCCACTGTGACGTCCTCGGCGACCGGGCCGAGCAGCCCGTCGAGGCGGTGGCGCAGCTCCTCGGCCGCCCGTCGGGTGAAGGTGATCGCGAGGCAGTGCTCGGGAAAGACGTTCAGCTCCGCGCACAGGTACGCGATCCGGTGGGTGAGCGTCCGGGTCTTGCCGGTGCCCGGACCGGCCACGATGAGCAGCGGCCCACCGGGCGCGGACGCTGCCACCCTCTGCATGGCGTCCAGCCTGTCCAGCAGGCCGGTGCCGACCTCCTCCATCCCGGAGAGCATCGGCTCGAATGGCTCGTGCGGTGACGGCGGCGCCGCGATCGGCGGCGCGGGCGCCGGCTTGCGCTTCGGCTCCGCCTTGGTCGCCGCCGGGCGCTTGACCATGGCCTTCGCCGCCGGCTCCGGGGGTCGCCGCTGCGCCGGCACGGGTACGTCGAAGAGCGTCTCCTGTGCCGTGCCCGCGCCCGTGCCCGTGCCCAGCTCCGCCGGGTCGAACAGGGTGATCACCCCGTACTCGCCGTCGTAACCCGGCACCCTGCGTACGTCGCCGCGCCGCAATCGTCCGATGCCCTCCGCGAGTAGCTCGCCGCCGACCTGCGCGATGTCCGACAACTGCGTCGTGGTCAGGATCTCCAACTCGGGGCCGAGGGCGGCGAGCAGCTCGTTGAGTCGGCCCTCGACCTTCTTCGAGCGGGCGCCCACCTTGTTGATCTCGCCAAGGATCTCGGCGAGCGGCACCAGGTGGGTGACGTCCCGGGCGTGCGCCGGCCGGTGCCCCTCGGGGCGGTCGGCCAGCTCCTCGATCCTGCTGAGAACGCCCACGGTGAGGGGCTTACCGCACTCGGGGCAGCGCCCGCCGGCCGCCCGGGTGCGCTCCGGGGTCCAGTTGACGCCGCAGAGCCGGTGCCCGTCCGCGTGGTACTTGCCCTCCTCCGGGAAGAACTCGATGGTGCCGGCCAGTCCGTCGCCGGTACGCAGCGCCTCCCGGACGGCGAAGTAGTTCCGCTCGGCGGTCAGCACTGTCGCCTCCCGGCCCAGCGCCGGTGGCGAGTGCGCGTCCGAGTTGGAGACGAGCTGGTAGCCGTCCAGGCTGCCGACGCGCCAGTTCATGGCCGGGTCGGACGAGAGGCCGGTCTCCACCGCGAAGATGTGCTCGGCCAGGTCGGCATAGCAGTCGGCGATCGCGTCGAAGCCGGACTTCGAGCCCAGCGCGGAGAACCACGGCGTCCAGATGTGCGCCGGGACGAGATAGCCGTCCGGGCTCGCCTCCAGGGTGATCTCCAGCAGGTCCCGCGAGTCCAGGCCGAGGATCGGTCGACCGTCGGAGCCGAGGTTGCCGATCCGACCGAGCGCGGTGTTGAACCGGGCCACCGACTCCAGGTCGGGCAGGTAGATCAGGTGGTGGACCTTGCGGGTCCGGTCGTCCCGCTTGTAGATGGTGGAGATCTCCACGCTCAGCATGAACCGGACCGCGTCCGCGTCGGTCGTGCCGGCGAGTCGCGGCGGCAGTCGGCGGGCGATGTCGCGTTCCGCCTCCGGGTCGAGCCGGTAGAGGCCCGGCTCGGCCGGCCGCAGCGTCTCGGCGAGATGGTCGTACCAGGCGGGGTGGGTGAAGTCGCCGGTGCCGAGCAGGGCGATGCCCTTGCGCCGCGCCCACCATCCGAGAGTCGGCAACGTCAGGTCACGACTGCACGCGCGCGAGTACTTCGAGTGAATGTGCAGGTCCGCGACGAAGGGCGGTAGGCCACCGGGGGGTACGGCGCTGAACGGGGGCACGCCGCATCCTGTCACGCCCGCCGCGCCGGCCGCCTTCCGCCACGCGCGGACGTGACGTCCGCTATGCCGAGCGCAACTCGACGAGGCTGATCTGCGGCTTGGCGCCCACCCGCACCGGCGGGCCCCAGAAACCGGCGCCGTTTGTCACGTAGACCTTCGTGCCGTCGACCTCGCCGAGACCGCTGACCACCGGCTGCGCCAGGCCGACGACCAGGTTGAACGGCACCACCTGCCCACCGTGGGTGTGCCCGGAGAGTTGCAGGTCCACGCCGTAGCGGGCGGCCTCCTTCGCGGCGAGGGGCTGGTGCGCGAGCAGGACGACCGGGCGACTCGGATCGCGGTCACCGAGGGCGGCGGCGAAGTCCGGCCCGGCGGCGAGGCCGGTGCCCGCCGGGTCCGCGTCCAGGTCGTTCACACCGGCCAGGTCGAGCACGCCGCCCCGGGCCTGGATCTCCTGCCGACGGTTCTGCAGCACCCGCAGGCCGAGACGGTCCACCTCCTGGACCCACTCCTCCACCCCCGAGTAGTACTCGTGGTTGCCGGTGACGAAGAAGTTGCCGTACCGAGAACGCAGGTCACGAAGCGGCGCGGCGGCCGGGCCCAGCTCGGCGACCGAGCCGTCGACGAGGTCACCGACGACCGCTACCAGGTCCGCGTCGAGACGGTTGATCGCGGCGACGATCCGCTCGGTGTGCGCGCGCCCGCGCAGGGGGCCGAGGTGGATGTCCGAAACGGTGGCGATGCGCAGGCCGTCCATGCTGCGCGGGAGCTTGCTCAGCGGGATCTGCACCCGGTCGAGTTGGGGCGGGCCGAGAGCCGTGCGGACGCCGTACCCCGTGATGCCGGTGGCGGTGAGGCCGGCGAAGATGGCGGCGCCGCGGGCCAGCAGCAGACGGCGGGCCGGGTCGTGATCCGGCGCCGTGACGGCGCCGGTGGCCGGCGGATCGGCGGGCCCGGCGGCGCCGACCAGCACCGGCTCGGGCGCGGCGGTGGTCGGCTCGGCGGCGGTCACCCGGCGGCGCAGCACGAGCCGGGCAACGAGCATCGGCACTTCCAGCACGACGAGCGTGACCAGCAGGTAGAACATCACCGCAAGCCACAGGTAACCGGGCCAGGCCAGCCAGTAGAGGCCGGCCTGCGTGCCGACGAGGGTGGCCGGCACGAGGACCGCCAGCACCAGGGCGGCGATCCCGCCGGCCCGTCGCCAGCGACCCGGCGTGGTGGTGTCCCGGATGAGGCGCTTCCACAGGTAGAGGTGGATGAGACCGGTGACCAGCGCCAGGACGCCCATGAACCCCAGAACCGCCAGCATGTGTGCGCCCCCCTCAGCCGCCCGCGAACGGGGGCAGGACATCGATCGTGGCCCCGCCCGGCAGGGGTGCCCGACGATCATGACAGGCGACGCCGTCCACGAGGTAACTGGCCACCCGCAGGACGGCGGCGAGCCGGTCGCCGTGCCGCTGGGCCAACTCGGTGGTGAGGTCGTCGAGTGACCGGCCGGCGGCTGTGACCTCCTCGGCGCGGCCGGCGGCGGCGCGCGCACCGGCGAAGTAGCGGACGGTAAGCGGTCTCGGCTCCACGGGTCAACCTCCGATCGCGGACATCGGACGGGTCGGCTGGAGGAAGGTGGGATCGTCGATGCCGTGCCCGGCGCGCTTGCCCCACATCGCGGTACGCCACCGCTGCGCCACCTCGTCGTCGGTCGCGCCGCCGCGCAGCGCCGCCCGCAGGTCGGACTCCTCGGTGGCGAACAGGCAGGCGCGGATCTGGCCGTCGGCGGTCAGCCGGGTGCGGTCACAGTCGCCGCAGAAGGGCCGGGTCACGCTGGCGATCACGCCGACCCGGGCCGGGCCGCCGTCGACCAACCAGGTCTCGGCGGGTGCCGCGCCGCGCTCGGTCGGGTCAGGACTGAGATCGAATTGGGTACGCAGGGAGGCCAGGATCTCCTCGGCGGTGACCATCGTGCTCCGGTCCCAGCCGTGCTGCGCGTCCAGCGGCATCTGCTCGATGATCCGCAGCTGGTAGCCGTGGTCGAGCGCGAAGCGGAGCAGCGCGGGCGCTTCGTCCTCGTTGACGCCACGCATCAACACCGAATTGATCTTCACGGGGTCGAGCCCGGCGGCGGCCGCACCGGCGAGCCCCGCCAGCACCGCGTCGAGGCGGGGACGGCGGGTGAGCTGGGTGAACCGGGCCGGGTCAAGCGTGTCCAGCGAGACGTTCACCCGGTCCAGGCCGGCAGTGCGCAGCGCGGGCGCCAGCCGGTCCAGACCGATGCCGTTCGTGGTGAGCGAGATCCGTGGGCGGGGGTCGAGCGCGGC
This sequence comes from Micromonospora sp. DT43, assembly GCF_049841645.1. Classification (NCBI taxonomy): domain Bacteria; kingdom Bacillati; phylum Actinomycetota; class Actinomycetes; order Micromonosporales; family Micromonosporaceae; genus Micromonospora; species Micromonospora sp. DT43. The sequence continues at coordinate 171,176 of NZ_JBNCKR010000015.1, read as the reverse complement.
GACCGCTGTCACGATGCCCAGCAACCCGGGCCGGATCAGCGGCTCCCCGCCGGTGAACCGCACCTCGGTCACGCCGAGCCGGTCGACGGCCACCCGGACCAGCCGGACGATCTCCTCGTCGGTGAGCAGCTCCGGACCGGCCAACCAGGGCAGGCCCTCGGCCGGCATGCAGTACGTGCAGCGCAGATTGCACTTGTCGGTGAGGGACACGCGCAGGTCCCGCGCGACACGGCCGTACCTGTCGACAAGGACACCGTCGGTCTGCGGGGCGACACTCACCGGTCGACCGTAGCGCGCTCGACGCTGCCCAGGGCGGCTCGGGCGAGTTCGACGACCGCATCGCGGTAGCCCGCACCGAACAGCGCGGTGTGCACGAGCAGCAGATGCAGCTGGTGCAGCGGCACCCGAGCGCGCCAACCGTCGGCCAACGGCCAACTCTCCCGGTAGGCGGCCAGCACCCGATCCAGGTGCGTGACACCGCCGAACAGCGCCAGTTGGGCGAGGTCGGTCTCGCGGTGCCCGCCGTGCGCCGCCGGGTCGACCAGCCAGGCCCGCTCGTCGACGCCCCACAGCACGTTGCCCGGCCACAGGTCGCCGTGGATCCGCGCCGGTGGCTCGTCTCCGCCGAACTCGCCGACCCGGTCGATCACCTGCTCGACAAGCTCGGCATCGGCGCTGCCGAGGGCGCCGCCGTCGACCGACAGCCGCAGGTAGGGGGCGAGTCGGCGCCGGCCGAACCACGTCGACCAGGGACCGTCGTCGGGGGTGTTGTCCTGCTCGATCGCGCCGATGAAGCCGGCCCAGGCCGCACCGAAGGTCGGCGCGCCGGCCCGGTGCAGGCCGGCGAGCTCCCGACCGAAGCGTTCGGCCGCCTCCGGCGTCGGCTCGCCGGGCTCGACCCAGTCGAGCGCCAAGAGGTCTGGCAACGCCACGATCACCTCGGGTACGCCTATCGCGTCGGCCTCCCGTAGCCAGCGCAGCCCGGCGGCCTCGGCGGCGAAGAAGCCCTCGGGCACCGGCCGGTCGGCCCGCTCCGGCCAGGACTTGGCGAAGACCGAGTGACCGTCGTCCAGGGTGAGCCGGGCGGCGGCGCAGATGTTTCCCCCGGCGACCGGCGTCTCGCGGAGTCGCTGATGGGTGCGGAACGTCGGCAGGTGTGCCGGGTGCGCGCGCAGGTACGCCAGGTCCATCAGCGCACGGTAGCCGCTGCCGACGACACCGCGGTGTCGTGTGGGCACATCGAAACGCGTCCACCTGCATGAATACGCTCTGTAATTGTGGATAAGCCGCGTGTCATCCACAGGGGCGGCGCGGCCGGGTGGGCCCGCCGCAGGCTGCCGGCATGACCTCGACCGAACGTGTGAAGCTCTCCGTCCGCTCACCCGCCGACCTGCTCGCCGCCGTGCCGTACCTGCTCGGCTTCCATCCCGCCGACAGCGTGGTCGCGGTGGCCCTGCGCGGCCGGCAGATCATCTTCGCCGCCCGCGCCGACCTGCCCGATCCTGCGACGGACCCGCTCGACCGCGCCCGGCACCTGGCCGGGGTGATCCATCGACAGGGCGCGGAGGCCGCCACCGTCGTGGGTTACGGGCCGCCCGACCGGGTCACTCCGAGCGTGGACGCGGTGCGGGCGGCCCTGACCGGCGTCGGCCTGGAGGTGCTCGACGCGCTGCGGGTGACCGACGGCCGGTGGTGGTCCTACCTGTGCACCGAGGCGGACTGCTGCCCACCCGAGGGCCGGCACTACGACCCGACGGCCAATCCGGTGACCGCGTCGGCCGTGTTCGCCGGTCAGGTCGCGCTGCCCGACCGGGCGGCCCTCGCGGCGCAGGTGTCGCCGGTGGACGGCCCGGCCCGCGATGCGCTGCACGCGGCCACCGTGCGTGCCGAACGGCGACTTGTCGAGCTGCTCGAGCAGGCGCCCGCGAGCGACCTGCTCGGCGGGCGGGCACTGCGCTCCGCCGGTGTCGCGGCGGTCCGCGAGGCGCAACGCAGGCAGCGGCGCGGTGAGCGGCTCGACGACGACGAGGTGGCCTGGTTGAGCCTGCTGCTGGGTCACCTGCCGGTGCGGGACCATGCCTGGGAGCGCACCGACGGTCGTGACCGGGACATCGCCCTCTGGACCGACGTGCTGCGCCGGGCCGAGCCGGAGCTGACCGCCGCTCCGGGCGCGTTGTTGGCGTTCGCGGCCTGGCGAGCGGGGCAGGGGGCGCTGGCGGCGGTCGCGCTGGAGCGCACGCTGGGCCTGCACCCCGACTACTCGCTGGCCCTGCTCCTGGACGACCTGCTCCGGCGCGGTGTACCGCCGTCCGAGCTGGACGGCTGGCCGTCGGTCGGGATGCCCGGCGTGGTCCGCTCCCGCAAGCGGAGGCGACGTGGCCGCCGCTGACCGGCCCGCCCGGACGCTCGGTGATACCGCTTTCATGGAACTTGGGGCATCCCCGCTACCGGGATACCCCGATATCAGCGAACCCGAGTCGATCAAACTTCAATCGTCCAGTCCGTCGACCCGCGAGACCCCAGACCTGCGACAGCTTGTCAGGCCGGCTGGTCGACAGTGATCCTCTGCGGGCCGGCGTAGACGTTCATGGTTCGGCCGCGCAGGAAGCCGACAAGAGTCATGCCCGCCTCCTCGGCCAGCTCGACGGCCAGGGTGCTCGGCGCGGACACCGCGGCCAGCAGCGGCAGACCGGCCATCCACGCCTTCTGGGTCAGCTCGAAGCTGGCCCGGCCGGACACCAGCAGCACGTGCCCGGCCAGCGGCAGCCGGCGCTCTCGCACCGCCCAGCCGATCACCTTGTCCACGGCGTTGTGCCTGCCCACGTCCTCCCGTAGCACCACCAGTTCACCGGCCGGGCTGAACAGGCCCGCCGCGTGCAACCCGCCGGTGCGGTCGAAGGCGCGCTGGGCGGCGCGCAACCGGTCGGGCAGTTCGGCGAGGAGGGCGGCCGGCACGGTGAGCGGGTCAGCCGTGACGTCGAACAGCGACCGCGTCCGGATCGCGTCGATGCTCGCCTTGCCGCACACACCGCAGGAACTGGTGGTGTAGAAGTTCCGGGACGGGTCGGTGGTCGGTTCCGGCACGCCGGGGGCGAGCACCACGTCCACCACGTTGTACGTGTTCGGAGTCTCCGCGCCGGCGCAGAGCTGGGCGGTCAGCACATCGTCTGTCGACCGGATCAGCCCCTCGGTCAGCAGGAATCCGATCGCCAGGTCCAGATCGTCACCGGGGGTGCGCATGGTGACAGCCAAGGGCTTCCGGCGGCCGGGGCCGGCCGCGCCGACCCGGACCTCCAGCGGCTCCTCCACCGCCAGGGTGTCCGGCCGTCGGACGGCTGCGCGCCCGTCGGCCGTCGCGTCCAGGTCGATCCGCAGTACGCCCCGTCGGTCAGTCGCCCGTCCCATCCCGCCATCCTGCACCCCACCCCGGCCAACCCGCACGGCCGCCGGTCACCAGGCACCCGCCAGCGCGCGCCGTACGGCCGTCGCTACGGCTACCGTGACCGGGTGGGGACGTACGCCGCCGTGGTGCTCGCGGGTGGAGCCGCCCGACGGATGGGCGGGGTGGACAAGCCCGCGCTTCCGGTCGGTGGCCTGTCGATGCGTGACCGGGTGCTGGCCGCCGTGGGCGATGCCGCGCCACGTGTGCTGGTCGGGCCGGGTGACGACGTTCCGGACGGCGTACGGGTCACCCGCGAGGATCCTCCCGGCGGCGGGCCGGTCGCCGCGACGGCGGCCGGGCTGGCACTGCTCGACCCCGACACGACGCTTGTCGCGTTGCTCGCCGCCGACCTTCCACTGCTCACCCGCGCCGCGATCGGCGACCTGCTCACCCACCTCAATCCGGCCGGCGACGGGGTGTGCTTCGTCGACGCGGACGGCCGGCGGCAGTCGCTGTGCGGAGTGTGGCGGGTCGCCGCGCTGCGGGCCGGGCTGGCCCGGCTCGCCACCGAGCGGGGCGGCAGCCTGGCCGGCGCTCCGGTACGGGGACTGTTGGCCGGTCTCGCCGTCCGCGAGGTGCCGTGGGCCGGTGACGGTCCGCCGCCGTGGTTCGACTGCGACACTCACGAGGACGTACGCCGGGCTGAGGAGTGGGTGCGATGACGGTGCTGGACGACTGGGTCACGGCAGCCTGTGCCGAGGTGGGTCTGGACCCGACCGAGGTGCCGGTGTCGGCGGTGCTGGACCTGGCCCGCGATGTCGCCCACCAGGTGCTGCGGCCCGGGGCGCCGGTCACCGCGTACCTGCTCGGGTTGGCAGTCGGCAGGGGTGCCGATCCGGCGGACGCTGCGGCCCGGCTCAGCGCCCTCGCGGCCGACTGGCCGGTCCGGCTGGGCGCCGACCCCGACGATCCCACCGCCCCGTCCGACGATCCCACCACCTGACCCGCCGATCCCACCACCTGACCGGCCCGGCAGCTAGCCCCGCGACGAGGCCGTCGGAACGGCGAGTGGACGGACGGCCGCCGGCGGCCGGTGTCCGATGCCGGTCCGGGCTGATTCGACGCCCGGACGGCGTGGGTAGGGTGATCGTGACGGACGGAGGCGATCATGACGGCTGACCACCCCTCGGCGCCGGACGGTGAGCCCGACGGCACATCCGAGCCGGCGGAGTCGATCCTGCTCGACGAGCCAAGCACCACCGACCTGCGCGCCAAGGTGACGGAGGCATGGCGGGAGTTCGCCCGGATGCTCGCCCTGCGGCTGCGGGAGCTGCCCGCCGGCGCGCACCTCGAACTGACCCTCGATCCCACCGCCTCCGGTACGGGTGATGCCGTCTACTCGATAAGCGTCGACGTGACCGACGACGGCGGGCTCTCCGCTCGGGCCGTCGGCAACGCCGCCCTGCCGCAGGGCTACCGGCTGGACCGTGCCGCGGTGGCGGACATGGTGGCGCTGGGCTGGTCACCGCCCGGTGTGGTGGCCGGCTCCGGCGGCTCGTTCGGGCTGGACGGTACGACGGCGGAGGCAGCCCGGATCGCCCCGCTGCTGTCCCGCACCTTGCGCGACGTGTACGGCGCCCCGCACCCGGCCTTCCTCGTGTACGTGGTCAACGACGCCGAGGGTGAGCCGTTGACGGTGGAGCCGCTGGGCACCGCGCGCAGCGAGTTCGGGCCGGACTCCGACGTCGAGGGTGACCTGGAGGAGGCGCTGGCCGAGGCGGCCGCGGCGCAGACCGAGCGGGACGACGTGCTCGATCTGGCGGACCGCGTCCGCACTGTGGTGTCCACGATGCTGAAGTCCGACGCCGAGCGCCTGCAGATCGACTCGGACGGTGACATCACCATCCGGGCCGGTTCGGCGATGGTCTTCGTGCGGGTGCGGGACAATCCGCCCCTGGTGGACGTCTTCTCCCCGGTGCTCACCGAGGTGGAGCCGACCGAACGGCTCTACGTCAAGCTGTCGGAGTTGACCAACCGGATGCCGATCGGTCGCCTCTACTGCGCGGACGACACGGTCTGGGCCTCCATCCCGGTCTTCGGCCGCAACTTCCAGGCCACCCACCTCATGCTTGCGGTGCAGGTGATGACCGGCCTCGCCGACGAGCTGGACGACCGCCTGCACGGCGAGTTCGGTGGCAAGCGGTTCTTCGGTGAGGGTGACAAGCCGGTCCGGCGCGACGAGTCGGAGCCCCGCACCGGCATGTACCTGTAGGGCTCTAGACCACGTCCAGCAGGGTCTTGCCGACCGTCGCGCGCGCCTCGATGGCGGCGTGCGCGTCGGCGGCGCGTTCCAGCGGGAAGCGCTGGCCGATCAGCGGCCGGAGCTGGCCGGCCGCCGCGTCCGCCAGCGCCTGGATGGTGTACGCCCGCAGCCGCTCGGGCGGCACGTCCGGCCGGATCAGCGTGACCTCGCGTGCGGCGGCTGCCTCCGGCGGCACCGGGGACCACTCGCCGCTGGCCAATCCGAAGCTGACCATGCGCCCGCCCGGTTCGAGCAGCTCGAAAGCCGTCCGGGCGATCGACCCGCCGACGCCGTCGAGGACGACGTCGACGCCACCGAGCGTGTCCCGGATCCGGTCGGCCCAGCCGGGCAGCAGGTAGTCGACAGCCACCTCGGCGCCCAGGTCGGGCAGCAGGTCCACCTTGCGTGGCCCGCCGGCCGCGCCGATCACCAGTGCGCCAGCCCGCGCCGCGAGTTGGACGAGCAGGCTGCCCACGCCGCCCGCGGCGGCCTCGACGAGCACGCGGTCACCGGGGCGGACGCCTACCGCGTCGACGAGCATCGCGGCGGTACGCCCGTCGGCCAGCAGCGCCACGGCCACGTCCAGGGCCAGCCCGGCCGGCACCTCGATCGGCGCGGCCGCGTCCACAGCGGCCCGTTCGGCGTACCCGCCGGAGCCGCCGGTGGCGCTCACCACCCGTTGCCCGATCCGGGCCGGGTCGACGTCCGGCCCGACGGCGGTGATCGCCCCGCCGACGCCGTTGCCGGGGATCAGCGGTGGGGTGACCCGGAACGGTCCGGGGCGTCCCGAGCGCTGCTGCGTCTCGACGAAGGTGATGTTGGCGTGGGCGACGTCGATGAGCACCTGGCCGGGGCCGGGCGCCGGGTCTGGCGCCGGGCCGGGCACCAGCGCCTCGGGGCCGCCGAATTCACGTAACCAGATCGCCCGCATGAAGTCCCCCTCGTGTCGTGCCAGGCCGTCACGAGTCCAACACCTGAACCGCGCTTGAGGTCAAGCCCGTGTGGACGGCCCGACGCCGGGGGACTCGACCAGCCGGGACAGCACGATGGTGCTGCGGGTGGACGTCACGAACGACTCGGCGCGCAGCCGTTCCAGCGCCGCCTCAAGGTGGGCGATGTCGGCGGCCCGCAGGTGCACGAGCGCGTCCGCCTCGCCGGAGACGGTGTACGCGCCGACCACCTCAGGGTGCCGGCGGGCGGCCACGCCGATCTGCGCCGGGGTGGTCCGGCCGGCGCAGAACAGCTCGACGAACGCCTCGGTGGTCCAGCCGACGGCGGCCGGGTCCACGACGGCGGTGAATCCCCTGATCACGCCGGTGGCGCGTAGTCGGTCCACCCGGCGCTTGACCGCCGGGGCGGAGAGTGACACCCGGGTGCCGATGTCGGCGTACGACGCGCGGGCGTCGGCGACGAGCAACGCAATGATCCGCTGGTCAACGGCGTCTATCTGCAACGTTCCGCCTCTGGGAAGCAATGGTTGTGGCTGTTACCAAAGTTCAACGGTACCTACTCTTGGTGACCGTGAACCAGCAGCGAGTCTCGCGAAAGCGGACATATCTCATGTGCTCGCCCGAGCACTTCGCGGTCGAGTACGCGATCAATCCGTGGATGGACGTGACCACCCCGGTGGACCGGGAACTGGCCGTCAAGCAGTGGGACCGCCTGCGCGAGACGCTCGTCGGCCTCGGCCACGAGGTGCACCTGCTCACGCCGGAGCCCGGACTGCCCGACATGGTGTACGCCGCCAACGGCGCCTTCGTGGTCGACGGCAGCGTCTACGGAGCACGGTTCAAGCACGAGCAGCGGGCCGGTGAGGCCGCCGCGCACCACGCTTTCTACGCGGAGCAGGGCTGGCGGTTCGTCGCGCCGAGCGAGACCAACGAGGGCGAGGGTGACTTCGCGTACGTGCCGGAGGCGCACGGCGGGCTCATCCTGGCCGGGCACGGCTTCCGTACCGAGATCGCGGCGCACGGCGAGGCGCAGGAGGTGCTGGGCCGGCCGGTGGTGTCGCTGCGGCTGATCGACCCCCGCTTCTACCACCTGGACGTGGCGCTCGCCGCGCTCGACGACGCGAACGTCGTCTACTTCCCGGGCGCGTTCTCGGCGGCCAGCCAGCGGGTGCTCACCCAGCTCTTCCCGGACGCGGTGATCGCCGACGACGAGGACGCCATGGCTTTCGGGCTGAACCTGGTAAGCGACGGCGCGAACGTGGTGCTCAACAGCGAGGCCACCCGGCTGGCCGGCAAGCTCAAGGCCGCCGGCTACACCCCGGTGCCTGTCGAGCTGGCCGAGCTGAAGAAGGGCGGCGGCAGCGTGAAGTGCTGCATCGCCGAACTGCGGCACTGACCCGAACACTGCCGCGTACGGCAGGGGCCGGCCTCCCGTCGGAGGCCGGCCCCTGCTGCTGCTTCTGGTCGGCGGTTCAGCCGAGCGTGGCCAGCTCGTTGATCAGCACATTCGACATGGCCTGACCGTCGCGCTGGACCTCCCGCAGGTACCACTTCTGCTGGGGCGTACGGGGCTGGTTGAACTGCCAGATGCCGCGCGGGCTGTCGATCTGACCGATCCGGCCGAGCGCCAGGTTGACCTGCTGCGCGGTGGGCGCACCACCGGTCAGCTGGATCGCCTGGTCGAGGACCTGGGCCGCGTCGTACGACGCCATCGCGTACGTCGTCGGAGTGGTCTGGTGCTTCTTGCGGTAGGCGGAGGCGAAGACGCGGTTCGACGTGTTGTTGAGGTCGGCCGAGTAGTTGAGCGCGGTCTGGATGCCCAGCGCGTCCCGGTCCAGGCTCTCCAGCACGGTGCCCTCGGTGAGGAAGCCCGGCGCGTAGATGGGCCCGTCGAACTGGTTGCGCAGTTGCTTGATGAACTCCACGGCGGCCGCGCCCGCGAAGAAGCAGAAGACGGCTGTCGGGTTCTTGCGCAGCGCCTTCTCGATGTCCGCCTGGTAGGTGGCCTTGCCCGGGTTCGGCGTCGGGCTGGTGGTGGTCACCGGGTCGGCGATGCGCGAGTCGCCGACCTTGAACTCCTGCTTGAAGCCCCGCACGACGTCCGGGCTGCCCACGTTCTCCGGGACGATGATCGCGATCCGGCCGTTCTCCGGTAGCTGGTCGCGCAGGTACCGGCCCAGTGCCCGACCGGCCTCGTCCAGCACGTACGACGTACGCCAGATGTAGACGACGCTCTGCAGGCTGCTCGGCGAGGCGTTCGAGCCGATGAGCGGGACCCGGGCCTCCTCCACGGTGTCGCGGATGCCGACCATCACCGACGAGTTGACCACGCCTGTCAGCGCCAGCACGTTCTGCTTGAGCAGCTGGTCGACGGCGGCCTTGCCGGTCTTGGCGGTGTCGCCCTCGTCGGCGGTCAGCAGCTCGACGGGATGCCCGCCCAGTTGCTGGTCGTGCAGGTCGAGGAAGAGCTGGAACCCGTTGGTGATGTCGTCACCGATGGACTTGAAGCCGCCGGCCTTCGGCGCGATCAGACCGATCTTGATCGAGCTCCTGGGAGCGGTCGGCTTGTCCTCGGTGTCGGAGCCGCACGCGGCGGCGAACCCGGTCGTACCGAGCGCGGCCATCAGTTGGAGCGCCCGCCTGCGATTCATCTGCGACACCGAGTTCCTTCCAGGAGCGTTGCAGGGCAGAACACGCCCCTCCGGCGTTCTACCTGCTCCGCGACGCTGCGTCAATGGCTAGTGATCATCGTGCAAGGACCGCAACACATCGAGCACCCGGGGCCACGCCGAAGACTCCGGGTCGATCAGCCCGAAATGCTCACATCCGGGCAGCTCAACAAGGGCGATATCGGATCCCGCGGCACGAGCTGCCGCGACGAAGTCCCGGCTCATCGCCACCGGCACCTGTTGATCCTCCGAACCGTGCACGACTACTGTGCGTGTCCGTACCGGTACCAATGATCGTGGATCGGTTGCCGCGTACCGGTCCGGGAAGTCTGCCGGGCCGCCGCCGAGCAGCGCGGCCACCGCACCGGAGTCCAGATCCAGCCGGTAGGCCTCGGCAAGATCGGCCACCGGGGCCAGGGCCAGCACCCCACCCACCGTCGACGGCGCGGTGGCCGCCGCGTACAACGCCAGGTGGCCGCCGGCGGAGTGACCGATGAGGATCGGCGCGGTCCGGCTCACCCGGCCGGGCAGCGCCTCGGCGGCCAGCTCCGGCAGTGCCGCGATCCCGGCCAGCGCATCGGTGAACGTGCCTGGCCAGCCACCGCCCGGCTGCCCGGTACGCCGGTACTCCAGCTGCGCCACCGGGTAGCCGTCGGCCGCGAGCGCGGCGGCAAGCGGCCCGGCGTGCCGGCGGTCGTACTCCGCCCGCCAGAAACCACCGTGCACCACGACGACAAGCGGCCGGGCCGGGCCGGCACCGCTCGGGCGACGCAGGTCGGCAACCTGGTCCGGGTGGTCGCCGTAGGCCACCGTCACGTCCGGCTCCGGCGCGGGCCGGGTCAGTACGGAGCGGGGATCGGCAGGCATGGCGCGACGGTAGCGCGCCCCGCCCGGGTGGTTCGGCCCAGGGAGTCGGTCCCGGGCGGCATGGGTCGGGCCGACTGGGTAAAGATGGACCCCATGACCGAAGCGCGCTCCGCTGAGCAGAACGACCAGCCCGGCCCCGACGACTCCGGCCACTCCGGCACCGTGGTGGTGGTCGGTCCGGACGGCCGGCCGATTGGCACCATGCAGACCGATGAGGGGCAGGGTGAGGACCCGACCCGCCTGGTCGAGCAGCCGGCCAAGGTGATGCGGATCGGCAGCATGATCAAGCAGTTGCTGGAGGAGGTCAAGGCCGCCCCGCTGGACGACGCCAGCCGCAACCGGATGCGGGAGATCCACGAGCGCTCGATCGTCGAGCTCAAGGAGGGCCTCGCCCCCGAGCTGCGCGACGAGCTGGAGCGCATCTCGCTGCCCTTCACGGAGGACAAGGCCCCGAGCGAGGGCGAGCTGCGGATCGCGCACGCCCAGCTCGTCGGCTGGCTGGAGGGCCTGTTCCACGGCATCCAGGCGGCCCTGGTCGCCCAGCAGATGGCCGCGCGGGTCCAGCTGGAGCAGATGCGCGGCGGCCGGCAGGCGCTGCCCAGCGGCCCCGGCGGGGTCGTGCCCGGAATGCCGGGCGTCGGCCAGCCGGGCGGTGGCGAGGGCCACAACACCGGCCAGTACCTCTGACCTGGTCGGTCAGTCCGCTCCGAAGATCTTCTCCAGGTACGCCGCCACGCCGTCCTCGGAGTTAGCCCCGGTCACCTCGTCGGCGACCGCGAGGACGGCGGGGTGCGCGTTGGCCACCGCCACGCCGCGCCCGGCCCAACTCAGCATCGGCACGTCGTTTGGCATGTCACCGAAGGCCAGCACGTCCGCGGCGGCCACGCCGAGCCGATCGCAGTACCAGTCGAGCCCGGCCGCCTTGGTCACCCCGGCCGCGGAGATCTCCACCAGACCCGAGTACGACGAGTGCGTGGCCTCGGCCAACCCCGCCACCGCCGCGCCGATCAGCTCGACGAACGTGTCCGGGTCCTGCTCGCCGGCCCGGGCGAGCAGCTTCACCGCCGGAACCGACAGCAGCTCCTCCGGCGTCTCGACCGGGCGGATCCGATCGTGGTCGGCGTCCCACCGCAGCGGGTAGTGCACCTCGTGCCGCATCTCCCGGCTGTCCAGGACCTCCACCGCGAAGCTGATGTCGGGCACCTCGGCGCGGAGCCTGCGGGCCACCTCGGCCAGGTGCTGCGGCGCGAGCGGGTCGGCCCGCAGCACCTCGTCCCGCACCGGGTCGTAGACGACGGCTCCGTTCGCGCAGACCGCCGGCAGCGGCTCGGCCAGCTGGTCGTACACCATCTTCAGCCAGCGGACCGGACGGCCGGTGACCAGGACGACAGGCGTGCCGCGCGCGGTTATCCGCGCGAGCACGTCGGCCGTGCGCGGGCTGAGCGTGCGGTCGTCGCGGATCAGCGTGCCGTCGATGTCGGTGGCGACAAGCGCGGGGGTGTCTCCCATTACCGGGACAGTAGCCGGTCCAGGTACACCGCCACCCCGTCGTCGTCGTTGCGCAGGGTCACCTCGTCGGCGGCGGCCCGCAGCGCGGGGTGCGCGTTGGCCACCGCGACCCGGGACCAGCCGGCCCACTCGAACATCGGCAGGTCGTTGGGCATGTCGCCGAAGACCAGAACGTCGGCGGGGTCGACACCCAGGCTCTGCGCCACCACCGTCAGCCCGGTCGCCTTGTCCACGCCCGGCGGGGAGATCTCGATGAAGCCGAGCCCGGCCTGGGTGAGCGTGGCGACCTGCGGCGGAACGATCCGGCGGGCCACCGCCAGCAGTTCGTCGACGTGGTGGTCGGCCGTGCGGGCGAACGCCTTGATCACGTCGCAGGAGAGGCACTCGGCGCGGCTGCGCGCCTCGAACCGGTCCTGGTAGGGCCAGCTCTCGTGGTAGTCACCCCAGAGCGGGGCGTCGTGCTCGTCGGACGCCTCGACCATCACCGTCAGCGGGCCGACCTCGGCCTCCAGGTCGGCGAGCAGCCGGGCCAGCACCTCGGCGGGCAGCCGCTCGTCGCGGAGCACCACCGGGCCACTCGGGTCGCTCTGGTCGACCACGCGCCCGCCGCCCGCCATCACCAGGAAGTCGGCGGCCCGGATGTCGTTGCGGGTCAGCTCGGTCAGTCGGGGGCCGCGTCCGGTCGCGCCGACCACCGGAATCCCGGCGGCGCGCACCCGGTCGAGCACCCCATGGGTGTACGCGGAGACGGTGTCATCGCTGCGGACGAGCGTCCCGTCGAGGTCGGTCGCGATCAGCTTGGGTAGGCCCGGGCGGGTCATGGTTCCTCCTTCGCCCGCCGCCGTCGCACCCAGCCGTGCGGTCCCGGCGTGACGGCGGGCAGCAACCGTACCTCGGGAAACAGCCCTCAACCATGGCTTCCAGCCGAACCGGACACCAACTCGCGGGGTCAGCGCCCGGGGCTCAGGCGGGGTGTTCGGGGCGGGCGAAGGGGGCCGCCGCCGTCACGGTCAGGTCGGCCGGCGCGGAGGGGCCGCCCTCCTGCTCGACGGGCTTGGCGTGCCGGCGGCGCCAGCCCTGACTCGCCGCGGCCTCGGAACTGTCGTCCTCCGCCGGCGCGTTCGACGACAGCCGCAGGGCCGCGGCGAACAGCACGCAGGCCACGAACGCCATCACCAGGCCGCGACCGTACTCGACCTGGAGGCGGTCCTCCGACCCGTAGAAGTAGTTGCGCTGACCGGCGTCGTCGAGCGTCGTCGTCGCCGCCACCAGCAGGGCCAGCAGTGCCCCGCTCAGGGTGAACCCCACCAGTCGGGCGTTCGGCCGGACGGCAGCCGTGCCCCGCAGCGCCAGCGCCACGATGCAGACCAGGCCGAGCAGACCGACCAGCCAGCCGATACCGAAGCCGCCGATCTCGGACACGCCGGCCGGCACGTCGGTCGAGGTGGAGCCCCCCGGGCCACCGTTCGGCAGGGTCATCACCAGCCACTCGCCGAGCAGCGAGGCCATCCCCGCCACCGCACCGAGACCGGCGACCAGCACGGGCAGCCGGGGATCCCGGGTGATGCCGGCCAGGGACCAGCCGAGGCGGCGGCGTCCGGTGGCGGGCTCGTCGGCACCCCACTCGATCACGGCCGGCCCGTCGGACGGGTCGCCCTGCCGTGGAATGGGCAGCTCCTCGGACATCGGCCATCCTTCCGCCGGTCACGGGCCTGCGTCGAATCATGGCACAGAGCGTCGCGCTGGTGTCGCCGCCGAAGCCGCCGCGTCGCGCCTCCGCCGGGGTGACGGGAATCGCACGGCAGGCGTCGGTGCCGGTCGGTCGCTCGGAAGTCGCCTTTCCGCTAGCGTTCTCCTCATGCCTATCCGTACCGCTTCCGCACAATGGCAGGGCAATCTCACCGAGGGGTCCGGCACCGTCCGCACCGGTAAGGGTGGCCTGTCCGGCAACTACTCCTTCAAGTCGCGCTTCGAGGAGGGTGAGGGCACCAACCCCGAGGAGCTGATCGCCGCCGCGCACGCCGGCTGCTTCTCGATGGCGTTCTCGAAGGCCCTCGCCGACGCCGGCTCGACGCCCACCTCGGTCGAGACCACCGCCAAGGTCCACCTGGACAAGACCGACGCCGGGATGAGCGTCACCCGGATCGACCTGGAGACCGTCGGCCAGGTGCCGGGGGTGGACGAGGCCGAGTTCCAGAAGCTCGCCGAGGCCGCCAAGGCCAACTGCCCGATCTCCCGCCTGCTCTCGCCGGGCGCCGAGATCACCCTCACCGCTCGTCTGGCTTCCTGACCCAGCGACCCGCACGCCGCACGTTCACGGAAGGAGCCTCCGCCCGTTCCCGGGTGGCCGCTCCCTTTCGTGAACGCGCGGACAGCGGGCTGCGTCCCCGAGCACGACGAGCCGGCCGATCGGTCCGGTGTCGGGCAGAATGGACGCCGTGCCGGTGGACATGACTCGCGAGCGCTTCGAGGAGTTGGTCGCTGACGCCCTCGACGAGGTGCCCGAGGAACTCCTCGGCCTGATGAGCAACGTGGTGATCCTGGTCGAGGACGACCCACCGCACACCGACCCCGACCTGCTCGGCCTCTACGAGGGGCACGCGCTCACCAGTCGCGGTTGGGACTACTCCGGCGTGCTGCCGGACCGGATCTTCATCTACCGCCGTCCGATCCTGCGGATCTGCGACAGCGACGAGGACGTCGTCGACGAGGTCGCGGTGACAGTGGTGCACGAGATCGCCCACCACTTCGGCATCGACGACGCACGGCTGCACGCGCTGGGCTGGGGCTGAGCCCGGCCGCTCACCGCGCTGCCCGGCCGCGGCTCGCCGCTTGGCCGATGGCAGCTGGTTGCCGTGGTCGCCTACCGTCGGTGCAGCGACCGCGACCGTTTCAGGAGGCACCTTTCATGCGCAGCGAGCTGTTCTCGGCGGAGAATCTGGAGAAGGAGTCCGCGCAGGCCGGCATGCGGCTACAGAACTCCAAGATGTTGAAGATCGAGCTCAACGGCGAGGCGATGGCCCGGGTCGGGTCGATGGTCGCCTACCAGGGCAACGTGCAGTTCCAGGCGCTGGGCTCGGGTGGGCTCGGCAAGTTCCTCAAGCAGAAGCTCACCGGCGAGGGCGTCCCGCTGATGAAGGTCACCGGCCAGGGTGATGTCTTCCTCGCCGAGCTGGCCAAGGACGTGCACATCATCGACCTGGAGCCGGGCGACGCGCTCTCCATCAACGGTTCCAGCGTGCTCGCCTTCGACTCGACCCTCCAGTACGACATCAGGATGGTCGGCGGCGCCGGGATGGCCTCCTCGTCCGGCCTGTTCAACTGCGTGTTCAGCGGCTACGGGCGGATCGCCATCACGACCAAGGGCACCCCGGTTGTCCTCAACGTGGACGCCCCGACGTACGTCGACCCGCAGGCCGCCGTCTGCTGGTCGGCTAACCTCCAGACCGGCTACCACCGGGCCGAGCAGCTCGGTCTCGGCACGCTGCTGGGCCGGCGCACCGGTGAATCGTTCACGATGAGCTTCGCCGGTCAGGGCTTCGTGGTGGTGCAGCCGTCCGAGGAGCCGCCGGTCATGGGCAGCGGTCAGCAGCAGCAGGAGGGTGGTCTGCTCGGCGGTCTGCTGAGCTGACCACACCGGGCGGGGCGCTCCCTGATCCGGGAGAGCCCCGTCCGGTCAGCTCAATTCGCCGGTGCGTAGCCGCGCCAGCCAGGCCGCCGCGTCGGCGTAGTCGATGTCGGAGAGGCCGGCCGGCGCGGGCACAGGCCGCTCGCCGGCCGCCTCGACCCAGCGGTGTCGGGGGTACGACCCCAGGAAGCGGACGTCGGCGCACACCCGGCGCAGCCCCTGCAACGCCTCGCCCAGGCGTACGTCGGCCACGTGCCCTGTGCAGTCGAGGAAGAAGACGTACCGGCCCAGCGCCTCGCCGGTCGGACGGGACTCGATCCGGGTCAGGTTGACGCCACGCACGGCCAGCTCCATAAGCACCGACAGCAACGCGCCGACCCGGTCGTGGGCGATGTAGACGGCCAGGGAGGTGAGGTCGTCGCCTGTCGATGGTGGGGGTGGCCCGGGGCGGGAGACCAGGACGAAACGGGTCACCGCGTCGGGGTGGTCGGCGATCTTGTCGGCGAGCAGGGCGAGTCGGTGTCGGGCCGCTCCGATCGGCGCGCAGATCGCCGCGTCGTACTCACCGGACCCGGCGCCGGCGGCTGCCGCGCCGTTGGAGAGCACGTCGACAACCACCGCGTCGGGAACGTGGTCACGCAGCCAGCCCCGGCACTGGGTGGACGCCTGCGGATGCGCCGCGATCGTGCGGACCGCAGGCAGTCCGGTGCCCGTGCGCGCCGCGAGCACGAAGTCGACGGGCAGGATCACCTCTCGGGTGATCACCAGCGGCTCGCCCTCGGCCATCTCGTCGAGGGTGACGCCGACCGCCCCGCCGATCGAGTTCTCCAGCGGCACCAGCGCCGCGTCGGCGTCCCCGGCCCGGACGCTGTCCAGAGCCTCCCCGACACTGCGGGCCGGCGTCCGGGTGCCGTGCTCGGCGGCGGGAATGGTGCGCAGGGCCTGCTCGGCGAAGGTGCCCTCCGGGCCGAGGTAGACGAAGCGCGCAGGTGGTGTTCCGGGCATGTCGACCAGACTACGCACCCGGCTGGACCGCCGGAGCAGCGTCGCAGGCGAGCGTACGGATCCCGGCGGGCCCGGTGGCCCGGACCTCGATCGTGCACACGTCGGTGCCGGCGGTGACCAGTTGCGGGGTGGCGGGCCGACCCCGGGTGACGACCTGAAGCTCCTCGTGCCCGGTCACCTCCAGCACCGTGTACTGCCAGTCGGCGGCGCACAGCGGCCCGGTGCGGACGCGGACCCGCACGTTGTCCGGGAGCACCGAAGCCCGGCCGCGCAGCAACTGCACCACGCGCTCCCCGGTCGGGCCGTTCCGGCAGGCCGTCGCGACCAGACCCGGGTCCCGGGTGGCCGACGGAGTGGCGACCGGTGGGCCGCTGGGCGTACTGGACGGCGTGCCCGTCGGTACGCCTGTCGGGCCGGATGCCGTCGGGGTGGTCACGCCGCTGGGCGCCGCGGCCGGGTCGCGCACCTCGGGAGGGGCGCCGCAACCAGTAAGCGCCCCGATGGTGAGGAACGCCAGCAGGGCCCCGACCACGGGCAGCGCACGAACCGCCACGGGTCGGATGGCGGTTGTCGCCCGGGGCGGGGGGCCCGGGTGGCGGGGTCTGGTGAACGGCACGGGCCGATCCTCGGGACATGGGAAACGTCGTCGCGGCCGGGGTGGCCGAGCCCATCGTAGGGCGAGCGGTCGGCGGGGTGAAGCTCAGCCGAGGACGCGGTGTCCGGCGCGCTCCAGGGCGGCTGTGCCCTCGATCAAACGGACGGTCGGCACCAGCACGTAGTCGGTGTCGAAGGTGGAGAACGTGACAGCGCTGACCCGGGCCGCGGCGAGCGGGTCGACGAGCGCCGCCAGCGTTCCCGTGCCGTCCACGCCCGTCAGTCCGACGACGCGCAGGCAACGCCAGGTGGTCTCCACCACGGCCTGGGCGGGCACCCGGTCGGTCGGGCAGATCACCGAGATCCCGTCGACGGTCCAGCTGACCGCGACCACGTCAGCGCGGCCCAGCCCACTCGACAGTGCGTCCGGTAGGGCGGTGTCGGCACGCAACCGGCACACGGCGTACTCCCCCGGGAGCAGAGCGATATCGAGCATGAGGGCACCTTACGGCGTGGGCGCGGGCCCACCCCGTCATTGCCGCGTGCGGCGAACGACACATTGCGCCGCAGGTCAGACCTCGGAGAAGAAGGTGAGCGAGCCGGCCACGGCACCGTCGGTGAGCACCGGAGTGGAGATCGCGTCGACGGTCGCGTCGGAGCTGTCCGCGGAGGCGGCCTGCACCCGCAGCAGCCCACGGGCAAGTCGACCGGAGGAGAGCGCCAGCAGAGGCGGGATCTTGTCGATCTCGGCCTCGGTCAGCACGCCCCGATTGGCGGTGAAGTCCAGCAGGCGCAGCCCGCCGTCGAGGAGCGGTCGCCCGATCAGGCCGGCCGGCTCGCCCAGGCAGAGCAGCTCGCAGCCGGCGGTGGAGATGGCCACCACCCGGGTGTCGGCGTCGATCAGCAGGCAGGGCTCGTCGGCCCGACCGACTGTCGACGACCACTGGCCGACGTTGTCGGACTCCAGCTCTGTCGAGGCCCGCGCCGACGGCACGAACACTTCCGAGAGCGAGAGTTCGACGTGGGCCACCGCGCCTCCTATGTCCACCGACGGACTGTCCACGCTAGCCGGTCGCCGACGGAATCACCGAGCGCACCAGGTCACCGGGCCGCACAGCGCGAACCGGGGCGGCCGGTGACGGCGCGGGAGCCGGTGGGTAGGTGGGGGACCGGGGCCGCGTGGCGTCGCCGGTGACGTTACCGGCGCTGGGCCGGCTTGTCAGCGGCCGTTCGGCCCTCGTCGTACCACCGGTAGTCGGCTGATGGACGGTACGTGCCGTTCAGCCAGGTGCTGGGGTGCTGTGCCACCCGGGACAGCTTCTCGGCCGTGGCCGGGCTGATCCGGCTGCCACCGGCAACGAGGAGCCGATCCAGTTCCCGGTGAGTGGCCATCAGACAGTCCTTCGGAAGCCCGTAGACGCTGATCACGCCGGACCCCACGAAGGTCAGCACCGGCGTGACGGGGATGGTCAGCCCCACCGCGTCGGAGAGGGCCTTGCTGGCCCGCCTGGCGTCCCGCCGGGCCTCGGTGACGTACGGAGGCCGCTTGCCGTTGATCTGCACGACGTCCCCGGCGACGAGCACCCGGGCCCGGCCGTGGTCGGCGATGGTCACCGCGAACAGGCCGCTCGGCCCGATGGCGAGGAACCCGGCGCGGTCGTCCTGGGTGCGATCGAGCAGGACGTCCGCGACGTCGGTGCGGGGCCACTCGATGACGTGCCAGGCCGGCCCGAGATGGTCGAGCTGGCCGAGCGCCCGGGCTCCGGCAGCCTCCAGCCGACGGGCACCCCGCTCGGCACGGCGGCGGCGGGCCCATTCGAGCGGTGTCGGACGGACCGGCTCGAGAGCCCCGGGCGCCTCGACGCGGGGGTGGGGCACCGCGATGGGCGGCAGTGCCCTCGCGGTCGGTGCGGCTCGTCGTGCGGGAAAGACAGTCATCGTCGTCGACCTCCGGCAAAAGGTCCCTCGAAGTTATGTCCTCACTACCCTACGTTGCCACTCCCGGTGTTCGGCAAGCCGGAGCGCCGGAGTGACTGTGGATGAATGCCATATTCATCCACTGTTCTTTTCTCGGATGCCGCCAAACCCTGCCCTACGCTGCGGGGGTGACCCACTACGTCGACAGTGAAGTCGGTCGGCTCGGCACCGTGCTGCTGCACCGGCCCGGCCCGGAACTGGCCCGGCTCACCCCTCGCAACAACGATTCACTCCTGTTCGACGCGATCCCCTGGGTCGGCCGCGCCCAGGAGGAGCACGACGCGTTCGCCGCCGCGCTGCGCGAGCGAGGGGTCGAGGTGCTCTACCTGGCCACCCTGCTGGCCGAAACGCTTGCCGTCGAGGACGCCCGCGCGGAGCTGACCGAGGAGGTGCTGCGGTCCCGTCGACTCGGCGACACGCTCCGCGCCCGGGTCGCCGACCACCTGGCCTACCTGGACCCGGTCGCGCTCGCCGACGTGCTCACCGCCGGGCTCGCCCACGAGGAGCTGCGGATCAGCTCGGAACGGCCGGGCGGCCTGGTCTACACCCTGATGGACCGCCACGACTTCGTCATCGACCCGCTGCCGAACCTGCTGTTCACCAGGGACTCGTCACTCTGGATCGGCGACCGGGTCGGCGTCACCAGCCTGGCCATGCCGGCCCGCCGCCGGGAGACCACCCTTACCGACGCCATCTACCGCCACCATCCGCGCTTCGCCGGCACCGAGTTCGTCTACCGCCCCAACCTGGAGCACCTGGAGGGCGGGGACGTCCTGCTGCTCGCACCCGGCGTACTGGCGGTCGGGGTGGGCGAGCGGACCACCCCGGCCGGCGCGGAACGTCTCGGCCGGCAGGTCTTCGCCGCCGGGCTGGCCCACACCATCCTGGTGGTGCCGATCGCCCAGAAGCGCGCCACCATGCACCTGGACACCGTCTGCACGATGGTCGACTCCGACGCCGTCCTCATGTATCCCAACATCGCCAGCACGCTCTCGGCGTACACAGTGATCGCCGGGGCGGACGGCGAGGACCCGCGCGTGGACGGCCCAGCGCCCTTCCTGCGGGCCGCCGCCGACGCGATGGACCTGGACCAGCTCCGGGTCATCGACACCGGCCTGGACCCGGTCACGGCGGAACGCGAACAGTGGGACGACGGCAACAACACCCTCGCCCTGGCGCCCCGGCTCTGCGTCGGCTACGAGCGCAACACCGAGACGAACGCGCAGTTGGAGCGGGCCGGCATCGAGGTCATCCCGATCGCCGGCTCGGAGCTGGGCTCCGGCCGGGGAGGCCCGCGCTGCATGTCCTGCCCGATCGTCCGCGACCCGCTGCCCGTCGCCGGGTGACGATCGCGGCCGGGGTCAGCGCAGGGTGAGCTGGCGGCCGAGCAACCCCTGCCGGGCCCGCCGGCCGGCGGCGTCCAGCGGCTCGGCGGTGGCGAGCGCCTCCGCGTACCGCTTGGCGAACTGCGCGACCGGGTCCTCCCAGTCGGCGGCCGGAGTCTCCTCCGGCAGGTCCCACACCGGCACCAGCCGGCCGTGCGCGCGGAACATCCCGGCGAACTTGGTCTGCTCGCCGAGCGTCAGCGTGCCGGCCGCGCCGAGGCGGGCCAGCGCGTCCAGGGCGGCGTCCTCGTCGTCCGGCAGCACCCAGCGCACGTGCGCCTTCTCCGGGACCCGGCACCAGTACGCGGCCGTCGCAGCGGTCATCCGCACGGTCGGGTAGATGGCGGCGTTCGCCCGCTCCAGCGACGCCTGGACGCTCGGGTCGTCGGCCGCGCCGGGGTCGAGCCAGAACTCGAACCCGTCGTGCATGGTGATGTCCAGCGGGCCGTCCGCCAGGATGTCCTGCAGTCGCGGCCCGGGACCGGGCAGCGGCGGTACGGACACCTGGCCGCCCGGCTCGGCCCGCAGCGCGCAGAGCAACGCCTCGGCCAGGTCGCGGGAGACGTCGCCGGACTGCTGGTGGCGTTGCAGGCCGATGAGCACGCGCCCGTCCGCCTTGCTGATCGCCGGTGCGGCCATCGGCAGCACTGTGGCCAGCGTGACCGACCGGTCCCCGAATTCCTCGACGAGGGCGGGGGCCAGCCGCAGCGGCGCGGACGCGGCGGGCACCAGCTCGCGCAGGGCGATCCACTCGGACTCGTCGGCCAGCCCCTCGAACGGCCGCGGCACGAAGACGTCGCGCACCTTGTCCTTCCGGGGCGCGGTGTCGGCGGCGGCTCGCTGGCTCTTTCGACGCTTGCTCACGGCGTCACAGCCTAGAGCCCCAAAGGAGGACGCGTAGGCCGGACCCACCCACCCCATCGTCTGTCGATCATGAAGTTGTTGTCACCGCGTCCGGCGTGTCGCGGCAATAACTTCATGATCGACGATGTCAGCCGGTGGGGACCAGGCCGGGGTGGGAGGGGTGGGAGGGGTGGGAGGTCGGGTCGAAATTCGCCCAGACGCGCTGACCCATGCCGTCGCGTTCGACACCCCAACAGGTCGCCAGGCCGGCCACGATGTGCAGACCCCGCCCGTCCGCCGCGTCCGGGCTGGTCGTGCGGATCCGCGGGCTGGTGTTGGCACCGCCGTCGGTCACCCGCAACTGGATCCGCGGGCCCTCGGCGGAGGACCGCAGTTGCCACGCCACCCGGACCACGCCGCCGGGCAGCGGCCGGGCGTGCCGGACCGAGTTGCCCACCAGTTCGGCGAGCACCGCGATCAGATCCGCGAGGAGCGTAGGCGTCACGACGTCAGCCAGGTCGTCGGCGAGCCGGTGTCGCGCCAGTCGTGCGCCGGCGGGATGGTGGGGAACCACCACGCACCACGCCCGATCCCTCGCTGCCGCTGCCGCTGCCACCGTCGCCTCCACGTCGCGCCACCGCCGGTCAACCGCGCGGTAGCCGCACCTCTGCGACCGTACCGCCGTCGGTCCTTGGACGTAGGGATACCCATCCATTCTGGTGTTCAACGATCCGGCGGACGAGATAGAGGCCGAGCCCCGCTCCCGGGTAGCCGCGCCGGTCGCCGGACTCGCCCTGCCAGAACCTGTCGAAAGCCCGCTCCACATGCTCCGGCCGGATGCCGATGCCCCGGTCACTGACCCGGAACGCGACCAGCTGGCCGTCCACCCCGGCGGTGATCTCGATGGGGGAGCCCGGCGGTGAGTACTTGCCGGCGTTGGTGGCCAGTTCGGTAAGCACGGTGGCGAGGCTGGGCCGGTGGCCGAGCGCCTTGGGCAGGTCGGCCGGGAGACGCAGCGTCAGCCGGTGCCGCAGCTCCGCCGGCAGGTCCACGATGGCGGCGCGCAGCGCCGCACCGAGGTCGAAGGGGGTCGGTGGGTCGTCCCCCGGTCCCGCCTCGGCCGCCGAGGAGAGCAGCCGGTCGACAAGCCGGGCCAGCTCGTTGGCCCGCTGCCCGATCACCCGGGCGGCCTGTCGCCTGTCGACCTCGGTAAGCGACTCCCAGTGGTCGGTGAGGGTGTCCGCGTACCCCTTGATGACGGTGACAGGCGTGCGCAGCTCGTGGCTGGTCACGGCGACGAACAGCTCCCGGTCGTGATCGCGGCGCTGCTGGTCGGTGATATCGCGGAAGGTGACCACCCGCAGGGCACCCGGGCCCGGCAGATCGCCGGAGGTGATGCGCAGCCAGCGCCCGTCCGGCAGCCGGTGGTCGCGGACCTGACCGGAGGGCGGCAACGGGAACGGCAGTGGGCCGTTCAACGCCTGCTCCGCCGTCCGGCCGGTGACCTGGGCGGCGGCCGGGTTCCACAGCCGGACGTGGCCGTCCCGGTCGACCACCGCCAGCCCGTCGGCGAGTGCCGCCACCACCGGCCCGTCGCCGTGCACCGGCAATCCGCTCTGGTCGCCGTACATGTGCCCGATGCACGAGGCGAGGTAGGCGATCACCCCCTGCTGCTCGGCGCCCGGTTCGTCGTCGCCCGGGTAGAGGGCGTGCAGGCTACCGACTGTGTGACCGCCGATCTCGGCCCGGGACACCACCATCCGGCGCAACCCGCTGCCGGCCAGCTCGGCGGCGAGCTTGCCGTTGAGGTCGGCCACCCGGACCTGGCTCACCCGTGGCCCGGAGAGCAGGCAGACGGTGTCCGGGTCGTCCACCGCGAGCGGTCGGCCGAGCGCCCACTCCGCCGCGCCGGTGGCCGCGATCACCCGGCCGCCGGTCGGGCCGAACTCGACGAACGCCATCCCGGTCGCACCGAGCGTCGGTTGGGCCACCCGGAGGAGCTGGGTGAGGACCGGCAGACCCGCGTCCCCGGAATTGATCATCTCGATCACGGCGGCCTGGCCGGCGAGGAGAGCGGGGAAATCGATTCGCTCCGGCATGTGCCGAGTGTGCCCCGCCGGTCCGGCTTTCGGCACCCCCGGTTGTCGGCCAGTCGTAGGTGCAGCAGCCGCTGCCGGCGGTCGGCACGCTGGACGGCCAGCTCGGCGTCGAGGCCCGTTCAGCGGTCCCGTCGCGCCAGGACGTGCGCGGGCCGGTCGGTGATGATCCCGTCGACCTCCTCGGCCAGCACCAGCTCCAGGTCGGCCGGCTCGTTGACAGTCCAGACGTACACCTGGTTGCCGGAGGCGCGCAGCGCGGGCAGCAGGCGCGGTCGGGCCCGGACCAGGCCGATGCCCGGCCCGGCGATGCGGGTGCCGAACGGCAGCCGGCCCAGCCGCAGCCAGGGCGGGAGAACCTCCAGCAGCAGCACAGTGGGCAGCGCGGGGGCCAGCTCGTGGACCCGTCGTACCGCCAGCGGGGAGAACGACATGACGGTGACCTGGACCGGATCGTCCGGCGCCGGGTCGGCCAGCCCGTACTGTCGCAGCAGCTCGACCAGCCGCCGCTCCACCGTCGAGCCGTAGCGGGACGGGTGTTTCGTCTCCACCAGCAGCCGGACCGGCCGACCGGCGGCGAGCACCGCGTCGAGCAGCCGGGCCAGCGTCAACAGCCGGGTGTGCGACTCGTCCGGCGGCAGATCACCGCTCGGCGCGCTGCCCGGATGCCAGGACCCGAAGTCCAGCGCGTCCAGCTCGGCGAGGGTACGCGCGCTGACCAGACCGCGGCCGTTGCTGGTGCGGTCCAGTCGTCGGTCGTGTACGCAGACCAGATGCCCGTCCCGGGTCAGCCGGACATCGCACTCCAGCCCGTCGGCACCCTCGTCGAGGGCGCGCAGGTACGCGGCGAGGGTGTGCTCCGGAAGGTCGTACGAGGCGCCGCGGTGCGCGAAGACCAGAGGCCCGCCCATCCCGGCCGCCTCAGATGACCTGGCCGGGCTGCCCGTTCGCGTCGACCACCGGACGGCCGACCGCTGCCCACTGGCGCATCCCGCCGTCGGCGTTGCGCACCTGCTCCCAGCCGTTGTTGACCAGGTAGGCGACGACCTGGGCGGAACGGCCACCGGAGCGGCAGATGACTGCCACGTCGCGGTCGGTGGGCACCTCGGCCAGCCGCGCGGGCAGTTCCATCATCGGCAGGTGGTGGGCGGTGGGTGCGTGGCCGGCCGCCCATTCGTCGGCCTCCCGCACGTCCAGCAGGTAGGTGTCGTCGGCGATCTCGGTCACGGGCACGGTGGGAACCTGGGGTCCGAACACAGGAAGCAACACTAGATCCTCGCGGGCCGGATCGGCACCAACTCGACGGTCGGTACGGTCACAACCGGGTCACCCAGCGCGGATTGGCCTGCGCCCAGGCCGGTACGCGGGTCCCTCGGACGGCCTCGAAGAGCCCGTTACCGCCGTTGTCGAGCACCACGTACGAGACTTGGTCGATGGTCTGTGGCGACGAGGGCACCTGGACGCCGTGCATACCGTCGGGTGGCAGCGCGCGGAGCGCGAGGAGCAGGTCCTCCAGGGGTACGCCGTTGGTGTCGACTGTCAGCGAGCCGCCGACCGCGCGGAGTACCCGGTCCAGTTTGACGGGGTTGCTGCGCAGGTCGGCGTGGCCGGCGCTGTCCAGCATCGCCCGGAGGAGCTGCTGCTGGTGGTGCTGCCTGTCGAAGTCGCCGTTCGGCAGGTCGTAGCGCTGCCGTACGTAGTCCAGCGCCTGCGCGCCGTCCATCTGCTGGCAGCCGGTGGGGAAGAGCCGGTTGGTGTGGATCGAGCGGACGGGGGTGTCCACGCACATCCGCACCCCGCCGAGGAGGTCGATCACCTTCCGGAAGCCGGAGAAGTCGATAAGCGCGGCGCCGTCGAAGCGGATGCCGGTAAGCCGGTTCAGGGTGGCGGAGAGCAGTCGGGTGCCGGCCTGGCCGCCGCCGCCGTGCTCGTACGCCGCATTGATCTTGTCCGGACCGCCGCCGAAGCCGTTGGCGGGTGGGATGGCGACCAGCAGGTCACGCGGGATGGAGACGAGGTACGCCTCCCGCCGCCCGGCGGGTACGTGCACGATGAGGATGGTGTCCGAGCGCTGGTCCGGCTCGCTGCTGCCGGCGCGTCGGTCGGTGCCGACCAGCAGGTAGTTGAGTGGCCCGTCCAGGTCGGTTCGGTCGGTGCGGGCGTCGGCGTCGAGCAGTTGCTCCTTGGTCACCGTACGGTCGTACCGGTGGCTCAGCGTCTTGAGCCCGACCAGGGCGAGCCCGGCCAGTAGGGCGAGGGCCAGGCCGACGCCGAGCAGGAGGCGCGACAAGCGGGCGCGGCGTGGCGCGGCCGGGCGTGCCCGGTCCGCTGCGTTCCGGCCCCACCTGGACGTGACGGCCTCCCCGCAGCCGATACGTGAAACCTGCTCACGTCAGGCTACGGGCGGTAACGGACGTGTCGCCGGGGTTTCCCCGACTTCACGCGCCGCGGCCTACTCAGGCGACGCCAGCGACGCGACGGCCGTCACTTGCGGCCGGAGATCACCTCGGGGTGGTTGAAGACGAACTCGGCGAGCTTGTCCTTCTTGACCGCCTCGAACATCTGCATCGTTTCCTCGTTCAACGCCTCACGGTTGTTGCCGTTGCCGTTGAAGCTGCCGTTGTTGGTCTTCAACATCGTCAGTTCGTTCGCGGTGACCCCACGCATGGTGAAGATGAAGTCCTCGATCCGCGCGCCGCCGGTGTCCAGCACGAACGCCTTGCCGGCCGCCTTGATGAGCTGGTTCAGCTTGGCCGGGTTGGTCAACATGCCGCCGTCGGTGGCCTTGCGCGCCATCGCCTTGATCAGCTGCTGCTGGTTCTGCTGCCGGTCGTAGTCGCCGCCGGGGAGCCCGTAGCGCTGCCGCGCGTAGTCGAGGGCGGCCCAGCCCTCCATCTCCTGGCAGCCCTTCTTGTGCACCACCGGGGTCATCTGCTTGCCGGTCTTCTTGGCGTCGGCGTTCCACATCGGCTTGCCGTCGACGAGCGACATGTGGTGCGACTTGACCTGGTGGCTCACGCAGATCTTCACAGTGCCCAGCGTGTCGATGACGTTCTTGAAGCCACCGAAGTTGATGATCGCCGCGCCGTCGAAGCTGATCCCGGTGAGGCGCTTGATCGTCTGGGCCATGAGCTGGGCGCCGCCCTCCCAGTTGCCGCCGTTGCGGGCGCCCGCCTGGAACGCGGCATTGATCTTGTCGGTGCCACCGGTGAAGCCGCTCTTCTTGAACGGCGGGATCTGCGCCTCGGTGTCGCGGGGGATCGAGATCAGGTACGCCTGGTCGTGCGAGGCCGGGATGTGCAGGATGATGATGCTGTCCGACCGGACGTCGTCGGCGGCCCAGCGCTCCCGCGCGTCCACGCCGAGCAGCAGCATGTCGATGGGGCCGTCCAGGCTCGCGCCGCCCTCGGCGTCGGACTTGCTGGCGTCACCGAGCAGGTTGCGCTGGGCGATGTCTCCGGTCGCCTGGCCGATCAGCACCTTGGTGCCGACGATGGCCGCCCCGCTGCTGAGCATCAGCACCGCACCGAAGATCACGGTCAGGCGGGCCCAGAGCGGATCCTTGCGCTTGGGCCGCTTCTTCGCCGGCCCCTTACCGCCCGTCCGGCCGTTACCGCCGCCAGGCGGGCGACCGCCCGGCCCCCCACCTGAGGGGCCCGGCTGCACGGGGATGGACGCGGCGATCCGGCCGCTCGGGGCGGCGGACCCGGTGGACGAAGGGCGACGGCTGGCCTGAACCGGCATGCGTGCTCCAGCTCGTGATCAGGAGGGGGCGGCCCCACTGTACGTACATCAATTCAACTTTGCGAGTTCATCGAGCCTCGACTCGGTCGCCAGGCGTCGTCAACCGGGCGATCGTCCCGACGTGCTGACCGGAAAGGCGAGGTCACCTCGGCTCCGGGTGGACCGCGTCGCCGCCGACGCGGTCCACCCCTGCGCTCAGCCCCCGTCGGTGTTCTTCGGCGGGTTGGCCTTCACCCAGTCCGCCATGGTGTCGGCGGACATGGCCTGGTACATCGCCAGCGCCTTCTCCCGGTTCGACACCACCACCGACTCACCGTTGATGGTGTCGCTACCCGAGTTCGGGCTGGTCAGGAACGTGAGGTTCTGCCCCCGCAGGTTGCGGAACTGCACCGCCATATCGGTTACCGAGAAACCCTGGTCGACGGTGACGGCCGCGGTCACCGACTTGAGGAAGTCGTTGAGCTTCTTCGGGTTCGCCAGGGTGCCGGTGCTCGCCGCCTTGTCCATCAGCGCACGGAGGAACTCCTGCTGGTGCCGCATCCGGGCGAAGTCGCCCTCGGGGAACTGCTTGCGCTGCCGGATCCAGTCCAGCGCCTCCGCGCCGTCCATGTGGTTGGTGCCCTTGGTGAACGTCCGGTACGGCTTGTGGATCGAGGTGATCGTCCGCTCCACCTTCAGGTCCACCCCGCCGAGGGCGTCGGTGACCTCCTTGAAACCGCCGAAGTCGATCGCCATCACGTGATCGATCCGCACGTCGGTGAAGCACTCCACCGTGCGGACGGCAAGCGGCAGGCCACCGAACGCGAACGCCGCGTTGATCTTCGCGCGCTGGCCGGAGCCGCAGTCCGCACCGGCGCTCTTCGGAATCGGCACGTACAGGTCACGCGGGATGGAGACCAGGTACGCCGACTGGTGGTCGGCCGGGATGTGCATCACGATGATCGTGTCGGCCCGCCACTGGCTCTTGCTGTCGACAGGCGCGTCCGGGTCCCGGGAGTCGCTGCCGACCAGCAGGATGTTCAGCGCGCCGTCGACGGTCTTCGCCGGCCGGCCGCCGGTGATCTCCGCGAACGGGTCCGTGCGGGCCAGGTCGTTGTTGAGGTTGCGCGCGTACAGCCAGGCACCCAGGCCGCCGAGCAGCGCCAACACCAGCACCGCGACCCCGGCGACCAGGCCGATCCGCCCCCAGCGCGGCCGGGGGCCACGGCGTCCCGGCCCACCGGCGCCACCGGGCCCGCCCGGTCCCGTCGGCCCCACCGGGCCGCCCGGGCCGGGCTGCTGCTCGTCGTACGACGGGTACCAGCGCGCCTCGGCGGGACGCGCGCGTCCGGAGGCGCCCCGGTCGGGGCCGGGCACCGAGGCGCGCCCGGCGCTGCGGTGCAGGTGCGGGTGAGGAACGCCGGCAGAGGTCGCTGACATGTAGCTCAGGGTACGTAGCGGGAGCCACTACCGCCCTCAGGCGACACTCAGCGATCGGAGTCCCGCCGCGAGCGGTTACCCTAGCCGCGCCCGGAAGTACTCGATCGTGCGTCGCAGGCCGTCTTCGGGCGCCACGGTCGGCTCGTACCCGAGCAGTTCACGGGCGAGGGTCAGGTCGGGGCGGCGCATCTCCGGGTCGTCAGAGCTGCGGGTGATGTACGTCACCTGTGAGCTGCTCTCGGAGAGTGACACGATCAACTCGGCGAGTTGACGCATGGACAGCTCGTGCTCGGTGCCGCAGTTGACCGGGCCGGTCTCGGTCGAGTCGAGCAGCAGCAGAATGCCCCGCACCAGGTCCTCGACGAAGCAGATCGACCGGGTCTGGTTGCCGGTGCCGTGCACGGTGATCGGCTCGCCGCGCAGCGCCTGGGAGATGAAGGTGGGAATGGCCCGGCCGTCGTCCGGGCGCATCCGCGGGCCGTACGTGTTGAAGATCCGGACGATCGCCGCGTCCAGCCCGCGGTAGCGGTGGTACGCCATCGTGGCGGCCTCGGAGAAGCGCTTCGCCTCGTCGTAGACGCTGCGGACGCCGATGGGGTTGACGTTGCCCCAGTAGGTCTCGCGCTGCGGGTGCTCCTTCGGGTCCCCGTACGCCTCGGAGGTCGAGGCCATCAGGAACCGGGCGCCGTCGGCGACCGCGCGCTCCAGCAGGTGCAGGGTGCCCACCGAGCCGACCCGGAGGATCTCCACCGGCAGTTGCGCGAAGTCGGTGGGGCTGGCCGGCGAGGCCATGTGCAGGATCGCGTCGAACCGCTCGGCCAGCGCCGGGTGGTGGGCCGGCAGGCCGTCGGAGATGTCCGCCTCGACAAGCGTGAAGGTCGGCCGGTCCAGGAGGTGGGCGACGTTCTCCTTGGAACCGGTGACGAAGTTGTCCAGCGCCACCACCGTGCAGCCCCGGGCGATCAGGGAGTCGACCAGGTGTGACGGGACGAAACCGGCGCCGCCGGTGACAAGAACGCGGTGACCGGAACCGAAGCGCTCAGCAACCTTCATGGCGGTCAGCCTACCGACAGCCATTTGCGGCAAGAGGCCCCCTGTCGGCGCGTGGCGTCGACAGGGGGCCCGTGGCGCAGGTCAGTGGGCGCCCGAACCGGTGAGGGCGCGCACCTCCAGCTCCGCGTACTTAGCCTCGTCGTTCTCCTTGGAGATGATCGTGCCGATCCATCCGCAGAGGAAGCCGAACGGGATGGAGAGGATGCCCGGGTTGGACAGCGGGAACCACTGCCAGTCGTGCTTCGGGAACATCGAGGTCGCCGCGCCCGAGACCACCGGTGAGAAGAACACCAGCAGTACGGCCGAGAGCAGACCGCCGTAGATCGCCCACACCGCGCCTGAGGTGTTGAACCGCCGCCAGAACAGGCTGTAGAGGATCGCCGGCAGGTTGCCCGAGGCGGCGACCGCGAAGGCCAACGCCACGAGGAACGCCACGTTGAGGTTCTGCGCGTAGATCGACAACAGGATGGAGATCGCACCGATCACCAGGGCGGAGATCCGGGCGACCCGCACCTCCTGGCGCTCCGACGTCTCCCCCTTCTTCAGGACGTTCGCGTAGAAGTCGTGCGCCAGGCTGGACGAGGAAGCCAGGGTCAACCCGGCGACCACAGCCAGGATGGTGGCGAAGGCGACCGCCGCGATGACCGCCAGCAGGGCCGCGCCTCCCAGGTCACCGCCGAAGAAGCTGATGCCGAGCGCCTCGGCGAGCTGCGGCGCGGCGGTGTTGCCTGCCTTGTCCTGTGCGGTGATGGCCTCGCTGCCCACCAGCGCCGCCGCGCCGAAGCCGAGGGCCAGGGTCAGCAGGTAGAAGGTGCCGATGATGCCGATCGCCCAGAGCACGCTCTTGCGGGCCGCCTTGGCGGTCGGCACGGTGTAGAAGCGGATCAGGATGTGCGGCAGGCCCGCCGTGCCGAGCACCAGGGCGATGCCGAGCGAGAGCAGGTCCATCTTGTTGTAGAACGTCTGGGTGGCGTTCCCGGCGACCTCCACGCCGTACCTCAGACCCGGGCTCAGGACGGCGTCTCCCTTGCCGGAGCGGGCGGCAGCGGCGCCGAGCAGCTCCGACAGGTTGAAGTGGAACTTCGCCAGCACCAGCACGGTCATCAGCAGCGCGCCGGTCATCAGCAGGAACGCCTTGACGATCTGCACGTACGTGGTGCCCTTCATGCCACCCACGGTCACGTAGATGATCATCAGGGCGCCGACCATGATGATGGTCGCCACCTTGGCGGTGCCCGCGTCCATGCCGAGGAAGGTCGTCCCCGGCTTGATGCCGAGCAGCAGCGCCACAAGCGCGCCGGCGCCCACCATCTGTGCCAGCAGGTAGAAGATCGAAACGGTGATGGTGGAGACCGCCGCCGCCGTCCGCACCGGCCGCTGACGCATCCGGAAGGCCAGCACGTCGGCCATGGTGTACCGGCCGGAGTTGCGCAGCAGTTCCGCGACGAGCAGCAGCGCCACCAGCCAGGCGACCAGGAAGCCGATCGAGTAGAGGAAGCCGTCGTAGCCGTAGAGGGCGATGATGCCGGCGATGCCGAGGAACGAGGCGGCCGACATGTAGTCGCCGCCGATCGCCATGCCGTTCTGGAATCCGGAGAAGGACCGACCGCCCGCGTAGAAGTCGGTAGCCGTCTTGGTCTGCCGGCTGGCCCAGATCGTGATGGCCAGGGTCACCGCCACGAAGACCAGGAACAGCGTGATGGTCAGGTTGCGGGCGGTGTGGTTGCCGGCTTCAGCCGCGAGGACCGTGTTCATGGGTCACCTCCCCGATCTCGGCGCGGATCCGGTCAGCGACCGGGTCGATCTTCCGGTCCGCGTACCGGGCGTAGAGCCACGCGATCAGGAACGTGGAGACGAACTGGAGTAGGCCGAAGACCAGCGCGACATTGATGTTGCTGCCGAACAGCTTCGTGCCCATGAAGTCCCGGGCGTACGCGCAGAGAATGACGTAGAGCGCGTACCACAGGAAGAACGCGACGGTCATCGGGAAGACGAAGCCGCGTAGCGCGCGCCGTAGCCCGGCGAACTCGTCCGACCGTTGCACGGCCAGGTACTCGTCCGGCTGGGAAGCGGTAGGCGTGGGTGTGTCCGTGGACATCTGTGGATCACCACCTTCACAGGCGTCGGGGGTAGTTCCGCGCACCGTAGAGAGCACGCTCCCCGCCGGGGAAGGCCGAGATCGACGCCGGTCGTCGAGTGCGCCGAGCGGTTGACTGGCTGCGCCGAGTGACCCAGGTCACTCCGGTGACCGGTCAGCCCGGCAGCTCGTGGTAGCGCCCCCGGTAGTGCAGCAGCGGCGTGGTCTCTTCGGCCAGCTCGACCGCCTCGATGGTGGCCTCGACCAGCAGGCCCCAGCCGTACTCCCGGGCGGTGTCCAGCCGGCAGCCCACCCAGCCGCCGGCATCGGTCGGCACCGGACCGTAGGGGGTTTCGGTCCACGTGCCGCTGGCGAACAGCCCACCCGGCGCGGGGAAGAGGCCGGCGAACCGGTCGGCGAGCTGGCGGTGCGGCGGGCCGAGCGGCGCGACAGCGAACCGGCCCGCCTCCTCGACGGCGGCCCAGAGATCGGACTCCGCGTCGATCAGCCCGAGCAGCCGGTCCGGCTCTCCCTCGGCGACCAGGGTGGACGAGACGGTCAGGCCCGCCGGGCCGGGCGCCGTCCAGAGGGTCACCGGCGCGGCGAGCCGCCCCCGCAGCCGGCGGACCGGCGACCGCTGCCCGGTCGGCACCGCGAAGGGGTCGGTGTGGTGGATCTCGGCACCCGGCTCATGATTCACGTGAAACATTGTGCCGCCCCGACCCCGCGCCCAACCCAGGAAGCGCTCGTGCAGGTCGGCGGGTCGCCCGTTGAGCCGGGCGAGCTGGTCGCCCGCCTCCGCCATCAGTGTCCCCAGGTAGAACAGCAGCGCTGTGCGGTCGTGCCGGTAGTCGGCGAGCAGCGCCAGCCGCGCCGGCTGGCAGGGCCAGAGCGCGCCGCAGCCCCGACACCGCCACAGCGGCCGCATCGGCACGTGCGGCCGGCTCACCAGCGCTCCCCGGCGGCCACCGGCTCGGCTGGCTGGCGCTCGCGCGGTTCGGCTGGCCGGCCCTCGCGCGGTTCGGCCGGAGGGCAATGCGCTGATGAGGGGTATGACTCCCAGTCATATTTATACCTCTGAGTCATACCGCTCGCTGTGGTGTCCGGCTCCCGCGAGCGACACGCCGCGACTCGGCCCGCGCGGGCCCGGCCGCCGTCCGTCGGCCTCGCGCTCATCACCGGTCGCCGCCCGCCCGCCCGGTCGCCGCACGCCCGGTCGTCACCGGGGGTCGAACCGGCCCGGCCTGGTGGCGACACGGCCACCGAGGGCCGCCTAGCCCACGCCGGTGGCCCGCCCGGCACGGTCGTCGGCGCCGCGGCCTTCCTCCTGCGGTACGACCACCGCACCCCGATCCCACCGAGGACGAACCCGATCATGAGCGATCCCTCCCAGTCGACGAGGGCCGCCCCGCTCCGGGGATGACCGGGGCGGCCCGACGCAGGACCGGTCGCCGGGACGTCGCCTCCACCGGCCGGGCCGCGCGTCCTCCACCCTGGACTCCCGGCCCTGGGCAGGGGAGGATTCCAGGGCTTACTACAGAGCGCAGTCGCGTACTTACCGGGAAGGTAAGGATGAACATCGAGATGTGGGTACGGGCGTTGAAGGCCGCCCGCGCCGGTGCCGAGGTCTCCCAGGAAGCACTGGCGACTGTGATCAAGTGGAGTCCGTCCACCGTTGCCGCCATCGAGACCGGCCGCCGCCGGCCCACCATGGAGTTCGCCGTCGCCGCAGACGAGGCCCTCTCCACCGGCGGCCTCCTCACCGAACTCCTGACTGCGGCCGACCGGCAGAGGCTGCCGAGCTGGTTCGTTCCCTGGCGGCAGCACGAAGAGGAGGCCATCCGACTGTGTGAATTCGAGCCGTGCCTGATTCCCGGCCTGCTCCAGACCGAGGACTATGCCCGAGCGGTGATCTCGGCCGGTGGCCTGAACCCGGTCAACCTGGTGAACGACCTGGTTGCGGTCCGATTGGATCGGCAGCAGGTGTGGCAGCGCGCAGAGCCGCCGCAGTGCGTGTTTGTGCTGGACGAGATCGCTCTCCGTCGCCCGGTGGGTGGACCGGCGGCACTGGATGCCCAGCTCGGTCGGCTGTTGGAACTCGCCGTCCTGCCAAGCGTCAGGCTGCACGTGGTGCCGCTCGACATCGGGGCGCACGTCGGCCTGACCGGCGGATTCCTGCTCGCGGAACTGCCCGATGGCGAACGAGTCACCTACGTCGAGGACGTCGCTCGTGGACACGTTATTGACGACCCGGTAGTCGTTCGTCTGATTGGTCAGAAATGGGATAGCCTGCTCGGCGAAGCACTCTCCACCAGCGCCTCGCTGGATCTGATCCGGAAGCTGAAGGTGACGCAATGACCGTTGCTCAGCCGCTGTGGCGGACGTCGACCAGATCCGGCGACACCGGTGGTGCCTGCGTGGAGGTGGCGGACAATCTGCCCGGCGTCGTGCTGGTGCGGGACAGCAAGGATCGCTCCGGTCCGACGCTCACCTTCGCTCCGGCCGCCTGGCGTGACTTCGTCGCAGAGGCCGCCCAGACCGCCCAGGGCCGAAACGCCGGTTAGCGACGCGGAGTGACCGTGGCCAGCAGTTCCGGCTGACGACGGTCCAGCACGTCGCCGGCCAGGTACGCGCCGAGCAACGCGGTGCCCAGCCCGTACGCGACGCCGACCGGCAGTGCCAGCCACAACCAGGCGTCACCGAGCAGCGCGGCGGCCACCACCATCGGCACCGCAGCGACTGCCGTGGTGCCCATGGACAGCACGGTGAGCAGGCCCTTCGCCACGCCGGCGCCGCCGTTCATGGCGAACGGGTTGCTCGTCTCCGGCAGCGCGTACGCCGCGAGCACCGAGACGAAGCTGTTCACCGCCAACCCGACGCCGTAGGTGGCGGCCAGGCTGCCGGCGGTCAACCCGATCCAGCCCGGCCGGCCGAGGAGTGCCGCCAGCAGCACCGCGACGACCGCCAGCATCGGCACGACGTACAGCGAAAATGCTGTCATCCGCGCGCGTAGCTCGACCCGCCCGGGAACACCTGCCACGACGTTCGCGGCGTAGGCGCTGCCGTCGAAACCGAACTGGTTGGCAAGCGTGACCGAGGCGAGCACACCGACGAAGATCATGGAGAGGGTGACAAGCGTCGGTGAGCTGTCGCCGGCACCCATGTTGAAGCCCTGCTCGTCCCCGGACGTGAAGCTCAAGCCGCCGTTGAACAGCACCGGAATGAAGATGCCGACCACCGCGATCGTGATCAGGTTGGCCCGGCGGCGGGCGTCCCGCCACCAGTAACGGGCCTGCAGGGCGACCAGCGCGCCGAACCGGTCCCGCCGGGCCCAGTTGGCCGCTCGGGGAAAGAGCTGGGCGACCGCCCCGCCGGTGACGCCGCGCTGCGTGGGGGCCTTGCCCCTGCTGGCCGTGCCCACCATCGCCGACTCCAGCGAACGGGACCACCAGGCCAGCAGGGCGAGGATCGCCACCACCGTGATCAGCAGCTTTACCGGGGCGGCCCACACCCGTCCCTGCGCCACGTCGATGCCTGCCGTCCACGGTGCCCCGAACGGCGTCCATCCGATCGCCGTCGCGATCCCGGTCAGCCGGGTCCAGTCCGTCTCGCGCAGCGCCGCCAGGCCGAAGACCTGCAACGGGCCGAGCAGCGCGGCGACCACCGCCAGCAGCACCGCCGCCAGGTCCCGCACTCGGCGCGACCGCAGCATGCTGGCGAACGCGCTGGTCACGGCCCGGCTGGCGGCCACACAGAGCAACAACCCGGCGAGTACGCCGACCACTGCCACCAGGCCGGCGGACCAACCGCCCAACGACCAGGCGGTCACCACCAACCCCAGCACGGCGACCGACGCCGCAAGCACCGGCACGCTTACCAGCGCGGCGGCGAACAGGCCGATGACAAGCGTGCGGCGCGGCAGCGGCAGCAGCGCGAACCGGGCCGGGTCCAGTGTCTCGTCCACGCCGAAGAAGACCAGGGGCAGCAGCAGCCAGCCGAGCACCAGAAGGCCACCGCCGGCGGCCGCGATCAGCACCGCGTACCGACCGTTGCCCGTCAGGCCGGGCGCGGCGAACAGGAAGAAGCCGCTGGCCGCGAACCAGAGGCCGACAAGCGCGCCGCCGACGAACAGGGCGATCCGCCAGCCCTGGCCCCGGAAGTTGTTGCCCATCACCCGCAGCTTGAGGCGTACGAAGTGCCGGGCCGAGACCGTCCGCGCCGGACCGGCGGGCGCGGCGGCGACGTTCACCGGGACAGCCATGACAGCTCGTCCCCGGTCGCGGTGCGTCCGCCGACCACCTCGACGAAGACCTGCTCCAGTGAGCGGCCGCCCCGGACGTCGGCGATCGTGCCCACCCGCTTGATGACGCCCTGGGCGAGGATCGCCACGTGCGAGCACAGCCGCTCGACGACCTCCATCACGTGACTGGAGAAGATCACCGTGCCGCCGCCTGCCGCGTACCGGGTCAGGATGTCGCGGATCAGCGCCGCCGACACCGGGTCGACCGCCTCGAACGGCTCGTCCAGCACCAGCACCCGGGGGCCGTGCAGCAACGCGCAGGCCAGGCCGATCTTCTTCTTCATGCCCGCCGAGTAGTCCACCACGAGCGTCCGGCCGGCATCGCCGAGCGCCAGCACATCCAGCAGCTCAGCGGCCCGCTGGTCGACCACCGCCGGGTCCATGCCCCGCAACAATCCGGTGTACGCGAGCAGCTCCGCGCCGGTCAGCCGGTCGAACAGGCGGACCCCGTCGGGCATCACGCCGAGCAGCCGCTTGGCCGCGACCGGATCGCGCCAGACGTCCTGGCCGAGCACCCACGCCGAGCCGGCATCCGGCCGCAACAGCCCGACCGCCATCGACAGGGTGGTGGTCTTGCCGGCGCCGTTCGGGCCGAGCAGGCCGTAGAAGGACCCGGCAGGTACGTCCAGATCGACGCCGGCCACCGCGATCGTGCCGTCGAACCGCTTCGCCAGGCCACGCAGCGCGAGCGCGGGGTGCTCACCAGTCATGGACCGAACGTTATCCGCCGACCGCCAGTTCCGCCCTCCGGCACCGGACGGACGCGCGATCATCCTGAAGTCGTACTTCGTCGCACTACCGCGACTTCTGAAGTAGTGTTGATGTCGTGTCGATGCCCTTGGAATCCGTGCCGTTCTCGGAGCTGCTGCGTCAGCCCGCCGAGACGGCCGAGCGGCTCTCCCGCGCTCGCGCGGTGCGACTACGACGCCGCGACGCCGCTGATCTCGTGCTGATGTCTGCCGACCGGGCGGCCGCCGAGGGTGAGGTGGTGGACCTGACGGCACGGCTGCTGGCCAGCGTCGTTCGCCGGAATCCGACCCTGGTGCGCGAGGCGCTACCGACCGTGCTGCCGTGGGTGCGGTTCCTGCCACCCGAAGACCGCGAGCAGATGGCCAACGAATTCGTTTCGACGGCAGAGGCGGCTGCGGCGGTCGGAAATACCGCTGCGGTGTCGCAGTTGCTCACCGAGTGGCGGCACACCGCCGAGATCCATGCCGACCCCGACCTGCACCGGGTCCTGGCCGCACCCAGTTCCGACGACTTCGGGGCGGTGCCCCGCCCGACCACCGAGTGAGCGCCAAGCGCGGCGACCGGGCAGCGCCGCCACCCCGCCCTGGTAACTACATCCTCCGATTCGCGACGAACGATGCGGCCAAAAGGCTGGGAGGAACTGTGCCGGCAGGCCGCGGCCAACACCCGCGCCGCGTTCGAAGCCATCGAATCCGACCCCTGCCCCTCCCCACCGACCAGCAGGCAACACCCCCTCAAAGGTTCCCTCGCCAACGCCGCGCACAACGGCAAGACGCTGCCGCAGTGGCAGTACGAGGTCACTGCAGGCGGTCGCGTCTGGTATCTCCCCGACCACGACACCCGCACCTGCTGGATCAAACACGCCGGCACGGGTCACCCCCGGGCGACCGACTGATCCACAAGCAGTCAGAGCCCTGGTAGGGGTGCCGGTCGCGCTGCCTCAGAGGCGTAGCGCTTCCGGGGTGTGCAGGCGCAGCATGATGGCGGCGACGTCGGCCGGCGCCCGGCGACGGGTGGCGATCGACACCGCAACCATCACCGTGAAGGCAAGTGGCACCGTCCAGGCGGCCGGCTGCGCGATGAGCGTGGCCGGCCAGCCGGACAGCGGCGGGCCGAGCACCGTCACCAGCACCGCGCCGATCGCCGCGCCGCCGCCGGCCAGCACACCGGCGGCTGCGCCCAGGTCGGTCAACCCGCGCCACCAGATGCCGAGCACCAGCAGCGGGCAGAAGCTCGACGCGGCGACCGCGAAGGCCAACCCGACCACCTGTGAGACGTCCAACCCGGAGACGTGCAGGGCCAGCACCGTCGGCACGCCCCCGGCGATGATGGTGGCCAGCCGGAAGCCGCGCACCGAGCCCCGGCCGAGCACATCCGTCGAGATGACCCCGGCGACGCTGGTCAGCAGTCCCGACGAGGTGGAGAGGAACGCCGCGAACGCTCCCGCCGCGACAAGCGCGGCGAGCAGCCGCCCGACCAGCCCGTCACCGAGGGCCGCGCCGGGCAGCAGCACCACCACCGCGTCGGTCTGCCCGCTGACGAGCAGTTGCGGTGTGTAGATCCGGCCCAACACCCCGTACAGGGTGGGCAGCAGGTAGAAGGCGCCGACCAGAGCCAGCACCACAAGCGTCGTCCGGCGTGCCGCCGCGCCGTCGGGATTGGTGTAGAAGCGGACCAGCACGTGCGGCAGGCCCATCGTGCCGAGGAACGTGGCCAGGATCAGCGAGTACGTCCCGAACAGTCCCCGGTCGTCGTCGCCGGCCGCGCTGGGCAGCAACCAGTCTCCCGCGTCGGTGGCCACCCCGGACACCTCCGGCACCGGGTCACCGGCCGCGAAGGACAGCTCGTCGCCGGGGCGTACCTCTCGGATGTCGCCGTCGGCAAGGGTGAGTGTCGCGCGGTGCTCGACCACGACCGTGGTCGCGGCCCGGAACGTCGGCCCGTCGGGCGGCGTCACCGCCGGTCGGCCGTCGGCCTGCCACTGCAACGCCAGGAAGATCACCGGTACGGCGAGAGCTGTCAACTTGAGCCAGTACTGGAACGCCTGGACGAAGGTGATCGCCCGCATCCCGCCGAGCGCCACGTTCGCGGTGACCACCGTGGCCACCAGAAGGGCACCCACGGGGTACGGGGAGCCGGCCACCGTGGCCAGCGTGAGCCCGGCACCCTGCAACTGCGGCACCAGATAGAGCCAGCCGATGAAGATCACAAAGGCCGTGGCGAGGATACGCAGGCGACGGGACCCCAGCCGCAGCTCGCAGAAGTCGGGAAGCGTGAACGCGCCGGAGCGGCGCAGCGGCGCGGCCACGAACAGCAGCAGGGCCAGATAGCCGGCGGCGAACCCGACCGGATACCAGAGGACGTCCACGCCGTACTTGAGGACCAGGCCGGCGATGCCGAGGAAGCTCGCGGCCGACAGGTATTCCCCGCCGATGGCCGCGGCGTTCCAGGTCGGGCTGATCGCCCGGGACGCCACCAGGAAGTCGGACGTGGTCCGGGCGAGTCGTAGCCCGTAGAAACCGATCCCGACGGTGACCAGGGTGACCGCGACGATGGCCGGAACCACCCAGTCGTTGCCCACGTCAGCGCTCCGGCCGCTGCACCAGGTCGGTGAAGTCCTGCTCGTTGCGCTCGGCCAGCCGCACGTATGCCCAGCCCACCGCGATCAGGAACGGGAACGAGACCAGTCCGAGCAGCAGCCAGGGCAGGTTGACGCCGGCCACTGTGGTCCGGCCGAGCGACGGTGCGATCGCGAACAACCAAGGCAGCCCGCCCAGCCCGATGGCGACCACCAGCGACAGCCGCAACGCCAACGCGAGCTGCGCCCGGACCAGGCCGCGGACCAGCGCCTCGCCGACCTGGGTCTGCTGGGCCAGCTCGGCGCGGGTCCGCTCGGAGCGGGTGTCCCGCCGGGTGATGTCGGCCAACACGATCCGGGCCCGCCGGGGCGGCGGTACCGCACCGCCCGACCCCACGTCAGACAGTTGCTCGGCCACCCCGGCAGTCTTGCCCGCCCAGCGCGATTGTCAAGCGTTCCCGCTCACCAGCGCACCTGCGCGACGCAGTCCGTCGTACTGCCGGTCACCCCTGTCGAGTCCAGGACGGACCGTGCCCGTTCCCGGCCGAGGTTCGTCGCCCAGAAGCCGTCCTCGGGCAGCTCGAAGGCGATCTCCCGGAGCGCGCACGTCCGCATGGGCTCGGGCAGCCGGTCCAGGGCCGGTACGGCGTCGGCCGACAACCCGGAGAGGTAGGTGATGTCCAGGCGACCGGTGTCGAGGTACCTGTCGACGTTCCGGTCCGCGATCAGCCGGTCCGGGTTGATCACTGCCAACCCCAGCAGCGCCAGCACCGCGGTGCCGATCACCAGGCGGGGCAGCCACTCGGCCCGGAGCCGCGCCACGGCCACGCCGACCAGGACGAAGAGGAGCCCGAGCGACAGCTCGACGGTCGCCACGAAGAGCCGCAGGCGCGTGACCCCGTACGCGTCGGCGTAGACCTGCATGCGGTACAGCGAGGAGGCGACGACGACCAGGCTGAGTGCCGTGAGCACACCGAGCAGCACCCGGACCAGCAACCGGTCGGCCCGGGTGGCCTTCGGCGCCCGGCGGGCCGCCACGGCGATCACCAGCAGGGTGAGCGCGGTGACCGCGAGCAGCTGCCAGAACCCGCCCCGGGCGTACTCGGCGTAGGTGAGCCCGGCCGTGCGTAACACGTGCCCCGCGCCGCCGAAGAACACAGTCAACTGCACCAGGACGAAGGCGGCGAACAGGGCGTCGAGCAGCACCAGCGGAAGGGCCCACTCCAGCCGGTGCACCGGCCGGCCCGGCTTCGCCCGCAGGCTGTCCAGATCGGGCGGCCGGGTGACCAGGTAGGCGCCGCCGAGCAGGCCGAGGCCGATCAGTCCGAGGCGTACCAACCAGCCGACCACACCGTCGGGCGAGATGTCCGGCAGGAGACCCGCCAGCAGGTCGGCGAAGACCGCGTCGGCGGAGGAGAACAGCAGACCGAACAGTGTCAGCAGACCGACCGAGATCGCGAGGCTGGTCACGATCCGCCCGATCCCGGGACCGGACGAGCGGGTGCGGTGCAGCCCGCGTACCGCCCAGGGGAGCGCTCGGACCGTCGCGGCCGGCGGCAGCGTCGCGGCCAGCAGCATCCCGAGCGGGGTCCGCCCACCTGCCACCGCGAGCGTCGCGGTCACCGCGGCTACGAGCAGGCAGAGCACGAAGAGCCAGCCGGCGGCCCGGACCGTGCCGACGGCGACCAGCGCGACGGTCGCGGCAGCCCAGACGACCTGGGCCGCCCGCCCCGGTGCCCCCGTGGCACCGGGACGAACGGTGGTCGCGGTCTCTGGCGAAGCCGGCGCAGCGGTTGAAGTCGGCACAGCCGTTGCGGCCGGCTGGGCCGGCGTGGCCGTCGGTGGCCGCGCGGTGGACGCCGGCCCGGAGTTGGTCACTGCGGACGCGGCGGCCGACGATGAGCCCGGTGTCGGCGGTGCTCCCGGCGCGGTCGGCGGCGCTGCCGGTGGAGAGGCCGGCGGGGTGGGCGCGCTCGGCCCGGTGAGTTGCGTGGCGGACGACGTGCCGGACCGGACGACACCTGCGGTGGCGAGCGCGGCGGTGGCCGCCAGCGCGGCGACCAGCCAGTGAAGTCCGGGACGGACCACCGTCAGCGCCGAGGCGCCGACGACCGCCGCCGCGGTCAGTACGCCAAGGAGCAGCGGATGGGCGCTGCCGGTCGGCCCCGGCCAGCGCTGCGCGAGCAGCGACGGTGGCCGAGGTGGTACGGACTGGGACGGCCAGGGTTGCGGTGGCCAGGGGTGCGGCCGGCCGGCCGTCGGCGGGGGCGTCGGGCCGGGACCGGGCCGGGGCTGACCGGCCTGACCGGCCTGGCCGGGCGGGGTGGGCGGGGTGGGCTGCGG
Organism: Micromonospora sp. DT43; assembly: GCF_049841645.1. NCBI lineage: Bacteria > Bacillati > Actinomycetota > Actinomycetes > Micromonosporales > Micromonosporaceae > Micromonospora > Micromonospora sp. DT43. Next base: position 129,705 of record NZ_JBNCKR010000015.1, on the reverse strand, counting down.
TCCGGCCGGTCCCGTCGCCGGTGCGGACATGCTGCCGGGGCTGGTCATGCGGCCTCTTCTCGGTGTGGCCCGTTACTCGGGATGGTGACCCGGATGCGGCAACCGGGCTGGGAGTTCTTGGGAGCTGCGACCGGGTCGAGGACTCCGATCTGACCGCCGTGCAGTTCGACGACCCAGCGGGCGATGGCCAGGCCCAGGCCGGTTCCACCACCGGCCGCCCGGTCGCCGCGGGTGAACCGCTCGAACACCCGGGAACGCTCGGCAGTCGGGATGCCCTGACCCTCGTCGCTCACCTCGAAGCGGAGTTCGCCGCCGTGTTCCTCGGCGCTGAGCCGGACCGTGCCGCCGGGTGGGCTGTGCCGCGCCGCGTTGTCCAGCAGGTTCGCGAACACCTGGTGCAGCCGCCACGGGTCCGCGCGTACGGTCAGCGGCGCCGCCAGGTCGCGGAGCTGGAAGTCCACGTCCAGCCCCGCCCCGGCGGCGCTTGCGGTGGCATGCTCCACCGCCTCGTCCAGGAAGTCCGCGACGTCGATGCGGACCCGGCGCAGCGGCACGACCCCGGCATCGAGACGGGACAGGTCGAGCAGGTCGGCGACGAGATGCCCGAGCCGTTCGGTCTGGGACAGCGCCGCGCGCAGGGCCGCGGGCTCCGGCTCGGCCACCCCGTCCACCATGTTCTCCAGTACGCCCTGCAACGCGGTGATCGGCGTCCGCAGCTCGTGGGAGACGTTGGCGATCAGTTCGCGTCGGCGCTGGTCCGCCGCGTGCAGATCCTCGGCCATCTTGTTGAACGCCTGGGCCAGCTCACCCACCTCGTCGCGGGAGGTGGCGCGTACCCGACGGGTGTAGTCGCCACGGGCCATCGCCCCGGCGGCCGCCGTCATCTCGCGCAGCGGTGAGGTCATCCCGTGGGCGAGCACCTGCGAGGTGACGAGCGCGATGCAGATGACTGTGATCGCCGTGCCCGGCGGGAGCCAACCGATGCCGTACCAGAAGTAGCCGATGGCCACGGCCCAGGAGGCGACCAGCAGGACGCCGAGCTTCATCTTGATCGAGCGGACGGGGTCCAACGGGCGGGGCAGCACCCGGTCCAGCCAGTCCACCAGTCGGTGGGTGGTCACGCGGGTACCTCCAGGGCGTACCCGACGCCGTGCACGGTCCGAATGAGATCGGCGCCGAGCTTGCGCCGCAGGGCCTTGACGTGGCTGTCCACGGTGCGGGTGCCGGTGCCCTCGGCCCAGCCCCACACATCGGCGAGCAGCCGCTCCCGGGGCAGCACCGTGCGGGGCCGTCCGGCGAGGTGGATCAGGAGGTCGAACTCGGTGGGAGTGAGGTGCACGTCCGCGCCGGAGCGCCGAACCCGCCGCTCGGCCTCGTTGATCTCGATGTCGCCGAGGCGGATGGCGGGTGGGGCGGGGGCCGCCGCCCGTTCCATCCGGCGCAGCAGCACGTGTACGCGGGCCGCCAGCTCCCGCATCGAGAAAGGCTTGGTGAGGTAGTCGTCCGCGCCGACGGCGAGCCCGACCAGCAGATCGGTCTCGTCGTCGCGGGCCGTGAGCATCAGCACCGGCACCGGCCGGACGGCCTGGATCCGCCGGCACACCTCCAGGCCGTCGAAGCCGGGCAGCATCACGTCGAGGACGACGAGGTCCGGTTGCCCGGTCCGGAATCGCTCGACCGCGCTGGGGCCGTCAGTGGCGATCTCCACGGCGAAACCTTCGGCGCGGAGTCGGGCGGCGACCGACTCGGCGATGGTGCGTTCGTCCTCGACGACCAGGACCCGGCGTTCCTTCATGGGGTCTGACTGTAGGGAGCCGCCGTGGAGATCAGTGGGTGGCATTGTGAATAACCTGTGGAGAACGGCTCACCCCTGTGGATAACCCGACGGCCACGACTGTTGGCCTGGGTGAACCTCCGAGCCTCGTTGTGGACGACCGAGCAAGGTTTGGCCGACATCTTCTGACAGTCGGCGGCGGGCATGGCACGGGGCCGGTGGCAGCGCCACCGGCCCCGCTTCGTCGGCCCGTCAGCTGGTCGGCACGACCAGGTCCACGGACATGCTGCCGCTTGCCGGTACGGAGAACTGCGCCAGCTTGCGGGTGCCGTCCGGCTGCGTCACCACGTAGCGACCGTCGAAGTACTTGTCGCCGAGCGAGACGTTGTAGGTGAAGTAGACCTTCTGCGGCCCCTTCAGACGGATGGTGAACTGCCCGTTCTCCATCCAACCGTTGCCGGCGATGTCGCCGGTGTCGGCACTGCGGGCGATGACGTGCCCGTTGCTGAAGGGGGTGCCGTCCGGTGCCCGGAAGGTGCCGGTCAGCTCGACACCCTGGTCCAGTTGGGCGTTGTGTGTGGCGGTCGCCCCGGCAGTCACCTGCACTCCGGTGGCGGTGAACCGGCTGGGCTTGTCGCCGGACCACTCGTAGGCGTACGGGTGACCGCCGAACACCAGTGGCCAGGCGTACGGGCCGAGGCGCTTGATGGTGTACACGCCGCGCTCGTCGGCGACGGCGTCTTCCGTTCCGACGCCGGGGTGACCGGTCAGCACCGACACGCTGGCGTTCGGCACCGGCGTACCGGCCGCGTCGGTGACCGTTCCGGTGACCTTGCCGGCCCGGTCGAGCTTGATCTGCGGCCCGGTGACGACCTGTCCGACGGTCGCCGGAACGACGGCTGCCTCCCGCTCGTCGCCGGTGCCGCCGTCGGCGCCAACCCACTGACGACCGTAGGTGTCGCTGCGCGGCACCGCGAAGAGCTTGTAGTTGCCGGCGGCGAGCGGCCCCACCTGGATCTTGCCATGGGAGTCGCTGCAGTCGCCGTAGCCGTCGGCGAGCGACGCCTGCTTGGGCAGGTACGCGTCCAGGCAGATGTTCGAGACGGGCGCACCGCTCTGCCGGTCGACGATTGTGGTGCTGATGACCGCGCCGGGCCGCATCTTCACGGTCAGCTTGGTGTCCTCGTTCGCCTTCACCCGCACCCCGGTCACCTCGCGCCAGAAGTGCAGGTGGTCCGGTGCGTCCAGGTAGAGGGTGTGCCGGCCCTGCGGCAGGCCGGTGACAGTCACCGTGCCGGTGCCGTTGCTGCAGATCGACTGTGCGCAGAAGTTGGCGATCGGGGCGCCGGTGACCGAGTCGATGGCGGAAACGGTGACCGTGCCGGTGCCGAGCAGGCTGTCCGTGATGCGCGTCTGCTGCCCACCCCGTACCTCGACCAGGTTGGCCTCCTCCGGGGTCAGCTTGCCGCGGTAGTACTGCTGCCGCTCACCGGCGACCACGTTTACCTGGTAGGAGCCCTGGAGCAGCTGGACGGTGAAGGCACCGTTCGCGTCGGTCTGCGTCCACGCACCGCCGTACGAGTGGGCGGTGTTGATGTTGACCTCGGCGTTGGCAAGCGCGGCGCCGGTCGCGGTGGTGAACCGGCCACTGAGGCCACCCACCGGCAGCACCGTCTCGTTGACCTCGGTCGCCGCGTCGGCCCGGACCTCGAAGACGCTGGCGCCCTCCTCGTCGAGCCTCCCCGGAACGTACTGGGTCTGGTACGAGCCCTCGATCGGGTTGAAGCTCACCCGGTAGCGGCCGGGCAGCGCGTTGATGGTGAAGCGGCCGTCCTCGTCGGTGAGACCACCGGCCCAGCCGTACGTCTCGACCTCGTTGGCGCTGATGCTCACGCTCGGCGCGGGTCGACCGTAGGCGTCGACGAGCCGACCGGTGATGGTGCCGGTGCCGAAGAGCTGCTCGTCGACAGTGGTGGTCGTGCCGGCCGTGACGGTCACCGGGTCGGCGTCCGACATCTGCGACTTCTGGTGGTGGTACTGCTCGGGCTGCAACCAGGGGAAGTAGCCCACCCGGTACGACCCGGCCGGCAGACCGGCGACCGTGTAGTTGCCGTCGGCGTCGGTGTTGGTGTAGCCAACACTCTCGTAGTCGTCGGCCGGGTAGACCTGGACCAGAACCTCGGCGGCGGCGGTGCCGGCGCTGGTGGTCAGTCGTCCGCTGACCGCGCCCGTCGCCGCAGCCTGGGCCGGGGTGGCGCCGGGCAGCACGAGCGCTGCCACGACGGCACCGGCCAGCAGGGCGCGGCGGGCTGGGAATAGCTGCATCGATGTCCCAACGTGAGGGGTGGTGGGGCGACCTGAGCAGGCTCTGCCCGCACCGTCCCTGCGCCCCGTACGAGGTCGGCCCACGGAGGATAGGTCACCGGCGATGGCTGTGGAACTGCCCGACCGGACGACTGTCCCCGATGGACCGGCAGCGGTCAGTCCAGGCCGACGCGTACCGGATGGGCCGAGGCGGAGCCGAGCCAGGTGTGCGGGTTGCCGTACCAGCACCAGCCCAGCTTCGGTGCGCCCTGGCTGATCCACAGGGCCGGCACCCGCCTGTCACCACATCGGGAGCCGACCAGCGAGAAGCACCTGTTACTGGCCAGCGCGGCCGGGTGGAGCGTGATGAGGGCGAGCCCCTCGTCGATGGTGAGCGGCAGCCGATCCTGGGCGGTCATGCCCTCCATCGCCGCGGCCGGGGCGAGGTTGCGGAACTCCTCGCCGCGGTCGACGTCGAAGAGGAGGTACGCCGGACCCGCGGGCACCTCGAGTTCCTTGATCGGGTCGAAGCGCGGCAGGTCGTCCTCGGCGTAGTGCCTGTCGAGGAAGCCGGGCTTGCGCTTGCCGGCCAGGGTGGTGAGTGTGAGCCGGGGCTCCACCCCGATCAGGTCCCGCGTGATGACCAGCAGGAACGGCACCCGGGCGTCGGTGGGTGCGGACAGGCTGGCGGCACCGTCGACCGCGCGGGCCCGCAGCGGGGCGACCAGGTCGCGGAAGGCGCTCTCGGGCATCCCGGCCAGGGCCGGATAGCCCAGTCGGATCAGGTGGTCGAGTTGGCGGTCGAACTCGGTCCCGGCGTCGAACGGAGTCTTGTGCACGGCGGCCTCCCGATAGTCGTATGCACTATCGTACAACGTACGGGAAGGTGGAGGGCATTCCCGCCTCAGCGACTCCAATCCTGTTTCGCGGCCCTGACCAGCTTGTCCTTCAACTCCCGGGTGTGGCGCCGGCTCACCGGCAGCTCGGTGGAGTCGACCACCACCACGTACCCGGAGTTCACCAGGCGCAGCTCCGCGATCAACTTCAACTGCACCAGGTACGACCGGTGCACCCGCACGAAACCGGCATCCGCCCACCGCTCCGCGAGCGTGGCCAGCGAGACCCGCACCAGGTGCGACCCCTCGGCGGTGTGCAACCGGGCGTAGTCCCCCTGCGCCTCCACCCACCGCACCGCCGAGCGGGGCAGCATCCGGGTCGTACCGGCCAACTCGATCGGGATGGTCGGATCCTCCTCCGCCCGGGCCACCGCCGCCGGATGCGACGGCACCACCCGCGAGCCGATCACCCGCCGCAGCGACTCGGCCAGCCGTTCGGCGCGTACCGGTTTGCGCACGTAGTCCGTGGCGCCCAGGTCGAACGCGTCCACCGCGCCGTCGTCGTACGCGGTGACGAACACGATCGCGGGCGGCCGGGCGAACCGGCGCAGCACCCGGGCCAACTCCATGCCGTCCAGGCCGGGCATCCGAATGTCCAGGAAGACCACGTCCACATCGCCGTCGCGCAGCAACCGCAGCGCCTCGGTGGCGTCCCCGGCGGTGTGCAGGCGGGCCACCCGAGGGTCGGCCCGCAGGTGGTACGCCAACTCGTCGAGCGCGGGTGGCTCATCATCCACAGCCAGCACCCGCAGGAAACCGGAGGCGTTCACCGGGCCGCCCGCACTCGCTCGCTGCGCTCGCTCACGAACCGGCCCGTACGCCCGGGTGGAACTTCGGCACCCGCACGCTCACCCGAGTGCCCGAGCCGAGCCCGGTCTCGACGACCAGGCCGAAGCGATCCCCGAAGACCGACCGCAGCCGCTCGTCGACGTTGGAGAGGCCGACGTGCTGGCCCTGGTCGTCCCCCGGGTCACCGGTGCCGCGGGCCAGCTCGGCGATGCCGGCGGTCAGCGTGCTCGGATCCATTCCCACCCCGTCGTCCTCCACCGTGATGTGGCATTCGGCGCCCGCGTCCCGGGCCTCGATGCTCACCATGCCCGTGCCCGGCTTGCGGGACAACCCGTGGCGGACCGCGTTCTCCACCAGCGGCTGAAGGCAGAGGAAGGGGAGCGTCACCGGCAGCACCTCCGGCGCGATCTGCAGCCGCACCTGCAACCGGTCGCCGAACCGGGCCCGCTCGATCGTCAGGTACCTGTCGATCGACCGCAGCTCCTCGGCCAGCGTGGTGAACTCCCCGTGCGCCCGGAACGAGTACCTGGTGAACTCCGCGAACTCCAGGATCAACTCCCGGGCCCGCTCCGGGTCGGTGCGGACGAACGAACCGATCGCCGTCAACGCGTTGTAGATGAAGTGCGGGCTGATCTGCGCCCGCAACGCCCGGATCTCCGCCCGCGCCAGCCGCTCCCGCGACGAGTCCAGCTCGGCCAGGGCGAGTTGGTTGCCCGCCCAGTGCGCCGTCTCCAGGGTGGCCTGGACCAGCCCCGGCGCCGGAGCGCTGTCGGCGATCGCCACAAGTGCCCCGACCACCCGGGCGTCCGCGCCGTGCAGTGGCGCGACCACCGCACCCCGGACCGGGCAGTCGACGCGGTCGCAGTGCAGCTCGGACTCGCCGAGCACCGTCGAGCGCCCGGTCGCCACCGACCGCTGGGCCGCCGCGAGCAGTTGCTCGCCGTGGTGCGTGCCACGCCCGTCGAGGGCGAGCACCTGGTCCGCGTCGGTGAGCGCCAGCCCGGCCGCACCCACCAGGGCTCGCAGATGGCGTACGGCCTTCGCCGCGCCCGCCGCGCTCAGCCCCGCCCGCAGCGGCTCGGCGGCCAGCCCGGCGGTGTGCAGCACCTCGTAGGTGGCCCGTTGGGTGGCGGTGGCGATGCCACGTCGGGCGCGCAGTCGCAGCACCGCCAGCAGGGCCGCGGCCAGCGCGGTGACCAGCGAGACGACGCCGACGACGGCGGAGAGGTTGCCACCCACGCAGCGATCCTGACGGCTCGCGGCCCTCCGCGCTAGTACGCGCCCTTGCGGGCGAGCACGACCCCGACGGTGCGCCAGAGGATGCTCAGGTCGTACGCCAACGACCAGTTGTCGACGTAGTAGAGGTCCAGCCGGACGGCCTCGTCCCAGGACAGGTCGGAGCGGCCGGAGACCTGCCAGAGGCCGGTCATGCCGGGGCGGACCAGCAGACGGCGGCGCACGTCACCGAGGAAGTCACCGTCGTCGGCGGGCAGCGGGCGCGGCCCGACCAGCGACATCTCACCCCAGAGCACGTTGATCAACTGCGGCAGCTCGTCCAGCGAGGAGGCCCGCAGGAAGCGACCCACCGGGAAGACCCGAGGGTCCTCCTTCATCTTGAACAGCATGCCGTCGGTCTCGTTCTGGTCGGTGAGGCTGGCCAGCCGGTCCTCGGCGTCGACGTACATGGTCCGGAACTTCCACACCCGGAAGGTGCGCCCCTCGTGGCCCACCCGGGGCTGGCGGAAGAAGACCGGCCCGGGGTCGGAGATCCGGATCGCCACGGCGATGGCGAGGAAGAGCGGCACCAGCATCAGCAGGCCGAGGCCGGCGGCGACCCGGTCCATCAGGTTCTTGGCGAGCAGCGCCGGCCCGGAGAGGGTGGGCTCCTCGACGTACAGCAGCGGCAGACCCTCGATCGGCCGGATGTGCACCCGGGGGCCGGCGATGTCGGTCAACTGCGGGGCGACCACCAGGTCGACGCCGGAGCCTTCGAGCTGCCAGGCCAGCCGGCGCAGCTCGCCCGGCTCCGCGCTTGCCGATCCGCAGACCGCGATGGTGTCCCCACCGACCTCGCGGACCAGTGCCAGGACGTCGCGGCCGGCGTGCACCGGCACCGGGGTCGGCACCCCACGGGCCGCCGCGTAGCCGTCGGTGATGTGGATCGCGACAGGTATCAACCCGGCATTCGGGCTGCGGGTGACAGCCGCGTAGACCTCCAGGCACTCCGGCAGGGTGCCCACCAGCACCATCCGGTGCGCGGCCTGGCCGGCGCGTCGGCGGATGTAGTGCAGTGCCCAACGGGCCACGAACCGACCCCAGAGGATCAGCAGCAGTGCCCCGAGCAGCGCCGTGCCGACCGTCCAGCGCGACGGCGCCGTCTTGGTGGAGAAGGCCAGGAACGAGACGCTGGCGGTGACTGTCACCGCGCCCCGGATCACCCGCTTGAACTCGTCCGGCCCCAGCCCCAGGTAGCGCCGGTCGTACGCCCGGTTGCTCCAGAGGATGACCACCCAGCCGAGTGGGAGGAGCAGGTAGGAGATCGTGTGGAACCAGGTGAGATCCGTGTGCGAGCCGGAGAAGCCCGAGGTGGCCTGGTCGAACAGTTGGATCGCGATCCAACTGGCGAACGCCGCCGCCCCGAAGTCGAGCAGCAGCAGGATCGCCGTGTAGGGGCGGTGCCAGCGGGAGACACGGCGTCGCGCCCTGGCCCATGCCGACCGAGGGACGCCGTTGTGCGACGGCGGAGTCGGCGGCTGGATCTCGAAGCTGTCGACGTGCCGCACGAGTCTGCTCCGGCCTTCGTTGGATACCGGGCGCTGGAGGCTTGCCGTCACCTCACCCATGTCCTCCCGCATGACACGGGCCGCTCACTCGACGTGAGGGCCCGGGTCGCCCACCGTTCCAGTCTCCCACGCGGGCTCCGACCGGTCGTCGCCCGAAGGAGATTGGCGACCGATGGTGCCGGAGGGATCTGGCCGGCTCCGCACCATTTCAGAAGCCGGGGACCGGGCCACTATACCGATGGATGCGCGTGTGGCGAGAAGGGTGGACGGGAGCTTCGGCGCACTCTGGCCGATTCCGCTCCGTAGTCGCCGAGTGCAATTACTCACCGTACGAGTCGGGACAACCGTCGGTCAGCGAGCGGCTTGCCGCCCGTCTGGCACGTCGGGCAGTACTGAAGGCTCGAATCGGCGAACGACACCTCCCGCACCGTGTCCCCGCAGACCGGGCAGGGCAGTCCGGTGCGGGCGTGCACCTTCAACCCGGACCGCTTCTCACCCTTCAGCTCGGCAGCACGCTGGCCGAGGGACCGCTCGACCGCGTCACCGAGCACCTGTCGCGTCGCCGCGTGCAGGGTGGCGAGCTGGGCGTCCGTGAGCCGATCGGTGATCGCGAACGGGGACAGCTTCGCGGCGTGCAGGATCTCGTCGGAGTAGGCGTTACCCACCCCGGACAGCACCGACTGGTCGGTCAACACCCCCTTGACCTGCCCGCGCCGACTGCGCAGCCGCTCGACGAAGGTGGGCAGGTCGGCGGCGAGCGCGTCCGGGCCCAGCTTGGCCACCCCGGGAACCGCCGCCGGGTCGGTGACCAGGTACGCGGCAAGCTTCTTCTGGGTCCCGGCCTCGGTGAGGTCGAAGCCCGAGCCGTCGTCGAGGCGGACGCGTACCGCGATCGGCCCCTTGCCGGGCCGCAGCGGCGTCGTGGAGGGAAACGCCTCCCGGTAGTGCAGCCAGCCCGCCCGGGCCAGGTGCACCACGAGATGCAGGTCACCCTCGATGACCACGTCGAGGAACTTGCCGTGCCGCCGGGCGTCGACCACCGCCCGGCCGGCGACCGCGGCGGGTGCCGGGTCGTACGTCTTCAGGGCGCTGATGGCGGCGATCTCCAGCCGGTCGACACGCCGCCCCACCGCGCGCTGCCGCAGGTAACCCGCGAGCGCCTCAACCTCCGGTAGTTCGGGCACCAGCCAACGGTAGCCTTCTTTCCCGTGAGAATCGTGGTGGCGCACAACCGGTACCGGGAAGCTCAGCCCTCCGGCGAGAACACGATCGTCGACTCGGAGATCGCTCAGCTCACCGCTGCCGGCGTCGAGGTGCTGCCCTTCATCCGCAGCTCGGACGAGATCCCGTCGATGTCGAAGGCGGCCAAGGCGCTGCTGCCGATCTCGCCGATCTGGGCGCCGCGCGCGCAGCAGGACCTGAGCCGGCTGCTCACCGAGCACCGCCCGGACGTCCTGCACCTGCACAACCCGTACCCCCTGATTTCGCCCTGGGTGGTGCGGACCGCGCACCGGCACGGCGTGCCTGTGGTGCAGACGGTGCACAACTACCGGCAGGTCTGCTCGTCGGGGATCTACTTCCGCGACGGTGTGATCTGCCAGGACTGCAAGGGCCGGGCGCTGGGCGTGCCGGCGATCAAGCACAAGTGCTACCGCGACTCGGCGGCGCAGAGCGCGCTGATGGCGACCACCCTGGCCGTGCACCGGGGCACCTGGCGCTCGGTGGACCGCTACATCGCGCTCACCACTGCCATCGCCGACCACCTGCACGATTACGGCATTCCGGACGATCGGATCGTCGTGAAGCCGAATGCCGTACCCGATCCGGGCCGGCCGGCGCCGCTGGGTGACGGCTTCCTCTACATGGCCCGGCTGTCGCCCGAGAAGGGTGTCGACCTGCTGCTCGACGCCTGGCGGCGGCACCCGGTGGGCACGCTTGGCACGCTGCGGGTCGCCGGGGACGGCGAGCTGCGCCCGCTGGTGGAGGCCGCCGCCGCCGAGCGACAGGACGTGGTCTACCTCGGTCAGCTCGACCGCGCCGGCGTACGCGCCGCGGTCGAGGCGAGCGCGGTGGTGATCGCGGCCTCGATGTGGCACGACGTGCTGCCGACGGTGATCATCGAGGCGCTGGCCAGCGGTCGGCCGGTGCTCGGCACCGCGCTGGGCGGCATTCCGTACCTCGTCGGAGCGGACGCCCCGCACGAGCCCGCAGGCACCGGCCCGGCCGAGACCGCCTCGGCGGTCGCCGGGAGTGGCGGGCCGGCCATGCCGGCGGGGATCGGCCTCGGCGAGGCCGGCTGGGTGGTGGCGCCGGAGCCGGCCGCGCTGGCCGCAGCCCTGCCGGTGGCCCGGGCCGGCGCGGCCGCTCTGGCTCCGGCCGCCCGCGCCCGCTACGAGCGGACCTTCCACCCGGACGTGGTCACCAAGCAGCTCGTCGACATCTACGCGGGCATGACCCACAGCTGATCCACCCGGGCGCGGGTCAGCGCAGGGAGGCGCGGGCGGAGAAGGCGATGCTGGCCAGCAGGAAGCCGCCGTTGACGATCGTGAACGCGACAAGCACCCAGAGGACCAGGGCGGGGGCCACGGCCAGCACAAGGGCGGCCACGAAGACCACCGCGCCGTAGTCGCGGACCAGCTTCGCGAGGCGTACGGGCAGCGAGGTCGAGGTGACCATGCTGGCGGCGTTCGGACCGGCCTGCATCACCGACGTCACCAGGTTGACCATCCAGGTGCCGGCGAAGGTCGCCACCAGCCAGGTCGGCGTGGACGGCTCCTGCGCCACGGCGGTGGCGGCCAGGGCGGCCACCAGGGCGATCTGCGCGGCCACGTCGCAGAGGATGTCGATCCGGGCCCCGGCCGCGCTGCCCTGGCCGGTCACCCGGGCGAGCTGCCCGTCGGCGCAGTCCAGGGAGTACGCGACCTGCCAGCCGACCAGGGCGAGTAGGCCGACCACCCAGGCCGGTACGTCCCCGGCGGCGACCGGCCCGGCGAGCGCCACCACGGTGACCGAGGTGGCCAGGCCGAGCACCAGGTTGGTGATCGTCAGCGCGGTGGGGCGCAGCCCGAGGCGTTGCGCGACGAGCGCGAAGACGGCGCCCAGCCACTGGCTGATCGACTCGCTGAACAGGCCACCGCCCCGGTTCACCCGGTGGAAGTCGGCGACTGTGGGACGGGGCTCAGCCAAGCTGGTCGCGGATTGCACCGGCGTAGTCTGCCAGCCGCTCCCGCGTCTCGGTAGGCGACAGGGCCAGGTGCTCGAGGATCGTGTAGCGGTCCGGTCGGGTACGCGGCGCGAACTGCACCGCCTCCACGAACTGGTCGTCGGTGAGGCCCACCTCGGCGGGGAGCCGGGGCAGACCGTGCCGGGCCAGGCAGGCCGACATCTCCCCGAAGCGGCGCTGGTCCCCGCGCAGCCAGGTGCAGAACAGCGCACCCAGCCCGGCCAACTCGCCGTGCGAGGCGGTCCCCGGAAAGAGCGAGTCGACCGCGTGCATGATCTCGTGGCAGCCGCCGCTGGACGGACGGCTGGTGCCGCAGATCGCCATCGCGAGGCCGCTGGAGATCAGTGCCTCGGCGAGCACTGTGACGAACGCGTCGTCGCTCATGTCGCCAGGGTGGTTGAGCACCGCTTCGGCACCCGCCCGGGCCAGCGAGGCGGCCAGTCCGTCCACCGGCTCACCGCGTACCCGCCGGGACAGTTCCCAGTCGGCAAGCGCGCTGATGTTGCTGATCACGTCGCCGATGCCGGCCCTGTTGTGTCGGTCCGGCCCGCTCTCCACGAAGTCCAGGTCGACGATCACCCCGATCGGGATGTGCACACCGTAGGAGCCCTTGATCCCGTCGGTGATCAGGCTTGCCACCGGGGAGGCGATCCCGTCGTTGGCGAGGCTTGTCGCCACCGACACCATCGGCAGCCCACGGCGGGTCGCCGCGTACTTGGCGACGTCTATCGTCTTGCCGCCGCCGATGCCGACGACCGCGTCGTACGACCGGGCGCGGAGTTTGCCGCCCAGGTCGTCGGCGGCGTCCAGCGTCCCGCCGGAGACGGTGAACACGTCCGCCGAGCGCAGCGACGGTCGGATCAGCTCAGCGATCTGCGCGCCCTGGCCCGGACCGACCACCACCGCGACGTCACCGCCGGAGGAGATCCGCCCGTCGACCAGGATCGCGGCCAGGTCGGCGACCGCTCCGCGTCGCACGTCGATGTGCAGCGGGGTGAGGACGCTGCGAGCTAGTAGCGGCACGCGATCTCCCGCGCGCGGGCCAGGTCGGCGTGGTTGTCGACCTCCACCCACGGGACATCGCCGATCGGCGCGGCCCGCACCTCGCCACCCCGGTCGGCGAACTCCTGGTAGCCGTCCTCGTAGTAGAGGTTCGGGTCCCGCCGCCAGGTCGCCTCCAGCGCGTCGGCGAGGGCGTCGGCGACCTGCGGCTCGATCAGGGTCGCGCCGATGTACTCCCCGTACGCCTCGCCCGGATCCATGATCTTGGTGATGCGGGTGAGCTGGCCGGCGGCGTCGAAGGTGGTCTTCATCTCCTCCTCGGCCAGCGGTTTGAGGGTGTCCACCGCGAGCAGGATGCCCGGGCCGCGCTCGGCCAGCAGGGTCTTCTCGATGCTCACCGGGTGCACGGTGTCCCCGTTGACGAGCAGCACCCCGCGCGCGAAGTACTCCCGGGCCAGCCAGAGGGAGTACGCGTTGTTCCACTCCTCGGCCTTGTCGTTGTGCACCAGGGTGAGCGTGACCCCGTACTTCTTCTCCAGGTCGGCCTGCCGCTCGCGGACCGCGTCCGCCGCGTAGCCGACCACGATCACGATGTCGGTGAGCCCGACCTCGGCGAGGTTGCCCAGCGCGATGTCCAGGATCGTGGTCTCGCCGTCCACCGGCACCAACGCCTTCGGCAGGGTGTCGGTGTACGGGCGCAGCCGTCGTCCCGCCCCGGCCGCGAGCACCATTCCGATCATCGCGACATCCTCCCTCGTCCTGCTCCCCGTCACCGGTGGAGGATAGCGCCGGCTGGGCGTGCCGCTCCGGCCAACCGGGTCAGCCGGGCAGCGCCGCCAGGTCGGCGAGCATTCCCAGGCGCTCCTCCGCGTCGAGCGCGGCGTACGGGCCGGCGGCCCGCCTGTCGGTCTCCAGCTCGATGGCCAGCCGCTCGGGGCCGGTGGGCAGGGCGGCGACGCTCGACGCGGTGTGTCCGGCCGCGGTCCAGGCGGCGGCGTACGAGTCGGCCCGGTGGTGGCGCAGCGTGCCGAGCCGGTTGAGCAGCAGCACGCCGGGCGGGGTGCCGTCCGGCTCGTGCGGGGGCGCCAGCGCCGCGAACGCCGACCCGTCCCGGTCGTCGTCGGTCAACACCAGGGCGTACGTCAGCAGTCGGCCGAGCGCCGCCACGAGCCGCGTGACCCGTTCGTCCTGCCCGGCCCACAGCTCCTCGGTGACCTCGGCGTGCACCTGGTACAGCTCGCCGAGGAAGGCCGCACCCCGCTCGGTGGCGGAGAGGGTGCCGTCCGGGTGGCGGTGGAGCATGCCGTACGCCATGTGTTTGTCGACGGCCCGACGGACCGTGACCGGGTCGGCGTGGCGGGTGACCGCCGCGAAGCCCGGACCGTCGACGGTGCCTCCCGGCGCGGCGAGCCGGGTGCGCAGGTCGACCAGGAGGCCTGTCGCGGCCGGGCCGCCGTACCGCTGACCCAGCTCCGCCGCGCCGCCGTGCCGGCCGGCGAGCATGCCGGCGTGGAACACCCGGTCCACGGCCGGGGCCAGCAGCCCGGCGAGCCGATGCGGCGCCAGCTCGACGGTGTTCACCTACCGATCGACCGCAGGATCAGGTGGTCGTGCTCGATGCGGGCCAGGTCGTCGTGGTCGACGATCAACGCGCCGGCGCAGCGCAGGGGCTCGGTGGACACGCTTCGACAGTAGCGAGCGTGCCCAGATCGCGACGACGCCCGGTCTTGTCCCGGAAACATCCAAAGACGACGATGTCCGTACCGAATGCCACCGTCCCAAAGGGGTGATGTGTGATGCAGGTACGGGAAGCGATGTCCAGCCAGGTCCTCGTCGTCGGTCCGGAGCACACGCTGCGTCAGGCGGCCCGGATGATGTCGGCCCGCGGTGTCGGCTCGGCGGTCGTGATCGACCCCGAGTCCGAGGGCGTCGGGATCATGACCGAACGCGACGTGTTGAAGGCCATCGGCGCGGGCCTCGACTGCGACACCGAACGCACGGGCGCCCACCTGACCTGGGACGTGGTCTACGCGGGCCCGGAGTGGACGGTGGCCGAGGCCGCCGCCGCGATGGCCCGGGGCGGCTTCCGGCACCTGGTGGTGCTCGACGGCGGGGAGGTGGCCGGGGTGATCTCGGTGCGGGACATCATGCGGGTCTGGGCGGAGAGCCAGGTGGCCGCCGCGACCTGACCCGGGCAGGTGTGCGGGGCCGAATCGACGGGTAAGGATCCCTCGCGGGCACGGAGGTGCCGTGGCCCGTGAGGGAGGGCCCGATGCGTGACGCGGAGCGCCTGGTCGAGCAGCAGTACGCGATGCTTCTGCGGCGGGACGTGGCCCGGCTGCCGGATCTGTACGCCCCGGAGGCGTTCTACTCCATGCCGGGTGTCACGGTCCGGCCCATCGAGCTGCCCGCGCTGCTGCGCACCTGGACTGGCGCATTCCCCGACCTGCGGGTCGACCCGCTGGGCGTGGTTCGCACGTCCGGTGGCGCGGCCGTCGAACTTCGCCTCAGCGGCACCCACACCGGCACGCTGCACTCGCCGTACGGCACCGTCGCGCCTACCGGCCGCCCGGTGAGCTGGGAGGTGGCCGACGTGGTCCGGGCCCGCCGGGGCCGGATCGTCGCGTGGCGCTCCTACTTCGACTGGAGTCATCTCCTCGACGCGCTCGGTGTGCAGTTGGAGGGCCTTTCCCGGGCGGCGCAGCACGACTCGCTCGCACTTCCGGTCTGATCTGAGGTCGACCGGTCGGCTCGGTTCACCCGTCCCGGTGGCTCAGGATGCGGACATCGCCGTGCCGTCCGCGCGTTCCCCGCCGCCGCCCGTACGCTCAATGTCCATGACCGCCGAGCAGCTGATCTCCTTTGCCCGTGGGGCGCCCTCGCTGGACATCGTCGATGTCGAGGGGCTCAAGGCCGCCGCCGTACGCGCCTTCGACGCCGACCCTGCGGGGGTCACGGCGTACGGCACCTCCGTCGGTTACCTTCCGCTGCGAAAGTGGATCGCCGACAAGCACGGGGTGGAAGCCAACCAGGTGCTTGTCACCAATGGCTCGCTCCAGGCCGACGCGTTCCTCTTCGACCACCTGGTCCGGCCCGGCGACGCGGTGGTGGTCGAGCGTCCGACGTACGACCGCACGCTGCTCAACCTCCAGCGGATGGGCAGCGAGCTGCACAGCATCGCGGTCCAGCCGGACGGTCTGGACACCGCCGAGCTGCGCAAGCTGCTGGAGTCCGGCGTCCGCCCCCGGCTCGCGCACGTCATCCCGAACTACCAGAACCCGGCCGGCATGACGCTGTCGCTGGAGAAGCGCCGCGAGCTGCTCGACCTGGCCGCCGAGTACGAGTTCACGATCTTCGAGGATGACCCGTACGCGGACGTCCGCTTCCGTGGCGAGGCGCTGCCGTCGATGCTCTCGCTGGACACCCGCAACGTGGTCGTGCACGCGTCGAGCTTCACCAAGACGGTCTGCCCGGGCGTACGGGTCGGTTACCTCGTCGGGCCTGCGGATCTGATCGCCGACATCGCCAGGAACGCGACGAGCCTCTACATCTCGCCCGGCATGGTGTCGCAGGCGATCGTGCACCAGTTCTGCGTCTCCGGCGACATCGACCGCTCGATCGAGACCGTCCGGGCGGCGCTTGGCGAGCGCGCCCGGGTGCTTGCCGAGTCGCTGCGCCGGCACCTGCCGCAGGCCCGGTTCGTGGAGCCCGACGGCGGCTACTTCCTGTGGGTGGAGTTCCCCGAGGACGTGCTTGTGGACCGGCTCGCCCCGGCGGCGGCCGAGCGTGGGGTCGCCGTGGTCAAGGGCAGCGACTTCGTTCTCGACGGTGGGCGGCATGCCCTGCGGCTGGCCTTCTCGGCGGTGACCGCCGACAAGATCGACGAGGGTGTCCGCCGGCTCGCGGCGGCTGTCGAGGCCATCCGGAGCTGATTTCTGTCGGGTTCCCGACAGAACGACGATGCCGGCCGTCCCAGGACTCCCCAGCGGGCGGCCGGCGGCTCACAATGCTGCGAGCGTCACCCGTCAGGTGTAGCGGGGCTTACCGCCCCGCCGCCGTCTCGGGCCACGCGTGCAGCACAACCCCCGCCCCCACGGGCGCCGGGTGGGCCGTGTCGTCCTTCACCCCCCGATGCGGCCCGGCCCGCCCGGCGCCGCACCCGCGACCGCCGTCACACGTGCCGATGGCGACCATCGGCGTAGCCTGCAACCCGCAGGCGAGCGCGGGGAGGTGTCGCGATGACGGATCGGGCAGAGCGGGGCCGGACGGCGCCCTTGAACAGCGGTCGGGTGCTGCGACCGCGGGCATGGCCGTCCCCGGTCCGGGCGGTGACCAGGATGCTCAACGCCGACGGGTCGCCACCCACTCCGGCACCCACCGGCACCGGCCGCAGCGGGGTGGTCGACTGCGCGCTCTACGTCGACGGCAAGCGCCAGCCCGGCGACTGGACGTACGCGGACGCGCTGGAGGCGGCCCGCCGGGAGGAGCACGGCTTCGTCTGGATCGGGCTGCACCAGCCGGAGCTGGCCGAGATGACAGCCATCGCGGAGACGTACGGCCTGCACGAGCTGGCCGTCGAGGACGCGGTGAAGGCCGAGCAGCGGCCCAAGCTGGAGCGCTTCGGGGAAGTGGCCTTCCTGGTGCTGCGTACCGCCCGGTACTGCGAGCACACCGAGTTGACCGAGACCTCCGAGGTCGTCGAGACCGGCCAGGTGATGCTCTTCATCGGCCCGAACTTCCTGATCAGCGTCCGGCACGGCGACGCCTGTCGGCTCTCCCCCGTCCGCGCCGACCTGGAGACCAAGCAGGAGTTGCTGCTCCAGGGCCCGTGGGCGGTCGCGTACGGCGTGACCGACCGCGTGGTCGACCTCTATCTGGAGGTGGCCGAGCAGCTCGAGGACGACCTGGACGTGCTGGAGGCCGAGGTCTTCGACCGCAACAGCCACGGGCGCATCCAGCGGATCTACCAGATGAAGCGGGAGCTGGTGGAGTTCAAGCGGGCGGTGATCCCGTTGCAGCGGCCGCTGATGACGCTTACCTCCCAGATGAACCGGGACGTGCCCAAGGAGATCCGTAAGTACTTCCGGGACGTGCAGGACCACCTGAGCCGCACCGTCGAGCAGGTGAACTCGTACGACGACCTGCTGAACTCGATCCTGCAGGCGCGGCTGGCCCAGGTCAGCGTGGACCAGAACAACGACATGCGGAAGATCGCCGCGTGGGCGGCCATCGCCGCCGTCTGGACGTCCATCGCCGGCGTCGAGGGCATGAACTTCGACAACATGCCCGAGCTGAAGATGACGTACGGCTATCCGGTGGTTCTGGCCCTGATGCTCGGTGTCTCCCTGGCCCTCTACCGCTGGTTCCGCCGCAACGGCTGGCTCTGACCGCGCGGCGGCGGCGCCTGGACCGCTGCGGCGCCGGACCGGCACCGTGATCGACTCGGCTTCCATGAAGTCGGGGCATCCGGCAGTCCCGGACACCCCCATTTCATGGAAGTCGAGTGGATCTTGCGGAAGCGTTGGCTCTGACCGCGCGGCAGCGCCGGCGAGCGGGAAGAACCCGCGTCGCCGGCGCTCGCTGCGTTGCTGTGTCGGGGGTCAGCGGCGGCCGTTGGTGCGGGCCGTGTCCTTGCCCAGCGCCTTGGTGAGGTCGTCGGTCGGCCGACCGGTGACGTCCGTGGCACCCTCGGCGACCGAGGGGACCTTGTCGGTCGGGCGGATGCCAGTCTGCTTGGCCGGGGCGGTGGTGCTGGCGCTGCTACCGCCGGCCACCGCCGAGCTGCCGGCGCCGGTCATCCCGGCCGCGCCGCTCATGGCGGACCCGTCGGTCCCCTTGGTCGCGGTCGGCGTACGCACCTCGATCGAGTCGACCTCGTCGCGCATCGGCTCCAGGGTGCGGGTCGGGTCGTACTCCGCCCACTCCTGCTGCTCCCGGCGGCGACGCAGGGCGACCGCACCGGCCAGGCCGGCGATGGCGCCCGCGGCCAGCAGGCCGGTCATCATCGAGCCGCGACGGCGCGGCTGCTTCTTCTTACCGGTGATCCGCATGGTCTTCGACTTGGCCTTCCTGGTCAGCGGCCCTGCCTGCGCGGCGCCGTCCCGGGCTGCCGCCGCCAGCGGTGCCAGCGTGGTGAGTGTGGTTCCCCAGCCGGTCGACGCGCGATCGCGCAGATTCACCGCGGCCGGTCCCACGTAGCCCCGGGCCACCTGGACCCGCGGACCGACGGTCGCGCCGGCGCCCTTGGCCGCGTGGTTGGCTGCCTGCATCAGGTGGCTGATGCTCTGGTTCAGCTCAGCCTTGGCGAGCTGGCCCTGGGACTGACGCCGCCCGATTCCAAACACGGTCCTACCTCCTGGGAGTTGTTCCTTCGTCATCCTCCACCAACGGATGCCTCCGCGATGCCAGATCGGGCACATGGGAGGATCCGCATGGAACTGACCAACGAGTGAGGAGTACCCGTGGCCGAGGCTGTCTACGCCACCCTGCACACCAACGCTGGCCCGATCCGGCTGGAGCTCTTCCCGAACCACGCTCCGAAGACGGTCCGCAACTTCGTCGACCTGGCCGAGGGCAACCGGGAGTACACCGACCCGCGCACCGGTCAGCCGGGCAGCGGGCCGTACTACGACGGCACCATCTCGCACCGCGTGATCAGCGGTTTCATGGTTCAGATGGGCGACCCGACCGGCACCGGCCGGGGCGGACCGGGCTACAAGTTCGCCGACGAGTTCCACCCGGAGCTGCGCTTCGACCGGCCGTACCTGCTGGCGATGGCGAACGCCGGACCGGGCACCAACGGTTCGCAGTTCTTCATCACCGTGTCCCCGACGCCGCACCTCAACAACCGGCACACCATCTTCGGCCAGGTAGCCGACGAGGAGTCGGTGAAGGTCGTCGACTCGATCGCGAACACCCCGACCGGCCCGAGCGACCGTCCGCTCCAGGACGTCGTCATCGAGCGGGTCGAGATCGAGCGGTCTGCCGCCTGACGAACCCGCGAGGTACCTTTGCTCGCATGATTGAGCGCTCCGGAGCACCGCGCCGGCCAGCGTCGGTGAGCCGCGCGGTGGCGGACGGAGGATTGGCCCGGTGAGCGAGTCCCCTCCGACCACCCCGGTCTGCTACCGGCACCCTGGTCGGGAGACCTACATCCGGTGCACCCGCTGCAACCGGCCGATCTGTCCGGAGTGCATGCGGGAGGCGTCGGTCGGGCACCAGTGCCCGGAGTGCGTCAACGAGGGACGTCGCACCGTCCGGCCGGCACGTACCGCCTTCGGTGGTGGTACGGCCGGCCGGCACGGCTACGTCACCAAGGGCATCATCGCCCTGAACGTGCTGGTCATGCTGCTGTCGATCGCCTCCGACAGGGGTGGGGACGCGGCCGTGGGCGGCTCCGGCTTCGGCGGACTGATGGGCGGCGGCACCCCGCTTACCAACTGGGGTTCCGTGCTCGGTCTGGCCGTCCTCCCCGACGGCACGCTGGGCGGCATCGCCGAGGGCCAGTGGTATCGGCTGGTCACCGCGATGTTCCTGCACTACGGCGTCATCCACCTGCTGCTCAACATGTGGGCGCTGTGGGTGCTCGGCCGGTCGCTGGAGGCCAACCTCGGGCCGCTGCGTTTCGGCGCGCTCTATCTGGTCGCCGGCCTCGGTGGCAACGTGGCCGCCTACCTGTTCAGCGCCTCGAACTCGGCGACGGCAGGCGCGTCCACGGCCGTGTTCGGCCTCTTCGCCGCGCTGATCATCATCGAGCGCAAACTTGGCCGGGACATCTCCCAGGTGATCCCCATCCTGGTGATCAACCTGGTGTTCACGTTGACCGTGCCGGGCATCTCCATTCCCGGACACCTCGGTGGCCTGGTGGCCGGCGCGGCGATGTCCCTGGTGCTCGCGTACGCGCCACGCGGTCGACGTACGCTGGTGCAGGCCGTGGGCGCCGCGATCATCCTGCTGATCCTGCTCGGCCTGGTCCTCTTCCGCACCGCGCAACTGCTGGGCTGACGGCTCAGGGGTATCGGCGGGCGGCGCGCAGCTCGGCGGCTACCTCCTCCGGGTTGGTGCCCAGGTCGTATCGGCCGAAGAGGTGCAGTGACTCGCCCGCGTCGATCTCCAGGACCTCGGACGTGAGCCCCCATCGCGGTCGCCGTTCCACGGTGATCGCCTCGATCTCCGGCCAGGGCAGCCTTCGGCGACCAGCGAACCCACGGATGACTGTGAGTCCTGCCGGATCCACCACCAGTCGGACCGGGGCGATCAGGTCGCGTACCGCCCAACCGGCCAGCGCGGCCGCGGCCAGGGCGGCCAGCACCAACCTCAGCGGGTCGCCGTCGGCGAAGATCAGCCCGAGCGCGACCAGCAGGACCGCACCGGCCAGCTTCGCCGCCGGTAGGCTCGCCGGCACCCGCCACTGCTGGACCGGGGAGATGTCATCCACCCGCCCAGCATGCCAGCGGCGGCCAGCTCCCGGCAGTGCCGGCCCGGCCCGCGAGTGCGGGCATCCGCGCTCGTGCGCCGCACCATCGGCGCGCGCACCCGCGTGCCGGCGGAGGGAGAGCGGGCCCGGGGGCAGTCGGTCGGTCCACGGACGACGTAGGATCGGGTCAGCCAGGTTACCGGGGAGTAAACATGAGTGACGCGGTCATCGTCGGCGCGGTACGCACCCCGGTCGGGCGGCGCAAGGGCAGCCTCTCCGGTGTCCACCCGGTCGACCTGTCGGCCCACGTGCTGCGCGCCCTCGCCGAGCGCACCGGCCTGGACCCGGCCCAGGTCGACGACGTCTTCTGGGGCTGCGTGTCCCAGGTCGGCGAGCAGTCGTGGAACATCGCCCGCAACGGCGTGCTCGCCGCCGGCTGGCCCGAGACGGTGCCCGGCACCACGCTGGACCGGCAGTGTGGCTCCAGCCAGCAGGCCCTGCACTTCGCCGCCGCGACAGTCCTCTCCGGCCAGGCCGACCTGGTGGTCGCCGGCGGAGTGGAGTCGATGACCCGGGTGCCGATGGGCTCCAGCGTGGCGGGCGGCATGCCGTTCAGCGACCAGCTGCGCGCCCGCTACCGGGGTGTCGAGGGCTTCGCCGACGACGCGCCGCTGCCGTTCAACCAGGGCGTCGGGGCCGAGCTGATCGCCCGCCGGTGGCGCCTCTCGCGTACCCAGCTCGACGAGTTCGCGCTGGCCAGCCACGAGAAGGCCGCCGCCGCCCAGGACGCCGGGGCGTTCGACCCGGAGTTGACGGCGGTGCCGCTGGCCGACGGTGGCAAGTTCACCGCCGACGAGGGCATCCGCCGGGACACCTCACTGGACAAGCTCGGTGAGCTGGCCACCCCGTTCCACGCCGACGGCGTGGTCACCGCCGGGTCCGCGTCCCAGATCTCCGACGGCGCCGCCGCGCTCGCGGTGACCACCTCCGAGTGGGCCAGCCGGCACGGCCTGCGCCCGCTGGCCCGCATCCACACCGCCGTGGTCGCCGCCGACGACCCGGTCACCATGCTCACCGCGCCCATCCCGGCCACCGCGAAGGCGCTGCGCCGCGCGGGGCTGGGCATCGAGGAGATCGGGGTGTACGAGGTGAACGAGGCGTTCGCCCCGGTGCCGCTGGCCTGGCTGGCGGAGACCGAGGCGGACCCGGAGCGGCTCAACCCGCGCGGTGGCGCGATCGCCCTCGGGCACCCGCTCGGCGGCTCCGGCGCCCGGATCATGACCACGATGCTCCAGCACATGCGGGACAACGGCCTCCGCTACGGCCTGCAGACCATGTGCGAGGGCGGCGGAATGGCCAACGCCACGATCGTCGAGCTGGTCTGACCCGGCGGCCCGCCGCCAGCCGAGGCACGCCGGGGCGAAATGGTCTCGCCCCGGTCCGGCACGCCGCCTAGGGTGCCCATCGTGACGACGATCGCCGACGAGCGCGCCCCCGACTGGTCCAGCGACGAGTGGCAGCAGGAGGCCCGAGCCTGGGTCGACGAGCAGCTCGGCAGCGCGGGTCGCCGGGTCACCGGGCCGGTGGAGCCCCGCGTCCGGCCGTGGTCGCTGGTCTGGCGGGTGCCGACCGACGGTGGGCCGGTCTGGTTCAAGGCCAACAACCGGGGCACGACGCACGAGGCGGTCCTGATCGCGACGCTCGCCGGGCTGACGCCCGAGCGGGTGCTGACCCCGATCGGTGTGGACCGGGAGCGCGGCTGGTCGCTGCTTCCCGACGGCGGCGAGTCGCTGCGTGACGTGCTGGAGCGCGATCCCGACCTGACGCACTGGGAGCGAGCCCTGCCCGGGTACGCGGCACTCCAACTCGCCACCGCGTCGTACGCCGACGAACTGGTCGCCGTCGGCGTACCGGACCACCGCCCGGAGGTACTGGCCGGACTGCTCACCGAGCTGCTCGACGATCACGAGTCCCTGCGCGTCGGCGCGGAGGGCGGGCTCCCCGTCGCGACGTACGAGCGGCTGCGGGCGGAGCTTCCGGCGTACGCGCAGCGGTGTCGGCGGCTCGCGGACATCGGCATTCCGGCCACGGTGCAGCACGACGACCTGCACGACGGCAACGTCTTCGCCGGCCCGGCCGGGTACCGCTACTTCGACTGGGGTGACGCCTCGGTGGCGCACCCGTTCGGCACGCTGCTGGTGACCCTGCGCTCCATCAGGTACGCCACCGCGTTGTCGGCCGACGACGCCAGCCTGGCCCGGCTGCGCGACGGCTACCTGGAGGCGTGGACCGACCGCTTCGACCGTCGCACCCTCGTCGAGGCCGTCGACCTGGCCCTGAATCTGGGCGCGGTGAGCCGGTCGCTCTCCTGGCGGCGGGCCCTGGACACGGCCGACCCGGCCCGTGCGGAGTACGCCGAGGCGGTACCCGGTTGGCTCGCGGAGCTGTTCGCCGCCACCCCCCTTCAGCCCGACCGCTGACCGGTATCCGTCCACGTCGGAAGTCGGACAGGCGGTGCGACCCGCCGCGTGGAACTTCCAAAATTTCGACGTGACCCACGTCACCGGCGCCGGGGAGGTCGTTGGGCAGGTCATGGACGTCTTCTCCCGAACGTTCCTCCCGGCCGCCACCGAGGCCGGCCTTGCCGTACAGACCGTGAGCCGACACATGCCGGTCTTCCGCCGCTGCGTCGGCTCCGGCGACGCCACCATCCTGGTCACCCGTTGCAGCCGCCCCGACCGCCCGGTCACCGGCGACTACCTGTTGCTGCTCACCCACCGCCGGCTGGTGGTGACCCAGCAGACCCGGCTCCTGCACCGGCTGCGCCTGCACCTCAACACCGAGCTGCGCGAGCTGAGCAACGTCACCTGGAGCCCGGACCCCCGGCTGGGGTCGGTCGAGTTGGCCGCCACGGCGATCGACGGCATCCGTGAGCGGTTCCTCATCCGCACCAGCCACCCGAAGCAGGTGTGGCAGCTCGACGCGCTGCTCAACCACGCCTTCCGGACCCGCCTGCGGGCACCCCGCGAGCGGATCGTCGCCACCATCGGTGACACGCCGGCCGCCGTGCGGCCGAGCGTTTTCCGCCCCGCCGTCGCGCGCTGACGTCGCCCGGATCGGTAGCCCTGCACGGCGCCTTTACCGAACTCGAACACGGGCCGATCGCGCCGAGCCCACCGGGTCGGCAATCATGGGCCGGTGACCGTCGAACCGCCCCACCGCGGGCTCGTCCTCGTGGTCGAGGACGAGCCGGCCATCGCCGACCTGGTCCGGCTCTATCTCACCCGTGACGGGTTCGGCGTACACCTCGAACGCGACGGCGAGGCCGGCCTGAGCGCCGCCCGCCGGCTGCGCCCGGTCGCCTGCGTCCTGGACATCGCCCTGCCCAGCCTCCCCGGCACCGAGATCTGCCGCCGGTTGCGCGAGGCCGGTGACTGGACGCCAGTCATCTTCCTCACCGCCCGCGACGACGAGGTGGACCGGATCGTCGGCCTGGAGCTGGGCGCCGACGACTACGTCACGAAGCCGTTCAGCCCGCGCGAGTTGGTCGCCCGGGTACGCGCGGTGCTGCGTCGCACCGCCGGGGGCCCCGAGGGCGCGGAACGGCAGCGCGTCGTCGGCCCGGTGACCCTCGACCCGGCCCGTCGGACGGTCACCGCCGCCGGCGTACCGGTGCAGCTCACCTCCACCGAGTTCGACCTGCTGGCGCATCTCATGGCCCGGCCCGGCCGGGTCTTCACCCGGGAGGAGCTGCTGGCCGGCGTCTGGGGCTACGCCGCGCACGCCGGAACGCGCACTGTCGACGTGCACGTCGCCCAGGTGCGGGCGAAGCTCGGCCCGGCGAGCGTCATCCGCACCCATCGGGGCGTGGGGTACGCGGTCGATGCCTGACCAGCCCGTGCGCCCCGAGTCGCCGACAATGGCGTTGCCGGTGATCGGCGTCCGCCCGCCGGCAGCACCGAGGCGCAGCCGGCTCGGCCGGACGCTCACCGCCCGCGCGGTGCTTGTCACCTGCGCGGTGGCACTGGTGTCGGTGCTCGTCACGGCCATCGTCGCGGTGCCACTGGCGATCCGGGGCGCGGAGCGACGCGATCAGCAGGCCCTCGCCGCGCAGGCCCGACTCGCCGCCGAGGTGCTGCGCACCCGTCTGGACCGGGGGCGTACCGCCGACGAGGAGCGGCTCATCCAGCAACTGCGCGCCCAGGGCATCGACGCGTACCTGATCCGGCGCGGGACCGTCGACCGGTCGGGCCTGCCGACCCGCGTGGTGCAGCGGATCGGGCAGGGCCGCAACGTGTCGGCCCGCCGCCCGGTCAACGGCCACCGCGCCCTGGTGGAGGGCCGGGCCCTGCCCGGCGGCAACGGGGTGGTGCTGTCCCGCGCCTCGTCGAACGGGCTGTGGGCGCAGGTGCTGCTCAGCCTCTGGCTGCCGCTGCTGGCCGGGTTGGCCGCCGGCGTGGTGGCCGGCCTCCTGCTGGCTCGCCGGCTGGCCCGACCGATCCGCGTCGCGGCCACCGCCGCCGCCCGGCTGCGCGCCGGGGACCGCGCCGTCCGGGTGCCTGTCGAGCCGCCGGACGAGGTCGCCGACCTGGCCGAGGCGTTGAACGGGTTGGCTGCCGCGCTGACCACCAGCGAGGGCCGGCAGCGCGAGTTCCTGCTCTCCGTCTCGCACGAGCTGCGGACCCCGCTGACCGCGATCCGGGGGTACGCCGAGGCGCTCGCCGACGGAGTCATCGAGGCGGACGGCACCGCCGACACCGGCCGGACCATGCTGGCCGAGGCCCAGCACCTCGACCGGCTGATCGGTGACCTGTTGGCGTTGGCCCGACTGGAGGCCGCCGACTTTCCGCTGGAACCGGTGCCTGTCGACCTGACCCGACTGGCCGCCGACGCCGAGCCGACCTGGTCGGGCCGCTGCGCCGCAGTGGGTGTGTCGTTCCGGGTGGAGATACCCGGCCAGCCGGTGTCCGTGTACACCGATCCGGGTCGGATCCGGCAGGTGGTGGACGGGCTGCTGGAGAACGCGCTGCGGGTCGTACCGCCAGGATCGCCTGTGGTGCTCGCGGTCCGGTCGGTCGGCGCGGACCCGGCGGCCGGCGGTGTGCTGGAGGTCCGCGACGGCGGACCGGGCTTCACCGACGACGACCTGGCGGTGGCGTTCGAGCGGGGAGCGTTGCACGAGCGCTACCGGGGGGTGCGCAAGGTGGGCAGTGGGCTGGGGCTGGCACTCGCCGCCGGGCTGGTCCGCCGCCTGGGCGGCGAGATCGTCGCCGGCCACGCGCCCGAGGGTGGCGCCGCCTTCACGGTCCGGCTGCCCGGTGATCCTTACCTGACCCGAACATCGGCCTGACGGTCCGCTCGTCCGCGCGGGGAAGGCTGAGGGCTCCACGGACGAGAGGGAGAGTCATGCCACGTTGGGGATTCGTCACCGGCACCACGGCACTGTTCGCGGCGGTGGCGCTCGGGGTCAGCGGCTGCGGCGCGGCCGAGGTGGCCAGCCAGCCCGCGCGGGACGCCGCGGTCGAGGTGGCCGCCGCGATGGGTGTGGAGGGCCAGGCGCTGACCGCGATGGGCTTCGACGCCACCGACCTGGACGTGCAGACCGTCGCCGCCCCGGCCACCCCGACGCCGGGCGCCTCCCCGACGGCCCGCGACAAGGACCGGCAGAAGCGCGGCGACGATTGGCGCAAGCGCCACCAGGCCCGCGTGCAGCTGCGCAAGAACACCCTGCACGGCGAGGCGGTGGTGCAGACCAAGGACAACGGTACGCAGACGGTCGCCGTGCAGCGTGGTGAGGTGACCGCGATCGACGGCGACTCGATGACCGTCAAGTCCACCGACGGTTTCACGATGACCTGGACCTTCGGCGACGACCTGCGGGTCGTCGAGCGGCGCGCGACGGTGCAGCCGAGCGAGGTCAAGGTCGGCGCGAAGCTCGGCGTCGCCGGCGCCAAGGACGGCGACAAGGGCGTCGCCCGGCTGATCCTCATCCCGCGCGACAAGTGAGCGCTGGGCCCCCGGGTGTACGCCCGGGGGCCCGCACTGCTCAGGCGTGATCAACACGAGTTCCGTGAATCGGGCCTGTCCCGGTCGACGCGATGCCCCGATTTCGCCGAAACCGTGTTGATTAAACGAGCCCCGAGCGCCGGGCGATCAGCGCCCGGGCGGCAGGGCGTAACCCACGTAGCCGCGGAACTCCAACCGCCAGCCGGCCGGCACCAGCTTCGCGCAGGCCGGCTGACTGCCGGTGCAGACGATCGCATCCACAGAGGCCGGGTCGGCCGGCGGTCGGTCCGGCAGGACCGACTGCAACGACACGAGGTCCGGCGAGCCGCCGTCCGGCTGGCGCAGCAGCAGCCACCACGGGTACTCCCAGTTGTCGTTCTGCTCCACCAGCCCGATCCGCCGGGCGCCACTGTCGCGGACCGCGGCCGCAGCCCAGCGGAACTCGTCGGCCCACTGCGGCCGGCGGAGGAACCGGGTGTCCCAGTCCGAGGTGGTGAACACCGAGCCGGAGCCGACGAGCCGGCGCGGGAAGCCGTACGACAGTGCCAGCACCCCGGCCAGCGCCGAGCTGGCCAACACGGCGACCACCGCCAGAGTGGCCACCGATCGCCGCCGTGACGTCACCCCGGGCTTCGGGCTCGCGTGGCGGCGCAGGAGCGCGTCCAGCCACAGCCCGGCGAGCGGTACGGCGAGGACGAGGGCATAGAGCAGCAGCCGGTTGCCCCACGGCTGCCACTTGAGCATCGCGGTGTGCAGCAGCACGGTGGCCAGCACCACGACGGCGTACGCCCGCAGCGGCCCCACCAGCCCGGAGTCGATCCGGCGCGGGCGGACGAGCGCGACAAGCGCGCCGAGCAACGCCACCGCCCCGGCGATCGGGAACGCCACCCGGTCCTCGTCCGGGTACCAGGCAGGCACCGGAAAGACCTCCCGACCGAAGGTGATCGCCCGGTCCTGGGGGTCGACGCCTATCGCGTCCGCGCCGTCGATGATGGCGTCCGCGCTGGCGTTGCGCAGTGGCGCGAGCGGTGTGTCGAACGCCGTGTGCCCGATCCGCAGCGCGTTGACGAGTACCGACGCCGGATCGTGCCGCTCCATCGGGATCGACTCCCGCAGCTGCGGCGGGCCCAGCGGATGCCCGAACTCGGCGGTCACCCGGGCCAGGAACGGGCCGACCACCAGCGCCGCCACCACCAGGATCAGCGCCGAACCAGCGGCGACGCGGACCACCCCGCGGACCGACCGAACCCGACCGGCCGCCGGTGCCCGGTCGGCCAGGGCCAGCCGGAGCTGGGCCAGGCCCCAGAGCACAAGCAGCGGACCCACCGCGATGAGGCCACTGGTCTTGGTGACCGCCGTCAACCCGATGGCCGCACCCAGGCCGAGCAGCGTCCCCCAACCGGTCCGCCGGCGCAGCCCGTCCAGGACGAGTGTCGCGGCGCACGCCACCCACGCCGCGCAGACCAGGTCGGTCTGCGTGCTGGTCGCCTGGAGTACGACCATCGGGGTGCTCGCCAGCACGAACGCGGTGATCAACTGAGCCCGCCGGCCGCCGCCGAGCTGCGCGGTGATCCGCGCTGCCACCAGCAGGCAGAGCACCCCGGCGGCCCACTGCACCAGGTTGTACAGCGCGTCCGAGCCGGTGAGCAGACGCAGGTGCAGGAGCAGGTACTCCGCGCCGGGCGGAATGGTCACCTGCCGGTGGATGGCGGTGGGCCAGAAGTCCAGGTCACCCTGGGCCACCCAGTGCTCGACCTTGGGCAGGTGGTACGTCTGCGAGTCGAAGTTGTTCGGCTCGGCCAGCAGCGCGACAAGCAACTCCAGCAGCACCAGCCCGCCGATGGTGCCGGCTAGCAGCCGCTCGCCCCGACTTGTCGTACGCCAGATCTCGGCTGCCCTGGCGCGCAGACCGCGTACCCCACCGGTCTGGACCGGAGCGGCGTCGTGCCCGCCCTCCGCGCCGCGGTCGGCGAGCGGGGCGGACGTCTCCGGGCCGGTGCCAGCTGTCACCGCCGCGCCGACCGGCACCCGGCGTGGCGTCGCGGCGGGCACGTCGGCGGGCGGGGTGTCCCGGTGCCAGCGCAGGCCCACAGCCGTCGCGGTGGCGAGCAGGTAGATCAGCCAGGCGGCGACGAACGCCGGCCGGGTCAGCGCGTGCAGCGCGCCGAGCACCTCGACGACGAGCACCGCGTACGCCCCGGTGACCAGGGCGGCGCGCACTGCGGCGAGCCGGGACGGCGCCACCGGGTCGACCCCGCGCGGTGTCGTCGCGACCGTGAGCAGGAGCACCGAGGCGGCGGGAAGCACCGCGAGCAGGGAGCCGGCAGCCGACATGGCCGGAAGTAAACACCATCCGGCTGAACCTGCCCCGCCGGATGACCGACGGTGGCGGCATCCACCGGCCCGACACGCCGGGCTAGGCTATGCCCGACGTGTCGTCGCCCCCGTGGAGATCCCCGTGAAGCTCTCGATCCTCATGCCGGTTTACAACGAGGAAGAACGCATCGCAGACGCCCTCAAGCAGGCGTTGGCGGTTGACTACCCGTGCGAGATCGAATTGGTGGTCGTCGACGACGGCAGCCGGGACGGCACCGGCGAGGTCCTTGGTCGCACCGACGACGCCCGCCTGCGGGTCATCACCCACCAGCGCAACGCCGGTAAGGGCGCGGCCATCAAGACGGCAGTGGACAGCGCCGAGGGCGACTACATGGTCATCCTCGACGCCGACCTGGAGTACGACCCGCAGGACATCCCCAAGCTGCTCGACCCGGTGCTCGACGGCCGGGCCACGGTGGTCTACGGCAATCGCACCTTCGGCAGCCACAGCGCCTACAGCTTCTGGTACGTGATGGGCAACAAGGGCGTCACGACGGCGGCCAACGTGCTGTTCAACTCGTACATCGGCGATCTGGAGACCTGCTTCAAGCTGATGCCGGTGGAGCTCTACCGGTCGCTGGAGGTGCGCTCGCGGGGCTTCGGCATGGAGGCCGAGGTGACCGGCAAGCTGCTGCGCCGCCGGATCCGCCCCTACGAGGTGCCGATCAGCTACCGGGCGCGGGGCCGCGAAGAGGGCAAGAAGATCACCTGGAAGGACGGCGTCGAGGCGATCTGGATCCTCGGTCGCGAACGCGCACGCCGTCGTCCCGCGGTCTCGTCCGCGCGCTGATCGCCGCTAACCTTGAGTTGAAGTCCACTTCAATTCAAGGGACCGGTGATGCAGGACGCCTTGACGATCGGCGAGTTGTCCGTCCGCTCCGGCGTCGCGCCGTCGGCGCTGCGCTACTACGAGCGGCTCGGTCTGATCCGCGCCGATCGCACCGGCGGAAACCAGCGCCGCTACGCCCGCGCCGAACTGCGGCGGGTCGCCTTCATCCGGATCTCCCAGCAGGTAGGCGTCTCGCTGGACGAGATCCGCGAGGCGCTGGAGTCGCTGCCCGGCGGCCGCACTCCCAGCCCGCAGGACTGGGAGCGGCTCTCCGCGAGCTGGCGCGGCCGGCTGGACGAGAGGATCCGGCTGCTCACCAAGCTCCGCGACGACCTGGACGGCTGCATCGGCTGCGGCTGCCTGTCCCTGCAACGCTGCACCCTCTACAACCCGGGGGACGCGCTGGCCGGCGAGGGGCCCGGTGCCCGGCTCATGTTGCCCCGCACCTCACCCGACGGTGAGTAGCACCTTGCCGACGTGGTCGCTCGACTCGACCAGCCGATGCGCCTCGGCAGCCTCGGCCATCGGCAGCCGCCGGTCCACCACCGGGCGGACCGCGCCGGCCTCGACCAACGGCCACACCTCATCGCGTACGCCCCGGACGATCTCCGCCTTCTCGGCCAGCGGTCGGGAGCGCAGAGCGGTCGCCGCGACGCTGGCCCGCTTGGCCAGCAGCGCGCCGAGATCCAGCTCGGCCTTGCGACCACCCTGCATCCCGATCACCACGAGCCGGCCGCCGGTCGCCAGCGCGGCGACGTTCCGGCCCAGGTAGGACGCGCCCACGATGTCGAGGATGACGTCCGCGCCGTGGCCGTCGGTGATCTTGCCGACCTCCTCCACGAAATCCTGCTCCCGGTAGTCGATCGTGTGCGCCGCGCCCAACTCGCGCAGGCGAGGGTGCTTGGTCGCGCGGGCGGTCGCCAGGACGGTGGCGCCGAGGGCCGCCCCGAACTGGATCGCGAAGGTGCCGATCCCGCTGCCACCGCCGTGCACCAGCAGCGTGTCACCCGAGCCGAGCCGGCCCACCCCCACCACGTTCGACCAGACCGTGCAGGCCACCTCCGGCAGCGCCGCGGCGTCGACCAGGTCGACGCCGGCCGGCACCGGCAGCAGCTGCCCGGCAGGCACGGCGACGCGCTCGGCGTAACCCCCACCGGCCAGCAGCGCGCAGACCTCCTGGCCGACGGACCACCCGGTCACCTCCGGGCCGATCGCGTCGATGACCCCGGAACACTCCAACCCGAGGTACGCGGGCGCGCCCGGCGGCGGCGGATAGTGCCCCTGCCGTTGCAGCAGATCGGCGCGGTTGACGCCACTGGCCCGCACCCTGACGATCACCTCGCCCGGACCGGGCTCCGGATCGGGAACCTCGGCCCAGACCAGCGCGTCGGGTCCACCGGGCTGCGGAACGGTGATGGCTCGCATGGGTTCAGTCTTACCCGATGCACCCGGGGGCCGCAGGAGCGCCCCGGTCGTCGGGGCGCGGCCCCGGTTGTTGGGGCGCGGCCCCGGGTTCCTTGAAACCGGGGCATCCAGGGCGACCTGACGCCCCGGTTTCATGGAATCCGAGTCGATCACGCCGCTGCACGCTGGGGCGCGTGTCCCGGGTGATACCGATTTACGCCACAGTGGACGCTGTGGCTGCCTCCTGGCCGCCGCATTCGGGGAGGGACGCCAAGCCGGCCGGCGGGTGTCGTGGCAGACTGTTCACGGCCGTACACCCGCGGGTGCCGGTCCGGGAGGGTTCGCCTAGTGGCCGATGGCGCTGGTCTTGAAAACCGGTAAGGCAGCGATGTCTTCGTGGGTTCGAATCCCACACCCTCCGCCACTGCTACTCCGGTGGGTCGACCGTCCGCCGGCTCTCGCGGATCGTCTCGTCGGCCAGCCGCTCGATCGCGCGTCGGCGCTCCTCGGCGAGCGCCTGCTCGTCCGGTTTGCGTAGCGCGGTGGCGACGGCGACCAGGAAGTCGCGCCAGATCCCTAGCAAGTAGTCCCCCCGTGGAACGTTGCGGGCTGCCCACCATAGCGTCCGGCCGGTGACGCCGGACATCCGACGCATCCGGTCGTTGGTTGGCCCGGAACGGGGTATGAAGGGCAGGTATCCGCCCACACCGGAAGGACGCCGTCCCGATGACCCTCGAACGACCGATCGCCCCGGACCCGTACGAGCTGCTGCCGACAGTGCCCTCGTTCACCCTGACGAGTGACGAGGTGCAGAACGGCGAGCCGATGGACGCCCGGCACGCGCACGGCAGCACCGGTGGTGAGAACGTCTCCCCGCAGCTGACCTGGTCGGACTTCCCCGCCGAGACCAAGAGCTTCACAGTCACCTGCTACGACCCCGACGCCCCGACCGGCAGCGGCTTCTGGCACTGGGTGCTTGTAAACGTCCCGGTCGGCGTCACGCAGCTGCCCAGCGGTGCGGGCGGCGCGGCGGGCTCCGACCTCGGTGGGGCCTTCTCGGTCCGCAACGACTACGGCGAGCAGGGGTACGGCGGTGCGGCGCCGCCGCCCGGTGACCGTCCGCACCGGTACGTCTTCGCGGTGCACGCCCTGGACGTCGACCGGCTTGACCTCACCCCGGACGCGAGCCCGGCCTACGTCGGCTTCAACCTGACCTTCCACACCCTGGCGCGAGCGGTGATCCGCCCGACGTACCAGATCAAGGAATGATCCGTACCCCGCGATCTTGCGCTTTCCGCTCATGGCGAGTGCAAGATCGCGGGGGTGGTGGGGTGGGTCAGGCGGGGACTCGGGCGACCGCGAAGACCGACTGGCCGAACGGGGGTCGGACGACCTGTTCGGCGGCCTTCGTGGCGGGGAGGACGAGTGTGTCGTACACCTTGACCATCGGCCCCTCCTTCGGCATCAGCCGGAAGACCTTGGTGGCCATGAAGTAGCCGATCAACCCGAGCGCGTTCGCGTAGTGGATCTTCTCCACCGTCAGGCCGGCCTCGGTCATCGCCGTACCGAGCGTCTTCTTCGTGTACCGGCGGACGTGGCCGGTGGCGATGTCCGCCGGGCTCATGGCGAACTGGAACGCCGGCACGATGATGATCACCGCGCCGCCCGGGCGGACCAGGTCGCGCATGCTGCGCAGCGCGCCCACGTGGTCCTCGATGTGCTCCAGGACGTTGTACGACACGGCGGCGCTGTAGTTCCCCCGGTCGTTGTGCGGCAGCAGCATCTGCCGGACGTCGATGCCCGGTTGTTCGGCGAGGCGCTCCTTGAGCTGCACCAGCCGGTCGGGGTCGGCCTCCGTGGCGGTGAACCGGGGCAGCCGCTGCGACCATTCCAGCGCGTAGTCGCCGAGGCCGCTGCCGATCTCGATGGGGTCGTCACCGAGGTAGGGCACCGCCAGCTCGACGAACCAGCGACGGTGGTTGACGGCCGTCGCCAGGCCCTCCAGCACCTCGGACTGGACGCGCTGATCCCCAGTGATTTCTGCCATGCGTCGATTCCTCACGATATGAACTCGACCCGTGCCTGGACCGACAGAGTGAATCATCCGCTTGGATGGCAGAAGAATCGGGGGAGCGGTTGGCCGAATTGCGGTCGGGGGGTGGGCACGTGATCGGCGGTCGGCGAACCCGGCACATAGTACGGCAGTACCCCGAAACATGTCACGGCACCGCCATAGCCTGACTACCCTATGAATTGTCATGACTACTCCCGAACCGGACGCGCCCGGCGACGGCCCGGCCACCGCGTCGCCGGTGGAGGAGGCCGGCGGCGGCGATCGGTTGCGCCGTAACGGGAAGTGGACCGACCTGGCCGCCGTGCTGAGCTTCGTGGCGCTCGGCTTCTGGATCACCGGGCGCCTCTGGTGGGACCCGGGCAGTGGAGTGCGGGACAACCGCTCGGACCAGTCGCAGTTCGAATGGATGATGGCGCACGGTGCGCGAGTGGTCACGCATTTCGCGTACCCGTTCCATTCCGATCGGATGAACGTGCCGGACGGCGTGAACCTTATGGCAAATACGTCCGTATTATCCATTTCGCTGCCAATGACGCCAATCACCCTGTTGTTCGGTCCGCGTGCGGCATTCCTGCTCTTTCTCACCCTCGGAATGATCGCCACCGCCACGGCCTGGTACTTCCTGCTCTCCCGCGTCCTGGTCCTGGCCCGGGCGCCGGCCTGGCTGGGCGCGGGCTTCTGCGCGTTCGCGCCGGCCATGGTGTCGCACGCCAACGGGCACCCGAACATCGTGTCGCAGTTCGTCGTCCCGTTGATCATCTGGCGCACGCTGCGGCTCGCCGACAGCGGCCGCTGGCTGCGCAACGGGGTGCTGCTCGCACTGGTGATCGTCTGGCAGGCGTTTCTCAACCTGGAGATCCTGCTGATGACCGCGATCGGGCTCGGCGTGATCGTCGGCGCGCTGGCCCTCGGCCGCCCCGCTCTGCGGTCCCGGGCCCGGTCCTTCCTCGCCGGCCTCGCCGTAGCCGCCGTGGTCGCGGGCCTCCTGCTGGCGTACCCCCTGTATGTCCAGTTCTTCGGACCCGGCGCCTACTCCGGGCTGTCCAGCCTGATCCGCGGGTACTCCAGCGACCTGGCCTCGTTCGTCGCGTACTCCCGGGAGTCGCTGGCCGGCAGCCCGCGTACCGCCGCCGGGCTGGCCAAGAACCCGACCGAGGAGAACAGCTTCTTCGGGTGGTCGCTGCTCGTGCTGGTGGTCGCCCTGGTCTGGTGGCTACGACGGTCGGTGGTGGTGCTCGCGCTGGCCGGGCTCGGGCTGCTCTTCGCGGTGCTCTCCCTCGGGCGCGAGATCCGCTTCGCCGGTCACGGCACCGGCGTGCCGGGGCCCTGGGCCGCGCTGGAAAATCTGCCGATCCTGCACTCGGTGGTGCCGACCCGGTGGGCGCTGGCGATCACCCCGATCGTCGGGGTGCTGCTCGCCTACGGCGCTGAGCGCGCCCGCGAGTTGGCCCGCGCGCGGCCGGCCGCCCGGCCGCAGATCCGCTTCGCCACCGCGACCGTGCTGACGATGGCCCTGCTGCCGATCCTGCCCACCCCGCTGCCAGTGGTCCAGCTGGACCCCGTCCCCAGCTTTGTGACCAGCGGGGCGTGGCGGCCGTACGTGGCGGGTGGGCGCAGTGTGGTGACGTTACCGCTGCCGGACACCAACTACGCGGAGCCGCTGCGCTGGTCCGCCGCGACCCGGCTGGACATGCCGCTGGCCCGCGGCTACTTCCTCGGCCCGGACACCCGCCCCAGCGCGGAGCCGCCGAAGGTCGCGCTGTTCACCGCGCCGCCCCGGCCGACAAGCAGCTTCTTCGCCACCATCCGACGGACGGGCGCGGTGCCGCCGATCACCCCGCAGAGCCGGGTCAAGGCGGTCGACGACCTGCGCTACTGGCGGGCCGGCGTGGTGATCCTCGGGCCGCACGAACACGAGACTGAACTGCGCAGCGGCATGACCGAGCTGACCGGGATCCAGCCGACCTTCACCGGAGGGGTTTGGGTGTGGGACGTCCGACCACTGACCGACTGACTAGCGGACGCAGCAGCCCTGGCAGACCTTCGGGCTGGGCAGAGTGAAGGCCAGG
Source organism: Micromonospora sp. DT43 (assembly GCF_049841645.1). NCBI lineage: Bacteria > Bacillati > Actinomycetota > Actinomycetes > Micromonosporales > Micromonosporaceae > Micromonospora > Micromonospora sp. DT43. Next base: position 93,760 of record NZ_JBNCKR010000015.1, on the reverse strand, counting down.
CAGCAGGTGCGTCGCTGCACACTCGGCTCACCGGTCGGGCCGGGCACCAGCTCGACCAGGTCCGCCAGGTCGAGCGCGCCGAGCAGGGTGTCGATGCTCTGCACCGTCGAGCCGGGCAGCGCGTCCGCAGCCCGCAGGATGCCGTGCGCGATGCCGGAGGCGACCGAACCGAGCAGCGTCCGGGTGCCCACCCGCACCTCCGCCTGGATCGCCGTGATCAGCGGCGCCAGGTGGGCGTCGAGGAGAGAGGCACGCAGCTCGGCCAGCAGCTCCGCCTCGCCGGCGACCACGCGCACCTGCGGCAGGCCGGAGAGCGCCAGCGGGTCGCTCGGCAGCACCGCCACGGTGGTGCCGTGGCGCAGGCCCAGCGTGAGCAGGGGCCGGTGGTCCTCGAAGTGGATCAGCACGTCGGAGGGGTCGAGCAGCGGCACCCGGCGGGCCGAGGCCCAGCCGAGCACGACCGGCAGCGCCGTCCAGTAGCTGTACGACTTCCACGCCAACGCGGCGCAGGCGTGCGGAGTGCCACCCCAGCGGACGCTTGCCGCCTGCAGCAGCTCCGGCAGGCGGGTGCCGTCGATCAGGGTGGTGGCGGGTGTCCAGCCGAACTCGTCGTCGACCACCAGACCCCGGGCGAGACCGGGAAGGTCGTCGGTGCCGAACATGGCCCGCAGCGCAGCGGTGACGGGGGCGAGCGGCGTGGCGGTCACGTCCCGCCTCGGCATCACCGCAGTCACCTGAGCCATCCCCCGTCTGCATGGCCGAGGAGCCTCCCCCGGCGGACGACCAGGTGCCGTCCTGAGCTAAGGCTAGCCTAACCAAGCTCGCCGGTATACGCGAGTGTCTGTAATCCGGGCGACAGCGGCTGCCGTACTCGGGCAGGCGGAGGGGCCCCGGACCGCGTACCGCGATCCGGGGCCTCGTAAACGCGACTCAGTCGTTCAAGCCGCAGTCCTTAGCCGGTGTGGGCGTGCAGGACAGCTTCCGGTAGTCGGCCGGAGGAGTCACCGTCACCTTGGCCAGGTTTGCCTCGGTGCGGGGCAGCCACTCGTAGTCGCTGGTGGTGGTGCCGGTCAACACCTTGTTGATCACCCGCACCGGCTGGTAGGAATCCGCGTCGACCCAGATCTGCATGGACTCCTCAGCGGCCTGCGCCGTGTCCATGGCGCTGTCCGGGCCGCCCAGCCACTGCAGGTGCACGGTCTGCCTGCCGTTCAGCCGATCCTTCCCGACGAGCGTCACCTTCCCGCTGTCGACCGCGCGCTTCAGGTCTGCGGCGTTGAGTGATGGCGGTAGGTGCTGGATCTGGTTGGTGTCGAGGGGCTTGAGCGAGCTGATCTGGTAGGTCCACCACTTCTTCTTGTCGTGGTTCAGCTCGACGGCGGTGGAGCCGTCCAGCGCCAAGGTGTACGAGCGGACGTCGCCGAAAAGGATCGTGTTGTCTTCCCGCTCGCGCTTGGTGCTGGGGTCGACCCAGACCTCGATCATGCTCGCCGGCTTGCCGTCGCGGCCCTGGTGCTTGGTGGTCTCGTGCTGGACGTACCCCGGAAGTTCGCTCAGGGCGGTGGCCGTCTGCTCGGCGACGTAGCCGACGGTGAGCATCTCCGGCGTCTCCGCCGTGACGCCGCTGCCTCCGGTGCCTCCGGGAGTGAGCGCCAGCGAGGCGCCCAGAGCCACGGCGGCGATCACCGGCGTGGCGACGGCGAGGCCCAACGCCCGGGTACGGCGCCTGTTCCTACGGTGCAGGGTATCGGTGAGATCTGATGGTGCGGTCATCGTGTGCACCTCCTCGTGGAGCCGGTCGCCCAGCAACCGGCCGAGCTGGTCGTCGTTGAGAGCGGTCATCGCAAGGTCCTTGCCTCTTCGGTTTCGTGAAAGTCGCCGAGTAGTTCGCGCAGCCGCGCCAGCGCACGGGAGGTGTACGACTTGACCGTTCCGATCGAGCAGCCGATCAGCTCCGCCGTCTGCTCGATGGAGAGGTCTTCGAAGTAGCGGAGCACGAGCACCTGTCGCTGCCGCACGGGAAGTTGTGCGAGCGCGGCGGCGACCGTCTGCCGCTCCCCGATGCCGTCAAATGCCCCATCGATGGAACGAAACGCGTCAGGGTTGTCCGGCAGCATGGTTTCGCGCGGCCGCCGCAGGAGATCCCTGATCCGGTCCCGGGACAGGTTGACCATGACCTGCCGGACATACGGCTCAGGTGCCTCGCGGGCCTTCGACCAGCGACGCATCGTGCGGAGCAGGGCGGTCTGCAACAGGTCCTCGGCGTGGCCCCGGTCCCCGGTGAGGAGGTACGCGAGCCGCAGGAGCGCTGCCGACCTCTGCTCGACGAAGCTGTCGAAACTCGGATCAACTCTCACGCGGATAAGGACTCCGGATGATCGGCGGGGGTTGCCATGAATCGCCACTGCCACAACTGAGGTTCGACGGTGAGCTGTCAAGCGGTGTGTCGGGAATACGCCAGATAAGTGTGCGTCCGACCACGGAACGTGAAACTAATACTCCCGGCCACGAGGAAGCCGATGACGACGTCACCCCTCGAACGGGCTGCCGACTCCTTCGCGGCCGAGCTCGCCCGCCAGCGTGCCGGGCGGGGCCTGTCCAAGAAGCAACTGGCCATCCTGATGGGGTTCGACCCGTCCTACGTCAGCCACGTCGAGGGGCGCCGACACCGCCCGACCGAGGACTTCGCCCGCCGCGCCGAGGCCGTCCTGGAGGCCAGCGGCGCGATCTGGCAGCGCTTCCGGGAGTACGACGACCTCCGGCACGCCCGCACCGGGCAACCGCACCGCGAGCCCCCGCTGCCCGGCCAGTGGCTGCCTCCCGGAACCGGGCTCGTCGTGGAACGGGAACTGGCCACCCTCACCCACACCGACGACGCCTACCGGTGCGTCATCCACCGCGAGCTGTACAACGCCGGCACCGAACCGGTCACCCGTTACCTCGTCCGCGTCGCGGTGGACCGCTACCCCAACGACCCCGGGCGCTCCAACCGGCACCACCGGGAACACCCGCTCACCTTCGCCGAGCTGCAACTCCAGGCCCGCCGCGACGACGGCGCCGGCGACCCGGAGCCGATGCACTGGCGGGCGAAGCACGACCGGGACGCGTTCAAGGAGATCTGGCTGCTCTTCGAGAACGGCGAACGGCGCTTCCCGCTGTACCCCGGCGACCGGGCCGTCATCGAGTACGCGTACAGCGTCGGGCACGAGAAGTGGGGCCCCTGGTTCCAGCGTGCCGTCCGGCTGCCCACCCGGCACCTCGCCGTACGCCTGGATCTGCCGGCGGCCCTCGACCCGCAGGTCTGGGGCGCGGAGACCTCTCTCTCCGCGGAGGAGGGCCCGCTGCGGACGGCGCCGCAGCGCCGCGACGAGGGCGACCGGGCGATCTACGACTGGCAGACCGACGCCCCACCGCTCAACGCCCGCTACCGGATGCAGTGGCGCTTTCGGGCGCGGCCGGAGACCGACCCGGACGTCGGCCCCGGCGGCACCCGGGTCCGCCCCAGCGAGCGGATGCGCGGGATCGGCATCGTCCAGCGCGGCGCCGACCTCCTCCGCCAGCAGGTCCGGCAGTTCGACCTGCCCGGCGAGGAACGGGTGGCCCGGGACGTCGTGGACCGGCTCACCATGGCGCTGTCCCGGCTCGACGAGCTGCACCCGTTCAGCAAGGGAGTGGGCATCGCCGCCCCGCAGCTCGGCATCGGCCGCGCCGCCGCCGTGGTCCGACCCCCCGACCGGTCGGCCGAACCGGTCGTCCTGCTCAACCCCCGGGTGGTCGACGCCGACCCGGAGACCGACGAGCAGTACGAAGGGTGCCTCTCCTTCTTCGACCACCGGGGCCTGGTGTCCCGACCGCTGCGACTCGACGTGGAACACGCCCAGTGGGACGGCAGCCGGATCATCACCTCGTTCGAGTTCGGCATGGCCCGGCTCGTCGCACACGAGATCGACCACCTGGAGGGGCAGCTCTACGTCGACCGGATGGCGCCCGGTGTGCCGCTGGTGCCGGTCGAGGAATACCGGGAGACGGGCCAACCCTGGCGCTACTGAGCGACGAGGGGGACCGGGGCGCGTGCCCCAGGGGGCAGGGGCACGCGCCCCGGTGTGGGGGGAGGAACGTCTAGATTTCGCCGAACGTGTCGTAGCGAATGTTCGGCGGCGGCACCTCGTCCGCGGCCAGCACCCGCAGCGTCGACCGGACCATCTGCGCCGAGCCGGAGACGTAGCAGTCGTGCGTCGTCCACGGGCCGTACCGGGCCACCACGTCCGGGATGTCGCCCGACTCGCCGTCGAAGTCGTTGTCGTCGCTGCACGCCACGGTGACCGACAACCACGGGTACGCGGACACCAGCTCCCGCAGGCCGTCCAGCCCGTACAGGTCCGTCGCCTGCCGAGCGCCGTAGAACACGTGCACCCAGCGCGTCCGGTTGTAGGTGACCAACTCCTCCACCAGCGCCTTGACCGGCGCCAGCCCGACGCCGCCGGCCACACAGAGGATGTCCCTCTCGGAGGCGCGGTCCAGGGTCATCGACCCCATCGGCGCCGCCAGGCGCAGCAGGTGCCCGGGCTGCACCCGGCGGACCAGCGCCCCGGACACCCACCCCGCGCCGGGGCTGCGTACGTGGAACTCCAGCACGTTGTCGTCGTTCGGGGCGTTCGCCACCGAGTAGTTCCGCCACACCCTCGGATGGAAGCGGGGCAGCTCCAGACTGACGTACTGGCCCGCCCGCCAGGGCAGCGGATGTTGCAGGGCCCGGCAGGTCAGCACGGCGATGTCCGAGCCGTGCCGCTCGTGGGTCAGCACCTCGGCGTGCCAGAACGGCGGGTTGTCGTCGTCGCTCGCCCCGGCCATCATCCTCGCCGCGATCGCCGCGTACGCGTCCCGCCACGCCTGGTCGTACTCCAGGTTCCAGCCGCCGCCGGCGGTGCTGCGCAGCGCGTCCAGCAGGGCCACTCCCACCGTCGCGTAGTTCCGGTCGGCCACGTGGTACTTGCGGTGGTCGCGGCCCAGCCCCCGGAGGAACTCGTCGAAGCCCTCCGGATCGTCAAGGGTGTGGATCGCCGTGATGATCGCTTCCAGCAGCCGGTCACCCTGGCCGGTCATCTGCACCGGGAAGAGCTGTCGCAGGGCGGGGTCGAGCAGGAACAGCCGAGCGTAGAAGTGCCCGCTCAGCCGGTCCCGGTCCTCCTCGACGAGGGTCCAGCTCTCCTTCAGCAACCGTGCGACGTTGTCCACCGGTGCTCCTTCTCCAGACGGCAGCGGATCGGGCGCTCATAGAATCTCCACGGAGCGTGCACACTGGTCGCACAGAATGTGCGATCGGTTCACGCCGGCCGATCAGGCGTGCCCGCCAGGCCGTCCGTCGGGCACAGTGGGGCGGTGACCGTTGAGCTGACCCGCCCGGTGTCCCGCCGGCTGCTGGGGACCGAGACGTTGCTGGTCCTCGGCCTGTCCCTCGGCCAGTCCGCGGTCTACGCGGTGGTCTCGATCATCGCGAAGCTGACCGCCGAGGGCCCGCTCTCCAAGCAGACCGCCTCGCTGAACACCTCCGCGTCGGCCCGCCCCTGGCTGGACCTGACGTACCAGCTCCTCGGCATCGTCTTCGCGCTGCTGCCCGTGCTGCTCGCCGTACACCTGCTCAGCCGCGACCCCGGCGACCCGGCGCGGACCCTCGGCCTGGACGCACGGCGGCCCGGCCAGGACCTGGCCCGGGGCGCCGGCCTGGCGGCGCTCATCGGCCTGCCCGGCCTGGCCCTGTTCTGGGTGGCGGCGCACCTCGGCATCAACGCCACGCTGGTGCCGGCCGCCCTGCCGCACGTCTGGTGGGCGGTTCCGGTGCTGATCCTCTCCGCCGTGCAGAACGCCGTGCTGGAGGAGGTGATCGTGGTCGGCTATCTGGTCACCCGGCTGCGCCAGCTCCAGTGGCGGCTCGCCGCGATCATCGCGGCCAGCGCGCTGCTGCGCGGCAGCTACCACCTCTACCAGGGCTTCGGCGCGTTCGTCGGCAACGCGATCATGGGCGTCGTGTTCAGCCTCTTCTACCTGCGGACCCGTCGGGTGCTGCCGCTGGTCGTCGCGCACACAGTGCTCGACGTGGTCGCCTTCGTCGGCTACGCGCTGCTGCCCCGCGACTGGTTCACCTGGCTGTGACCGGTCAGCGCCGCCCCGGCCGGTAGGCGGCCACCGCCCGCGCGGCCAACCGGTCGGCCGCCGCCGCGTCACCCAACGTGGCGGCGACCACCGCCGCACCCGGCAACAGGCGGGACGCCAACCGCAATGCCACCCAGCCGCCCGCCTGGGCGGTGAGCGGCGCCGCCAGCCGCCACGCGGCCTCCGCCGCCCTCGGCCAGCCGCCCTCGACCGGATCGCCAGCCGTCTTTGTGGCAGCCAAGGCTTCCTGCGCGCTCGCCGCGTCCGGATGCACCTGGGTCAACACCAGCAGTTCCGCGACCCGGTCGGGATGCGCCGGATCCCGACCGTAGGCCGCCGCCAGGTGCAGCACCAGGTTCGACTGGGTCCACAGGACCGAGGCCAGTTCGGCCAGCGGCGCGAAGAGCCCGGCCAGCGCGGCCGCCGCCCCTCCCGCGCCCGCCGCCCGCACGTACCGCCGGGTCGCCAGCCGCGCCAGGCCGTCCGCCGGAGCGTCCGGATACCGGGCCCGCAACCGCGCGGCCCACTCGGCGGCGCCCGGACCGAGCGCTCGGACCGCCTCCAGCGCCAGCAACTCCGGCGCGAAGCCCGGGTGGTCGCGCAGGCGGGCGACAACCGCCCGCACATCCGATTCCGGTGTACGCCCCAGAGCCGGCACCGCGTCGTCCGCTGCTGTGGCGGTCGCGGGCTGCGGCGTCGAGGTGACCTCCGCAGGGGCGGCGTTCCTGCGCGGGGACGCCGTGCGCTTGGCCGCCGGCGCGGCCTTCTTGGCCCGGGTGACCTTCCTCGCCGGGGTGACCTCGTTGGCTGGGGCGGCTGCGCTGGCTGGGGTGGCCTCGTTGCTCGGGGCGGCTTCGCTCGCTGGGGTTACTCCGCTGGCAGCGGTGGCTGCGCTGGTCGGAGTGGCCTCAATGCTCGGGGCGGTTTGCCCGGCGGGGGTGGCCTCGTCGGTCGGGGCGGTTTGCCTGACTGGGGTCACCTGCTGGGTGGGGGTGGCTTTCTTGGCCGGGAGGGCCTTCCTTGCTGAGGCTGCCTTCTTGCTCGGAAGGGCCTTCCTGATGGGGGTCGTTCGCTTCTTGCCCGGCTGGTCCACCCCCGCTGCCGGGCCGCCGTCGGAGGGGCCGGCCTGGTCCGCCGGTGGGGCGTCAGGTGGTGGGCTCGCCTGGTCGGCGGCGGGCTGGACGCTCGGTGCCGGAGACGAGCGGAGCGGCTGCCGGGGCAGCGGACGCTCCGGGTCCGGCGGCTGGAACAGCACGGCCGGAGCCGCCTTGGCCCGTCGACGCGGGCTCACCGGAGGAGCTGCCGGCGGTGCAGTCGTCTCCTCGGGCTGCTCGGTGGCGGTCGGCGGCGTGAAGGTGGGCCGCGGAGAGCGCCGGCGCGCTCGTTCAGCAGGCTCTCGACGGGTCGGCTCGCTCGGCGGCTGCTCCTGCATATCGATGGAGCGTAGTCGCGATCACGCCACCGCACAGGGGTGAAACACGGGGACCGAGGGCCGTGGTGGGCGTACTTCGGAAGTCGTTTTGCTCCCGGTGGGTGGCGACCTGTATCCTCGGGCGCGGTGGTCTGCGGGCCACCAGGGAGACTTCGCCTAGTCTGGTCTATGGCGCCGCACTGCTAATGCGGTTGGGGTCTTAAAGCCCCTCCCGGGTTCGAATCCCGGAGTCTCCGCGCGAAAGCCGGGTGTGTACACTGGCTGAGCACGAGCGCCCGTAGCTCAATGGATAGAGCATCTGACTACGGATCAGAAGGTTAGGGGTTCGAGTCCCTTCGGGCGCACAAACGATCAAGGCCGTGACCAGCGGAAACAAGGGTCACGGCCTTCTTCCTTCCCATTTTCGGCCCCGATTTTCCCACGCTGTGGGACGTAGGCGTGGTCCGGCTTCGGCTTCACGTCGATGGCGACCTTGGCCTCGGCCTTGTCGCCGAGCGACACCGACGCCGGCGGCATCGGCTCCGGTTCCGTCGACGGGGCGGCCTCGACGATCTCCGAGAGGCTGGCCTTCTGCGTCTGGCTGTCGATCTCGATGTCGTGGTTCTGAATCAGGCCACCGCCACCGCAGACGCATTGTCGTCGATGAGGATGACGATCACGTCGGGGCGGGCGTCGGCGGCGGGCAGCCCGGCACTGAGAGCCAGGCCGGATCGGCCAACAGTTTCCGCCGATCCGTGGTGTGCTCAGCCGGCGAGGTCAATATTCAGCCTCGCAGGACCGTCCCGACATAGCCGAGCATGTCCGCCCGCCGCTGGAACGGGCTCCGGTAGAGGGATGCGCCGCCGGTCCGGATCGCGAGGGCCTCACGGATGACGCGGTGCCAGCGTTCGTCGTAGCGTTTCAGGCCGAACTCCGCAGCGTCGGTCTTGGAGGTTACCTCGCCGGCCTCGAGAGTGTGCCGCAGCCGGGTGGCTCCGAGCACGCCCCAGGCGGTGGTGTATCGGCTGAGGGAGGCGGGGTTCCATGGCTTCGCGGTCTCGTGGTGCCACTTTTTCCAGTACGTCTCCAGGTTGTCCTCAGTGAGCCGCAGCAGGCCCGCTCGATTTGTGTGAACCCCCAACGTCGCCGTCGCCGGCCCGCGCAGCGTCACCCCGCCCTGCGCGAGCGTGTGCCAGGTGACCAGGTTGAGCTCGTCGCGGCCAGCCGCGGCGACCCGCCACTCGTGCACGCCGGGCCGGTCCGGCACCTCGGCTGGATCGCGTCGCAGGTCTTCGGGCAGCACGTAGACGCCGTCGACGTACGGGCTCTTGACGCGTTCCTTGAGGGCCGCGTGGAGGCGGCGCAGCACCGCGGGGTCGGCGGGCCGAGCGGTGACCGCGACGAAGTCGATGTCGCTGACCCCTGCTCGGTAGTCGCCGAGCGCGATCGAACCCTGCAAATACAGGCCCTGCACGAGGCCCGGGGCGATCTCGTCGGCCAGTTCCAAGTAGGCGGCGCAGACCGGGCGCCAGTCCTGACTCATCTCGGCAGAGCTCCGTTCTCGAAGTCGTGACTGATCCTACGTTTCGTCAGCGCGCCGGCCAGTAGCACGATGCCCAGCGGCCACCAGAGGCCGAACAGCGCGCCGGCCACCACGTCGGTCAGCCAGTGCGCGGACAACGCCACCCGGGACGCGCACACCAGCAGCGGCCATACGGCGAGCGCCGCGATCAGCCAGGTCGGCGGGCGGCGCCAGGCCAGCGCGACCACCGCGCAGATCAGGGCGACCGTGGCGGTGGACTCGGCCGCGTGGCCACTGGGGAAGGCTGCGGCGCCGGAGAGGCTGTACGGCCCGGCCGGTCGTGGCCGGTCGATGGCGTCGGCCAGGGCCTGCCGGGCGTAGCTCGCGGAGAGCGCGGCCACGAAAACACCTAAGGCCAAAACCGGTTTGCGGCGTACGGCTAACAGCAGCGCCCCGATCAGCGCCACCGGCAGCAGCCACGGGAAGCGGCCCACGTCGGTGACCCCCTCGGCGACGGCCACCTGGGTCAGCCCCATCCGGTCGTTGACGAACCGGTCCAGCCCGGACGTCAGGCCCAGCATGACCGCCGCCGTGAGCACGAGGAACGCGGCGAGGGACGCGACGACTACCCATCCGGTCCGCGACAGCACGGTGCTCACGCGGTGGCCGAGATCCGGGCCGGGACCGTGTGCAGGGAGCGGAACATGCAGCGCCGCTGGGTCGCCGAGTCGCGGTACGGGGTGCGCCCGTGCGACACGCGGGAGTTCGCCAGCACCAGCATCTGGTCGGCGGACAGGGTGGCCTGGAGGAAGAACTCCGGCTCTGCGGCGGCCATCACCATGGCGTCGACGCCGCGCCGTAGGTCGTCCGGGTCGACGCCGGATGGCACCTCGAACCGGTCGGTCGCGGTCACCGAATAGCGGGTCAGCAGTTCCCCCTCGACGACGGCGAACACAGGTCCGTGGTTCTCGTCGGCGCAGCCGTTGATGTTCGCCTGCCGGACCAGGGCGCCGGAGGTGGCCAGCGCGGACGCCGCGGCCGGGTCCTGCCGCAGGAGCCGGGCGTACGCCGCCGTGGAGTTGAACAGCGTCGTGTGGCCGCCGTCGACGCCCTGCGACTGGCACACCAGCAGGGTCGTGCGGATGTGCCCGATGTCCTGCAGCGTGCCGTCGGTGTGCAGGTGCTGGCCGTTGGTGCGGCCGAAGGACGGGTGCCGCCCGTCGCTGGTGCCCGCGTTGAACGCCGCCGAGATCCGCGACACCGCGGGGGCCGGACGGTCGGAGCCGAGCTGGTACAGCGGCGGCAGGTACGGGTCGCCGAGGGACAACGCCGCCGCGGTGCGCGGCAGCGACTTCTCCTCGCCCGCGCCGTCGGCCAGCTGCAGCACGGCGAACCCGTGCCGGTCGTACCGCTCGACGATCTCCTGGACGACGCCGGGCGCCTCGACGCCGCCGGTCGCGTCGACCGGCTCGCGCCACGCGCCGGCGAACGACGGCACGTCACGACTCGCCGCGACGAGTGATGCGTAGTCGTTGACCATGCTTACTCCCCGTTTCCCGGACTGGCATGCGGGTGCGCGAGGACGGCGTCGGCCGCCTGCGCCACCGTGCGGTGGGTGGTGTCTACGACAAGGTCCGCCCGGGCGGCCATGGCCGGGCGCTCGATCAGATAGGTACGCAGGTGCTCGGCGCGCCACTGCCGGCGCGCCGTCCGCACCGCCGCGTCCACGCCGGGGTCGGCGGTGGCGATGCGCCGCCGCAGCTCCGCGTCGCCGGCGTCGAGCAGCACGTGCAGGGCGGGCCGGCCCAGGCCGCCGAAGATCTCCTCGGCGTACTTCGGCGCCATCACCGTCATCGGGATTACGATCGGGCCGGGCGCCGGCTCGTCCCGGAGCGCATCGACCGTGGCGACCACGATCCGCCGCCACGCGGCCAGATCCTGGAAGTCGCCGGTGGGGTTCGGCAGCAGCGGCTCGAGCAGCTCGCCGATCAGCTCCGGGTCGAACAGCACCGCCCGCGGCAGCCGCCGCACGAGTTCGGCGGCCACCGACGTCTTGCCCGCGCCGAAGGTGCCGTTGAGCCAGATGATCATGAGTGGTTCCTGTCGTCGTCAGCGGGCCTCGATGATGGCGCCCACCACCGGTCGGTCGGCGGGCTTGCCCGTCGTCAGGGTAAACGCGGCCCGGATCCGGTCGGTGTCGAGTTTGGCCGGCGGATTGACGTGCACCACGGCCAGCGGATCGCCGGGCCGCACCTCGTCGCCGACCGTCCGCAGCAGCTCGATGCCCACCGCGTGGTCGATGCGGTCGTCGTAGCGGAACCGGCCCGCGCCCAGCTGCGCCGCTGCCTCACCGAGCGCCCGCGGGTCCACGCCGGACACCCAGCCGGCACGGTCGGCAGACACGGTGACCTGCCGGGCGGCCCGGGGCAGCAACTCCGGATCGTCCACCTGGCGCACGTCGCCGCCCTGCGCGGCCAGCCACCGGCGCAACGCCTCCAGCGCCGCGCCCGAGTCGACCGCGTCCTGCACCCTCTTCTCCGCGTCGTCGCGGGACAACCCCGGCTCGGCGAGGGTCAGCATCAGCGCGGCGATCGTGCGGCACAGCTCGGTGAGCTTGCCCAGCGGCTCACCGCGCAGCGCCCGGATCGCCTCCCGCACCTCCAGCGCGTTGCCGATGCACCGGCCCAGCGGCACGGACATCTCGCTCAGCACGGCGTGGCACGGCATCCCCACGTCCCGGCCGATGTCGACCATCAGCTCGGCGAGCGCCCGCGCCTCCATCTCGTCGGCCAGCAGCGCGCCGCTGCCGTACTTGACGTCCAGGACGACGCCGTGCGCGCCCGCCGCGATCTTCTTGCTCATCACGCTCGCCGCGATCAACGGCAGGCTGCGGACGGACCCGGTGACGTCGCGCAGCTCGTAGGTCGCCCGGTCGCCGGGCACCAGGTCGTCGCTCTGCCCGCTGATCACCAGGCCGGCCAGGCGCAGCATCGCGGTGACCTCGTCCGCGGCCAGGTCCATGCGCAGCCCGCGGAACGACTCCAGTTTGTCGACCGTGCCGCCGAGGAAGCTCAGCCCGCGGCCGGACAGCTTCACCACGGGCACCCCGCAGGCCGCCACCATCGGCACGACGACGAGGCTGACCTTGTCGCCGACGCCGCCGGTGCTGTGCTTGTCCACGACCGGCCGTCCCAGGGCGGAGTGGTCCAGGCGCACCCCGCTGTCCACGTAGGCGCGGGTGAGCGCGACGGTCTCGGCCCGGCTCAGCCCCTTGCCCGCGACCGTGGCCAGCCACGCCGACATCTGATAGTCCGTCACCCGGCCCGCCAGGAAGTCGGCGATCAGCGCGGCGATCTCGCCGTCCGGCAGCGGCTCGCCGGCTCGGGTGGCGGCGACGGCGGCGAGGACGCGTTCGGCTCCGGTCATGCCGGCGTCCTTTCCACGCCCACGGATGCGGGCGCCGTCTCAGCGAGGCCGTGCCGGATCGCGTCCAGCAGCGCGTCGACGCCGGCCGCGTCGATCGTCAGCGGTGGCATCGCCATCACCGCCGCGCCCTGCGCTCGCAGCAGTGCACCGTGCCGGGCAGCGGCCCGCACCATCGCTTCGGCCTCCGCCGGGCCGTGCAGCTCGAGCGCGGCCACGAGCCCGCGGCCCCGCGCGTGCCGCACGGCCGGGTCGCCGCCGAACGCCCGGAACCCGTCGACCAGCCGGGCGCCCATTTCGGCGGCGCGCTGCACGAGCCGCTCGTCCTCCAGAACGTCGAGGACGGCCAGGGCGGTCGCGCAGGCCACCGCGTGCCCGGAGGTGGTGTGCCCGTAGCGCAGCCCGCCGAGGACCGGCTCGGCACGGAAGGCCTCGACCACCGCCGCCGTCGTGGTGACCGCGCCGATGGGCACGTACCCGCCCGCCAGGCCCTTGCTGGTGGCGACGATGTCGGGGACCGCGCCGTCGTGCTGGAAGCCGAACATGCGCCCGGTGCGGCCGAACCCGGTGAACACCTCGTCGGCGATGAACAGCGTCCCGGTGCGGTCGCACAGCTCGCGCAGCCCGGTCAGGAACCCGGCGGGCAGCGGGCTCCCGCCGCCGACGTTGAGCACCGGTTCGACCAGGACCGCCGCCGGGGGCCCGTCCGGATGCCCGGTCACCGCCTCCTCGAACGCGGCCAGCAGGGCCTGGGCGGCGCCCGGCTCGTCCAGTGCGGAGGGCGGGCCCGGCAGCGGGATCCGGGTCACCGGCAGCGGGTCGGCGTACTCGTTGCGCATGTGCGGCAGCCCGGACAGGCTCTGGCACAGCGCCGTGCTGCCGTGATAGCCGGCCGCGAGGGTGACGACGCGGCGCCGGCCGCTGCCCCGGGAAGCCCAGTGGTCCACGGCGATCCGCACCGCGGCCTCGATCGCCTCGGAGCCGCTGTTGACGAACACGGTGCGGGTCAGCTCGCCGCCGAACAGACGGCTCAACCGGTCGGCGAGCCGGGTGGCGGGGGCGTGCACACCGCTCATCAGTTCGAAGTGGTGCAGCCGCTCGGCCTGCGCCGTCATGGCCGCGACCAGACGCGGATGGCCGTACCCGCAGATGGCGTTCAGCGCGGATGCGACCCCGTCGACGTAGCGTTGCCCGTCGGCGTCCCAGACGTGATAGCCGGCGCCGCGGGCGATGCGTATCGGAGGCGTGGTCGCGCCGACCGGTGACCAGCCGCGCCACAGCCGGCTGTCGTCACCGTCGTCCTGCGGTGTCGTGGACCAGCCGGTCGAGGCGTCCGAGGAAGGGCGCCAAGGACTCCTCGTAGCAGTACCGTTTGCATCTGTACCGGTACTTCGCATTGTCATCCCCCGTCGTGCTGTCGAGAAAGGCGGCGCCGAGGGCCGGCACGTCGGTCGGGTCGACCGCCGTTCCGGTGCCGTCCTCGGCTAGCTCACGGGCGGTCGGCCCGTGCGGATCAGTGATCATGGGCAGGGCGTGGAGGCGGCTGTCCCGGATCCGCAGCCGCACGCAGGTCTCGTTCTCGATGCCCGGCTTCGCGACCGCGACCAGGGCACGGGCGCCCTTGAGCAGGCCGTCCCGTTCGTCGTGCGGCAGCGGGTCGCGGCGGATGGTCACCCGGTCGCCCAGCTCCCGTGCGGCGATGCGGTCGTGCATGGCGCCGAGCAGGGCGGCGTTGTCCGGCTGCGGCGCGCCGTAGAGGAAGCACAGCGACACCCGCCGGCCCTGGGCGCGGCAGTACGCCACCGCGTCGATCGCGGCGAGCGGCTCGAAGAAGGACCAGAGCCCGCCGGTCCACAGCAGGTCCGCCACCGGCCGGGTCTCGGCCCGGTCGGCTCGGGCGGCGCTGCCCGCGCTGAAGCCGATCGGCACCGTGGTGGCCAGGTGGTCGAGCGTGCGCGAGCGGTCCAGGTCGGCCGGGCGGAGCCGCCCGGCCAGGCACAGGTTCGCCACCAGGGTGGTGTGCTCGATCGCGGAGCGGCAGAGGAAGTGGTCGGAGTGCCGCAGTTGCTCGGCGTACGCCGCGACGATCCGCGCGTGATCGCCGGCCGGGTCGGCCGACGAGCGCAGCGACGGGTACTCCAGGTGCTCGATGGGCGGGGCGTTCTCGGTGACCACCACGACGCCGCGCCGGACGGCGTCGGCCAGCCGAGCCGGGTCGGCCAGGTCGAAGAAGAACGCCGCCTGGCTGTCCGCCAGCACATCCGGCCAGGCCTCCGGGCCGGCCACCCGCGCCGCGCCCACGTCGATGTGGTCGTACGGGTCGCCGGCCAGCACGGTGACGTCGTGGCGGCCGGCGAGGGTCTCGGCGAACTCGGCGACGCGCAGACCGATCCCGCCCACCCGGGTGGCGGAGAGCGGGTACGGCCCGCAGTCGAGCACCAGCCGGGCCCGCCTCATCAGGCGGCTCCGGGGACGGTCAGGTTGCGGTAGCCGTCGACGAGGACGGCCGGCGCGCCGGTCAGCGGGCTGGCCGCGGCCCGGTCGAAGACCTTGGGCATCTCGTCGAGGGCGTCGCGCCGGCAGGCGAGGCTGACCCACGCGGCGTTGAACGGCGCGGGGTCGGCGGGCTTCTCGGCCGCGTCGGTCACCCGGGCGTCGTCGTCGAGCCGCAGCGCGCCCTCGGCCCGCAACGCCGCCGGGTCGGTGAGACGTGCGGCGACCACGGCCCATCGATGGTGGGCGAGCCGGTCGACCGCGGTGGCGAGCGGGTTGCCGCGGCCCGGCCGCCGGTAGAACTGGTCAGGCAGCACGAGCAGCACGCGGGAGGTGCACAGTGGTGCGGCGGCGGCGAGCGCGCCGGCGGTCTCGAGGCCGTGCCGGTCGGCCTGGTAGGTGAAGACCAGATCGACGCGGTCGGCGACCGGCCGCAGGTGCTCGGCGATCATCAGTTTCGCCGGGCGCAGCACCACGATCAGCCGGACGTGCATCCGGGAAGCGAGATCGAGAACCGGCGCCAACGCACGGTCGATCGCGGCGGCGCCGGGCTCGACGCAATGCATTTCCTTGGGATATGCGGCGCCGAAACGTGTGCCCGAGCCGGCGCACGGCAGAATAACGGAAACGACCGTCTCCGGTGCGGCGGCCATGGCAGAACGAATCATGTCGTCGGGTACCTCAGAATTACACGATATCGCGTGTTCCAGCCGGTGGCGAAGGGATCGTCCCGGTTAACTGTTTCTGCTGGCCGTGGGCGCGCTCCCATGGGCGCGCTTCCATAGAAGCACATCGTCTCGGCCAGTGCAATGGCAGAAATCGGGCAGGTGGTCGCGGCGAAACGCTTGTGACGCTGCTTCCGCACACGTTGCGACGCTTTTGTGCCGTGCCCGAAGCCGTCTCCGGCGGTCGTCGGGGGTCGGTCCACTCCCGACCAGAACGGCCTTGACGCCCGGTGAGAGCGCTGCTTAGGGTGGATGCCGCCAGGACGGTGACCCCGGCATGCCCGCATCGACGCCGGCGAGGGGTGGTCGTCATGTCAACGGGGGAGTCTCTTATGGACGTGTTCGGCGTTCCTTGTTTTGAGCCCGGTGAAAATACATTCCGACCCATCCATTCCGAAATCGGAATAGGGTGACGCCTTGATTCCCTCCGCCTCTCGTTTCGTGGCGGACGCACAGCACGGACAGGACGAACTCCGTGCTGCCTTGCGAGTCCTCGGCGAAGCGCACCACGCCAGCCTCGACACGGTGAATCTGGTGCCGAGCGAGAATCGGCTCTCACCGTCGGCGGCGGCCCCTCTGTCCACCGATTTCTATCACCGGTATTTCTTCAACGACGCCCAGGACCCGACCTTCTGGCAGTTCCGCGGCGGGCAGCCGGTCGGGCGGCTCGAGACGGATCTGGCCCTGCCGGCGCTGCGCCGGCTCGCCGAGGCCGAGCACGTCAACCTGCGTCCCATCTCGGGGATGAGCGCCATGCTCGTCGCGATGGGCGCGCTCGGTGGCCGGCCCGGCAACACGGTCGTCTCGATCGACCCCGCGGCCGGCGGTCACTACGCCACCACGTCGGTCGCGCAGCGGCTGGGCTTCACCGCCTGCACCGTCGGCGTCCGGCGCGGCACGGTCGACGAGGACGACCTACGCGCCGTGCTGCGCCGGCACCGGCCCGCCCTCGTCTATCTCGACCTGCAGAACAGCCTGTACGCGCTGGACATAGCCGCGGTGGCGACGATCATCCGGCAGGAGTCGCCCGCCACCCGGCTGCACGTCGACTGCAGCCACACCCTCGGCCTCGTGCTCGGCCGGGCCCTGGACAACCCGCTCGACCTCGGTGCGGACAGTATGGGCGGCTCCACCCACAAGTCGTTCCCCGGCCCGCACAAGGGTGTGCTGTTCACCCGCAGCGACGAGGTCCGCGACCGGCTGCGCGAGACCCAGTTCTGCCTGCTCTCGAGTCATCACTTCGCCGAGACGATCGCCCTGGGCCTGGCCGCCGCCGAGTTTGAGATGTTCGGCCACGACTACGCCGCGCAGATCGTCACGAACGCCCAGCTCCTCGGCAGCGAACTGCTCGCGGCCGGCTTCGCCGTCGTGCACGACGGACCGCACGTCACCGACACGCACCAGCTCTGGCTGCGGGTCGGCGACGCCGACCGCACGGACACCTTCGCCGAGCGTCTCTACCAGGCCGGCGTACGGGTCAACGTGCAGGTCGACCTGCCCGGCCTGCCCGGTCCGGCGGTGCGCGTGGGCGTCAACGAATTCACCTTCGACGGCGCCCGGCAGTGGCACACCGAGCAACTCGCCCAGGTCTTCGCACTGGCCCGCGACGGCGAGACCGCGGCGGCCGCGACGTTGCGGCGGGCCGTGAAGGCGGAGCTGACCGAGCCGTTCTACCTGCCGCCGTGGTGACCGCGACCGGCTGGCGCGGCTACGAACAAGGCCTGGAACGGCTGCACGACGCGGCGCCGGCCGCGGGGGAGCCGGCGGGTGCGCAGCCGTTCGAGCCGCCGGTCCTGCCGCCGCCACCGCACGTGCTGGCCGCGGCGGCCGCCGTCGGCCGGACCCCGGCCGTGCTCTGGGACCTGCCCGGGCTCGCCGCACGGGTGACCGCCGTCCGCGACCTTGCCGCCGGCTACGACATCCGGCTCAGCGCCGCCCTCAAGGCGTGCTCCACCCGGCCGGTGCTCGACCGGCTGCGGGACTGGGGGCTGTCCGCCGACGCCGCCACCGTCGGCGAGATCGACCTTGCCGAGCAGATCGGCTTCGACACGATCACCGCCACCGGCCCGGGATTCCGCCCGGCCGACATCGCTCGCCTGCTCGGCGACGGCGTCCTCTTCGACGCCCAGTCGCCCACGCAGCTCGCCGCGGCCGCCGACGTGCCGGCCGAGAACGGGCTGGGCATGCGGGTCCGGGTGCCGCTGCCGGACCAACTCTGCTCCAGCACCAGCCGGGGCCGGGTCAGCCGGTTCGGCATCGACCTCGATCCGGCCCTGCTCGAGCGGGCACGGGCGGCGGGCGTACGCCGCCTGCGGGTGCACACCGGCGAGTCGACACCGGAGACGCTGCTCTTTCGCGCGCGGTACGCGGCCCTGGTCGCCGCCCAGCTCGAAGGCGTCGACGAACTGAACCTGGGCGGCGGCCTGCTGCGGTTGTCCCGCGACCCGGTGGCCTTCAAGGACGCGCTGTCCGCCGTGGACCAGTCGCTGACCGAGCACCGCCGCGAGCACGGCGTGGCCCTGCGCAGCTGGGTGGAGCCCGGCGCCGCACTCACCCTGGACTGCGCCTACCTCGTCACCGAGGTGCTCGACACCGCCGGCGCCCAGGGCGAGGCGGTGACGGTGGACGCGTCGGCCTGGAACCTCGCGCCGTGGGCCTTCCCGTCGTTTTACCTCGTCGGCGAACGGCCGGTCCCATATGCCGGCCGGGTCTACGGGCCGTCGCTCTACGAGAAAGACATGTTCCGGCAGACCACCGGCGCCGGCCCTGAACCGGCCCGGCCCCGCCCCGGCAACCGGCTGATCGCCACGTCCTTCGGCGCGTACACCCTCGTGCACGGCCGCCGGTTCGGCGAGATCCCGCTCCCCCGGCAGTACTTCGTCAGCGACAACGGATGGGAGGACGACGGTGTTTGAACCGACCTGGGTGGTCCGCGGCGCCGGCGAGCAGGGCCTGGTCGGCCAGGTGAAGCTGAACGTCGACGTGGACCGGCTGCGCGCCGAGACCGCCGCGCTGCTCGACCGGCAGCCGCTGATCTTCGACTCGACGAAGCAGCTCGCTCTGCAGATCCGCTCCGGCACCACGGACCCCTGGTACGAGTCC
Source organism: Micromonospora sp. DT43 (assembly GCF_049841645.1). Lineage (NCBI taxonomy): Bacteria > Bacillati > Actinomycetota > Actinomycetes > Micromonosporales > Micromonosporaceae > Micromonospora > Micromonospora sp. DT43. Next base: position 74,934 of record NZ_JBNCKR010000015.1, on the reverse strand, counting down.
TGCTATCAGGAGAAGGACATCGCGCCGGAACGTGAGTACGACACGCTGAACCCGGATCTCGCCGGCACCTACTTCGCTGAGGTGCTCGGGGCGTTCCCGTTCCCGGTGTTCCGGGCGCGCATCCTCGGGCTCACCCCGCGCACCTGCTACTCGGTGCACCGCGACGACACCGCCCGCTTCCACGTGGCGATCGAGACGTCCGAGCACGCCGCGTTCGTCTTCGTCGAACAGGACCGCGTGTTCCGGGTCCCCGCCGACGGTGACGGCTACTGGCTCGACACGCGTGAGGTGCACACCGCCATGAACGGCGGGCGCGACCTGCGCCTGCACATCGTCGTCGGCGCCGGCACCGACCTCTGACATGAACGGGCTCCGGACACGCGCCGCCGGTTACCCGCGCGTGGTGACCGAGGCCGGCCGCGGCCTGCCCGACGCGGCGTGCGTGGCCTACTACCGGACCATCCGCGCGCACACCACCCCGGCCGCCGCGCAGATCGGCCACGGCGTCAACCGGCGGCCACCGCATCCGGGCGTACGGCAGTGGTTCGAGGCGCTGTACGCGGACGTGCTGGCCGGCCGGGTCACCGACTACGAGGACAGCTCCGACGAGCGTGAGCGCGCCCTCGTCGCGGATCTCGCCGCCGACTATCTCGGCCTGGGCGGGCTCGGCCCCGAGCACGTCGTGCTCTGCAACGGCACCACCGAGGCGATCAGCATCGTCCTCGGCTACGCCGCCCGCGCCGGCATGGCCGCCGTGCTCCCGCTGCCGGTCTACTGCAGCTTCGAGCAGTCGGCGGTCCGGCACGGCGTCCCGGTGGCCGGCTACCACTCGCTGTCCGGCCGCACGTGGTCGGCGCCCGAATGGCCGGGGCCGCGCCTGCTCGTCGACATCGCGCCGAACGGCGTGATCGGCGGGTGGGCCGCCCCCGCGTTCGGCGGCCGGGCGCACGAGGCCGACCTTCGCGTGGTCGACCACGTCTTCGCACTGCCGACCTTCACGCCGGCCGCACGCTTCCACGCCGAGCTGCGCGGCCGGGTGGGCGACCTCGAGCGCACCGCGGTGCTGCTCAGCCCGTCCAAGGACCTGTCCGTGCCGGGCCTGCGCTGCGGCACCGTCGTGACCCGGCATCCGGGCCTGCTGGCCTACGCGCGCGCCGACCGGTTCGAGCGCGGCTACTCGGTACAGGCCGGGCTGCCCCGCCTCGCCGCCGCGCACCTGGCGTTGCTGATCAGCGCGTTCGACCCGGCCTCCACCGTCGGCCACGACCGCTTCCGGGCGGCCGGGCTGCCGGCACCCGGGCCGGGCCTGCTGGCCGGCTTCGCCGCGCACATGACCCGGATGCGCGTGGAGTTCGGCCGGGTCGCCGACCTAATTGACCACAGCGGACTGTTCCGGCCGATGGACGGTCCCGGCTCGGCGGCCGGCTATTCCGGGATGCGCCGGCTCGACCGGGTCTTCCCGTCGGCGGAGGTGTTCACTGACTGGGTCCGCGAGGCCGGCCGCGCCGGCCTGAAGCTCAACCCCAACTACCTGTTCGGCGGGGACGAGGACCTGTGGGAGCAGCTCTATCCCGGCCAGCACGGCATCCGGGTCAACTACTCGACGCCGCTCGACGAGGTCGGCGCGGCCCTCGACCTGCTGCGACGACTGCTATGACGGCAAGGAGCCACGATGACGACGACCGCTGAGGCGCCGGCGCACCGCTGTTCGTACCTCGCCGGGCTGCTCGGCGACCCACTCACCGCGACCGCCCTGGAGACCCGCGGGTGGATCCTGGTCGAGCACGAGGGACCGTGGGGCAAGAATGCGCTGCGCGAGAGCGACCTGGATCCGGCGCTCGTCGCCGAGATCGAGGCCCGGACCGATGCCACCGGCGTCCGGGTCCAGCTCATCTCACCGCCCCCCGGCAGCCCGCCCGGCGCCTGTTACATCGCCGGTGACCCGCGCGACACCAGGGCGCCCTGGCTCGTCCGGCTGGGGATGAAGGAGGTCGGCGACGTGCTGGGCCTCGACTTCGCCGCGATCGCCGCGGGCCACCGGCCGGACGGCGGTGAACCGGCCGGGCCGCTCTACGCGGTGTGCGCCAACGAGCAGAGCGATCCGTGCTGCGGCAGCACCGGACGCCAGGTCCACGCCGCCGCCGCCGACCGGCTCGGCGACCGGGTCCGCCGCACCGCGCACGTCGGCGGGCACAAGTACGCCGCCAACATGGTCGTCTTCCCGTACGCCCTCTACTACGGGCGGCTCGACCCGCACTCGGTGCTCAACGTGCTCGACGCCAACGAGGCGGGCCACCTATTCGCCGACAAATACCGCGGGCGCTCCACGTTCTCCATCGCCGAACAGGCTGCCGAGCAACATCTGCGCCGCGTGCTGGGCCTCACCGCCCTGGACGCGGTGACGTTGCTGGAGGCCGCCCGCTCGCCGGGTGACCGCCGGCACCACGTCCGGCTCGCCGCCGCCGGCCGGGAGTACACGGTCACCGTCACCGAACGGGACCAACTGCCGGCCCGGCTGCAGTCCTGCACCGACAAGGGACCCACGGTGCCGGTGGAATGGCTGCTCGAGGACGTGGCCGGATGACGCTCAGCTCGCAACTCCCGGCCGCGCCGGCGACCGCCACCGCCGCGGTGTCCACGATCCGCGGGCTGATCATCGACATGATCGAGAACGCCGGCTGCGGGCACCCGGGGGCCGCGCTCGCCTTGGCCCCGCTCGGCTACGCCCTCTACCACGACGTGCTGCGCGGGGACCCGGCCGCGCCGGACTGGCCCGACCGGGACCGCCTCGTGCTCTCCGCCGGGCACGCCTCGGCGCTGCAGTACACCCTGCTGCACGTCACCGGCTACGACCTCACCCGCGACGACCTGCGCGCGTTCCGCCGGCTCGGATCCCGCACCCCGGGCCACCCCGAGCACGGCGTCACGCCCGGTGTGGAGGCGACCACCGGGCCGCTCGGGCAGGGCCTGGCCACGGCGGTCGGCATGGCGCTCGCCGAGCGGTTGCTGGCCGAGCGGTTCAACCGCCCCGGCCTGCCGGTTGTCGACCATCACACGGTCGTGATCGCCTCCGACGGCGACCTCATGGAGGGCGTGTCGCAGGAGGCGATCTCGCTCGCCGGGCAGCTCGGCCTCGGCAAGCTGATCGTCTGCTACGACAGCAACGGGGTGACGATCGACGGCCACACCTCGCTGACGTTCGACGCCGAGGATCAGGCCGCCAGGTTCGCCGCCAGCGGCTGGCAGGTCGAGCGGGCGCCGCACTTCGACGATCCAGCGGCCCTCGCCGCCGCCCTGCGACGCATCAGGGACCGCCGGGACGGCCGGCCGAGCCTGCTGATCCTCGAGACGGTCATCGGGCATCCGGCGGCGGCGGTAGCCGGCAGCCCGGCCGCGCACGGCGGCGCCCTCGGCCCGGCCGAGGCACGGCGCACCAAGGAGGCGCTCGGGCTCGACCCGGACGCGACCTTCGCGGTGACCGCCGACGTGGCCGCGCACCTCGACCGGCGGGCCGCGGGCGCCGACGCCCACCGGCGGTGGCGGGTCCTCTTCGACCGGTGGAGCACGGAGTTCCCGGAGCTGCGCCGGGAGTGGGACAGGTGTTACGAGCCGGCGCCCGACGCCGACGGCCGGATCACCGCCTTCGACGTGCCGGAGCTGTCACCGCGCAACGCCTCCCGCGAGATCATGGACCGCCTCGACACGAGCGTGCCCGGGCTCGCCGGCGGCGCCGCCGACCTGGTGGACTCCACCAAGACCGCGTTCGGTGCCGCCTCCTGGTTCACCGCCGCCCGGCCCGGCCGCAACATCGCCTACGGGGTGCGCGAGCACGCCATGGCGGCGGCCACCAACGGCCTGGCGCTGCACGGCGGCGTCGTGAAGCCGTACGCCTCGACCTTCCTGTCCTTCGGCGACTACATGCGTCCCGCCGTGCGGCTCTCCGCGATCATGCGGCTGCCGCTGCTGTGGATCTGGACGCACGACTCGGTGGCGATCGGCTCGGACGGCCCGACCCATCAGCCGGTGGAGCACCTGGCCGGCCTGCGCGCCATGCCGCACCTTTGGGTGATGCGGCCGGCCGACGCCAACGAGACCGCCTGGTGCTGGCGGCCCGCGCTGCGCCGGGCGGACGGGCCGGTCGCGTTCGTCCTGGCCCGCCAACCGCTGCCGGTGCTGGCCGAGACCCGGGACCGTGCCGCGGACGTGGCCCGTGGCGGCTACGTGCTGTGGGCGTCGGGCGGCCGGCCCGGCCTGCTGCTCATCGCGTCCGGCAGCGAGGTGCACCCGGCGCTCGACGCCGGCCGCGCGCTCGCCGCGGAGGGCGTCGCGGTGCGGGTCGTCTCGCTGCCGTGCTGGGAGCTGTTCGCGGCTCAGGATCAGGCGTACCGCGACGAGGTGCTGCCGCCCGGCGTCGTCACCCGCCTCGGCGTCGAGGCGGGCAGCTCGTTCGGCTGGCACCGGTGGGTGGGCCCGGCCGGCGACATCGTGGCGATGGACGAGTTCGGCGCGTCCGATGACGGCGACGTGCTGCAGGAGCATTTCGGCTTCACGGTGGGGCACGTGCTGGAGAGGGCCCGCCACTTGCTGGCCGGCGCGAAGGAGGCGGCGCGATGACGCGATGGGACCCGGACGTGCTGGCCAGGGTGCAGGAGCTGATCGACGCGTCGCTGGCGTCGGCCGGGCCGGTGCAGCGCTCGTTCTACGGCAAGCCGGAACGCCGCCTGCCCGCCGAGGAACTGCTGCGCACGTGGAACTCCATCTACATGTGCGCGGTCGCCAGCTACGGCGCCACCGGATGGCCGCACCTCGCCGCGGTCAAGCTGGAGTTCGACGAGCGCGCTCAGTTGTCGATGCTGCTCTACCTCGACGGCATGCGCGAACGCGACCTGCGCGCGCGGCCCCGGCTCGCCCTGCAGAAGCACCGTGACGACGGGACCGTCATCACCTGCTACGCCCGCGCCGGGACGCCGTCGACCGAGCCGGTGACGGACAAACGGGGGCGGCGGCACGTTCAGGTGCCGCTGACCCCGGTCCGGTTGTACGGCATGGGGCCGTACGTCAGTGGCCCGCTCGCCGCCCGCGGATCGTGATGCGCACCCGCCGCATCGGGCCGCTGACCGTCTCCGCGGTGGGCGTCGGCACCAGCGCCTTCACGAAGCAGTGCGACGAGGCCGGGGCGGCGGCCGTGGTCGCCGCTGCGCTGGACGCCGGGATCACGTACTACGACACCGCGGACAGCTACGGCGCGGGCCGTGCCGGCCGGGCCGAGGAGGTGCTCGGGCGGGCGTTGAAGGGCGTCCGGGACGAGGTGGTGATCAGCTCGAAGTTCGGTACGGAGTTCGCGGGGCAGCCGGCCTCGGCGAGCGCCGGCCGGGCCCGCGCCGCGATCGACGGCACCCTGCGCCGGCTCGGCACCGACCACGTCGACGTGTACCTCCAGCACGTGCCCGACCCGGCGGTGCCGATCGCCGAGACGCTGGGCGCGCTGCGCGAGATCGCCGGCCAGGGCAAGGCGCGGGTCGTCGGCTGCTGCAACCTGAGCGGCCCGCAACTGCGCGAGGCCCTGGCGGCCGGAGCGGGGTGCGTGCAGGACCGCTACAACGTGCTCGACCGGGGAGCCGAGGAGGAGATCCTCCCGGCCTGCACCGAGGGCGGGGTGAGCTTCGTCTGCTACGCCCCGCTCGCCGACGGCCTGCTCACCGGGCAGTACACCGGCGGACGGGTGCCGGCCGGCAGCCGGGCGGCGGGTCTGGCGCCGCACCGGTCCGCGCGGTTGCTGCAGCCGGACCGGGTGGACCGCAGCGCAGCGTTCGCCCGGTGGTGCCGGGGCGCCGGGCTGCCGCCGGTGACCGCGGCGCTGGCCTGGCTGCTGCACCGGCCCGGCGTGGCCGCGGTGATCCCGGGGGCGCACCGGCCGGATCAGATCCGCGATCTCGCCGAGGCCGCGAGCCTTCCCTGGGCTGATTCGTGGATGACCGAAATAGACAACTGCCTTCAGGGTGCCGCCGTGGCCTGAACGGCGTCCAACGCGGCGTCGACGAGAGCTTGGACACGGTCGGCGGGGAAGACGGCGGTATTTGCCTGAGCGGTCAGGTGGAAATCGTCGCCGGCACCGGCCAGGGCGACATGGAGACGATTCGGTGAAGCCACCGAGAACGGAGCGAGATCGAGCGGTTCGAACGCTATCTCCGAACGTGCCGGCGACGCGCTGCCCCGCCTTTTCCGATAGCGGGTCGGTGCGGCGAGGAATACGTGCGGTCTTTCGTATTCCGCCGTTCTGGAAGAACGTCGCGACCAGGCTCGGGACAATTCTCGTAACGGCATCGCATAGGACGTCGCCTCGGCGATCGCGTCGCGGACCGCGGCGACCGCCAGGTCGAGTGTTCGGCCGTCCGCGCGATCCAGATGGATCGGCATGCCGTGGGCGAACAGCCCGACGGTGCGCCACACGCCGGGGTCGACCCGCCCGTGGAAGTCGGTGGCGATCCCGGCGCTCTCCGCCCCGGTCAGCTCCAGCTGGGCGTGCAGCAGGGCGGCGGCGAGCACGACGAAGCGCGAGGTGTGATGCCGCACCGCGAGCTCGTCGAGGGCCCGGCCGGGCGCGCCGGCGAGGGGCCGGTGGTCGTGGTGACGCCCGCCTGCCCGGCCGGCCTCGGGGGCGGCCAGCGCGCACGCCGGGGTGCCGGGGCCCCACCGGTCGAAGCGCTCCTCCCAGTACGCCCGTGCGACGTCGCCCAGCGGGCCGCCGAGGAGGTCCCGTTGCCGTGCCGCGAAGGCGTAATAGCCGTCGTCGGCGACCGGTTGCGCCTCCGCCGCGTAGTGCCGGCCTATGTCATCCACCAGCAGAAACACCGACAGTGCGTCGACCGCCAGGTGGTCGGCGGCGAGGGCGAGCGCGGTGGTGCCGTCGCCCGGGTCGAGCGTCGACCAGCGCAACCGGACCGGCGCGTCGAGGGGGATGGGCCCGGTCAGGAAGTCGCGCAAAGCGTCCTGCGGATCGGCGGCCGAAGGGATCGGCTGCGGGGGGATCGGCTCCGGCAGGATCGGGCCGGCTGCGATCGGCCCGGCTGAGATCGGCTGTGCGACGACCGCCGGGGCCGGGCCGTGCACGACCGCCTCGCCGGGTGTCTCCGGCCGGAACGAGGTACGCAGCGCCGGATGCGCGGCGACGGCGGCGCCGATCGCCCGGGCGAGCGCCGCCTCGTCCAAGCGGGCGCCGGCTGCCGCGAGGCACGGCACACTCGTCAGGCGGCCGCCGGAGGCCAGGGACCGCAGCCAGGACTCCTGCTGCAGGGTGGTGGGAACGGTCGTCGGCACCGGGTCGGCTCCTCGCTGTGGGCCGGGAATAGTCCGTATATATCGGACCGGGAAATGTTTTGACCGGTCGCCACGATAACCCATCCGGGAATGCATCGCCGGAGCCGATTGTGTCGAGTTCCGGAACAGCGAAGAGGGGGCCTTGCCGCCGCCCTCGCATGCGTGGTAGAAATTTTCTCATCCACAGTGGTCTCAACAGGGCCGCTTCCCGCCGGTCGGCGGGGGTTTCCAGCGGGGGATTCGCGGTGTTCTTTCTTCGTCGTGCCTTTTGGTCATAGCGAGTGTCCGCAGTAGATCAGGGTGCCCCGCGCTGAGAGTTGACCGAAGGCAGGAGTTGACCATGGTGGAGTCCATCGCAGTGATCGGCATGGCCGGCCGTTTCCCGGAGGCCATGGACCTCTCGCAGTTCTGGCACAACCTCGTCGAGGGCCGCGACTGCATCGCCCACCTGGACGTCGACGACCTGCGGGAGCGCGGGGAGAGCCCGTCCTATCTGAGCCATCCCGACTACGTGTTACGCCGGCCCTGCATGCCGGCCTACGACATGTTCGACGCCCGGTGCTTCGGCATGACCCCGCGCGAGGCCGAGATCCGCGACCCCCAGCAGCGGGTCTTCCTGGAGATCTCGCACAGCGCGCTGGAGCAGGCCGGCTACGACCCCGCCCGGTTCGCCGGGCGGGTCGGCGTGTTCGCCGGCACCAACGTCCAGCGCTACCGCATCGACCACCTCGAGCAGGTTCCGGAGATCAATCAGACCGTCGGCTTCATCGCCCTCGAGATCTCCAACGCCCCCGACTACGTGGCCACCTTCGTCGCGCACCGGCTCGGCCTCACCGGGCCGGCGATGACCATCCAGACCGCCTGCTCGACCTCGCTGACCGCCGTGCACACCGCGGCCCAGTCGCTGCGCGCCGGCGACTGCGACATGGCCCTGGCCGGCGTCTCCAGCATCGAGTTCCCGGTCGACTACGGCTACATCTACCTCGACGGCAGCATCCTCGCGAAGGACGGCATGCCGAGGCCGTTCGACGCGGAGGCGGACGGCACCAATTTCGGCAGCGGCGCCGGCGTGGTCCTGCTGAAGCGGCTCAGCGACGCGGTCCGCGACCGGGACACGATCCTGGCCGTCGTCCGCGGCTCGGCCATCAACAACGACGGCGACCGCAAGGCCGGCTTCACCGCGCCGAGCATCCCGGGCCAGGCCGAGGCCATCGCCGACGCGCTGCGCCAGTCCGGCGTGCACCCGTCGCAGATCTCCTATGTGGAGGCACACGGCACCGGCACCAGGGTCGGCGACCCGATCGAGGTGTCCGGCCTGGTCGAGGCGTTCCGCCGGGCGGCCGGCGAGGAGGCGCTCCCCGCCCAGTACTGCGGCCTCGGCTCGGTCAAGGGCAACATCGGGCACATGGGCCAGGCGGCCGGCGCGTCGGGCTTCATCAAGACCGTGCTGGCGCTCGCCAACGAGCAGGTGCCGCCGAGCATCCACATGACGACGCTCAATCCGCGGCTGCAACTGGCGGAGACCCCGTTCTACGTCAACACCGAGCTACGGCCGTGGCCGCGCACCGCGGGGGAGCCGCGACGGGCCGGGGTCAGCTCGTTCGGCATCGGCGGCACGAACGGGCACGCGGTGCTCGAGGAGGCGCCCGAGCCCGAGCGGGTGGACTGGACGCCGCGGGACGCCGAGCTCATCGTCTGGTCGGGGGCGGACAAGGCCGCCGTGGAGGCGTACGCGGAAACGCTTGCCGGTCATCTCGCCGAGCTGGACCGGACCGCGTTCGCCGACACCGCGTTCACCCTGCGGGTCGGCCGCCGTGAGCGTCGGTTCCGGGCCGCCGTGGTGGCCGCCGACGGAGCCGAGGCCGCCGCGAGCCTGCGCGCCGGTCGCATCATCCGGCCCGACGGGGTCAAGCGTGACCTGGTGTTCGCGTTCCCCGGCCAGGGTGCGCAGCATCCCGGGATGGCGCACCGGCTCTACGAGACCGAGCCCGACTTCCAGGCCCATTGCGACGAGGCCTTCGAGCTGCTCCACCCGATGCTGGACCGCGACCTTCGCGACCTCTGGCTCACCGCGGACGACCCGGCGGTGCTGTCCGAGACGTCCGTGGCTCAGCCGCTGATCTACCTCGTCGAGGTGGCCCTCGCCCGCACCCTCATGGGCTGGGGGATCCGCCCGGCCCGGCTCATCGGCCACAGCGTGGGCGAGGTGGCCGCCGGCACGATCGCCGGCGTGTTCAGCCTCGCCGACGGGCTGCGGGCGATCGCCTATCGCTCCCGGCTGATGCAGGAGATGGCGCGCGGCAAGATGCTGGCCGTGGCGTTGCCCGCCGACGCGGTGACCGAGCATCTCGGCGGCGACGTCGCGGTAGGCGCGGTCAACGGCCGGCGGCAGACCATCATCTCGGGCCCGGAGGACGCGCTCACCGCCATCGCCGAGCGGCTCACCGCGGAGGGCCACGCGAACACCCTGCTGCACACGTCGCACGCCTTCCACTCGCCGATGATGGAGCCGGCCGCCGCCGAGTTCGAGCGGATGCTGGCGGACGTGCCGCTGTCCGCGCCGCAGATCCCGGTCGTCTCCTGCGCCACCGGCGCGCCGATGACCGACGACGAGGCCCGCAGTCCCCGGTTCTGGGCGCGCCAGGTCACCGACCCGGTGCACTTCGCACCGGCGGTGGCCGCGCTGACCGGCATCGCGCCGGCGCTGACCGTGGAGGTCGGCCCCGGCAACACGCTCAGCGCCCTGATGCGCGCCAACCCGGACGTCCGCAACACCGCCTCGGTGGTGCTGCCGACGCTGGCGGCCGCCGACGCCGGCGCCCGCGGCGAGGCGCCGCTCGACGCGACGATTGGCCGGCTGTGGACCGAGGGCGTGCCGGTGGACCTGGTGCGGCGCGACGCGCACAGCGGCGCCTACCGGGTGCCCGCGCCCGAATACCCGTACCAGCGGCGGCGGTTCTGGATCGAACGGCCCGGCACGCATCAGCCGATGCGCGACAACCAGCTCGCCGTCACCCCCGAACCCGTGACCATCGAAGGAGAACCGGTGACCGAGGCGCCCCCGGCGGCGATCAGCACACCCGAGCCGGCGGCGCCCCAGCCAGCGCATCAGCCGACGCCCGACTGGAGTCTGGGCGCGTACGACTGGGTCCGGGTCCGCGACGGCCGCCCGGCGGTCGCCACCGGACGGGTCGAGGACACCGTCGCGGTGCTCGTGCAGCCCGGCGACCGGAGCATCGCGACCGAGGTGCGCGGCGCGTTCCAGCGGGCCGGCTACCGCACGGTCCGCGCGGTCACCGGCGCCGGCCGCGACGCGCTCGACCCGGCGTCCGACGAGTCGTGGGACGACCTGCTCCAGCGCGCCGACCTGGCGGACCGCCCGGCCGTCGTGGCGTACGCCGTACCGCTCGCCGCCGGTCTCGGAGTCAGCCCCGCGGACGTCCGGGACCAGCTGGACCGCGTCTACTTCGACCTGGTCGCCGGCGCCCGCGCGATCGGGCGCAACGGCCGTGACCGCACCGAGCCGGTGACCCTCGCGGTGCTGCTGCGGCACTCCGTCGACGTCACCGGCGCGGAGGCGGTCAACCCGGTCAGCGCCATGGCGCACGGGCTGGTCCGCACGATCGAGCAGGAGTACCGCGGCATCCGCGCCGTGGTCGTCGACGTCGCGCCGGGCACTCCCGGTGACGCGCTCACCGCGGCGCTCGCCGACCTGTCCCGGCCGGTCGCCGCCCTGCGCGGCGACGCCGTCTGGGCGCCGGTGCTGCGCGACGCCGAGCGCAACGCGGTGCCCGGCCGCCCGCGCCTGCGCCGCAACGGGGTCTACCTGATCACCGGCGGCCTCGGCGGGCTCGGCCTGGTCGCCGCGCGCACCCTCGCCGACACCGGGCTCGAGCCGCGGCTCGTGCTGCTCGGCCGTTCCGGCTCGCCGGCGGTCGACACGGCACGCGGCGCCGAGGTCGCCGCCGCCCTGGCCGACCTCGAGGACGCCGGCGCCGAGGTGCTGGTGTTGCGCTGCGACGTCGCCGACCGCGACTCGCTGGCCGCCGCCGTCGACGAGACGCAGCGACGCTTCGGACCGGTCAACGGCGTGCTGCACTCGGCCGGCGTGCCGGGTGGCGGCCTGATCGAACGGCGGCCCCGGGAGAGCGTCGAGGCCGTGTTCGGCCCGAAGGTGCACGGCGCCCTCAATCTCGACGACGTGTTCGCCGGCCGCGGCCCGCTGGACTTCCTGATGCTGTTCTCCAGCCAGGCGTCGCTGTCCGGCATGCTCGGCAGCGCCGACTACGCGGCCGCGAACGCCTTCCTGAACGCCTTCGCGCAGAACCGGTCGCGCACCGGCGGATGGACCGTCTCGGTGGCGTGGCCGGGCTGGTCCGAGGTCGGCATGATGAAGCGGTCCGGCGACGAGATGGCGGCCCTGCTCTCCGGCCGCCCGGCCGCTGCCGAGGAGAAGCCCGCGCCCGACACCGCACTCGAACACCGCCGCACCCTTGACAAGGACCGCGACTGGGAGCTTGCGGAGCATCGCTTCGACGGCAACGCCGTGCTGCCCGGCACCGGCTCGCTGGAGGCGGTGGTGACCGCCGCCCGGCAGCTGCAGCTGTTCGGCGCCGAGGCGGCGATCGAGCTGCGCGAGGCGGTCTTCGTGGCGCCGGTCAACGGCAACGAGCCGATCGAGCTGAGCGTGGTCTTCACACCCATGGCGGGCATGTACCGGTTCCGGCTGCAGTCGCGTCCGGCCGGCACCGAGCGGCCCTGGAACCACCACGTGAACGGCGTGGTCACCGCGGTGGACGAGGCGCCGCCGAGCGTAGACCTGGCCGAGCTCAAGTCGCGCTTCGAGCCCACGCCGGTGCCGCCGTTCGAGACCTGGATCGAGTTCGGCCCGCGCTGGGACAGCGTCACCGGCCTGTGGCTCGGCAGCGGCGAGAGCGTGGCCGAGCTGACTCTCGACTCGCGGTTCCACGACGATCTCGCGGACCACCCGCTGCACGCCGCCCTGCTCGACCGGGCGAGCATGTCGGTGCCGCCGGCCGACGGCGAGGTCGACGCGGACAAGCAGTACCTGCCGTTCCTCTACCGGCGGCTGACCGTCTTCGCGCCGATCCCGGCCCAGATCGTGGTGCACGGCCGGATGAGCGAGGCCAATCGCGGCGTACGCCTCATCGACCTCGAGATCTACGACGCGAAGTCCGGGGCGATGGTGGTGCGCGTCGGGTCGTACACGGTGCGGGAGATCGACACCGAGGACTTCGTGAAGCGGCTCGGGGAGGCGCCGGCGGTCAGCGCCCCGCCGGTGCAGACCGTCGAGAAGCTGGCCGGCAGCATCAACCGGACGGTGGCGGCGACCGCGAAACGTTCGACGGCCACGACCGCGCCGGGTGGGTTGCCGTTGCTCAGCCCGCGCGACGGCGGGAACGCGTTGCTGGAAATCCTCGACGGGGCGTACCCGCCGGTGATCCTGGTGAACGCGCCGGGTGACCGGCTGCGCGTGCCGGGGGTGCCGTGGGCCGGCGAGGCGCCCGTCCCGGTCCCCGTCGTGGCGCCCGAGCCGGCACCCATCCCCGCTCTGGTCCCGGTCCCGGTCCCGGCCCCGGTTCCGCAAGCCGCAGCGGCCGGCGCCCCCGAGATCGTCGCGGTCCTGCGCGACCTCTGGAGCGAGGCGCTCGGCATCGACGAGATCGCCGTGGACGAGGACTTCTTCGAGCTCGGCGGTAACTCACTGGTCGCCGTGCAGCTGAGCGCCCGGGTGCGCGAGAAGTTCAGCGTCGAGCTGAGCGCGGGCGCGCTCTTCGACGCCAACACCATCGAGCGGCTCGCCAAGGAGATCGCGGCCGCCGTCGCCCGGTGATGCGGCCCGTCCGCCCGAACAGAGGAACCTGTCATGGACATCCACCAGATCTTCAGCCCCAAGGCCCTCGCCGGTGAGGTCGCCGTCGTCACCGGCGGCGGCTCCGGGCTGGGCTACGCCATCGCCCGGGACTTCGCCGCCTGCGGCGCCGAGGTGGTGATCACCTCCCGGTCGGCGGAACGGCTGGAGGCGGCGGAACTGCGGATCGCGGAGGAGACCGGGCAGCTGTGCAGCAGCCTGCCCACCGACGTGCGCAACGAGGACGAGGTCGCGCGCCTGCGCGACTTCGTCACCAACCGGCACGGGCCGGCCGGCATCGTGGTCAACAACGCGGCGGCGAACTTCTTCAGCCGGGCGGAACGGATGGGCCCGCGGGCGCTCAACACCGTGCTCGACACCGACCTGCAGGGCACCTTCAACGTGACCCGGGCGTTCGTCCCGGACATGTTGAAGGAGCAGCGCGGCACCATCCTCAACGTCACGCTGCCGTACCCGGAGCGCGGTTTCCCGGGTTTCTCGCACGCCGGGGCGGCGAAGGCCGCCATCGTCTCGATGACGGCCAGCTGGGCCTACGAGTGGGGCCGGTACGGCATCCGGGTGGTCGGCCTGGCGCCCGGCCCGATCCCCACCGAGGGCGTGGCGACCAACATGCTGGCGACCGACGATCCGTGGGCGCCCTTCGTGCAGACCATCCCGATGCGGCGGCTGGGGCAGCCGTTCGACATCTCGGCCGCCGCCGTGTTCCTCTGCTCGCCGGCGGCCGGCTGGATCACCGGGACCAACGTCATCGTCGACGGCGGGACCTATCTCAACACCTCGCCGGAGGTGTCCCTGTGAAGCTGCGCATCGCCGTGGCGAGCAGCGCCGCCGTCGAGGGATGCCGCAACAGCTCGGATCGCGGGCAGGGCACCGTCTCGGTGGTCGTGACCGCCGCGCCGGGCCAGTCGCCCACGAAGCCCGGCTCGGTCGAACCGATCATGAAGACCGGCCCGGGCCAGGGCGTGAAATCGGCGTTGTGCGCCGCGATCAGATGACGCAGCCAGTCAACCGCCTCCTCCACCAGTTGCCCGGCGAATTCGTTCGCCAGCGACGGGTCGCCGAGGTCGGCGAGCAGCACCCGGGCGGCCGCACTGGTCAGCTCATCGCGCATGCGGCCCAGGACGGCCTGCGGCGCGGCCCGCAGCTCGGCGGCGCTCACCTCGGCGTCCGGGCCGGCGCTCGCGCCGGTGTAGCGCGACAGCAGCGAGTCGTAGACGGCATCGACCATGGTGGACGGACAGCCCGATCCGTCCAGCGTGACCAGGGCGGGCCGGGCGCCGCGACGCTCGCCGAGCAACCGGGCGGCCTCGTGGCCGATCGGGGCGGCCGTGCAGTAGGCGACGACCAGGCCCACCGGGCGGGGATCGGCGTCCAGCGGGGCGATCAGCGCGGCCGCGTAGGCCGTCGCGTCGAGCGCCTCGGGACGCCTGCCGTCGAGAAGCGAGACCAGCGGGAAATCCACGTCGCCCGCCATGTCCTCCACCCGGCCACGGCTTTCCAGGCCCGGGTAATCGATGGTGACGGCGACGGGATTCGCAGCATTCATGTGTCCGGAGCCTAAGGGATTGGCGCCGGAAATGGGGGGCGGGGATGAAGAAATGCAAAACCAGATAATCGATTCCCGGGTACGGGCCATGTGGCTGATGCAGCAGATGACACCCGACCTGGGCGTGCCCAATCTGGAGTCGGTCATCGAGTGCGCCGCGCCGGTGGACTCCACGTTGCTCGGGCTGGCCGCCACCCATGTGGTCCGCCGCCAGCCCGCCCTGCGATCGGCCTTCCCGGTGGTCGACGGCGTCCCCGTGCGGGTCATCCGCCCGGCCGAGGAGGTCGAGGTGGGTGTCGAGGTGATGGTGGCGTCGCCCGCCGACCTCGACGATCAGCTGTCGGAGTTCGTCTGGCGGCCCTTCGACCTCGCGATCGACCTGCTGCTGCGGGTCGGCCTGTGGCTGCTGCCCGACGGCCGGTGCGTGATCGCCTTCGTCTCGCACCACATCGTGTTCGACGCGAACTCCGCCGAGATGATCCTCGAGGAGGTGGCGCTGACCTACGAGAGCCTCAACGCCGACGGCCGCCCACCGGCCCTGCCGCCCGTCCCCGAGCCCGCCGGCGCTACCGAGCCGGACGCCGAGGGCGTCGCCTACTGGCGTGCCCAGCTCGCGGACGTGGACGCGGAGACCATGCAGTTGCGCAACGGCCGGCCCACCCCGGCGCAGCCCACCTTCGCGGGCGACCGGGTCGGCCGGGACTGCCCGCCGGAGGTGGCGCGGGCCCTCGAACGCCTGCGGACGGTCACCCGGGCCAGTGAGAACATGGTCATGCTCGCGGCGTACTTCGTGACGTTGTTCCACCATGGTGGCGGCCGTGACCTGGTCGTCGGCGTCCCGGTCAACGTGCGGTCCCGCGACCGCATGCGAGCCTTGGACTACCAGGTCAACACGCTGCCGTTGCGTCTGCGGCCGGACGCCGGCATGACCTTCGGGGCGGTGGTGGCCGCCGTGCGGGACTCGCTCGCCGCCGGGCTCAGGCACGCCTCCGTGCCCGCCGAGACGATCCGGCCGGACCGGCCGGCCACCGTGGACGGGGCGTGGCGCACCCCGCTGTTCCGGCACATGTTCAACTACATGCCCACGCTGACCCGCCGGCTGTGGTTCGCCGGAGCGGCCGCCCGCATGCTGCCGCGCAGCGCGGTGGCCCGCAGCCTGTCCCGGGTGGACATCGAGCTCTACGTCGAGCACTCGCCGTCCGGCCTCGGCCTGCACGCCCTGTACAGCAGTGAGATCCACGACCGGGCCCAGATCGAGGCGTTCCTGCAGCGGTACGAGCAGGTGCTGCTCGCCGCCGCCGACGATGCCGGACGGCCGATCGGCGCGATCGAGGCGTGGTCGCCCGCCGACCACGCGGCGCTGAGCGGCGACAACCGCCGAGAGTGGCCGGGACCGGAGACCGTGCCGGCCATGGTGGCCGAGCGGGTGCGCACCGACCCGGACCGGCTCGCCCTCGTCGAGGGAGACCGGCGGGTGACCTACGGCGAGCTCGCCGCCGCGGCGGCCCGTACCCGCGACGCGCTCGTGGCCGCCGGGGTGCGGCCGGGCGACCCGGTCGGGGTGTGCGCCGTCCGCAGCGCCCGTACGGCCGCGGCGATGCTCGGCGTCTGGGCGGCCGGCGGGCACTACCTCCCGCTCGATCCCGCCCACCCCGCCGCCCGGCTGCTCGACCAGCTCGCCGACGTGGACGCCGCGGTGCTGGTCGACGACGGCGAACTGCCGGGGGAGTGCCTCGCCGGGCGCAAGGTGGTGCCGGTCGGCGAGGTCACCGGCACGTCGGCCGGCGACCTCGCGCCGGTCGATGACCTGCCGCCCGGCCTGCCCGCGTACGTCATGTTCACGTCCGGATCCACCGGCCGGCCCAAGGGGGTGCGGATCAGTCACGCCGGCCTGCACAACAACGTGGCGGCGTTCGGCGAGCTGCTCGGCGCCGGCCCGTCGGACCGCGTGCTGTGGCTGGCGACCGTGGCCTTCGACATCTCGTCGCTGGAGCTGTTCCTGGCGCTCGCGACCGGGGCGCACGCCGTCGTCGTGCCCCCGCACGGGCAGACGGACGCGGCCGTGCTGGCCGCCCTGCTGGCCGAGCACCGGCCGACCGTCATCGAGGCGACGCCGACCGGATGGCAGGTCATGGCGGCGGCGCTGACGCCCGGCAGCCTGGCCGGGGTCCGCGCGCTGTGCGGCGGCGAGCCGATGCCGGCCGCCCTGGCCACCCGGCTGCTCGACGCGGGCGCGCGGCTGTTCAACGTCTACGGGCCGACCGAGACGACCGTCTGGTGCACCGCCGCCGAGATCGTCGACGCCGGCGACATCACGGTCGGCCGCCCGCTGCCGAACATGACGGTGCACATCCTGGGCGACGACGACCGGCTGCTGCCGCCCGGCCTCGTCGGTGAGGTGTGCATCGGCGGCATCGGGCTCGCCGCCGGGTATGTGAACCGGCCGGACCTGACCGCGGAACGGTTCGTCGAGCATCCGGTCGCCGGCCCGCTCTACCGCAGCGGAGACCTCGGCAGCCGGCGACCGGACGGGCGGCTGCACCTGGTGGGACGCAACGACCGGCAGGTGAAGCTGCGCGGCAACCGGCTCGAACTGGGCGAGGTGGAGGCCGTGCTGCGCGGCCACCCCGCGGTGACTGCGGCGGCGGCCCTGGTCAGCGGCGACGACCTGGTCGCCTTCGTGACCACCGGCGGTGACCTCGAGCGCGGGGAGCTGTGGGACCACGCCGCGCGGCATCTGCCCCGGGCCGCGGTCCCCAGCGGCCTGGAGATCCTGGATGCGCTGCCGCAGACGCCGACCGGCAAGGTGGATTACCGCGCTCTCGCGACCCGCGACGCCGTGCCCCGGCCCGCCGCCGCGGCACCGGTGGCGAGCGGCAGCCTGGTGGATCAGCTCGTGGCGCTCTGGCGCGGCCTGCTGGACGTGCCGGCGGACGCGGCGACGAACTTCTTCCACCACGGCGGGCACTCGCTGCACGCCGCCCGGCTGGCCGCCCAGGCGCAGCAGCTGACCGGCACGAAAGTGAGCCTGCGGGAGATCTACGACGCGCCGACCCCGGCCGAGCTGGCCGAGCTGCTGACCGGGCGGGCCGCGGAGCAGAGCCATGCCTGACGCCGGCGTGCCGGCCGTGGTCGCGGACATCGTCGCGGACGTGCTCGGCTATGACGAGGTGGAGGCCGGCGAGAGCCTTCTCGACCTCGGGCTGGACTCGTTGGCGGCGGCCCGGATCGCGGCCCGGCTCCGGCAGGTGCTCGGCGTCGACCTGCCGCTGCGGGCGGTGTTCGCGCACCGCACCGTCGGCGACCTCGCCGCGACGGTGGCCGAGCTCAGCTCGGCTACCGCCTGATCGCGGCGCTCAGTCCGCGCGCACCACCTCGCGCAGCCATCGGCGCAGCTCCGGTCCCAGGTCCGGGCGCTGCAGCCCGAACAGGACGCTGGTCTGCAGGAGGCCCAGCCGGGTGCCGACGTCGTAGCGGGCGCCGGTGAACGGCACGGCGTGCACGGGCACGCCCAACCGGGACAGCTGCACCATGGCGTCGGGCAGCTGCACCTCACCGCCGCCGTCCGACGGCGTGCCGCGGAGCACGTCGAACACCTCGGGCGGCAGCACGTACCGGCCGACGACGGCGAGCCTGCTGGGCGCCGCGGACAGCTCCGGGCGCTTCACGATGTCGGTCACCCGCAGCAGGCCGTCCTGCCCGGCCGGCTCCGCGGCGACCAGGTCGCTGACCTCGACCAGCTCGTCCGCGACCTCGACTACGGCGAGCACCACGCCGCCGAGCTCGTGCTGGATGTCGACCATGCGGGCCAGCAGACCGCTCCCGGCGTCGATCAGGTCGTCGCCGGTCACCACCGCGAACGGCATCGCCCCGATGTGCTGCTCGGCGCGCAGCACCGCGTGGCCCATGCCCTTGGCGCCGCCCTGGCGCACGGCGTGCACGGTCACCGACTCGTACAGCTCCCGGGTGTCGCCGAGCAGGCCGGCCGCCCGGTCGCCCAGGTAGCGGTCCAGCTCGGGGTCCTCGTCGAAGTGGTTGGCGATGGCGTCCTTGCCCCGGCCGGTGATGACGAGGGCGTCGGTGAGACCCGCCGCGCGCACCTCGGCCAGCAGATGGTGCAGGACGGGGGTGTCGATGACCGGCAACAGCTCCTTCGGCACCGACTTGGTGACCGGGAGCAGCCGGGTGGCCAGTCCGCCGGACGGAAGAACGGCTTTCGTGACGCGTTTCATGAATCATCTCCGAAAGGGTCGGTGGGCGTTTTCCGCGAGACATTCGAGTAGGCTTTCGCCTGTATTTGATAAAGCTCGGCATAAATGCCGCCGGCCGCGATGAGATCGTCGTGCCCGCCGCATTCCGCGATGCGGCCGCCGGCCATTACGAGGATCAGGTCGGCCATCTGCACGGTGGAGAAGCGGTGCGACACGACCACCGTGACGGTGCCGTGGTCAGCGCCGAGCCGGCGGGCCAGCGCCGCGTGCCGGGTGAAGATCGCGTGCTCGCTGCGGGCGTCCAGCGAGGCGGTCGGCTCGTCCAGCACCACGAGCAGGGGCGCGGCCGGCATGCAGGCCCGCGCCAGCGCCAGGCGCTGCCACTGCCCTTCGGAGAGGTCCACGCCGCCGAAGAGCCCGCCCAGCGGGGTGTCCAGCCCGCGGGGCAGGGACGCCACCACGGCGTCGGCGTCGGCCGCCCGGACGGCGTTCTCGATCGCCGCCCGGTCGTGCATCGCCGACACGTCACCGAGGCCCACCGCGACGTCGGCCGGCACCTCGTAGCGCTGGAAATCCTGGAAGGCCGCGGTCATCCGCGCCCGCCACGCGGTGGTGCGCAGGGCGGTCAGCTGGACGTCGTCCACCAGGATGTCGCCCGCGTCCGGGCGGTAGAACTTCGCCAGAAGCTTGACGAGGGTGGTCTTCCCGCACCCGTGCTCGCCGACGATCGCCACCATGGCGCCGGCCGGAAGGTGTGCCGACAGGGGCCCGATGCTCCCGGCGGCGCCCGGATAGCGGAACGACACCTCGCGCAGCGTGATCCCGGAGCGCAGCACGGACGGCGGATCCACCGTCCCGTCCTCGCCGGCGGCCGCCGCGTAATCCCGCAGCCACCGGTACGGCCCGGCCACCGCGAGGCCGGCCAGCACCCTCGTCATCACGTAGAGCGCGCGGTCGAACTGGGTGCGCAGCTGGCCGGCCAGCGCGAGGACCATGACCAGGTCGCCCACCGTGCGGTCGCCCGCGGAGACCAGCGAGACGACGTAGACCAGGGCGGCGAGGAAGCCGAGAGTGAAGACGATCGAGCCGGCCGATGCCAGCAGCACCGACCGCAGCTGCGCCCGCCCGCGGGTGCGGGCCACCGACCGCCACGCCGCCGACGCCTGTTCGCGCAGCAGCGCCGCGGAGCCGTCCACCCGGATCTCACGGCCGCCGGCCGCGCTGGTCAGCAACCCGTGCAGGTGCCGTTCCAGGCGGGCCTCGTCGGCGCTGCGCAACGCCGCGGCGCCGACGTCGCGGTACGCCGAGCGGTTCATCACCCCGGCCGGCACGGCGAACAGGACCAGGAACAGCAGGGCGGGATGCACGGTGCCGAGCAGCGCCAGCGTCAGCAGGATCCGTACCGTCCAGGACGCCGTCTCCACCATCGCCCAGCTGCCCTCCGCGAGCAGCCGGCCCTTGCCCCGCACCAGGTTGACACGGTCCAGATAGGATGACCGCTCCAGATGGTCCAGGCCCCCGAGACGCGCGGTCAGCCGCTGCACCTCCGGGTCGATCTGGCGATACCCGATCCGGTCGGCCAGATCCGTGCGCAGTTGCAGCTGTATCTGGTCGCCGACGGCGGTCAGGCCGAAACCCACCGCCCCGGCCAGAGCGGCCAGCGCGAGCCCGGTGACGCGCCCGGCCGCCGACTGGTCGACGATCTCCCGCAGGCCCAGACCGGTCAGCACGAACGCCAGGTTCTGGCTCGCCATCAACGACAGCACGACGAGGGTCATCCGCCGGTCGAGGCGCCAGGAGCGGCGGACGACGTCGAGGACGCTCACGGATTGACCTGCCCTGTCGTGGCGAACCGCTGCGCCTGGATGCGGAACAGGTCGGCGTACTCCCCGTCCGCGGCGACCAGCTCGTCGTGCGTGCCGGACTCCCGGATCCGGCCGTCCGCGATGAGCGCGATCCGGTCGGCCTCGCGGACGGTGGCGAGCCGGTGCGAGATGAGCAGGACGGTCACGTCGCCGGTGATCCGGCGCAGCGAGCGGAAGATCTCGAACTCGGTGCGGACATCGAGATGAGCGGTCGGCTCGTCGAGCACCAGGATCCGGGCGCCGGCCCGCACCGCGTACAACGCCCGGGCCAGCACGACCCGCTGCCACTGGCCGCCGGACAGCTCGACGCCGCCGGCCCGGGCCGTGGACAGCGGCGTGTCCCAGCCATCCGGCAGCCCGGCGACCAGGTCGTCCAGGCCCGTCTCGGCGGCGACGGCGGCCAGGTCGGCCGCGCTGTCGTGGTCGGGCGCGCCGATCGTCACGTTCCGGCGCACGGACAGGTGGTAGCGGGTGAAGTTCTGGAAGACGATCGACATCGCCGCCCGCCACGCCACCGGATCGAGGTCGCCGATGTCGGTCCCCTCGGCGCTGATCCGCCCGCCGTCCGGCCGGTAGAGCCCGGCGAGCAGTTTGGTGACGGTGCTCTTGCCGGCGCCGTTGAGGCCAACCAGGGCGAGCATCTCGCCGGGGCGCACCTCGAGGTCGAGGCCGGTCAGCACGTCGCGCCGCGCGCCCGGATAGCCGAAACGGACGCCCGCGAACCGGACCGCCGGCGGGCGTCGCAGGGCGGGCACCGTGGTGGTCGCGGACGGGGCCGGGGACGACCCGAGCCGCTCGCGCAGCCGCTGCAGGGCCAGCAGCGGGCGGGTCCCGTGTTCGACGTCGAGGATCTCCGGCACCGCGAACGCCGTGCCGAGCAGGCTCCACGCCGCGGCGAGGTCCCCGGCGAGCCGGTCGACCGGCAGCTGGCCGGTCATCGCCAGACGACCGAGGACACCCAGCGTGACACCCATGACGACGGTGATGACCAGGAATTGGAGCACCTGCTTGCGGATGCTTTCCAGACGGGCTTTCCGGTACGGCTCCAGATGCGCGTCGGTGGCCTCGGAGTGCCGGGCCGCGAACCAGTCGCCGAGACCGAAGATCCGCAGCTCCTTGCCGGCTTCCGGCCCGGTCAGCAGAGCAGCCCAGTAGCCGGCGCGCCGGCGGTCGGGCGCGGCGTCCGTCCAGGCGTGCACCGGCCCGAGCACCTGCCGATGCTGGACACTGCGCAGGGCGAGCACCGGGATCAGCAGCACCGGCGCCAGCCACCACACGTCGCGCGCGATGACCAGGGCGGCCAGGGCGGTCGCCAGATAGCGCGACATCAACGACAGCTGCGCCACCGTGGCCAGTCCGGGCGTGCGTTCCCCGCTGTTGTCCGGGTCGCCGGCCGCCTGCGCCAGCAGCTCGCGGCTCGGCAGGTCCTCGAGGTGCGCGATCCCGGCCGGCGCGCAGACCATGGCCTCGACCGCGCGGCGGTGGGCGCCGTCGACGCGCGCGACCACCTGGAACCGCACCGGTTCCAGCATCAGCTCGGTGAGCTGCCCGGCGAGCAGCAGCACACCGAGCGGGGTGAGGACGGCGACCGCCAGGCTCAGGTCGGCGTCGCCCGAACCGGCGATGATCTCGGCCACCAGGCGCCCGGTGAGCAGCGCGGTCAGCGCCGGCAACAGCGCCCGCACCACCAGGACGGCCACCAGCAGCGTGGCGAGCGGCCATCCGGCGGCCCGGAGCTGCCGCAGGGCGAGCAGCCGCCGGTCAAGCATCGTCGGACTCCAGCTGCGCCTTCAGCGCCTGGAGGAAGAGCACGGCGTCCCGGCCGTTGACCACCCGGTGGTCGTATGCCAGTCCGATGTCGACGACCGTGCGGAAGGCGACGCTGCCCGGCTCGGAGCCGGGGACCGCCTCGGACAGCGTGCCGGGCAGCGCCACCGCGCACACCTGCCCGGGGAAGACGATCGGCCGGGACAGCACGACGCCGGGCTCGTTCGCGAGGGCCAGCATGATGTTCGCCCCCGCGAGATCCCGCTCCTGCACGCCGTCGCGCATCGCGGCGAGCCGGACGGCGAGCAGCCGCTGCGCGATCCCGGTCAGGTCCAGCCGGTCGGCGTCGCGCACCACCGGCACCACCAGCCCGTTGCCCACGTCGACGGTCACCCCGACGTGGGCTCCCGGCCGGGCGGTCACCGTGCCGTCCGCGAGCCGTGTGCCGAAGAAGACCGGGAACGGTGTACGCAGCCGGCCGAGCGCCCGCACGGTCAGCTCGGGCAGCCCGATGAGCTGCCGGGCGGCCCGCCCCGCGTCGCGCGCCCGGCGGACCGCGTCGTCCACCACCACCCGGACGGCGACGAACGCGGCCGGCACGTCCGCGTGCGAGGCGGCCACGGCCCGGGCGATGGCCGGCTGCCCCCGCGGCAGGTCGACGTGCCCGACGTCGTCGGTGGCTGCGGCGAGGGCGGTGACGTCGGTCCGCCGGATCACCTTGCGGCCCAGCGCCAGCAACCGTTCCCGGGGGATGCCCAACTCGGCCGCGAGCCGCTCGGCAGGCTCGGTGATCAGCACCTCCTCCCGGCCCTGAGCAGGGGCGGCCTCCGGCTCGGGCGCGGGGGCCTCGCCGTCCGCGCTCACCACACCGATCGGGGCGCCGACCGCGCATTCGCTGCCCTCACGCGCCATGTGGCGCAGGACGCCGGTGTGCTCAGCGACGATCTCCTCGGTGGCCTTCGAGGTCTCCACCACCGCCACCGGGTCGCCCGCGCGGACGAGGCCACCGTCCGGCACCGCCCACTCCACCAGCACGTAGTGCACGTCGTTGTTGTTGAGCTTGGGAAGCCGGACGTCAGGCATTGATCTCCTCCAGCACGGCCCGTCGGATGTCGGCGGCTTGCACGAGCACCGCCCGTTCGAGATGCGGTGCGGCCGGGACGACCCGGTCCGCGGCGTGCACGAGGCGCACCGGCCGGCGCAGCCGTCCCCACGCGGCCCGGTGGATCTCGTGCGCCAGGTGCGCGCCCCAGGTGCCGCCCGCCGTGGAGTCCTCGAGCACGCAGACCGAGCGCGCCGCGGCGGCCTGCTCCACCAGCGGCTCGATCGCGGGCGGATACAGCTGGGCGGGCACCACGAGCCGGCAGGCCACGTCGTCGGTGAACAGCAGCGTGCGCATGGCCTCCAGAGCGCGCTCCACGAGGCCGCCGGGCGCGATCAGGACGCAGTCCGGGGGACCGGTGTCGGCGGAGACCACGGCGGTACCGGGGGCAGGGCCGGTCGTCTCGACGCGGAACACGTCGTCGATCCGGCCGCCGTGCCGCACCGGCCGGGTGTAGAGCACCTTGTCCTCGAAGAGCATGCAGGGCTGCGCCAGGTCGCGCATGACGCGCAGCACCGTCGCGCTCGGGTGCAGCGGCGAGATCTCGAAGAGGGCCAGGTCCGGTACGCCGATGAAGTGCTTCTGCAGGCTCTGGCTGTGCGTCGGCCCGTAACCGCGGTTGCCCCCGGTGGGACAACGGACGATGAGCCGGAGCGGCAGTCGTTCGCCGTACATGGAAACGGATTTGGCCGCGAAGTTGACGATCTGATCGAAGGCGAGCGTGACGAAATCGCCGAACATCATCTCGGCCACCGCCGTGTTGCCGGCGAGCGCGAGACCGGCCGCCGCTCCGGCGATCGCACCCTCGCTGATCGGCGTGGTGAGCACCCTTTCCGGGTACGCGGTGGACAGCCCGCGGGTGATGGTGAAGGCCCCGCCGTAGGGGTCGAGCACGTCCTCGCCCAGCAGGTAGGCCCGCTCGTCGGCGGCGAACAGCCCGTGCAGCGCCCGGTTCAGGTCGTCGGCGACCCGCATGTCGGTGGTCATCGCGCGAGCGCCCGCCCCGCCACCTCGGCGGCCACCTCCGCGACCAGCGCCCGCTGCCGGTCGTCGTGGGCCGCGAAGTGCTCCGGATGCGCCTGCCGGTAAAGCTCGTACCAGTCGTGGGCGGCCGCCTCCGCGCGCTCCGGCGCCGGCCGCGTGTCGTCGCCCTTGCTGTGCGGGCCGACCCGGTGCGTCACGAACTCCAGGACGGCGGGCCGCCCGGCGCGCACCTCGGCGACCACCGGTTCGGTCACCGCCCGGATGCCGGCGACGTCGAGGCTCACGATCCGCCGGTGTGTCACGCCGAATGCGGCGGCCCGCCCGGCGATGTCCCCGGCCATGGCCAGGCGGGTCGGGGTGGTCTGGGCGATGCCGTTGTGCTCCACCACGACCAGCAGCGGCAGCCGCCAGAGCGCGGCCAGGTTGAGCGCCTCGTACACCGCGCCCTCGCCCCACGTCCCGTCGCCGAGGTAGACGCAGCTCAGCCCGCCCGGCTCGGACCGGGACTGGTGGACGGCGGTGCCGACCGCGACCGGCATGGACTGGCCCTGCACACCGGTGGAGAGATAGCGGCCGCGGCGCAGGTGCTGGCTGCCGCCGACGCCGCGCGCCGGTGCGCCGTCGCGGCCCAGGATCTCGGCGAACAGGCCGGGCAGATCGCCCGAGCAGGCGAGGTAGTGGCCGTGGCCCCGGTGATTGCTGAACACGAAGTCGTCCGGGCGCAACGCGGTGCACAGCGCGACCGGGACGTACTCCTGCCCGATGCAGGTGTGCGTGGTGCCGGACACCAGTCCGTCCGCGAAGAACCTCTGCACCTGACGCTCGGCGTGCCGGATCAGCAGCATCAGGTCGAGGTCGTCGCCGTCGAGGCGGGACAGTGCCGTCATCGCCGCGCGTCCAGCCGGGCGGCGAGCCGGGCGCGGGCATGCGGGGAGAGGCCGGCCACGGTGGTCGCATCGGGAGCGGGCGCCAGGCTTCGCAGGTAACGCTCCAACGCGCGCTCGTCGATGCCGGTCACGAACTCCCATGCGGCGGCGCGGGACCGGGCGGCCAGGTCGGCGTGGTGCGCGGGGTCGCCGGTCACGGCGTCAAGCGCCTCGGACCACGGTGTGACGTCCTGCGGCGGGATGACCGGTTCACCGCCGGGTCCGTAGCGCTCGATAGGGCGTACCGGCAAAAGGTGGGGAACCCCGAGTTTCGCCTCGCGTAACCCGCCCACATCGCTGCTGAGCACCGGGATGCCGCGCAGCGCCGCCTCGACAGCGGTGTAGCCGAACGTCTCGTCCCACAGCGACGGCGTCAGCACCACACGCGCTCGCGCGTAGACGGCGTCCATGTCGTTCGTCTTCGCGAGCACCTCGATGTTCGGCCGGCGGGCGAGGCGCTCCCGGTCGGCGGTGGTCGTGCCCCACGTCGGCACCACGGCGAACGGGAGCCGCGGAAAGCGGTCGGCCAGCGCCAGCAGGATGTCGATGCCCTTGTAGCCACACGGATTCACCATCAGGACCGCGTCGCCGCCGCAGCGGTCCGGCCGTCCGTACACGGCCGGGTGGATCAGGTGGGACGGCAGGCCCGCCCAACGCCGCACATGGTCGCGCGCGGCACGGCTGACCGCGACGATGCCGGCCGCCCGCCGGACCAGCGCGGTGGCGGCCTCGCTCGGATAGAAGGCGCCGGGCCCGAACGGCAACTGCTGCAGGGTGTGCACGAGATACACCACCCGGCGCGGCGCCGCAGTGAGGGCCGCGCCGAGCGCCAGCGTGCCCGGGTCGTCCGACGGGACGAGAATCCAGTCCGGATGGTGCCGGCCCGCTTCGGCGAGGATCTCCCGGACCAGACGGGCCGAGCCGTGTACGGCGTGACCTCGCACGCCGCGGAGGACGTAGCGGGTGACGCCGGGCGCCTCACCGGCCAGGTCGCCGCCCGCGCGGACGACCGCTTCCCGCACCTCGGCGGCCGGCACGGTGGCCACGACGGCGCAGTCGTGCCCGCGGGCGGCGAGCTGCTCGAGCATGATGCGGTTGGACCGGTTGGCGCCGCCGTAGGCCGGCACGTCCGGCATGTTCTGGACGAGGAGGATCCTCATGGCCGCTCGCTCAGCTGCCGGGTGAGCGCCGCGAGCTGCGCCGGATCCATCTGCCGCAGCCGTTCGCGCAGCGGCGCCCCGGTGTCCGGGCGGCTCGCCGTCAGCGAGACGAGGGCGTCGGCGGCGGTCGCCGGCCCGGCGTCGTCGAGCATCGAGAAGGCGGCGGCGCGGCTCGCATAGCCGCCGTCCGCGACGGCCGCGCCGATCTCCCCGGCGATCGCGGCGGCGGACCAGCGGGCGGCGGGCAGCCAGCGGGCGAGTCCGGCGGAGGCCAGCCGTTGCGCGTTGTCCGGGCGGTCCGCGCCGTGGGCCAGGATCACCTGGGGGACGCCGTCGCGGACGGCACGCACGGCGGTGCCGATGCCACCGTGGTGCACGACGGCCGCGACGCGGGGCACCACACGCGGGAACGGCAGCGAGGCGAACCAGCGGACGCCCGGCGGCAGGACGGCCGGGAGCAGGTCACGTTCGGGCGCCACCACGAGGGCCGTACGGCCGGTCGAAGCGACCGCATCGAGGGCCGCCTCGTAGAACCGGGGATGCAGCAGTTGCCCGGTGCCGCCGGTGACGAGGAGTTCGCCCGCCGGGACGTCGACGTCGCCGGCTTCCTGCTCGTCGCCGCCCACCTCGTCGCCGCCCACGAAACCGGTCAGGCTGGTCTCCGGCGGGGACGGTGGGCCGGCCGCGTCGTACCACTGCGGCCACAGCCCCAGCACCGACCGCGGCGAGGCGAACCAGGCGGCCCAGTCGGTGACCGGCGCCAGGCCGAACCCGGCGCGCACCTCGTTCACCCCGTCGCCCAGGGCGCGCTGCAGGTGCGCCACCGCGGCCGGCGACGCCATGATCTGTATGGGGGCGAGCGCCACCCACGCGGTCGGGGCGCCCAGCATCTCGCCGGCCAGCAGGGTCGAGGCGCCGCTGGTGTGGCGGCCGACCAGGACGGTCTCGCCGGGGCGGTGCCGTTCGATCATCGCCGTGCACTCGGCGCGCATCTGGTCGAACAGGCCGGTCCGCTCGTAGAACAGGCGGAGGTCCGCCGAGGTGCGGGCGTCGATGAGCCGGCGGGACTCGACCTGATGGCGGGCGTACGACTCCGTGGTGTCCAGCGGAACGAACTCCAGGCCGGCGGCGCGCGCCCTGGCGGCGTACGGCGCATGGCTTGTCAATGTCACCTCGTGGCCCCGGCCGGCCAGCTCCCGGCCGATGCGCACGATCGGCAGAACGTCGCCGGCGCTGCCGTGGGTCACCATGAGAAACCGTGTCACAGCGTTACTCCGCCTCGGCCAGGAGACGGCGGGCCTCGTCCGGCGGGAGCTCGTCGAGGCGGCGTACGAGATCGTCGAGCAGTTCCTCCTCGGCGCGCAGGCGTTCGATGGCGGCGGCGACCGTGGCGGGGGAGAAGGTGGTGGCGAACAGTTCGGTGACCGGCAGGTCGACGCCGAACTCCGCCTGCACCTCGGCGAGGAAACGGACCAGGTCGAGCGACTCGCCGCCGAGGTCGAAGAAGTCGCTGTCCTCGGTGATCGGTTGATTCTTGAAGATCGCCGACCATATCGTGACGATCGTCGGCACCAGCTGCTCGGCATCGGCTCGGGGCACGGGAACTCCTCGGGGGTGCTAGCGGGTGGTCACCTGGGTCAGCAGCCG
This sequence comes from Micromonospora sp. DT43, assembly GCF_049841645.1. Lineage (NCBI taxonomy): Bacteria > Bacillati > Actinomycetota > Actinomycetes > Micromonosporales > Micromonosporaceae > Micromonospora > Micromonospora sp. DT43. The sequence continues at coordinate 46,516 of NZ_JBNCKR010000015.1, read as the reverse complement.
CCGGATACCGGCGCCGACGGCCGCCCATCCCCGCGCCGTCATGATCGAGTGGTGATCCGCGTCGATCACCTGAAGGTGGACCTCCCGGGCGAAGCCGTTCCACATGTCGGCGCCCGGCACCACCGGATGGTCGTTGCTGCGGAAGACGTGCACCGTTCCGTCGTAGTAGGCGGGGGTGTGCTCGGCGGCAGCCCGCTCGTTGGCGGCACAGACCGCGAGCATCCGGTCCAGCCGTTCGAGGCCGAACCGGGCGGGCAGCACGCCCGCGGCGCTGGCGGCGGCGCGCACCCGGACCAGGGCATCCACGCGGTCCAGCGCGGACAGTCCGGCCACGGGCATGTCCAGCCCGAGCGTCTGGTGCACGAGAATCGACCAGCCCTCGCCGGTCGTGGAGCTGTAGAGCGGATCGCAGTCGATCACCACGACGAGCGGCGGGGCGATGCCGGCCACCGCGCGGGCGGTCTCGAGCGCCAGCACCCCGCCCATCGAATAGCCGAGGAACACAGCGGTCTCGTCGTCGATGGCGGCCGCGTAGCGCTCCGCCATGACGGCCACCGAGATGTCCGGCTCACCGCCGGCCGCCAGGCCGGTCGACTGGAAGCCGTGCACCGGCTGCTCGGCGCCGAGGTGCCGGGCGAGTCCACCATAGACGGCGACGCTCCCGCTGAGCGGATGGAAGCAGTAGACGGGCGGCCGTTCCGCCCCAGGCTGCAGGGTCACCAGGCAGCCGGGGGCGATCGGTCGATGTGCCACTCCTCGTCCCCCGTTCCGAAGTGGAGCACGGGGGATCGCTGGCGCAGCAAAGCGAACGCCCGCCGGCGGCAACGCCGGGAGCGCTCCCAAACTGCTGTCTGTTTCCCCCGTGACCGGCTCACTATAGGCACATGTGAAGGGCGGCTTCAAGGCGCTCGCGGCTTCGCCTGCTTCAATATATTTCTGCGGTGCCACCATGCCGCCGGGCGATTACGAGGTCGATCTCGCTCTGCTCCGCTGGAACGACCTGCGGGTGGGCAGCCGCCCGCCACGTGCTGCTGGTGGCCCGGTTCACGTTCCAGATGGCCACGGGCGCGACTTTTACGACTATCTCTGGCGCGAACTACCGGTATTAATCGAACGGTGGCGTAAGGGAGAGCGTGATCACTGAGACGTCTCGACGGCTCAGTGATCAGGTCGGTGTCAAGGCCGGACCCCGGCCAGGACCATCAGGGCAGCAACGTTCTCCGTCGGGTCGGGATGCGCACTGCGTAACGACGTATCAACGAAGGCCTTCACACATCACAGTGGATCGTGCACACTGCGTAGATTCGGGCAAAGGGGGATGCCGACAGTTCTCCATCAATCCGTCTAGTCACACCCGGTCAGGATGATCGGGCGGCCATCAAGGCGGCCATCCAGCTTGGGAATGCCGCCCCCGCTGGTGCTCGGATGCTCGGCGTATGACCAGCACGGTCGGAACTAATCCAGCCCAACGCGGCCTGCGCGGCCGATCCTCGCCTTCGAGGATGTGGCACTCTGCGCGCGGCATCGCCCTGACCAGCAGATACTCAGCCGCTTGTTTCGGCACGCAGAAGCACTCAGCGGCACGTGCGAAGTGTTGGTTACGCAGCGTAGAGAGCATCTGATGGGTGCGGACTACGGATCAGAAGGTTAGGGGTTCGAGTCCCTTCGGGCGCACTTCTTTGAAGGGCCGTGACCTGTGGAAACGTGGGTCACGGCCTTTTTCTGGCAACGTCCAGGGGAGTGGTGTACGACTGCCCGTGAGGGCGCGTTGCGTAGATGTGGAGACGGCCATCGCGTCGATCCGTCAAGACGGGTTGGTCACGATTACTCCTCTGAGCTGCCGGCGGAAGGGCACTGCCGGCAGGTGCCGAGGAGCCGTTGTGACCCCACTCTGACAGTTCGGGCTGACTGTCCGCTGACGTCCTGCTGATCGGCGTGAAGTGCGAAAACGGCCCAGGCTGCGAGGGCCTGGGCCGTTCACAACAAGATCTTTGTCTGACTGAATTTGATCATCATCGTGCGGAGGTGGACACCTCCGCTGCCGCGCTCTCGACGCTGGTCTGCGGCGGAACGGCCCCCCTGCGGTGCAGGCCGGGCCACCAGTTGCCCTGTCCCAGCAGCGCCATCAGCGCCGGCAGGACGACCACCCGGATGATGGTGGCGTCGAGCACGATCGCGACGGCTAGGCCGACACCGATCTGCTTGAGCTCGATGAAGCTGAGCGTGCCGAAGATCGAGAAGACCGCCACCATGACGATCGCCGCGCTCGTCACCACGCCTGCGGTGCGTGTGATGCCGGAGGCGATCGCGTTGCGGGTGGTCATCCCGGACGCCACCTCCTCGCGGATCCGGGTGACCACGAAGACGTGGTAGTCGAGCGACAGCCCGGACAGAACCACGAACAGCAGCATCGGCACCCAGGAGACCACGTGGCCGGTCGAGGTGAAGCCGAGCAGGCCCTCGGCCCAGGTGCCCTGGAAGACCAGCGCGAGCACGCCGAACGAGGCTGCGGCCGAGAGCAGGTTGAGGAAGACCGTGGTCAGGCCGATCACGACCGAGCGGAACGCCAGCAGCATCACCAGGAAGGTCAGCAGTAGCACTGCGGCGACCACCCACGGCAGCTTCTCGTTGAGGTTGGCGGTGTAGTCCATGTCCGAGGCGGCCTCGCCGCCGACCGCGACCTCGGCGCCGGACAGGCCGCCGACGGTGGCCGGCACGATCGTGTCCCGCAGCCGGTCGACCGCGTCGTGGGCCTGGTCCGAGTCGGCCTTGTACGGGGTGTTCAGCTCGAGCACACCGACCCGGCCGTCCGGGGAGTAGCGGATCTGTGGCGCCAGCCCGGAGCGGAACGCCTCGTCCTGCTGCGCCCGCTCGGCCAGCTGGTCGAACCGGGTCCGCAGTGCGGCGACGTCACCAGAGGGGATCTCGGCGGCGACCTGGATGGTGTTTCCAGACGACGGGAAGTTCTCGGTCACCCGGTCGTAGGTGGTCATCGTGGACAGGCTGCGCGGGAAGTCGCTGATCTGGGTCGACTTGAGGTCAGTGCTCGCGGCCGGCACCGCCAGCGCCACCAGGGCGCCGACCGAGAGGACCAGTGCGACGACCGGGTGCCGCAGAACCGGGCCGAGCAGGGCGTTCCACAGCCGCGGACTGCGGGTCGAGGTGTTGCTGTCGGGCAGCCAGCGCAGCCAGCGGCGGCGCGGCCGCATCATCCGCGGGCCGAACTTGGCCAGCAGGGCCGGCAGCACGGTGATCGACGCCAGCATGGCGACCGCGATGACCAGGATGGCGCCGGTGCTGATGGCCGCGAAGACGGCGTCACCGGCGAGGTAGAGGGCACCCATCGACAGGATCGCGGCGACGCCGGAGACCAGCACCGCGTGCCCGGAGGTGGCCGCGGCGATCTCCACGGCGGCGACGTTCTCCCGCCCGGCGCGGCGCTCCTCGCGGTAACGGCGCAGGTAGAACAGCGAGTAGTCGACGCCGACCGCCATGCCCATCAGCACGATGATGTCGGGCACCATGCCCGGGTCCGGCACTACCTGCGAGGCGAGCGCCCAGAGACCCAGCACCGACAGCACCGCGGAGAGCGCGAGTAGCACCGGGACGGCGGCCATCAGCAGCGAGCCGAACGCCACCACCAGGATGATCAGGGTCACCGGCACGCTGATCGTGGTGGCCTTGGCGATGTCCTTGCCGATCCACTCATCGAACTGGCTGTTGATCGAGGCCGATCCGGCCTGCTCGACCAGCAGGTCCGGGTGGGCGCCCTGCACCTCGGTGGTGACCTTCTGCAGCGGGGCCACCCGCTCGCCGGCGGTGTCGAAGTCACCCTTCATGGTGACCTGCAGCAGGACCGCCGCGCCGTTCTCGGCGGGCACCGACTTGGCGACCGACTCCACCTCGGGGACGGCGCCCAGGCGGCGGGTGAGCTCGTCGGTGGCCCGGGTGGCCTCTGCGGTGTCGAGCCGGCCGCCGCCGGTCCTGGTGATCAGGATGTTCTCCACGGACGGGTCCTGCAGGCCGCCGTCATCGATGATCCGGGCGGCCGTGGCGGCCTCGCCGACCTGCAGTTCGGCCTCGATGGCCTGGCGGGTCTCGGTGGCGCTGCCGGCGAGCACGGCCGCCACCACGAATACCACCCAGACAATTGTCGCCTTCCACGGATTCAGCGCACTCCAGGTGGCCACCCTGGTCGCGACCGCCGTTTTATTTCCCGACATTTTCAAGCCTCTCTCTGCGCAGCCCGGCCCGCGCTCCGATTCGCGGAGCGGTACAGAGCGATTCACATTCGTTTGATTCGGCGGTACGCCGGGGATTGTTGTGCCGGCAGGATCAATCGGCGGTGACGATTTCGGTGGGCACCTCGACCGCGACGTCGGTGGTGCCGCCCGCCGGGCTGAACACCGTGACGACGCCGTCGAAGGGGAGCAGCCGGCGCTCGATGCCCTTGAGGCCGGTGCCGCGCTCGGGGTCGGTGCCGCCCACGCCGTTGTCGTGCACGGTGACCCGCAGCTTGCCGTCGACGTAACGCATGTCGACGCTGGCGTGGGTGGCGTGGGCGTGCTTGATGACGTTGTTCAGGAGTTCGGAGACCACGAAGTAGACGGCGGACTCGACCGGCGGTGTCACCCGGCCGGGCACGTCCGCGGTGACCTCGACCCGCAGCGGCAGCGACATGGCCAGGGCTCGCACCGCGTCGACCAGACCGCGGTCGGCCAGCACCGGCGGGTGGATTCCGCGGACCAGGTCGCGCAGCTCCCGCAGCGCGGTCGCCGAGCTGTTCTTGGCGTCGGTGACCATGGCCAGGGCCTGCTCCGGGTCCTTCTGCAGCAGCGTCTCGACGGCCGCCAGGGTCATGCCCATCGAGACCAGTCGAGCCTGGGCACCGTCGTGCAGGTCACGCTCGATCCGCTTGATCTCGGCGGCCTGATGGCTCACCGCGTCCGACCGGGTGACGGCCAGGTGCTGCACCCGCCGGGCCAGTTCGGCGCGGCTGCGGCCGTCGAGCATGGCACCGGCCCAGCGGCCGTGCACTCGCTGAAGCACCCGGGCCAGGATCACGCCGACGAAGATCTCGACCAGGCCGAGGCCGGCGGCCAGCCACGCGGTGGTCTGACTGTTCACCGGGATGAAGGCGAACCAGATGTCGTCCCAGCCCCAGTCCTTCTCGGCGATTTCCCAGATGAACGGGAGGGTCAGGCCCCAGAGACCCTCGACGATCGCGACGACCGGCAGGAAGCCGAGCACCGGGCCGACGAACGGGTTGACCAGCAGCCAGCGCAGGTCGCGCCAGGTGGAGCGGTCGCCCAGCATGGTCCAGGCCCGATGCAGGTCGCCGACGAAGCCGGGGCGGTCCGGCAGTGGGAGATACTCCTCCTCTGCGGTGACGCCGGTCCATTGGCGGGCCAGCCGGCGCTGCAGGGCCGTCAGCGAGCGGGCTCCGTTGATCGCCCGGGGCAGCAGCGGAACCCCGATGCCGACCACGGTCAGGCACACGCAGAGGCTGATCCAGAGCAACTGCAGGGCCTCGGTAATCGCCAGGCCGGTCAGTGCGGCACCGCGCAGCAGAGCCGTGCCCGCATTGGGGTTGGTAACGTTGTTTCGGCCTTTGTCGGCAGCCATTCCGGGCTCTCCCCGTCTTTTTCTGTGTTGTCTCAAGTATGCCGATCGAGACCCTCGAGGACAGTGGTCGTAGGACCACAATCGCGGGTGCCGGCCCTCGCGTCTGTAGCGGTGCGGAGGACCCCCGCTCCTTACCGTTCGGCCGTCAGTCGGCGGCACGCAGGTGCCGTACGCTGAGCCAGCTCGTGCCCAGTAGCAACGCGCTCATCGGGTTCCAGTCCACCACCGGGCGCAGCCAGCCCGGCACGGCTGAGGTTGTGAAGTCCAGGTTGGACACGCCGCTCACCGCGAGCGACCCCGCGATCCCGGCGACGGTGTCACTGATCGCGTGCCCGGCCAGAACCGCAGGAAGTACGAGCGGCCGCGCAGGTGCACAATCGTCGGCAGGCCCGGCGGAGGAGTGCCGCGGAAGACACGGGGGGAGACACCGGTGCGCCTGATACTCGCGGAGGACCAGTTCCTGCTACGTGAGGGCCTGGTCAAGCTACTTGAGGCGCACGGCGACGAGGTGGTCACCGCGGTGACTAGCGGGCCCGAACTGCGCGACGCTCTGAGCACGGAGGATTTCGACCTCGCCCTGATCGACATCCGGCTGCCGCCCACGTTCACCGACGAGGGACTGCAGGCCGCGATCGAGGGCCGGCGGCTGCGTCCCGGCCTGCCGGTGCTGCTGCTCTCCCAGTACGTCGAGCAGCTCTACGCCACCGAGTTGCTCGCCGACGGCGCGGGCGCCGTCGGCTATCTCCTCAAGGACCGGGTGTTCGACGGCGAGCAGTTCATCTCGGCGCTGCGGACGGTAGCCGGCGGCGGCACGGTGATGGACGAGGACGTGGTCTCCGGCATGGTGCGCCGCAGCGACCATCTGGCCCAGCTGACCGCCCGGGAGCTGGAGACGCTGGCGCTGGTCGCGCAGGGCCGGTCCAACGCGGCGATCGCGGCCACCATGTTCGTGACCGAGAAGGCGATCGCCAAGAACATCAACAGCATCCTGGCCAAGCTGAAGCTACCGCCGTCCACCGACGACAACCGGCGCGTGATGGCGGTGCTCGCCTACCTGGGCCAGTGAGCCAGGCCGGCGCACACCGCGACGAGACTCAGCAAAACCGACCAGGACGCCCACGCACGGGCCCAGTGCGGAACGAGCCGCCTGCCGCGGACGTCATCGTCTCCTCGGCGTCAGAGCGGGTGCGCCACACGCGGTCGACGAGGCTCACGTCGACCTCGGTGTCGCGATGCTCGAACCGCAACGCCATGGCCTCCTCCGTCTTCAACCTGCCGAAGTTCCCTCCCGAGTAGCCCACGCGGACTTGGTCAGGTCCGGCCGGCCGACCGGTAGGGCCGGAAGAATTCGCGCAGCTCCTGCGCGTACAGCTGGGGCTCCTCAAAGGGCGCGAAGTGGCCACCCCTGTCGAGCTCGGTGATGCGTACGACGTTGGCCGTGCGCTCGAGCCAGGCGCGCGGCGGGTGGAGCGTGTCGCCGGGGAAGAGCGCGAAGCCGGACGGTACTTCGACCCTGCGGGCGTGTTGTTCCGGTGGGATCGCGGCGTTGGCGGCGTACATGCGCATAGACGAGCCGATCGTTCCGGTCAGCCAGTAGCGCGTGAGCAGGGTGAGGATCTCGTCCCTGGTGAAGCTCTGCTCGATGTCGCCGTGACAGTCGCTCCATGACCGCAGCTTCTCGACGATCCATGCGGCCAGTCCGGCGGGTGAGTCGGTAAGCCCCACGGCGGCGGTCTGCGGCTTGGTGCGGTGCATCTCGGCGTACGCGCCTTCGCTGGCCTTCCACGCGGCGGCGGTGTCGAGCCAGGCCCGCTCCTCCGGTGCGAGGTCAACGGCGGTGAGAACCGGGAGGCTGGCCTCCACGCGGTGTACGGCAACGACTCGCCCGGGATGGTTCAGGGCGAGGTAGCGGCTCACTGAGCTGCCGATGTCCCCTCCCACGGCACCGAAACTCGCGTGACCGAGCGTGGTCATCAGCTCGGACCACAGGTCGGCGACCGCGATCGAGTCGAGGGGTCCTCCCACAGGAGTGTCCGAGTGCCCGAATCCCGGCATGTCCGGCACGACCACGTCGAAGGCGTCGGCCGGGTCCGCGCCGAACGCGCCGGGGTCGGTGAGCAGGGGCACCACCTTCTCGTAGCGCCACGACGAGTCCGGCCATCCGTGGCAGAGGACCAGCGGCAGCACCGGCCCGACCGGCGCGACGGCACGCGCATGAATGAACGAGACGCCAATCTCCCGGATCCGCGTACGAAAGCGCGGCAGGCGCGCGAGAGCTGTCTCCTGCGCCGGCCAGTCGAACTCCTCCGCCCAGTAGTCGACGAGGTCGCGCAGATAGGTGATGTCTGTGCCCAGCGACCACCCAGCGTCCTGCGGCGCGTCCGGCCAGCGCGTCGCGCGCAGACGCGCACGAAGGTCCTCCAACTCCTCAGGGCTGGCGTGCACCCGGAACGGCTCGACACTCCTCGGCTCCTGCGACGAGAGAATCATGAGCCGCACCGCCTCGCCGAACCACGGACGGCGAGGACACCGCCGTCCGCGCCAAGAGGTGTTGTCATGGACGGATCATGACAACCTCCGCCCAGGTCGACAAGCAACGCGGCGTCTGGCGGGCGGCGGCATGTCGCGACCCACACTCACCCGCGGCGCCCCTGATCGACCTGCTCACGCTGGCCTTCGACCTCACTTCTTCTGCCCGGGCCACACGATGGCCGGCCGCAACGGGTCGGGTCCGTACGATGATGTGATGGACCCTGCGCGGGGGACTCCGGCGATGCGGTACCGCCTACTCGGGCCGGTGGAGGTGCGGTCCTCCGGCGGAGCGCCGCTGGCCCTCGGCACGCCGTTGCGGGTGCGCCTGCTTGCCATCCTGATGGCGCAGCCGGGCACCGCATGGTCCATCGACAAGCTCGTCGACGAGCTGTGGCAGGGACGCCCGCCGAAGACAGCGGCTGGCAACGTGAAGACCTACATCTGGGCGCTGCGTCGGGTGCTGCACTCCGCCGGCGCCCCCGAACCGACCATCCGCGCCGGGACCACCGGCTACCGTCTCATCCTCGACGCACAGGCGTTGGACAGCGCGGCCTTCGACGACCTCACCCAGCGCGGGTACCACGCGTTGCGCCAGGACCGCTGCTCCGATGCCCTGCGGGCGTTCGAGGCGGCGCTGGCGCTGTGGCGTGGCGAGCCGTTCGCGGGTCTCCCCGGCTTCGGAGTGCTGCTCTCCGTCCGAACACGGCTCCAGGAGCAGCGGTCGAGTCTGCTGGAGGAGGTCGCCGACCTCCAGTTGCGGATCGGAAGGCACAACGAGCTGATCGAGCCGCTCCGGACGCAGATCGACGGGGACCCACTTCGTGAACGTCCGTGGGGGCAGCTGATGGTGGCCCTGGCCCGGGCCGGCCGGCGCGCCGACGCGCTGACGACGTACCGCAAGCTCCATCGGCTGCTCGCCGACGAGGTGGGGGTGGAGCCGGGTCCCGATCTCCAACACCTGCACACCCGCATCCTGCGGGCCGACCGGGAGCTGTTGACGCCTGGGACGCGGCCGGCGGAGGAACCCACCCCGCAGGTCGTCCCTCGGCAGTTGCCGGCCCCGCCGACGCTGTTCACCGGCCGGGCCCGCGAGTTGGCTCAACTCACGACGCTGCTGCTCGGTGACGCGGGTCCAGCCGGCACCGTGGTCGTCACCGGCACCGGCGGCGTCGGGAAGACGTGGCTGGCTCTGCGGTGGGCACACGACAACCTGCGCCACTTCCCCGACGGGCAACTCCACGTCGACCTGGGCGGTTTCGGCAGCTCCGCGCAGGAGGCGTCACCGTCGGCCGTCGTCGTACGCTCACTCCTTCCGGCCCTTGGCGTCAAGCCGCTGGAGATCCCCGCCGAACCGGCGGCCCAGTTCGCCCTGTACCGCAGCCTGACCGCGGACCGGCGGCTGCTCGTTCTGCTCGACAACGCGCGCGACGCCGAACAGGTGCGGCCGCTGCTTCCCGGGTCGGCCCGCTGCGCCGTGCTCGTGACGAGTCGCCACACACTGCCGGGCCTGGTCGCCGCCGAAGGCGCACATCCGGTCGCACTGGACCTGCCCAGCACCGCCGAAGCACACCAGCTGCTCGTACGCCGGTTGGGAACGCAGCGGGCCGCCGCCCAGCCGGCGGCGGTGGACGAGCTGGTCAGCCGTACCGCACGGTTGCCCCTCGCCCTGTCCATCGTTGCCGCGCGCGCCGCCGCCCGGCCCACATTCCCGCTCCAGGCCATCGCGGATGACCTGGCGGCGAGTCGGGGCGGGCTCTCCGCCCTGGTCACCGACGACGCTGCCACCGACCTGCGCACCGTGCTCTCCTGGTCGTACCGCCTGCTCAGCCCGGCCGCGGCCCGGTTGTTCCGGCAGCTCAGCCTGCACCCGGCGGCGGACATCAGCGCGGCGGCGGCAGCTGGCCTCGCCGGCGCGCCGCCACGCCTGATCAGGCCGGCGCTCGACGAGTTGACCCGGGCGAACATGCTGGCCGAGCGGTCCCCCAACCGCTTTCACTGTCACGATCTTCTCCGCGCCTACGGGGAGGAGATGACCGACGCGCACGATTCGGCGGCCGACCGTGAAGCCGCCCGGAAGCGCCTGCTCGACCACTACCTGCGTGTCGCCGGTGACGCGGCGAGGCTTGTCGACGCCGGTTGGCAGCCGGTGGATCCGCTGCCCGTGCCCCCCGACGCGTCATCCCCGGCAGTTGCCGATCATCGGGCTGCGCTCGCCTGGTTCGGCAGTGAACAGCGGATACTGCTGGCCGCCGTCGACGACGCGGCCGCCCACGGCTTCGACGCGCACGCCGGGCAGCTCGCCCAGGCCCTCACTCCCCTGCTGAGCCAGCTCTCCCAGTGGCATGACCTGGCCGCCGTGCAGGCCACCGCGGTCGCGGTCGCGCAACGCCGCGATCATCAACTGGTCGAGGCGCTGGCGCACCGGGACCTCGCGCTGGCGTACATCCAGCTCCGCCGGTTCCGTGCGGCCCACCATCACCTTCAGCGCTCCATGTCTCTGTGCGACCAGGTCGGCGACCGCCCGGGACAGGCCAGCGCACACCTGCACCTCGCCTGGCTGTTCGACACCGAGGGCGACCCCCGCGCAGCCCTGCCGCACGCCAGGCAGGCGCTGGCGCTGGCCAGCAGCACCGGTGACCGGCGCGGCATGGCGGCGGCGCTCAACGGGCTCGGCTGGGGCCATGCTCGGCTGGACGAGTACGAACAGGCCATCGCCTACTGCGAACGGGCGCTCGCGCTCTATGCGGAGGCCGAGGATCGGCTTGGCTCGGCCAACACCTGGGACAGTCTCGGCCTCGCGTACCACGGCCTCGGCGTGCATCCGACCGCGGCCGACTGCTACCGGCGCGCCCTCGCGCTCTATGCGGAGGTCGAGAACCCGTGCGGAAGGGCGGACACGCTCGTCCACCTCGGCGACACCCATCAGGCGGTGGGCGACCACGACGCCTCGGTCGACCTGTGGCGGCAAGCGTTGGCGATCCTCGATCGGATAGGTCATCCGCAGGCCACGGTGCTGTCCGAGCGGCTGGCGTCGTACCGCTGAATGCCCTGCGCCGACCACCCCGCGCCGGCATGGATCCGACGTGGACCGGGCGTCGGCAGGCTGGGCGAATGCTGACCACGAAGAGAACCACCTTCTGGCATCCCAACGGGGTCGATCGTCGACGCCGGCCACTCCTCCGCAGCCTCTGGACCGTCATCGCCGTCCTCGTCGCCCTGTCGCTCACCGCCCCGCCGTCGTTCGCGGGCACCTCGCCGACGGCCGCCGCCGACGCCACCGGCGGCGGTTGGGGTGGCCGTATCGACTGGCAGGCGTGCCCGGAGCGGCCCGACGATCCGGGCACGCGTTGCGGCACCCTGCGCCTGCCCGTGGACTGGGCCCGGCCGGGAGGGGCAACCTTCCCACTGGCCCTGGCCCGACGTACCGCCACCGACCCGGCGGCCCGCATCGGCGTCCTGGTCTTCAACCCCGGCGGTCCCGGTCTGTCCGGGGTGGACACGGTGCTGACGGCTCCCAGCCAAATCGGGCCGGATGTGCTGCGTCGCTTCGACCTCGTCAGCTTCGATCCTCGGGGCACCGTCCGTAGCGCACCGGTGCGCTGCTCGTCGGCGTTGCTGGCGCGGCACCCCTCGCTGACGCCCACGAACGCGGCGGAGTTCGACGGACTCCGCACCTACAACCGCCAGTTGCGCGACGACTGCCGCGCGCACAGCGGCCCACTGTTCGACCACATCGACAGTGCGAGCGTCGCACGTGACACCGACGCCGTCCGGGCGGCGCTCGGCGAGCGGCAACTCAGCTTCTACCAGTGGTCCTACGGCACCCTGATCGGGCAGTCCTACGCCGAAATGTTTCCCGACCGCGTCCGCGCACTGGTCATGGACAGCGTGATGGACCACAGCCAGGGGGTCGAGAGGTTCTTCCGCAGCGGGGCGGCCAGTAACGAGGCCCTGTTCCACGAGTTCGTCACCTGGTGCGAGCGGACCCCTGGCTGCGCACTGCACGGACGCGACGTACCGGCGCTGTTCGACAGGCTGATGCGCCGCGCAGACGCCGGCACGCTTGTCGACGCGTCCACCGGCGCCAAGCTGAGCTGGTTCGAGCTGGGGTTCGCGACCTTCGTGAACTTCTTCGACGCGACCTGGGCCGACCTCGCGACAATGCTCCTCGCGCTCGAGCGGGGCGAGCCCGCCTCGCTCGCGTCCCCGATGGTGCCGGTCGACACCAACCAGGAGCTGACCGAGTACGCGCTACCGGCGTTCTGCCAGGACTGGTCGTTGCCGGTCGACAGCTTCGCCGAATGGAACCGGTATCTCGAACTGTCCCGCGCCGCGGCACCCCATCTGAGGGCCTCCCCACTGACCGTCAGGTTCGCCGCGATCTGCCTGGGCTGGATGGCGGTCAACAGCCAACATCGGCTGCGGGTGGAGACCGGAGCCCCGCTTCTGGTGCTCAACGGACGGTACGACCCGGCCACCCCGTACGACGGGGCCCTACGGGTGGTGGGCCAGCTCGGCAGCCGGGGCGCACTCGTCACCTACCAGGGGTCGGGTCACGCCAGCTACCCGCGGACAGCGTGCACCCGGACCTACGTGGAGCGGTACCTCATCGAGAGATCCGTACCGCCGGCAGGCGCGAGCTGCCCAGCCGCCCCGGCCTGACGGCGCGGCTCAGGCCGGAGACGGCCCGGGTCGCGGTGCGCTCGTTCTTCGTGCTGCGGGGGGTGGACGGCGTTCCGCCCCCCTCGTTCGTTGACAACGTGGCTCGTGCCTCAATACGCTTAACTGGTTGGTTAAGTGAGGGGAGCTTCCGATGGCGGGCACCGATCAGCTCAGCGCGGTGTTCTCGGCGCTGTCCGACCCCACCCGACGGGCCATCATCGCCGAGTTGGCCGCACGCGACGCCACGGTCACCGAGCTCACCGCTCCTCTGTCGATCTCGATGCCGGCGGTGTCACGGCACCTCAAGGTGCTCGAGCGCGCCGCGCTCATCTCGAGGTCGCGGTCGGGCAAGTGGCGCGCGAGTCACCTTGAGGCCGGCCCGCTGCGGGAGGCGGCCGACTGGATCGAGCGCTACCGGCGGCTCTGGGACTCGTCGCTCACCCGGCTCGATGCCCACCTCGCCGCGGTGCAGGCCGCCGGAGCAGCAACGGACCAGATGGCCGACGACCCCAGGGAGCTCGAATGAACACCGAAACTCCGCAGCTCGTCATCTCGCGTGTCTTCGACGCGCCCCGGGAACTCGTCTACCGAGCCTTCACCGATCCCGACCACCTGGCGGCGTGGTGGGGCCCGATCGGCAACTCGCTGCCGCGCGACGAGATCGAGTTCGACGTGCGCCCCGGCGGCTTCCAACGGTGGACGGAGGTCAATCCCGCCCAACCCGGCCTTCGGGTGCACATCCAGATCGACCTCACCGACGTCGCCGACGGCGAACTGCTCGACGGCGTCATGCACGTCGGTGGCCGGCTGCAGGAGGGCATCGAGCCGTTCGAGACGAGACTGCGGGTCGAGTTCCACGACGAGCCTGACGGGCGGACGCGACTGGAGATCCGCCAGTGGCTCCCCGAACATCTGGCGCACCCCAGCGACGAGGGTTGGCGTCAGGCGTTCACCAAGCTGGACGCCGCGCTGGCGACCGTCCACCCTGCTACGGCTGAGAGGTAGAGGTATGGCAAAGCTGATTTACGCGACGAACGTGTCGCTTGACGGCTACATCGAGGACGAACGCGGCGATTTCAACTTCGGTCCAGCCGATGACGAGCTGTTCGCGGTCCACACCGACCTCCTGCGGTCGGTGGGCACGTTTCTCTACGGGCGGCGCCTGTACGAGGCGATGGCCGTCTGGGAGACCGAGCCCGCGCTGGCCGCGAAGTCCGACCTCATGGCCGACTTCGCGAGCGTCTGGCAGGCGGCGAGCAAAGTCGTGTATTCCACGACCCTCGCGGCGGTGTCGACAGCCGACACCCGGATCGAACGCCGTTTCGAGCCCGCCGCAGTACGTGAGCTGAAGGCCACGGCCAGCAGCGATCTCACCGTGGGGGGTGCCAACCTCGCGGCGTGGGCTTTCCAGGCCGGGCTGGTCGACGAGTGCCAGCTGTTCATCTGGCCCGTCGTCGTCGGCGCCGGCAAGCCAGGGTTGCCGACAGGCATGGGCGCCGACCTCGAGCTCCTCGATGAGCGCCGGTTCCGCAACGGCGTCGTACAGCTCCGCTACCGCACTCGCGGACAGTGAACGACGGCCCCGTCCGGTTCGCCGACAGGGAACAGTCTCATTGACGCCGGTGGGGAAAAGGTGAGTCGGAGTCCGGCAGTCGGACGGTGAAGAGCGTGCCCCGGCCGAGCTCGCTCTCCACGTCGATCGTGCCGCCGTGTGCCTCGGTGAGGTGGCGCGCGATCGCCAGGCCGAGCCCGCTGCCGCCCGTCACCCGGCTGCGCGACTCGTCGGCCCGCCAGAAACGGTCGAAGATCTTCGGCAGGTCGGCCGGGGCGATGCCGCCGCCGGTGTCCCGTACGGAAATGGTCGTGCCGTTCACGCCGACAGTGACCGAGCCGCCGGAAGGGGTGTGGCGGATGGCGTTCGAGATGAGGTTTCCGACCACCTGCCGCAGGCGCACCTGATCGGCTCGCACCACCGGATCGCCAACGGCGCTGAGTTCCAGGCGTACCCCGGCGGCGAACGCGCTGCCCCGGTGGCTGTCGACCACGTGCGCGAGGACGTGCCGCAGGTCTGTCGGTTCCGGGTTGATCCGCAGCGTGCCCGCGTCGGCCGCCGCCAGGTCGCCGAGGTCGTCGATGACGTGCTGGAGCAGCAGAGCCTCCTCGTGCAGCAGCGCCAGCAGTTGGGCGTCGGTCGGAGCGAGGTCGTCCTGGGCCGCCTCCAACCAGGTGCGGATGTTGCTGAGCGGGGTACGCAGTTCGTGTGCCACATCGTTGACCATGGTGCGTCGCTGCGTCTCGGCCCGTTCCCGGCGTTCCGCGGAGTCGTTCAGGGCGCGCGCGAGCCGGCCGATCTCGTCCCGGGTGGACACCGGGGCGGGCACGCGCAGTTCGGCCGCCTCGGCGAGGTTGCGCAGCGGCCGCACGAGACGTCTGCCGATCAGCACTGTCGCTGCGACGGTGGCGAGCAGGACAGCGCCGGTGACCGCCACGATTCGACCGATGCTGCCGCCGGACAGGCTCAGCGTGGTGCGGCCGCTGCCCGGCGCGGTGACGAACAGCAGCGCGCGGGGTGCCACGTACGGTCGAAGTTGCGTCCTGCGCCCTGATTCGATGCAGCCCTGCACGACGCCTACAGGTCCGGCCGGCTTGAGCAGCGATGGCGGCGCCACCTTGATCTTCTCGTGCGCGGTCCGGACAATCGCTGACTCGCCCAGATATGCCCTGAAGGTCGGCGTGATGCGCAACTGGGAGGCGCGGTCGCCGAGGCTGAGACAGCGGGCGGTCAGGGTGGTAAGCGTCTGGAGTGCCTTCTTCTCGGCCGGGCTGACCAGGCTGTCGAGCTCCAACCCGCAGCTCTCGGTCACGGGCCCGGTGAGTGGCCGCTCGGCCTCGGGGCGGACGGTGGTGAGGACGACGCTCGGGCGACCGGTGTTCGCGATCTCGATGACACCGTCGTAGCCCACCTTGTTGAAGCAGGTCAGGGTGTTCTTGGCCACCTCGCCCAACACGTACCGGTCTTCGTCCGGCACGACATAGGGCCCGGTGGCGCGCTCGTCGATGTGCTCGGTGCCGCCGGTCAGGCCCAGGTCGACGTGGAGCGGATCCACCACGGCCGACGGACGGGTGTTCCGCAGCGGCGGTCCGGCCTGCGAGTCGAGGATGATCTCGTGGTCGTCGGTGGTCAGCGTGATGCGACGACCCAGCTTGGCGGCACGCGACTGAACCATGGTGGCGGCGCCGGACCAGTCGTGGTGGGTGGCCGCGTAGCCGACCAGCGCCTGGTAGACGGCCCTCTGATCGGCGACCGCGCCGCCCTGCTCGTAGTTGATCGCCCGGGTGGTGGTCGTCGCCGCCAGCCAGGCGGTGGCCGAGATCGCGGCCAGCGCGATCACCATCGAGGAGACCAGCAGCCGGGTCACCAGACTGTGCCGCAGCGGCACCTGACCCCTGCTCACGGCGGCCCCTCGGCCAGCTTGTAGCCCACACCGTGCACGGTGAGCAACTGTTCGGGACGTCTCGGATCGGCTTCGATCTTGCGGCGCAGGTTCATCACGTGTACGTCGATGGTGCGCTCGGTCGAGCTGCGGTCGAGGCCACGGGTGTGGTGCAGCAGCTGTGCCCGGGTGAAGACCCGGTCCGGCTGCTCGGACATGGCGGCCAGGATCGCGAACTCGCCACGGGTGCACTCGATCCGCTCGCCGTTGACAGTCACGTGGTGCCCGACCGGATCGATGCTGAGCTGACCGATCTGCCGGATACCCCGGGCGCTGTGCTCGGGAGCGCCCCGGGACACCCGGCGCAGGAGGGTACGAATGCGGGCCACCAGTTCGCGTGGGCTGAACGGCTTGGTCAGGTAGTCGTCGGCACCGAGTTCCAGTCCGAGAAGCAGGTCACTCTCGGTGCGGCGGGCGGTGAGCATGAGCACCAGCACGTCCGACTCCTGCCGCAGCGTGCGGCACACCTGCAAGCCGTTCAGGCCCGGCATCATCACGTCCAGGATCAGCAGGTCGGGCCGGTCCCGGCGGGCGGCCTCCAGCGCAGCCCGCCCGTCGTGCACCACGATCGTTTCGTGGCCGTCGGCGACGAGGTAGCGGCGGATCCCCTCCGCGTGCCGCAGATCGTCGTCGGCGACCAGGACCATCGCACACATGCCGGCGATGATAGGCCGCCCGTACGGCACCGAACCGATTTCCAGCCCGACCTGACAGATTCCTAACGGCAGCTCAGACGCTGGCGAGTGCCTCGGTCGGATCGAGCGAGGCCGCCCGCATCGCCGGATAGACCCCCGCCAGCACGCCGATGGCCAGGGCGCCTCCCAGTCCGGCGGCGGCCGCCACCGGTGGGATGGTCACCGGCCAGTGCTGAAGGGTGGCGTAGCCGGCGACGGCCAGCGCGCCGGTCAGCACCCCGGCCGCCCCGCCGAGCGCCGACAGCACGATCGACTCGGTCACGAACTGGATGCGGATCTGGCCCCGGTTCGCGCCCAGGGCCCGGCGCAGGCCGATCTCGCGACGCCGCTCCAGCACCGAGATGTACATCGTGTTCGCCACTCCGATGCCGCCGACGAGCAGGGCGATCCCGGCCAGCCCGAGCAGCAGCGAGTTGAAGGTCTGCCGTACCGCCTGTTTGGCGGCGAGCCCGTCCGAGGGGCGACTGACCAGTACGTCGCCCGGATGCTCCGGGTTGGCGGTGGCGGCCAGGACCGAGCGCACCGCCACCACCTGGGCGTCGGTGGTCTGTACGTAGATCCGGGTCGGGTGCCCGTCGAAGCGCAACCAGTTGCCGGCCGCCTCCCAGCCGATCATCGCGGAGCGGTCGATCTCGGGCGCGAGTGGCACCGGGTCGAGGATGCCGATGACGCTGAACCGCTGCCCGCCAAGGTGGACCTGGATCGGCTGGGAGAGGTCGACGGTGGTGAAGCCGAGCCGCTGGGCGGCGACCGAGCCGAGGACCACTGTCGGCAGGCGCTCCATCGCCGGGTCCAGGAAGCGACCGGAGCGTACCCGGCCGTCGATCGCCGCGAGCAGATTCGTCCTGGTGGCGACAACCGCGATCGCGTTGTAGTCGCCAGGACCGGTCCGATCGGAGCGGGCGACGTTCAGCCCGAAGTCGGCTGTCGCGCTCGCCACCGTCACCGGCGCGATCCGGGACACCATGTCCACCGACTCGACGGGCAGCTTGACCGGTGGCTCGCGGTTGGGCGCCGGTGTGACCTGCAATCGGTTGGTGCCCAGCGCGGCCAGCTTCTCCTCGAGTGCCCGCTGACTCGACGCGGGAATCCCCGTGACCAGGACCAGGGTGGCGATGCCGATAGCGATGCCGAGCGCCGACAGCGCGGCCCGCGCCGTGCGCGTGCGGAGGCCGAGCAGGCCCAGACCGACCAGGTCGGCGGGGGCCAGACGGACCGGTGCGGCGTCCCGGTCCACTCGCGCCGCTTCACGGGTACGCCTCATGCCGGCGTACCGCTCACCGCGGAGTCGGACACCAGCCGGCCGTCCAGGATGCGGACCTGTCGGGGCACCCGGGCGGCCACCTCGTGGTCGTGAGTGATGAGCGCGATGGTGGTCCCGCCGCGGTTCAGCTCGGTCAGGAGGTCGAGCACTGCCGAGCCGGTGGCCATGTCCAGCGCCCCGGTCGGCTCGTCGGCCAGCACCAGCGCGGGTCGGTTGACAAGCGCCCGGGCGATCGCCACCCGTTGGCGTTCGCCGCCCGAGAGCGCCTGCGGGTGGTGGTCGGCGCGGTGGGCCAGGCCGACCCGCTCCAGCGCCGCCAGGGCCAGCGCCCGCCGGTGACGGCGGTGCACGCCGGCGTAGAGCAGGCCTGTCGAGACGTTCTCGGTCGCGGTCAGCCCATCGGTGAGGTGGAACTGTTGGAACACGAAGCCCAGCCAGCGACCGCGCAGGCTGGACAGCTGCCGGTCGGACATGGTGGTGACGTCACGTCCGCCGATCAGCACCCGGCCCTCGGTGGGCCGGTCCAGCGTGCCCATGATGTTGAGCAGGGTTGACTTTCCCGACCCGGAGGGCCCCAGGATGGCGACGAACTCGCCCGCGCCGATCCGCAACGAGACGTCGCGCAGCGCGGTCACGTCCTCGCCGTAGCGCCGGCTGGCATTGTCGATCTCCAGCACCGTGGTCACGAAGTCGTCACCACCCGGGTGCCGGCGGTGATGCCCGCACCGGTGATCTCGACCATGCCGTCGGCGAACAGGCCCACCTTCACCGCGGTCAGGGCGCCGTCGGAGATCTGGACGCCGTAGCCGCCGCCGCTGAGCGCGAGCAGTGCGCCGACCGGGACGGCGAGGACGTCGTGCTCGGTGGTGCCGGTGAACCGGACCTCGACGGCGGCCGAGCTGATGTTCTGGATCGCCGCGGCCTTGTCCACAGTGATGACGACCTGCACCTTCGGGCCCTCGGAACCTGGATCTCCGCCCTCCGACGGGCCGGCCTGGACGTTGCTGCTCACCGAGTTGATGGTGCCGCTGGTGTGCGAGCTGTCCGGGAGGGCGATCTGCACCTTCTGCCCAGCCCGGAGGTCGTCGGCCCGACTCGCGTCGATTTCCACCAACACCGCCTTGGCCTGATCACTGATCGCCATCAGGTTGCCTGTGGCGTCGTCGCCCAACTGCGCCGAAGCCGCGCCCACCCGTACCGCGCCGGGCAGCACCAGAATGTCGCCGAGGGTCACCGTGCCGGTGGCCGGGCGTACCCCCTCTGCCGCCTGCCAGCGTTTCACCGCGTCCCTGAGCGACGGGGTGAAGACCGCGTCCTGGCTGGTCACGACGGTCTGGTACGACGACGTTCCGGATGCGGCGGTGGCCGCGTCCCGGTCGGTGGTCTTGTCCGTGCTCTTGTCGGTATCCGCGCCCGCGGCCGGCGGGGGAGCACCCTGGACGGTGACCCGTGTCCCCGGGGCTGGTTGGTGCCCGATCCGGTAGCCGAGCCCCCGCAGGTTGTCGGCCAGCACCTTGACGTCGCGACCAACGGTGCCGACCACGTCGATGTCGCGGAACATCGGCGACGAGCCGAAGAACAGCGTCACCGGCCGGTCGCCGACCCGATACAGGGTGTCGCCCCGCGCGATGACGCTGCCCGGCTTCGGTAGCCAGGTGAGCACCCCGGCAGCGACGCCACGCAGGGTGCGCTGCTTGCGGTAGCCGACAGTGCCGCTCTCGGTCCAGTAGTCGGAGAGGTCGGTCCGCACGACCTCGGCGGTGGCCACCTTTGCCGCGCCCGGCTGGGTGGTCGGAGAGTCGTCGCCCGCACTCGCGTGGACGGCGTAGACCGCGCCGCCCAGCGCGAGCGCGCCGGCGACGATGATGACGAGGGTTTTCGTCCGCACGGTCGGCTACTTCTCCGTGAAGGCCGAGATCTCGCACTGACGCTGGATCTCCCTACCCGCGTCGCTGTTCGCCTTCTCGAGATTGGCCTTGGTCTCCGGCGCGACCCAGAGGCTGGCGTTGTCAGTTCCCGCCTGCCGGATCTCCATCGACAGGCCGTGGCTCTGGACGCACTTCAGCTGCTCGCGGAGGTCGTCGGCGAAGTTCGGATTCTGCTGGGGGTCGAGCTCGGGGGCGCCCAGCGGCTCCTTGTCAGCGCACGCGTCCACGGCCGGCTGATACTTCTCCGTGTCCATCTTGTAGCTGAGAAGCGGACCGCCGTTCTCGCCCGGCGCCGACGGCACGCCGTGCTGCGTCCAGCAGGCGTAGTAGGCCTCGTAGACGCGGTCGATCTCCTGCTTGGTCGCGCCGAGGGGAAGCTGACGATCGGCGCCGCTGCTCGAAGCGGCCGGTCCGGCGCTCGCCGACGTCGTCGCGCCCGGGATCGCGGCTACCTGCGGCTCCGACTCCTTCGACTGGCCGCCGCATGCCTGGAGCGACAGCAGCAGGGCCCCCAGACCGACCATCTTCACAATCGCGTTTCGCATGCCGGCCAGCCTGGTCGCGGCATGTGAGCTATTCGTTAGGTTCGCACGCCGTCTTCGAATCTGCGGTCCAGAGCGCGCACCGTCGGGCTGACTGTCGCCGCCTGCCCGCAACGGTCTACCCTCGCCGGTATGTCCGACTCTCGGCTGCTGCGCATCGGTACCCGCAACTCCCCGATGGCGCTGGCCCAGGCCGAGCGGGTCCGCAGGATGCTCGCCGACCGGCACCCCGAGGTCGCGGTCGACGTGGTGTCGATGTCGACAAGCGGGGATCGGTGGCTCGGCGACCTGGCCGCGTTGGGTGGCAAGGGAGCGTTCACCAAGGAGGTGGACGCCGCCCTGCTCGCCGGGGACGTCGACGTGGTGGTGCACTGTGTCAAGGACGTACCGGGGGACCGCCCGGTGCCGGCCGGCACGGTGATGGCCGCCTATCTCACTCGGGACGACGTCCGGGACTGCCTGGTACACCCGGGCGGACTGCGCATCGAGCAGTTGCCCGCGGGCAGCCGGATCGGCACCTCCGCGGTCCGGCGGATCGCGCAGCTGGCCCTGCACTGGCCGCACCTGGTGCCGGTGGCCGTGCGTGGCAACGCGAACAGCCGGCTGGCGAAGCTCGACGCCGGCGACCCGTACGACGCGCTCCTCCTCGCGGTCTCCGGCCTCGAACGGATCGGGCGGGCCGACCGGATCACCCACCCGATCGACGTCGACACGATGGTGCCGGCCGTCGGCTCCGGAACCCTGGTCCTGCAGTGCCGCGACGACGACACGAGCACCCGAGACCTGGTGGCGGGCCTCGGTGATCAGCGGACCGCGCGGGAGACCATGGCGGAGCGGACCTTGCTGCACATCCTCCAGGGCAACTGCCACTCGCCGATCGCCGCGCTCGCGCGCACCGAACCCGACGGGCGCCTCGGTCTGCGGGCGAGGGTGCTCAGCCTCGACGGCAAGACAGTGCTCGACGTGCACGAGTGGGCGGCGGATCCCATCACCCTGGGGACTTCCGTGGCCGCTGCCCTGCTGCGCCAGGGCGCCCGCGACCTGCTCGACCTGCCCGCCTACGGGTAGGTACAACCGTCTACACGCTGACGGGCGGGCCGCGACGCCTGTGACTCGACGACCCGGGTGAGCCAGCGGACCAGCGCCCACCACAGAGACAACCCGTCGCGGCCGCGCTGGAAGACACCCTCGGGTGGTGGGTCCACCCCACGGGCGACGGCATCGACGGGGTTGGGTGAGCGGACGATAGGCTGCGGGGCGGCGTCCGAGTGACCTAAGGGGAACGTGTGATAGGCGGATCGGCTCGCGCGGTGGTCACGGTCTGCGGGCGTTCGGCGTGAGCAACGGGTTGCGCCCCGGTGACCCGGCCCGGCTCGGCGCGTACGAGGTGCTCGACCGGCTCGGCGACGGCGGCATGGGCAGTGTCTTCCTGGCCCGGTCGCCGCAGGAACGGCTGGTCGCGGTCAAGGTCGTCCGCTCGGAGTTCTCGCACGACGAGGAGTTCCGTGGTCGGTTCCGCAGTGAGGTGAACCGCGCCCGCCAGGTGCCACCGTTCTGCACCGCCGAGGTCCTGGACGCCGACCCGGACCACGACCCGCCCTACCTGGTCGTGGAGTACGTCGAGGGACCCAGCCTTGCCCAGGTGATCCGGGAACGGGGGCCGCTGGGGGCTGCGCAGGTGCACAGCATCGCGGTCGGGGTGGCTACCGCGCTCACCGCCATCCACGGCGCCGGAGTGATCCACCGGGACCTGAAGCCGGCGAACGTGCTGGTCGCGCCGGGTGGGATCAAGGTCATCGACTTCGGCATCGCCCGGGCGTTCGAGGTGACGAGCCAGCACACCCGGACCAACCAGGTGGTCGGGACCGTCTCGTACATGGCACCGGAGCGGTTCGACACGACGTCCGGCCATCCGGTCGGCCCGGCCGCGGACATCTTTGCCTGGGGTGCCGTTGTCGCACACGCCGCGACCGGCCGTAACCCGTTCGGGGGCGACTCCCCGACCGCCACCGCCATGCGGATCCTCACGCAACCGCCGGACCTGACAGGCCTCGGCGGGGCGCTGCGGGAGTTGGTCTCCCGGGCGTTGGAGAAGGATCCCGCCGCCCGGCCGACCGCCCGGGAACTGCTCGACGGGTTGTTGACCGCGGCGGATCGGGGGGGTGCCGCCAGGCCGGTCCAACTCCTGGGTGAGACGCCGACGGTGGCACTGCTGCCGGCTGCCGGTGGTGGCGGCCAGGGCCGGCCGCCGATGCCGCCGGGTCTGTCCGCGGCCGGTCACGGGGGCTCGGGCCGGCGTGGCTGGCTCGCCGGGCTGAGTGCGATCTCCGCGGTGATCGTGCTGCTGGCGCTCGCGTTCGTCTTCGTTCCGAAGCTGCTGAACGGCGGGTCCAAACCCGACCCCACCGGCTCGACGGCGGCCGGCAGCCCGGGGCCGACCGGGTCCGCGGCCACCGCGTCCACGCCAACACCCAGCTCGGGTACGCCGACCAGGTCGCCGTCGGCCGGCGGGGATCCGACCCAGGCCATCCTGGCCGGGCAGCGACGGATCCTGCTCCACGTGGTGGAGATCGACCGTGACCTGTCGCTGCCGTCGGACGGGGAGCTCGGAACCGGCGACGGAACGGGCAAGGATGCGCTCTTCGTGCTCGAACCGGTAGGTGTCGACTACATGATCAAATCGGTGAACCCGGAGATCGCCCACCGGCCGTGCCTCGGTGTCAAGCTCGATGCGAAGGAGAACAAGTTGCTTGTGGGAACCGACTGCCGGCCCACCGCGGCGACTCTTTTCGCGATCTCCCGTGAGGCTAAGGACGACAAGGGGCGCACCTCCTACGTCATCACCAACGACGAGTACGGCGTGGTGCAGTGGAGTCCGACCAGGAAGCACATCTACCTGGAGTTTCTCGGTGACGCCCCGATCGACACCACGTTCAGCCTGGTCGACCGGGGCGCGGTCTGACCCTCGTCCCTCCGCTCAACTCCTGGCCATCTGGCCACCCCTGGCCGTCACCGCGATGGTCCGCGTTCGTCGAGCAGCAGCGCGGCGACCGCCTCCGGGGCCTCGTGCACGGCGTCGTGGCCGGTGGGAAGGTCGTGGACCTGCCACTCGGGATCGGCGTCGAGCCGGGCGCGGAGTGCGGCGAACGGCGTCCGGTCCTCCCATCCCGAGCAGTAGACGAATTCGCGTCGGGGGACCTGGTTGACGGCACCGCCGAGCCGGATCGTCTGTAGGAACGAGGCGAGGGGATGGGGACGGCGGCGGGGATCGCCGCCCTCGGGCGGTCGGACGGAGTGGCCGGTGGTCGCAGCGCCTTCGGCGAACACCTTCCGGAAGTGCTCGTTCGTCGCCGACCAGCACGAATCGCCATCGCGCGGAACGTAGGCGTCGAGATGCACCAGGCGTGAGATCCGGCCGGCGGCGCGGTCCGCGGCGGCGGTGATCACCATCCCGGCGTAGCTGTGGCCGACAAGCGTCGCGTCGGTGATGTGAGCGCGATCGAGGAGCCGCAGCACGTCGCCGGCATGCGTGTCGAGGTTGGCGGTAGCGACAGTCGCGTCGTCGTCGTCCGGTCCCAGACCGGTCAGGGTCAGCGCGTGCACAGTGTGACCAGCGCGTTCCAGGAGCGGAACCACCGCCTCGTACGACCAGGAACCCTTCCAGGCGCCTGGCACAAGCACGTACGTCGTCATGGTTATCCTCTCCAGCCTCGGCGCGGCGGGGAATCACCGCACGGAGGTAGTGTCGCCAGGTCAGGGTGTGGCTTACTACCGACAGGAAGCCATCGAATGCCCGTTCCCCGCCAATCTCGTCCGGTCGCCGGAGTGACGTCGCACCTCTGGCCCTCGGGCGGCCGCCACCTCTGGCCCTCCGGCGGGGCAAGCGCCGCGCAGACCCACGAGCAAGGACACCTGGTGTACGCGGCCAGCGGCATCCTGGCCGTGCACACCGAGCGCGGCACGTCGATCGTTCCCGCCAACCGGGTCGCCTGGACCCCCGCCGAGTTCATCCACGACCATCGGGCGCACGGCGACACCGACATGCGGATCGTGTTCCTCGCGCCGTCCCTCGCCCGGCTGCTACCGGAACGCCCCGCCGTGTTCCTGACCTCGGCCCTCGCCCGCGAGGTCCTGCTCGCCCTGACCGGCCCCGGCAACTACGACGACGCGACGCCCGGCTACAGCCGTCCCGCGCGCTCTCGCCTGCTTCGCGTGCTCGTCGACGAGCTCCGCGAGGCACACGAACAGCCACTGCACCTGCCCGAGCCACGCGACGACCGCCTGCGGGCGATCGCCCGGATGCTGTACGAGACGCCGGCGGGCAACGCGACGCTTGCCGAACTCGGGAAGATGATCGGAGCGAGCCCTCGTACCCTCAGCCGACTGTTCCGCACCGAACTCGGCATGACCTTCTACGAGTGGCGCACGCAGCTACGGGTCTACCACGCACTCGTGCTGCTGGCCGACGGCCGGGACACCACCCGGACCGCCCACGCCTGCGGGTGGGCCAACCCGAGCAGCTTCATCGCGGCGTTCACCGCGATCGTCGGCACGACTCCGGGCCGTTACCGAGCCGGTCACCCAGCTCCACCCTCACCGGGGGCCACGTCCGCCCGGTGACGTCGGTCCGCCAACAGGCCCGCGCGCGGCGTGACGGCGGGGCCGCTCGTCGGACGAGCGGCCCCGCCGAGTCCGTCGTCAGGCCGGCACGTGACCGGCCGTCCAGCACGCCGAGTGGCTGTGGCAGGCGACGTACGCCGCCAGGGCATCGTGCAGCGCGGTCCGCCGCGTGGCCGAAAGCCCGGCGGCGATGTTGTTGAGCTGGTGCGGGTCGACGGTCCGGTCGTAGTACTCCCGTTCGCCGTTGGAGTACTCGACGTAGGTGTAGGTCGCGGTCCGCAGAGCCTCGTAGGTGATCGGGCTGCCGTTGCGGCGGTCCTGGGCGTCGGGATCGTCGGCGGCCTGGTTGGGGCCGTGGTGCTCGATCAGCGCCCCGGTACGCCAGTTCGCTGCCGCCTCGCCCTGCGCCAGCGGCAGCAGGTTGCGCCCGTCCACGTGCGTGCCGACGTCGGCGGCGCCGATGCGCTGGAAGGTCGGTGCCAGGTCGATGTTCTGCACGATCTCGGCGCGCTGCGACCCGGGTACGACGCCCGGCCCGGCCACGACGAGCGGGACCCGCACATCGGTGTCGAAGGCGGTCTGCTTGCCGCCTGTCAGCCGGTACTCGCCCATGTGGAAGCCGTTGTCGGAGCTGAACACGACGTAGGTGTTGTCGGCGATGCCGCTGGTCGTGAGCTGCGCGCGCAGGTTGCCGATCAGCCGATCGACCGCCTGCACGGACTGGGCACGCTTGCGGAAGTTCGTGTCCAGGGTGCTCTTCTCCTGCGCGGTGAGCGGTCCGTTGTCGGCCAGCCAGGACGGCGGGTTGGTGGGCAGCCGGTCGTACGCCGCGGTGCGCGGGGCGGTGAGCCCGGGGAAGTCGTCGAGGTCCTGGTTGGCGGGGGTGAACGGGCTGTGCGGGGCGAAGGTCGAGACCTCCAGCAGGAAGGGCGTGTTGGCGGCAGCCGAGCGCTGGATGAAGTCCTTGCCCTTGCGGGACAGGACGTTTGTCAGATAGTCGGCCGGTTGGCTGCCGTAGTGGACGACCGTGTGGTTCTCGTTGAGGTCGTAGTTGTACTCCGGGTACCCGTTGCCGGCCACGTACCACTCCGACCAGCCCGGTGGGACGTACGGCAGCGCGCCTCCCTGCGTGTCCGCGGGCAGGTAGCCGTTGAGGTACTTGCCCAGGAAGCCGGTCCGGTAGCCCTTGCCCTGCAACACAGTCGCGAACGTCCGGTTCTCGTTGCCCCGGCCCTTGAAGACGGCGAACCCGCCGTCGGCTCCGCCGTTGGTGAAGACGCCCGTGTCGTGCGGGAACTGACCGGTGAGGATCGACGAGCGCGACGGGCAGCACAGCGAGTCGGTGACGGTGTAGTTGGTGAAGGTGGCTCCCTCGCTCTGCAGCTGTCGGACCTGCGGCAGGTACTGCACGAGGTTCCACGCGAGGTCGTCCACGAGGACGAAGATGATGTTGGGCGAGGTGGCGGTGGGTGTCGGGGTGGGTTCCGCGGCGCGTGCCGGTGCCCACGCGGCGAGCAGGGCCAGCCCTGTTACGAGCGTGGTGGCGAGGAGGCGGCGCTTGGTGATAGCCATGCCGCCAAGACTGGCGAAAATTTGTCAGCATCTATTGAACAGGTGGTGATGATCCGATCAATGGCCGTTCGTGCCCGCCGTGACGGCGGCTCCTAGGCTCGCGCCCCGCCGTCGACGCGAAGCACCACGCCGGTCACGAACGACGACCGGTCGCTGAGAAGCCATGCGGCCGCCTCGGCGATCTCCTCCGGCTCGGCCTGGCGGCCCAGCGGTGTGGCCGCGATCAGGCGCTCCACCAGGCCGGGCGAGTTCTCCTGCCACTTGTCGATCATCTCGGTACGGGTGTTGCCCGGAGCGATCGCGTTGACCCGGATGCCCTCCGGCGCGAAGGTGATCGCCGCCGACTCGGTCAGGCTGTTCACCGCACGCTTCATGGCCCCGTACGCGGGCAGCGCCGGATTGCCCGCGAGGCTGCCGACGCTTGAGTTGTTCACTATCGCCCCCTGGCCGGCCGTGGCCCGGATCGCCTCGACCTGGGCGACCATGGCCAGCCACACACCTCGCAGGTTGACCTGGTAGAGCCGGTCGAAGTCGGCCTGGCTCACCCGGTCGACGGGCCCCGGTGCGGTGATTGTCGCGCCGTTGTTGAAGGCCACGTCGAGTCGTCCGTAGAGGTCGACGGCCCGGTCGATCGCCGCCCGGACGCTGTCCGGGTCGGCCAGGTCGCACCGCACGTGTTCGGCCGTGCCGCCTGCCGCCCGGATCTCGTCGGTGACGGCCCTGAGCTGGGATTCCGTCCGCGCTGCCAGCAGCACGCGCGCGCCCTCGCGGGCGAAGAGCCGGGCCGCCGCCGCGCCGATGCCCCGTCCCGCCCCGCTGACGAACGCGACCTTGTCGTTGAGCAGTGGTGTCATGCCGCCAGCCTGCGTCCGGCGTCCGGGCCGTAGCCAGGCACCGTCGATACCTGGCTGAGCCCCTCCGGCGACGCACACTTGTGGGGTGGATCGACAGGAGCTGGCTCTCTTCCTGCGCAGCCGACGCGAGCGGATCACCCCCGCCGAGGTGGGCCTGCCGGCCGGTGCCCGGCGCCGCACGCCCGGGCTGCGACGCGAGGAGGTGTCCCGGCTGGCGTTCATCTCCATCGAGTACTACACCCGGCTCGAACAGGCCCGCGCCCCGCACCCCTCGTCCGAGGTGTTGGCCGGCCTGGCCCGCGCGCTGCGACTCTCCGACGCCGAGCGCGACCACCTGCACCACCTGGCCGGTCGGCCGCCGGCCCCGCCCTCCGGGCCGCCGCGCGCGGTGCGGCAGAGCATCCTCGACCTCATCGAGCGGTTACCCCAGGCGGCCGCCCACGTGACGTCGGCCAGCTTCGAGGTGATCGCCTGGAACGATCTCGCGGCGGCGCTGATGGAGGACTTCTCGGCGCTGCCCCGCCGCGACCGCAACCTCGTCCGCAAGGCATTCCTCGGCCCGCACCCGGACGGCCGGGCGCTGTACGGGGTGTCCGACGTCGAGGAGTTCGCCCGCAGTTCGGCCCGGCGCCTACGGGCCACCGCCGCCCGCTACCCCGACGATCCCGAGGTCGCGGCGCTGGTCAGCGACCTGCTGGCGGGCAGCCGGCGGTTTCGCGACCTGTGGGAGTCGCACGACGTCGACGACGAGCGCACCCTGGTCAAGACCTTCCAGCACCCGCTGGTCGGCCCGGTGACCGTGAACTGCGACGTCCTCGACATCGCCGACCGCGACCAGCGGCTCGTCATCCACACCGCAGTGCCGGGCTCACCCTCCGCGGAGGCGCTGCGCCTGCTCTCGGTGCTCGGCACCCAGCGCATGACGGTCAGCGCCACCGAGCCCTGACCGCCCGGCTTCGAGGGTGACGGTGGCGTGCCCGACGCGCACGGCGGACCCGCCGAGGTGCCCGATCCGGGCCGCCCGAGGGTGAACGATCGGTCAAAGTCGGCGCGTAATTGATCGCGTTGCGCATTCTTTCCGTGAGGAGTCATGTGGGCGCGGACGCGCCTGCCCCGATCGGAGGAATCGCATGATCAGCACGTCTCGTTCCCGGTTCCGCGTGCTCGCGGTCATCGGGATGGCCGGTGTCCTGGCGGCGATCGGCCCGGTGACCCAGCAGGCGTCGGCCGCCGAGGTGGCCGAGGGCGCCACCATGAGCGCCAACGCCCGGGTCGACATCCCGCGCATCGCCTCGTCGATCAAGCCGCCGGCGGGGTCACGCCCGGTCGGCGCGTACGTCGTCACTCGCGGAACGCAGACCTACACGTGTACCGGTGGCGTGTTCACAGGCGCGTCCGTGCCGGAGGCCCAGCTCATCGGCACCGGTGGCCGGGTTCACCACTTCCGGGGGCCGAGCTGGCAGTCCGAGCGCGACGGCTCGCTGATCACGGCGAAGAAGACGGCGGAGCGCCCCCGTGCGGGGACGATCCCCGAGCTGCTGCTGACTGTGGACACCCATGTCGGCAGCGGCATTCTCGGCAACGTCGCGTACGTCAGCCGCCTGTTGACCTCGGGTGGCGTCGCCCCGGCGGGCGCCTGCGTCGACGGCGCGACGACGGCGGTGCCGTACGGCGCGGTGTACGTCTTCTGGGCCGCCAAGCGGTAGCCGCGCCGGCCCTTCGGCGTCATCTGTTGCGGCGGTGGTGGACGATCAGCGCCGCCGCGCAGAGCACCGCGACCAGGCCGAACACCGAGCCGATCCACGGGTTGTCCGCGACTGTCGAGAACACGGCGTTGGTTGCCGCGGCGAGAAGAAGCACCAGCCACAGCAGCGGGCGTAGCAGGCCGCCGGGCCGCTCCGCCGCGGCGGCCGGGGCCTCGGTGCTGCGGTACCTGTCGGTCATGACTGTCTCCCTCGGGGACGTTTCGACGACACCACCGACGCTAGGCGGGTGACAGCGGCGGGGACGATCCCGCCAGCTCGACGACAGTGGTACAGCAGGCTGTACTTTCCGCCGCGGGCGCTGCCGGCCGTGCTCGCACTGGCCTATGTTGGCCCGGGAGGTGGGCGGCGATGGCGTACGTGCGGGGCCGAATTCGTGCGTCGGTGGACGCCGTCGAACACCTCGTCGGCGGGCTGGGCACCGCGCTGCTGGCGTTGGGCGCGCTGTTCTGGGCGGTGGTCGTGGCAGTGACCTGCCTGGTCGGGGTGGGCCTGCGGATGGCGCCCGGGGCGTTGCGGGCGGTGCGCTCGGTGGCCGACCGGGAGCGCGGCCGACTGTCCCGTCGGGGCACGCCGATCCCGACACCCGGGCCGGTGCCGGAGGAGCTACGGGAGGCGGTACGCGACCCGTTCGTCCGCCGGGAGCTCGGCTGGGTCACGCTCCACTCGATCACCGGCCTGGTGTCCGGACTGGTCGGCCTCGCCCTACCGCTCTACGCTCTCCAGGACATCACGTTCCCGCTGTGGTACCGGCTGGTCCGGCCCGAGGACGGCGCACCGGGGTTCTTCTGGTGGCGCATCGACGGGCTCTCCGAGGCGCTCGTGGTCGGTGTGCTCGGGGTGGGCTGGCTGGTCGCCGCGGTCGGGTTCGGCCCTGCGCTGGCCCGCTTCCAGGCCTGGCCGGGCCGGTGGCTGCTGTCCCCGCCGCCGGGTGTCGACCTGTCGCTGCGGGTCGCCGCGCTGACCGCCACCCGGGCCGCGGCGCTGGACGCCCACGCCGTGGAGTTGCGCCGCATCGAGCGGTCGCTGCACGACGGTACGCAGAATCGGCTGGTCGCGGTGAACGTGCTGTTGGGTGCCGCGCGCCGGGCGGTACGGCGTGACCCGGACCGGGCCGACGAGATCCTCGGGCAGGCCCAGGACGCGGCGGAGCAGGCGCTCGGCGAACTGCGGACTGTGGTGCGCGGCATCCTGCCGCCCGTGCTGGACGACCGGGGCCTCGCCGGGGCGCTGGCGGGTCTGGCCGGCAGTTGCGCGGTGCCGTGCCGGCTCGCTGTGGACGTGGCCGTCCGCTGCGCGGCGTCGGTGGAGGCGACCGCGTACTTCGTGGTGGCCGAGGCGCTGACGAACGTGGTGCGACACAGCGGGGCGAGCCGGGTGGATGTCACAGTGCGCCGCGAGCACGGCAGGCTGCTGGTCACCATCGAGGACGACGGACGCGGCGACGCCGACGAGGCACGCGGCTCCGGGCTCACCGGCATCCGCCGGCGGGTCGAGGCGTACGACGGGCGAATGGCGCTGACCAGCCCAGCGGGAGGGCCGACGAGGATGCACGTGGAGCTGCCATGCGGATCGTGATCGCCGAGGACGACCCGCTGCTGCGCGAGGGGTTGGCGTTGCTGCTGCGGGCGGAGGAGCTGGACGTGGTCGCCACGGCGGGCACCCCGGGAGAGTTCCTGGTGGCTGTCGACGAGCACGCGCCGGACGTGGCGATCGTGGACG
Organism: Micromonospora sp. DT43; assembly: GCF_049841645.1. Taxonomy (NCBI): domain Bacteria; kingdom Bacillati; phylum Actinomycetota; class Actinomycetes; order Micromonosporales; family Micromonosporaceae; genus Micromonospora; species Micromonospora sp. DT43. Next base: position 15,243 of record NZ_JBNCKR010000015.1, on the reverse strand, counting down.
TACGGATGCCGCCGACCCACACCGACGAGGGCATCGTGGCCGCTGTGGAGGCCAGGCGGCGCCGGCCGGGCCTCGCGGTACTGGTCCTGTCGGCGTACGTGGAGCAGGCGTTCGCCACCGAGCTGTTCTCGGTCGGCGCCTCCGGGCTCGGTTACCTGTTGAAGGAGCGGGTGGGCCGGGTCGAGGAGTTCCTCGCCGCCCTGCGTCGCGTGGCGGACGGCGGCAGCGTGATCGACCCGGAGGTGGTGGCGCAGTTGCTCGCCCGCAACCGCCGGCCGGACACGGCGCTGGGCGAGTTGTCGCCGCGCGAGCGTGAGGTGCTGGGGCTGATGGCCGAAGGGCTCGGCAACACGGCGATCGCCGAGCGGCTGTTCGTCACCGACGGCGCGGTGCACAAGCACATCCGGAGCATCTTCGCGAAACTCCAGCTTCCGCCGGACGACAGTGCCGACCGCCGGGTCACCGCTGTGCTGCGCTACCTGGACGGCGGCCAGCGGTAGCACCCGTCGACGCTTGCCCAGCAGGTCGCGCCCGCGAGGGACGAACGGCCCGGCACGCGACTCGGGGCGGGTTCGGCGTGGTGCCGGACCCGCCCCGAGTCATGGGTGGTGGAGCGTCAGCGGCGCAGGGTGAGCAGGCCGGGGCGGTACGGCAGCAGGCCGTAGTCGACGCCGTTGGAGCTGGGGGATCGGCCCTGGTAGAGCAGTTGCAGGTTGCAGGGGTCGACGGTGAAGGTCTGGTCGGCGCTGGTGCGGATCAGCTCGCCGTGGCTGATGTCGTTGGTCCAGGTGGCGCCGCTGTTGGCCTTGCCGGCGAAGGGGTTGCTCTCGGTGGCGGCCTGGGGGGTCCAGGTGCCGCCGAGGCTGGTGGCGGTGAAGGAGCGGAAGTAGCGGCCCTGGGAGCCGATGGCCTCGACGAGCATGAGGTAGCGGTTCTGGCCCTGCAGCTTGTAGACCTGCACGGCTTCGAAGAGGTTGTTGGTGGAGTCGCTCATGATGGTGGTGTAGTTGCTGCCGAAGCTGCCGGGGAAGTTCCCGATCGGCATGCTGGCGCGGTAGATCTTGCCGTTGTCGCCGGCGAAGAACAGGTACATGTTGGTGCTGTCGGCGATGAGGGTCTGGTCGATGGGGCCGGTGCCGGAGCCGGAGATGCTGCCGGTGAACAGGGTCTGCGCGGCGGACCAGCCGTTGGGGTTGGTGGGGTCGGTGGAGGTGCGGTAGGAGAACGCGGTGCCGCCCCACTGGTAGGCCAGGACCCAGATGTTGCGGGGGGCGAAGTAGAACAGGGTGGGCGCCACGGTGCCGCTGTTCATGGTGTTCTGGCTGGCCGAGGCCATGTCGGACCAGTTGGTGAACAGGCCGAAGTTCATCGAGCCCCACCGGCTGCCGAAGTCGTGGGTCGTGGCGTAGACCAGCTGCCGGCCGTTGTACGGGGCGACGGTGAAGTCCTTCAGCGACACCCAACCGGACTTCGGCTGCGCCAGCGCACCTGTCGACGACCACCGGTACGACGACGGCAGGTCACACGTGGTGGGTGGCGGCGTCGTTGGTGGCGGGGTCGTGGGCGGTGGGGTCGTGGGCGGCGCGCTGGTGGGCGGTGGGCTCGTCGGCGGTGCGGGCGTGTCGGTCACCGGTGGTGTCGGCGTGGTCCCACCGTTGCAGGTCACGCCGTTGAGGGCGAAGCTCGTCGGGTCCGGGTTGCTGCTCGTCCACGACCCGTTGAAGCCGAACGACACAGTGCCGTTGGTCGCGACCGACCCGTTGTAGCTCGCGTTGCGTGCGGTCACCGCGGCACCGCTCTGCGTCAACGCCGTGTTCCACGACTGTGTGACCGTCTGCCCGGCGCCGTACGACCACGTCAGTGCCCAACTGCTCAACGGATCGCCCAGGTTGGTGATCGTCACGCTGGCGCCGAACCCGCCCTGCCACTGCGACGACACGGCGTAGTTCACCGAGCAGCCCGCAGCGGCGGCACCTGCCGGCATTGCCACGACGACAGTGGCGGACGCCAGCAACGCGACACCGGCCGAGACGAGGCCCACATTGGTCGGTCTGAATATGGTCATCAAGCACCCTCCTGACGGGACGGCGGCCTCCACATTCGTGGGGATCATTGTTAGGTGAGCGTTAACAGCCGCGTCGGTCATGTTACGGGAGCGCTCCCAAACCATCAACCTCGATGCCTTGGAGGCGGACGGGCGCAGCCGTGCGGCCGTTCGGGCACGTCAGCAGGGTCGTCCTGGTGTGCTGCGCCAGGTCGCCGCCGCGGCCGCCGCGCTCGTCGGGAGGGGCGAGGGTTATCGATAACATTGTCATCGACCAATTCGTCAGAGCCAGACGACGATCCCGGTCAGGTCGTTGAGCACGGCGGCCACGCCCGCCCGGACGGCGTCCGCGCAGCGCTCGGCCGTGAACGAACCCGCGTCGTACGACGAGGACATGCCGAGCCCCTCGCCACGGTACGAGGCTCCGTCCCAGTCGACGGCTGTGACGTTGTGGGTGGGCTCGGCCAGTTCGGCGCCGACCACCAGGAACTTCTCGTCCAGGTGGTTCGGGGTGACCAGCGCGAGGGCGTCGATGAGCTCGTTGCCCGCGCTGACGATGAGGTCCGGGCCCATCTCCATGGCCTTGCTGATGCTGGGGACCGCGTCGTGCGCGTTGTCGACGACGACGGTCCTCAGGTCGACGTGCTCGTCGTCGGCCCAGTCCCGCACCGCCGTCACGAGGGCCTTGGTCGGTGCGTCCGTGCCGGCGGTCAGCAGCACCACCCGGTAGTCCTTCGACGGGTGGACGTCGGCCCACGATCCGGGCCGCGGCGTGATCGTCGCCTCCGGGGCGGGCGGCGTCGAGGTGTCGACGAATCCAGGGCCGAGCGAGCCGACGGCGCTGGGCGCGGGACGCGGTTGGGACCAGTCGTCGCCGGAGTTGCAGGCGGCGAGGAGCGCGGCGGTCGCGGCCAACAGGGCGACGACCCGAAGCGGGGGGCGCAAGGTGATCGTCCTTTCGGATGGTGGCGGGAAGTGCGCGTACGCCTCGTATTCCTATCCCAGATCCGAACGCCACCAATCCGTGGACGGTCGCCCCGGGTGTTTGTTCGCCATCGGTTCGTCGGCGGGCGGGTTGGTGTTCACCCACGGGGTGCAGCGTGCACTGGCCAACCGAGGGAGTCGCATGCTGGTGCACATCCGCCGTACCGTTGTCGTCGCCGTTGTCGCATTTTTTGCGACGGTGCTTCCGTTTCTGGGTGGCGGACCGGCGTTCGCGCACGGCTTCTCATCGACCGTTTACGCGAAAATTACCGCCGGAGACGAGGGTCACATTCGCTCCGAGGTGGAGCTCGAATACGACCTCCTAGTCGTGTCGGCCGCCGATTCCGGTGCTGACGATCCGCTCTTTCGGGTGGGAACGGCCGCCTTCGAGGCGGGCGACTCCGCGGCCCAGGCCGCAGCCCTGAAGGCGCACGCCCCGACGGTCCTGCGGTATGTCGCCGACCGCCTCTCGGTGACCGCGCGAGGCGTGGCCTGCCAGCCGACCCAGGTGCGTGACGCCACGATCGGCGCGCGCGAGGGGGTGCCGTACGCGGACCTGCTGCTGGACTGGACCTGCGCCGAGCGCGCCGACGAGCACGAGGTGCGCAGCGGTCTCTTCCCGGACGACGAGGCGTACGTCAAGGGCACCAAGACGATCGTCACCTACGAGATCGACGGCCGCTCCGGCAGCGCCGCGCTCGACGCCGCCAATCCGTCCTTCTCGACGGCCCAGACCGCCTACCAGCGGTTCGGTGAGTTCTTCCTGCTGGGCGCCGAGCATCTGCTGTCCGGAATCGACCACATCCTCTTCCTGCTGGCGCTCATCGCCGGGTCGCGGCGTCTGCGGGAGATCGTGCTCGCGGCCACCAGCTTCACCCTGGCGCACTCGGTGACGTTCCTGCTCGCCGCACTCGGCCTGGTCGAGGTGCCGGCGCGGGTCGTGGAGCCGGTCATCGCGCTGTCGATCGCCATCGTGGCCGGCTGGCACCTGTGGGGGATCTGGCGGCGCGGTGACCACGCGGGCGATCTGGAGACGGCCGGGCGTGGTCACCTCAGCCTGGACCGCCGGGGCTGGATCCGCCTCGGGGTCGTCTTCTGCTTCGGCCTCGTGCACGGGTTGGGCTTCGCGGGCGCGCTGGGCATCGACGAGGCGTGGTCGTGGACGCTGCTGTGGTCGCTGCTGGTGTTCAACGTCGGTATCGAGGTCGTCCAGTTGACGATTATCGCCGCGGTCTTCCCGTTGCTGTTCGTGCTGCGTCGTCGTGCGCCGAAAGCGGGTCTCTGGGTGACCGGTGCCGTTTCGGCGGCAGTGTCCATCATGGGGCTGATCTGGTTTGTTCAGCGCGTCACCGGATCCTGAGTACGGCTAACCACTTCGTGAAGTGCAGCCATTCGCAAGATCACGTTCATGACGGGTTCATCGGCCGCAGAAAGTTTTGAACTGCTTCCCCGGCGTCGGGTGAAGAACAATCCATTTCTCTATTCGAAAAGGGAACAATGTCGATGACATTGAGCACCTCGACACGGGCCCCCGGGCCCGTGCGGCGGCGCGTTGTCGCCGGGGTCGTAGCCGGATTCCTGGGAATGGGCGCGGCCCTCGGTAGCGGTCTGCTGACCGCCGCCAGCGCCGCCGATCCCACCACGGTGTCCGGGATCGTCCTCGGCGTCGGCGCCAACGAGACCCAGCGCATCGTGTCCTGGTACTCCTCGGCCGACACCGCCCAGAAGATCCAGCTCGCCCCGACCGCCGAGATCGTCAACGGCGAGTTCCCGGCGAACGCCGTCAGCTTCGACGCGGTCGGCGCGGCGAACACCTCCACGACCGGCTTCAACCGGCACGCCACGATCAGCAACCTGCGCGAGAACACGGCGTACTCGTACCGGGTCGGCGCCGAGGGCAGCTGGTCGCCCGCGTACGCCTTCAAGACCCAGGACTTCGAGGGCGACTACGACTTCCTGTTCTTCGGTGACCCGCAGATCGGTTCCTCCGGTGACCGGCTCAAGGACCAGGCCGGCTGGGAGGAGACCCTGAAGGTCGCCACCGGCGCCAACCCGAACGCCGAGCTGCTGGTCTCCGCAGGCGACCACGTGGAGAGCGCCAACGACGAGGGCCAGTGGACGTCGTTCCTGGCCCCCGACCAGCTGCGTCAGGTCCCCCTCGTCGCCACCATCGGTAACCACGACGTCGGTGGCAAGGCCTACGAGCAGCACCACTTCACCCCGAACACCGACCGCTCGGCCCAGTACTACAACGGGGACCAGGCGACCCGGTCCGGTGGCGACTACTGGTTCATCCACAAGGACGTGCTGTTCATCGACCTGAACAGCAACAGCTACGCCAACCCGGCGGACGGCTCGGCCGGCGGCGACGCGGCGCACGTCGCGTACGTCACCGACGTCATCAAGAAGCACGGCTCCGAGGCTAAGTGGAAGGTGCTCGTCTACCACCACTCCATCTACTCCCCGGCCAGCCACGCGACCGACACCGACAACAAGCAGCGGCGGGAGGACTTCACCACCGCCTTCTCCAACCTCGGCGTCGACATGGTGCTGCAGGGCCACGACCACAGCTACTCGCGCAGCTACTCGATCAAGAACGGCCAGAAGGAGAACCCGGCTGAGAAGCCCGGCGCGCCCGAGGTCTACCCCGGCCCGGGTGGCGTCATCTACGTGACTGCCAACTCGGCGTCCGGCTCGAAGTACTACGACATCAAGAAGCCCGACGACACCGGTACGGGCATCCGTGGCAACGGCGCCGACCCGCTGGACCCGGACAAGTACTGGTACAACTCGTCGCAGAACCAGGAGCACGTCCGCAGCTACGTCAAGGTGCAGGTGCGCGGCGACAAGCTGGTCCTGGCGAACGTGCGCAGCGGCACCTGCGCGGCCCCGAACGCGGCAGTGGAGAAGGGCCTCTCCTGCGTCAACACCCCGGACGGTCAGCCGGTCGGCTCGGTCACCGACAAGGTGACGGTGCACCCGTACCACGGTGACGGCCAGGCCATCCAGGTGAACGTTCCCAACGCGGCGCCTGGCGAGTTCGGCTGGACGATCGACGGCTACAACGGTCTGGTCGACCTGGGCACCGCGCAGGAGCGCGACGGCACCTACTTCGAGGCGACCGGCAAAATCAACCCGATCCTCGTGTCGGACAGCCGCCGCTCGCTCGCCCCGTGGTCGATCTCGGCAAGCGTCGGCGACTTCTCCGACGCCGACAAGACGTTCTCCGGCTCGTACCTGGGCTGGACCCCGTACGTCCTGGACGCCGGCGCGGGCGCCCAGGCCGGCGCCGCCGTCCTGTCGTCCCTCGACGACCAGGGCAAGGGCCTCTCGGCCTCCAGCGGGCTCGGCGCGGCCGTTCAGGGTCACCCCCGGGGCGGCGCCAAGCTCGGTGCCGACCTGGACCTGAAGATCCCGGACAGCATCGCCAAGGGCAGCTACCGCACCACCCTCACGATCACTGCGCTGAGCAGCTGAGAAGAACCTGTTCCACCGGGCGGGGCAGGCACCTTCGGGTGCCTGCCCCGCCACCGGTTAGCCCACTCCCAAGATCACCTCAAGGATCCGACATGCAACCGTCCGTAACGCGCTGGAAGACACTCGTTCGTACCACCGCGCTGTCCCTGCTCGCCGTCGTCGCGGCAGCCGGCGTCGGCACCGGCCCCGCCCGAGCGGCCGACGGCAACGTCGCCTGGACGGTTCGGACGGCCTCGAACAGCTACGGCGAAGCCCGGTCCAGCTACAGCTACAACGTCAACCCCGGTGGGGCCGTCGAGGACGCCATGGTGGTGGCCAACCGTGGCCCGGCACCGCTGACCCTGGCCGTGTACGCCGCCGACGGCTTCACCACCGACGCCGGGCAGCTCGACCTGCTCACCAGGGACAAGAAGTCCGTGGCGGTCGGCGCGTGGGTCAAGGCCAGCGCCGGCAGCGTCGTGGTCCAGCCCGGAAAGACCGCGCAGGTCCCCTTCACGATCAACGTCCCCGCCAACGCCACCCCCGGAGACCACGTCGGCGGCATCCTCACCACGCTGACGCAGGCCGACCAGGCCGAGGGCATCAACGTGGACCGGCGCCTCGGCATCCGGATCTCGCTGCGGGTCGGCGGCGAGCTGAAGCCGAACCTCGCGATCGAGAACCTCCACGTGACGTACGACGGGTCGTCCAACCCGCTCGCCAAGGGTGACGCCACAGTCGCCTACACGATCCGCAACACCGGCAACGCCGCCCTGTCCGGCAAGCAGGCAGTCTCGGTCTCGGGTCCGTTCGGCGTACTGCGTGCCCGGGCCGGTGACATCGCCGCGCCACCGCAGCTGCTGCCGGGCGAGAGCTGGGACGTGACGGTGCCCGTCCGCGGTGTCGCTCCCGCCGTCCGGCTCGCGGCGACCGCCACCGTCACTCCGCTGCTCACCGACGCGTCGGGCTCCACCACCTCGCTCAGGACGGTGGAGGCCACGGCGCACGGCTGGGCCCTGCCGTGGACTGTCGTCCTGGCGCTCGTCGTGCTGATCGCCCTGGTCGTCGGGGCGTACCTGTACCGCCGCCGCAGCCGGACGCAGCGCCGGGCGCGCGAGGACGCCCGGGTGCGTGACGCGGTCGCGCAGGCCCTCGGCGGTCGGGAGCCGAAGACGTCCTGAACGCCTCTTCTCAGCGCCGCCACGTCCGGCGGGGACCGCGCGTCGGATCAGGTCGACGGTGACACCCGACCACCACTGTCGCCCTTGTGGGTGAACGGCACTCAGCACCGGGTCGGGCCCGCCGCCGACCCGGCATGCTGCGACGGTGACGCCGGCCCGGAGAGGAAGTCCACATGGTTGACGCGGACGTGCCAGAGCGGATGCAGGCTGCGGCCCTGGACGAGTTCGGCGGGCCGGAGGTGATCACCCTGCGGAAACTTCCGGTGCCGGAGGCCGCAGACGACGAGGTGCTGATCAGGGTCCTGAGCGCCGGCGTCGGGGTGTGGGACGTGTACGAGCGCCAAGGCGTGCTGGTGCCCGAGGGCAGCGAGTTTCCGATCGTGCCCGGCTCGGACGGCGCCGGAACCGTCATCGCGGCCGGCAGTCAGGTGACCGACCTCGCGGTGGGCGACCTGGTCTACGTCTCGGCCACCACCCGACCGAAGGGCGGCTTCTACGCCGAGTACGCGGCCGTCAAGGCCGAGTACGCCGCGAGGCTGCCCGACGGTGTGCCGGCCGAGCACGCCGGCGCCATGTCCACCGACGCGCTTACCGCGCTGGCCGGGCTGGACACGCTCAGCCTGCCGCGCGGCGCCTGGCTGTTGATCTTCGGCGCGAGCGGCGGGCAGGGTCACCTGGCCGTGCAGTTGGCCAAGCGGCAGGGCCTCAACGTCATAGCGGTGGCCTCCGGCCCGGACGGGGTGGCGCTGGTGACCCGCCTCGGCGCCGACGTGTCTCTCGACGGGCACGCCGACCCCGCCGAGGTGCTCGCGACGATCCGGGACGCCGCCCCGGGCGGGGTGGGCGGCATCCTGGCGATGGCCGGCGGCAAGACGCTGGACCGGCTCACCGAGACGCTTTCCGACGGCGCGGTCGTCGCGTACGCACACGGGGTGCGGCCGGAACCGCGCGAGCGGTCCGGTGTGACGGTCCGGGCGTACGACGGTGTGGCCAACCGCCAACAGTTGCAGCGCCTCAACGAGCTCATCGAGGCAGGACCGTTCGTGGTGCACGTCGCCGAGACGTTCCCGCTGGGCAAGGTGCACCAGGCGCACAAGCGCCTGGAGACCTCCTACCTGGGCAAACTGCTGCTGACGATCGCCTGAGACGTCAGCCGACGCGCTGCTGCGGCACGCGTACCGACGCCATGCCGGCCGCCGTCGCGGCCTGGATGCCCAGGTCGGTGTCCTCGAAGACCAGGCAGGAGCCCGGGGGTACGCCGAGCTGCCGCGCCGCGAGCAGGAACGCCTCCGGGTCGGGCTTGGCCCTTGTGTAGTCCTCGGCGCACACCAGCACGTCGAAGCGGTCCAGCAGACCGAGCGCGTCGAGGGAGGCGGTGACAGTGGCGCGGGTGCTGCCGGAGACGACGGCGAACGGCACCCGGCGGTGCGCGTCGTGGATGTGCGCCACCACCTCGGGCACGGCGGTGACCTGCGGCAGCAGCTCCTGGAAGATGCGCTCGCGGTTCTCGACGACTGTCGCCACCGGCATCGCCAGGCCGTGCCGCTCGTTCAGCGCGACGATGATGTCGGCGGTCGGCCGGCCACCCCACGCGTAGAAGAGATCCTCCGGGAACTCGCAGCCCCACTCGTCGAGCGCCCGCTGCCACGCCACGTAGTGCAGCGGCATCGAGTCGACGATGGTGCCGTCGCAGTCGAACAGGTACGCGGCGAACTCACCGGGCGGCAGAGGCAGAGTCATCGGGGAAGGGTACAGCGGGCGTCCGCTCAGTCCCCGGTGACGGATGCCAACCGGCGCAGCAGGTGCGCCCGTTCCGGCTCGGTGCCGACAAGCGCCAACGCCGCCCGGTACGCCGTCGCGGCCTCGTCCAGGCGGCCCAGCCGACGCAGCAGGTCCGCCCTGGTCGCGGGGTACAGGTGATAGCCGCGCAGACGCGGATCCTCGGCCAACCCGTCCAGCAGGGCGAGCCCGGCGTCCGGCCCGTCCCGCATCGCCACGGCCGCAGCCCGGTTCAGCGCCACCACAGGTGAGGGGACCATCCCGAGCAGCACGTCGTAGAGCGCCACCACCTGGGGCCAGTCGGTGCTGGCCACGTCGGCGGCCTCGTCGTGCAGGGCGGCGATGGCTGCCTGCACGCCGTACGGCCCGGGCGCCGGGCCGGTCAACGCGACAACCACCAGCGAGCGCCCCTCGTCGATCATCGCGTGGTCCCACCGTGCGCGGTCCTGGTCGTCGAGGAGGACCACCGCGCCGTCCGGTCCGGTCCGAGCGGCACGCCGCGCGTGGACCAGCAGCAGCAACCCGAGCAGCCCGGCGACCTCCCGCTCGCCGGGCAGCAGCCGGCGCAGGATCCGGGCCAGCCGGATGGCCTCCTCGGCGAGGTCGGGCCGCTGAAGATCGGGGCCGGAGCTGGCGGCGTACCCCTCGGTGAAGACCGAGTAGACGGCCTGGAGCACCGTGGGTAGGCGTCCAGGCAGCTCGTCCGCGCCGGGCACCCGGAACGGGATGCGGGCGTCGCGGATCTTCCGTTTGGCCCGGACGAGCCGCTGGGCCATCGTCGCGTGCGGCACCAGGAAGGCCCGCGCGACCTCCGCCGTGGTGAGCCCGGCGAGAAAGCGCAGGGTGAGCGCCCCGCGGTCCTGCGCGGGCAGGGCCGGGTGAGCGCAGGTGAAGAAGAGCGCCAACCGGTCGTCGGGCAGGTCCGGGTCCACGTCGGCGGGCGGCGCGGGGTCGGCCCGCTCGGCCTCCGCCTGGAGTACGGCCAGCCGCGTCGCCAGCACCCGGTCGCGGCGCAACCGGTCGACGGCGCGGCGGCGGGCCGTGGTGAGCAGCCAGGCGCCGGGCCGGCTCGGGACGCCGTCGACGGGCCAGTGCGTCAGCGCCGCCTCGATCGCCTCGGAGGCGACCTCCTCGGCCAGGTCGAGGTCGCCGAAGCGGTGTACGAGCGAGGCGAGCAGCCGGCCGTGCTCCTCCCGGAACACCGCCTCCACCCCGGCTGTCGCCTCCGCGCCCGTCACGGTCAGACCTCGACCTCGATCTCGGCGACCGGGCGCACCTGCACCGACCCGCTGGCGATGGCACCGGGGCTGCGGGCCGCCCACTCCAGCGCGACGTCGAGGTTCGGCACGTCGATGATGTCGTACCCGCCGAGCACCTCGCGGGTCTCGGCGAACGGCCCGTCGGTGATCGTACGCTCGCCGTCCGGGCCGACCTGCACCGTCGTACAGGTGGTCAGGTCCTGCAACGGGTGCCCGGAGACCCAGATCCCGGCGTCCTTCATCTCCCGGTCGTAGCGGACCCAGTCCTCGAAGGTGCACCCGTTGCCGGCCTCGCCGTCGGCCGCGGGGGTCATGAACAGCAGCATGTACTTCACGTTTCGGCTCCTCTCGGTGCGGCGGGGTCGCCGTACAGCATGACGACGAACGAGAGCCCGGGATGTCGACACGGCACCTGGAACTTTTCCGAGGCTCAGGGGCGCACCGGTCGCGCCGGTTCGACCAGCTCGCCACGCCTGTCGATCCGCCGCTCGTACCAGGTTACGGCGATCAGCAGCAGGGTCAGCAGGGCCAGTTCGGCAAGCGCGGGCAGCGACCGCCCGACCGGCAGCAGGAGCAGCGGCAGCAGCGCGGCGACACCCTGCCCCGGGTGTACGGCACGGAGGGTGAGCCGGCGGAAGACCAGCCGTCCGAGCAGGTAGAGGGTGGCACCGCCGTAGAGGGCGGTGGCGGAGGACCAACTCAACCGGGCGGTGTGCGCCGGCTCCTCGGTGAGCTGGCCGAGCACCTGCTCGATGCCGAGCGCGACGTAGATGGTGCCGATGATCAGGGGGGTGTGCGCGAGGCCGTACGCGTCGCCGGCGACGTGGGAACGCCGTTCGGCGGGTACGCGCATGACGGACTGCCGGGCGGCGGGTGCCAGCCGGTCGAAGTAGAGCCACCACAGGCAGATCGTGACGACGAGGCCGAGCAGCGCCGCGACCAGGCCGGCCCCGGTCGGCGCCATCGTCCTCGGCCCGGTGCCCGCGGCGATCAACGCCTCGCCTAGCGCGATGATGAGCACCAGTCCGAACCGTTCGGTGAAGTGGTTCAGGCTGCGCAGTGGCCAGGGACGGTAGACGGAGGCGACGCGGGAGCCGCCGATGTCGACCAGGAAGGCGACCGTCCAGAGCGCGGTCTGGGCGACGCCACCGAGCAGCGCGCCGACGACGAGCGGGAGCCAGGCCGCGGTGACCGGCACGACGAAGAACCGCAGGGTCGAGCGCAGTTGTGGATCGTCGGCGCTCGCCCAGAGGAGCACCACGAGCTGCACCGCCCGGGTGACCAGGTAGGCCAGCGCGAGGGTGAGCGGCGGGTCGAAGAGGCCCGGGCGTTGCCGCCAGGCGTCCGGCAGCACCAGCGCGGCCACGAATATCGCGGCCATCGCCAGCAGGGTGGCCGCGCGGGCGGGGCCGATGTCCGCGCGGACCAGGTTTCCCAGCCAGAGGTACGGGCCCCAGGAGTAGATCAACAACAGGAGGAGGAGCAGCCCCTGGGCCAGGGTGAGCGCGGTCGGAGGCTGCGCCATGAACGTGATGACCCGGGTGAGCGCGAACACGAAGACCAGGTCGAAGAAGATCTCGAACATCGTCGTCCGGTGCGCGTCACCGGCCGGGACCGGACGAATCCCCCTCATCCTGGCATTCTGCGCCCTCCGGAGGGCACGTCGGGTCTCCCCGTCCGGATGGGGAGACCCGATCGTGGCCGCCGCCTCAGGCCGGCGCGTCCGTCCGCCGCCGGCTCCGCTCGGCCCGCCGCCGTATCTGCTGGTACGCCCCGGTCAGCCCCATGGCCCGGCGTACCTCCGCCACGGTCTGACGCACCTCCTGCCGGGTCCGCTCGGTGCCCTCGACGATCAGCCTGTCGACAAGCCCCCGGTCGGCCTCGATCGCGGCGCGGCGCTCCCTGATCGGCGCCAGGAACGTCTCCAACGCGACGACCAGCCGCTCCTTGACCTCCACGTCACCCACCTTCCCGGCGCGGTAACGGTCGGCCAGGTCGGCCACCTCGGCACGGTCCGGGTTGAACACCTCGTGGTACGCGAAGACCGGGTTGCCCTCCACCGTCCCCGGCACGTCGGCCCGCACCCGGTTCGGGTCGGTGTACATCCCGCGCACCTTGCGGCGCACCGTGGCCGCGTCGTCGGACAACGCGATCGCGTTACCCCGACTCTTGCTCATCTTGGCCGTGCCGTCGGTGCCCACCAGGCTCGGCGTGTCCGCCGGGATCAGCTCGGGCACCGGGAAGACCGGCCCGTACAGGTGGTTGAAGCGGCGGGCGATCTCCCGGGTCACCTCGACGTGCGCGGCGTTGTCCCGGCCGACCGGGACCACCTCACCCTTCACGCACAGGATGTCCGCGGCCTGGAGCACCGGATAACCCAGGAGCCCGTACGGCATCTCCTCCTTGCCGGCGTCGCGGGCCATGTCCTTCAACGAGGGCACCCGTTCCAGCCGGGGCACGGTCACCAGGTTCTGCAGGAGGGTGTTGAGGTCCCCGACCTCCGGAATGGCCGACTGGAGATAGAACGTGGCGCGCGCCGGGTCGACCCCGGCGGCGAGGATGTCGGTCACCATCTCGCGGGCGTTGCCGGAGACCTGGTCGATGTCCTCTCGGCGGTTGCGGGTGGTCAGCATGTGCAGGTCCGCGATGATGAAGAAGCTCTCGTAGCGCTGGTGCAGCCGCACCCGGTTGGCGATGCTGCCGACGTAGTGGCCGAGGTGCAGGCGGCCGGTGGGCCGGTCGCCGGTGAGCATGCGTGCGATGGACATGGCGAGGCGCCTTTCGTGCGGGTAGGTGGGTCACGCGTGGGCGCGCGCCGAGCGGGGCGGACTCGCCCCCTCGGTCAGCGGAAACAGGGCTCAGTGAGCCGTCCGCCATCGCGCGCCGGCGCGGAACCGCAGACCACCGGCACGAAGTACGTCCAGGAAGTGCTCACGGCCGTCGCCGGAGCTGATCGGGAATACGGGCACGACACCGCGTGGCAGACCGTCGACCACAGCGACGGCCTCCGACACGCAACTGCCCGTCCGGACCACGGCCTCACATTACCGGGGTGTCAGTCCCGAGGGGGCAGGTGACGGTCCGTGTAGTACCTGCCGACCCGGTCCCGGTACTCCTGGTCGGTCGAATCCGGGTCGTACGGCGGCGCGTCCTTGATCTCCTGCCGGGTCCGGTCGACGTGTACGACACGGTCCAGGTGGTCGACCCGTTCCACGGTGCCGGCCGGCAGCAGCACCTTCTGACCGAGGATCCACGGCCCGGTGTCCACCACCAGGTGTCCGGCGTCGGCCTCGTCGCTGGCCTCGTCGATCGTGCCGATGCGCCCGTCGCTCGCCTGCACGTGGTAGCCGACCAGGTCCACCGGAGTGCCGGGGCCGGGGGCGTCGGGGCCGTCGTGCACACCGTCCGGGCCGTCCGGCGGAGTGGCCGAGGGGGTGGCCTGCGTGTATCCGCCGGCGAGGGCGGAGGGGTCGCGCCAGGCCCAGGGATTGAAAATCGAGGGTTGCACCGGCACCTCCGGGGGACGGTTCTCAGCTGTCCTCCTTCGCAGTGCCCACCCGGGCGCGGCCGGAAACGGACCACCCGGGGTGCGAGCCCGGTCGCGGGTGCGGCCCGGCTGTCGCGCCCATCGCGTCCATGGGCAGCTCGTAGAACGTCCTTGGCCCGGCTCGCGGACGTCCTTGGCCAGCTCGCGGAGGGGATGCGCTGGCATACTCGGCTGCCATGGTGCTGTCGCGAGGGTGGGCGCTCTTCCTGGTCGGGGTTGGTATCTGGACCTGGGTGATCTGGCCGAGGTTCGCTGTCGCCATCTGGAAGGACCCGCGATCCTGGGCCTCGGGCACGGTGGCCGAGGGCGCCGCCACCAGCTTCCTCTGGGTGCACGCCCTGCTGATCGCCGCGTCCCTGGCCATCGGGACGACAGTCGGTGTACTCGGCATCCGAGCCTGGTTCGCCGCCCGCCGACGGCAGTCGCCCTGACCTCCGCCGCAGCTCAACGGGGCTCCGCGTGGTTGATCGGGGCCGGACGGGAACGAGTGTGACGCGGGACGCCACCCACCGATTTGACGATCAAACCCACGGACGCGTAACTTTCTCTCTGCCAGCGCGGAACGGGGCAAACAGGGCGAAAGACCTGGAGCACCGGATCGGGCAGGTAACCGGGTCAGGCAGGGGTTCGCCTCTGCGGGACGCGGTTCGGGCGGGGCTCACCGGATCAGCCGCGAGGCGGATTTGGTGCAGCGGAACCGACCGGGTAAGGTTCACGACCGGCAGGGCACCGGGCGAGACTGCGGGAGACCGCAGCGGCCGGCCTGCCAAATCCGACGACCTGACGCAGCGGTTCGCTGCTGCGTGAGTGCGCCGGGGCCAACCCGTACGAAGCACGACAGACCGGGACACACGGTTTGACACGGCGAAGACGGTGAGGTAACGTAGTAAAAGTGCCCGGCGCGCGAGCGGCGGGGACGCGGAACGAAAAGCCCCGGGATGGTGGCCCACAGGTTGGGTTGTCTGATCGGTGTGTGGTTGTTCTTTGAGAACT